>JALHOG010000009.1:0-68921 GCA_022843125.1 Ilumatobacteraceae bacterium
CGGATGACGGAGCGGTGTCGCGTGACGGCACTGAGTGGGTCTGACGCCTTCCGTGCCCCGTCGCGCCAGCTGATCGCCGCGAGCGATGAACCGCGCCGGACGATCGGAAACAGCCATGGACAGTCGCGTTGCGCCGCCAGTCGAACACGTGTACGATTCTGATATGTCTCCGGCCGCTACGATCGACGCAGCACCCCCTGTGGTGCGCGACGTCGCCGCGGAGGTCGCGCACCTGGCCGGAGTGCTGAACACCGCGATGGCCCGGCTGGTGGCGGTCACCGCTGCGGCGATCGCCGCAGGTGAGACCTCCGAAGCAGGGATGAAGACCCCGGCCGCGTGGCTGGCCTGGCGGTCCGGTCTGTCACCCGAGCACGCCGGCCAGATCGTCCGCTTGGCCAAGGCGCGTGATCGATATCCGGTCCTGTTCGACGCGTTCGACCACGGCGTGGTGTCCGCGGATCAGATGACCGAACTCGTGAAAGCACCCGAGTGGGCGCAACAGCAGATGTTGGGCTTCGCGGAGATCGGCACCGTGTCACGGCTGCGTCGCGCGATCCGTGACGACGCGTTCGACCATGATCCCGACGAACCCGCCGAAGCCAAGGCCGCACGCGCGCCGAAGGACCGGCTGTCGTTCGGCACGAAAGACGGCCGGTGGCGGGCCAACGTCGACTGCGATCTCGATCTCGGCAAGCGCATCGAAGCCGCGTTCACCGAAGCGAAGGACCGACTGTTCGACGACGGCAACCCCGACGCCACCTGGATCGACGCCCTCGTCGACATCGCCGAACGATCCTTGGATGCGGTGCCGTCGCGCGACCGTCGCGACCGCTACCGCACCTGGTTCCACCACAACACCGCCACCGGGGCGACCACCACCACCGACGGCTGGCGCATCCCGCAGAACCTCGCCCGTCTGTGTTCGTGCGACGGGCTCGGCGCGATCGTCTACGAGACCAACGGGGTCCCGTTCTCCGTCGGGCGCACCCAACACATCGTCCCCGACCGCACCCGCCGCATCATCGAACGCCGCGACCGCGGCTGCCGCGTCCCCGGCTGCACGGCTGACCGGTTCGTCGAGGTCCACCACATCATCCACTGGGAAGACGGCGGCCCGACGGACACCCCGAACCTGCTGAGCCTGTGCCCACGGCATCACCGCATGCACCACAAGGGCGAACTCGGCATCACCGGCAACGCCGACATGCCCGACGGCATCACATTCACCGACCACCGCGGGAAACCGATCCCCGCAAGTCACCCACCCGACCCACCACCCGACGGCACCCCGGTGTGTGACCGCCCCTACGAACCACCACCCGCCGGCAAGATGAACTACGACTGGGTCGGCCTCGGCTGGGCCCACCCCAACGCCCTCCGCAAACGCCGCGACCAAGCCAACCAGTGGCGCACCAGCTGATCCTGCGCGCTCGGTCAATCGCCTCCCACCGGCCGCCGCACGTCGCCGACCCGTGACCCTCCGCCCACCGGACCTCTGCGAGCCACCCGACATTCTGCGCTTCCGGCCCAAGTTCCCGGAGTAGCGAAGATCGGCAGTTCGGGCGCTATTCGCAGGTGACCGGGCCGGTGAACACCAAGGTGCCGTCGTCACCAAGGTCGATCAAGACGACTTCAGCTTCAGCGACGGTCCCAGCCTTGGTCAACGTCGCGGTCGCCTCATAGTCGCCGTCTGCGAGCGAGACCGGGTCGTCACTCGTCCAATACATGCCCCCGACATCGAGTTGGCCCCACGCGCCGTCGACGAGGTGGCCCAACGCGCCGTCGACGACACGGAGCGTCACATCGGTCGTCTGTCCCGCGCTCATTGAATCGCTCGACGGCGCGGTGTCCCAGCAACTCGACGTGCAGCCCATGGTCGCAACACTCATGGCTAAAGCGGTCACCACTGCGCCCAAGCGTCCCGCAACCATCCGCAAAGAGTGCACCGCGTTCAAGGCGTTGTCCACCGCCCCGAGCGCAGCACCCCCACGAACTCAATCAGGCCGCTATGGCGCGGGTCTGACGACGAAGGGGGCCTACGCGCTTGCTGGCGCGAGCGCATCGGTCCGGACTGCCGGCACCGAACCGAGAACGATCAGATCGTCGGATCGACCCAAGGCGTTGGGATCACCAGAGCAAGCTCGGCTCCCGCTTCGTCGTGCAGGACGTACCGACCCGCCGGCGCGTCATCGCTCACGATGAGCATGTTCGTCTCGTACCTGCCGAGATCTTGCCGGGCCGCGGCTGCCACCGCGAAGCGGTCGGGAATCAGTGCCACGCGCAACAGCGGTTGACCGTAGATCGGAATGCTGGCTGCAACGGCCTGTATCGCCGCGAAACGCGGCTCGGTGCACGACTTGTCCATCGCAGTAGATGTCCCGTAGACGACACAGATGTGTTCGCCGAACTGGCCGAGAAACAGCTCGACCTCGCGCGTCGGTGAGGCCACCGGAATCAAGGACTCGAAGTCAGGTGGCGCGGTGCCCGTCGCCGCCTCGGGAGGCAGCTCGGTCTCGTCCACGCTGAGTGTCGGATCGTCCAAGATCGCGAAGAGTTCGCCGGGCGGCGGGACGTCGAACGCTTCGTAGACCAGACGGACGTTTCCGCTTTCGAACACGAGTCGACCGTCCCGTTGTACGGGCTTCGTTTCGAATGCCTGCCGCATGTACGACTCGCCTGCCGTGGCGACCTCGTCGCCGCACAACATGAGGGTGGTCATGATGTCTCCACCGAAGTCGCCAGACTGCGAGTTGCATGTCGTCGCTGCGCTGAACCCGTCGCTGGTGATGTCCATGAACAACGGCCGGTCGATCGCGAACGGCACGCCGTCAACGTCGAGCGACAGCAACAGCCACGTGCCATCGTGGTCTGCACCCCCGACTCCGCATCCGGAAGCCAACCCAGCCGCAGCGAGTGCGAGGAACCAGCGGGCTTTCATCGTTGCCAGACGTATCACACCGAGGAGCTGGTACCGACGCGCCCAGATCGACATCCGGTTCGGCCCATCAGGCAGGGTTCGATCCGAACGACGACCACGCCGTGCGCTCGGCGCGTCGCGGCCATTCGCCCGCCGGGCGCTTGCAGCCGCGAGCGCTCGTATTGCCCGGTCCGGATGCCTGATGCAAGGTCGGGCGGCGCACAGATCCACTCCTCTGCGTACGTCACGAACCGCCCCGGGCTGCTCAATGAGTCGTGCCGTCATCCTTGGCGGCGCGAAGCGCGAACTGGCGTCCAGGGGGACCGGTCCTGAGCGCTCGGCGGCCGGCGTCTGCGTGCGTCGGCCACTGCACGACGGCTGGGGCCGGACGCGACGAGGCCCCGGTCCTTGCGGGACCGGGGCCTCGTTCGTTCGTCCGTGGACGGGGGTCAGCCGGCGGCCGACACCTCGAAGCGGAGCGGGAAGCTCACGGCGTGGTGCAGGGACACCGTGGCCGAGTGCTCGCCGACCGTCTTGACGTGCTCGTCGAGATGGACCGACTTCTTGTCGAGCTTGATGCCGGTCTGGACCTCGACGGCCTCGACGATGTCGGCCGTGGTGACGGAGCCGAAGAGCTTGCCTTCGGCTCCGGCCTTGGCCGTGATCGCGATGATCTTCGGGACCAGCGTGCTGGCGATCGTGGTCGCGGCCTCACGGTCGCTCGCATCGCGCTGGTCGCGCGACCGACGCATCTTCGCCGCCTGGTCGACCGCACCCGCTGTCGCCTTCAGGGCGAGGCCCTTCGGGAACAGATAGTTGCGGGCGTGACCATCGGCGACGTCGACGATGTCGCCGCGCTTGCCGAGGCCCTCGAGATCGGAGCGGAGAATCACCTGCATGGTCAGTCCTCGCCTTCCGTGGTCTCGACGTCGTCGATCGCGACGTCAGCGGTCTCGACCTGCAACTCGGCCTCGGCCTCGTCGCGACGCGGGCGGCGATCGCCACCGTCACGCGACGGACGCTGGCGACTCGCCGACGCGACGCGCTTGGCGTACGGCAACAGCGCCATCTCGCGAGCGATCTTGATCGCGTTGGCGATCTCGAGCTGCTGCTGACGGTCGTTGCCGGCGACCCGCGCGTTGCGGATCTTGGCGCGATCGCTCATGAACCGGCTGAGCAGGTCGACGTCTTTGTAGTCGACGTACTCGACCTTGTCGATGATGAGCGGGCTGGTCTTCTTCTTGAACTTGCGGGGATTGGCATCCTTGCCGCGCGGTGCACGCGTCGGCGTCTTGCTGCCTTTGGCCTTGGCCATCGTGGGTCCTTCTTCTTCCTGGACGAGATCAGATCGAGTTCATGGAACGGGTCAGAACGGCTCTTCGTCGCCGTAGATCGGGTCGGGTGCACGGCTGCTGCCGCCCCCGCCCCCACCGCCGGAACCGCCGCTGGAGCCACCACCGGAGAATCCACCGTCACCGCCGGAGCGCTCGGTGCGCTCCACCTGGGCGGTCGCCCAGCGCAGGCTCGGGCCGATCTCGTCGGCGATGACCTCGACGACGGAACGCTTCTCACCGTCGCTGGTCTCCCAGCTGCGCTGCTCGAGGCGGCCGGTCACGATCGCTCGCGACCCCTTGGTCAGGGTGGCGGCGGCGTTCTCGCCGAGCTCGCCCCAGCACACGACGTTGAAGAAGGAGGTCTGCTCCTGCCATTCGCCGTTCTGCTGGTAGCGCCGGTTGACGGCGAGACCGAACGACGCGACGCCCCGGCCACCGGTGGTGTACCGGAGCTCGGGGTCGCGGGTGAGGTTGCCGATCAGGGTGACGGAATTGCTGGACATGGGTGGGCTCCCTTCGTGGGGTGCCGCCGGATCAGGCGGCAGTGACCGCCATACCGCGGCGCTTGGCCTCGGCATCGGGCAGTCGGATGAGCTTGTGACGGACGATGTCGTCCGCGAGGCGGAGCTGCCGCTCGAGCTCGTCGAGGGCGCCGCCGTCGGCGAGGCACTCGACCACCATGTAGTAGCCGGCTTCCTTCTTGTTGATCGGGTACGCGAACGCGCGCTTCCCCCACCAATTGGGCCTGCCGTGCAACGACCCACCGGCCTTCGCAATTTCGTCGGAGACGAACTTGACCCAGGACTGGGCCTTGGGATCCTCGACGTCTCCGTCGACGATCACCATCAACTCATAGGCACGCATCATGCGTGTGGAACTCCCTTCGGACTCCGGACCGGCGTTGCTCGCAACCCGGCCACTCGGCCCCATCACGATGATGGAGCAGGGTGAATATGTGCGTCACGAATGACCGGCACACGCTACCGCCCCGCCGAACCACATGCTCCCGCCGCAAACGCTCCATGCCGAGCAGGATGACAGCAGGGTGTGACAGCCGGGGTGTGTTATCGAGCTGTTGCAGAACGTTCGTACCGTTCCGCCCATGGACGAGGGGCAGCGAACAGCAGGTCGTGCGAACACCGGGCGAGCGCAGCGGATGACCGCCATCGCGGCAACGGTGGCGGTGCTGGCATCGGCGGCATTCGCGGCCGGCGCCGGTCCGGTGGCCGCCACGCCGGACGTGACCGAGGCGGTGCCCGGCGGCGCCCGTTGCGCAGCGGTGCGCCTGCCGGCTGCCACCACGAGCCTGCCGGAGACCCACTCGATCGGTGTCTACGACGCCGGCGGCACGATGGTCGGCAACTACCCGGGCGCCTACGCAGTGTCGCCGGACGGGACCAAGGTGGCTCGGGTCGCGGCGTTCGGCGGCACGCTCCGCATCGAGCTCGCCGATGCCGACGGCGGCAACGTCCGGACCGTCTACACGTTCCCGAACACCTCGTCGTCCTCCGAGCGACGCCGGATGGTCTTCTCGTCCACCGGGCAGCACCTCGCGTTCCTGAACCCCAACCGACTCGGCGGCTCGCAGGACTCGCTGGTGGTGCTCGAGCTCGGCGCAACGCCCGTGGTCCGCCTCGAGACCACCTTCGAGGTGCTCGACGACGGGTTCGACTTCTCGCCCGACGGCTCGAAGATCGCCTACATCGAGGCGGGCGGCGTCTATCGGGGCTACGACATCTGGATCGCCAACGCCGACGGCAGCGGCTCGCCGAACCGGATCATGGACGTCACGGCGCTCGACTCCTCCCTGCCGCCGTTCAACCCGCCGAAGGCGGCACAGGGCATCACGTGGTCACCCGACGGCACGCAACTCGCGTTCGCGGCCCGACGTGGCGACCCGACCGCCGGCGAGCTCTACGTGGTGAACGCCAACGGGTCCAACCGCCGCGAGGTCGCCGGGTCGGCCGTTCCGAACTCGTCCCAGCGGGTCCCGTCGTGGTCACCCGACGGCACCCGGATCGCGTACGCGTTCAGCAGCTCGCCGGGCGTCCGACGGATCGACGTCGTCGACGTCGCCACCGACGCCGTCACCCCCGTGCCGGGCGCCACCTGGCAGGACTCCGACCCACCGATCGTGTGGCTCGGATCCTCCACGATCGTCTACGACGACCGCAAGCTCGACAGTCAGGGACAGCCCTACTTCTTCGCCGTCACCGGCGTCGACGGCAGCGGGCGGCGCGAGCTCCAGTTCCCCAGCAAGCCGATCAACTCGATGACGGTGATCGGCACGGTCCCGTGTGACGCCGCGCCGTCGGCCGCCCTCACGTCGATCCAGCCGGGGCGCGTCCTCGACACCCGCGTCCCGAGCGAGACGATCGACGGCCAGTTCCAGGGGATCGGCGTCCGCCGCGCCGGCAGCACCACCGCGATGCGGATCGCCGGTCGCGCCGGCATCCCGGCCGGCGCCGAGTCGGTGATGTTCAACGTCACGGCGATCGGCCCTGAGGGCCCCGGCTTCATCACGGTCTGGCCGTGCGGTACGGCCCGTCCGCTCGCATCGAACCTCAACTACTCAGCGGGTGCCGTCGTCGCCAACGCCGTGATCAGCAAGGTCAGTGAGACCGGCGACGTGTGCATCGTGACGAGCAGCGCGACCGAGCTCGCTATCGACGTGAGCGGCTATGTCGTTCGCGGCGGCTCCCCGACCACGGTGGTCCCGGCACGCCTACTCGAGACCCGTCCCGGCCAGACCAGCGTCGACGGCCAGTTCCAGGGCATCGGCCGCCAGCCAGCGGGTGCCACGGTCGAGCTCACGGTCGCCGGGCGCGGCGGCGTCCCGGCCGACGCCACCGCCGTGATGCTCAACGTCACCGCCGTCCTCCCCGACGGGCCCGGCTTCCTCACCGTGTGGTCGTGCGGCGACATCCGCCCCGTCGCGTCCAGCGTCAATTACGGGCCCGGCAGCGTCGTTCCGAACGCCGTGCTCGCCAAAGTCGGCACCGGCGGCAAGGTCTGCATCTACACGTCGTCCGCCGCCGACATCCTCGCCGACGTCAACGGCTACGTGGTCGGCGCCGGCTCACCGGCCCCGGTGGTCCCGGCACGCCTGCTCGAGACCCGCCCCGGCCAGACCACCGTCGACGGCCAGTTCCAGGGCATCGGCCGCCAACCAGCGAATGCCACGGTCGAGCTCACGGTCGCCGGGCGCGGTGGCGTCCCGGGCGATGCCACCGCGGTGATGCTCAACGTCACCGCCGTCTTCCCCGGGGGCCCCGGCTTCCTCACCGTGTGGCCATGCGGCCAGCCCCGCCCGCTCGCCTCGAGCGTCAACTACGGACCCGGCAGCGTCGTCCCCAACGCCGTGCTCGCCAAGGTCGGGACCGGCGGGAGGGTCTGCATCTACACGCTGGCGCCCGCCGACATCCTCGCCGACGTCAACGGCTACGTCGTCGACTGATCAGACGCCGCCCGGACGGGTGAACATCCGACACTCCGGCTGAATCGTCCCGTTCGACGGCGAGCAGTCGCTGGTAGAAACGGGCCGGTGACCGAAGAGGGGGAAACGAGCGCGCCGCGGCGCTTCGCACGAGCGCGCGAGCACATCGCGTTCGTGCGCGCCCTCGTGCAGCGTCAGCCGAAGACGTTCGCGATCGCCGTCGGCGGCGCGTTCGTCTACGCCCTGTGCACGGTCGCGTCGGCCATCGTCATCCGGTGGGTCATCGACAACGTGATCGTGCCGCGCTTCCGGGACGGTGACGTCGCCACCTCGACGCTCGTCGCCGGTTGCACGCTGATCATCGGCGTCGGCGTCCTTCGTGCAGCATCGGTCGTGGTGCGGCGCTCTTTCGCCGGCATCACCCAGTGGCGCATCGCCGAGTCCCTCACCAACGACGTGATCGACCGCCTGGTCACCCAACCGGCGACCTGGCATCAGCGTCAGAGCGACGGCCGACTCGTCGCACGCGGCGGTGTCGATGTCGATACCACGGTCGGCGTGATGGCCCCGATCCCGTTCGCCACCGGGACAGTGCTGCTCATCGTCGTTGCGGGCGTCTGGCTGGTGCTCACCGACCTGGTGCTCGGCCTCGTCGCCGTCGCCGTGTTCCCGGTCCTGATGGTCCTCAACGTCGTCTACCAGAAGATGGTCGACCGCCACTTCGACGCCGCCCAACAGGCGCTCGGTGACTTCTCGGGTGCGGTGCACGAGAGCTTCGAGGGGGTGCAGCTCGTCAAGGCGTACGGCGCCGAGGAGCGCGAGACGAAGCGACTCACCGAGATCGCGAGTCGCATCCGCGACGCTCGTGTGCGGGCCGTGTACGTGCGAGGCACCTTCGAGGCACTGCTCGAGGTGATCCCTTCCGCCACCAACATCGGGATCGTCGTGCTCGGTGCCCACCGCATCGACGGCGGCCACCTGACGATCGGGGAACTGTCGAGCTTCATCTTCATGTTCACGGTGCTGGTGTTCCCGCTGCGACTCATCGGGTACGCGCTCTCGGAGCTGCCGCATTCGGGCGCCGGCTACCGCCGTGTGCAGGGCACCATCGACGACCCGCTCGAGCCCGATCCCGCCGCCGCCGTCGTCGTGGCGCCCAGCGGGGCCGCTGTGGTGCTCGAGCAGGTGACGTACCGATTCGCCGACGCGACGGGGCCGACCATCGAGGACGCATCGGCCACGATCCCCGAAGGCACCGTGACCGCGTTCGTCGGTGCCACCGGGGCCGGCAAGACGACGCTCGTCGAGCTGATGAGCGGTCTCGTGGGCCCGACCACCGGTCGGATCGCGCTCGCCGATGGCGAGCGCGCGATCGTGTTCCAGGAGGCGTTCCTGTTCGGTGGCACCGTCCGCGACAACGTGCAGGTCGGCCTGCCGATGAACGACGACGAAGTGTGGGAAGCACTCCGACTCGCCGCTGCCGACCAGTTCGTCCGCGAACTCCCCGACCGCCTCGACACCGTCGTCGGTGAACGCGGCGTCACCCTCTCGGGCGGGCAACGCCAACGTGTCGCGCTCGCACGTGCGCTGGCCCGCCACCCGCGGCTGCTGTTCCTCGACGACACCACGTCGGCCCTCGACCCGGCCACCGAGCTGCAGGTGCTCGACAACCTGCGCACGGCGCTCGGCGAGTCCACCGTCGTCATGGTCGCCTCGCGTCCGTCGACCATCGCGCTCGCCGACGACGTGCTGTTCGTCCAGCAGGGACGCATCACGGCCCACGGCGCGCACGACGACCTCCTTCGCGACGTGCCCGCCTACCGCGAGATCGTCGAAGCGTTCGAGACCGATCGCTCGGCACCGTTCGACGCGAGCGGCGCCCACGCCGCCGGAGGCGGGACATGACCGACACCGTCGTCGGCGAACCGAGCGGCCCGTACTCGGCCACCACGGCCATCGGGCGCGGGCTCGAGGAGGCCCCCGTGCTCCGTCAGGGGCTCGGCGTCACCTGGTTGCTGGCGGCTGTCGGGGCCGGCGGTCGCGTCGTCGTGCCGGTCCTCATCCAGCAGGCGATCGATAACGGCATGGACATCGACGCCACCGGCAGCGAACGAGTGCGAATGGGCTTCATCGTCGGCTGCGCGCTCGTGGCCATGGGCGCGCTCGCGATCGCCGCGGTGTGCCAGCGCACCGCAGTCGTCCGCCTCGGGACCCGCAGCGAGCAGGCACTGAGCGACCTCCGGACCCGGCTCATCGAGCACATCCACCGGATCAGCCTCGCCGACCACAACGACGAGCGACGCGGCGCCCTCGTAGCGCGCGTCACGAGCGACATCGAGACGCTGTCCAACTTCTTCCGGTGGGGAGGTCTCGCCTGGCTGATCGACGGCACCCTGATGGTGATCGTCGCCTCGGTGATGCTCGCCTACAACTGGTTCCTGGCGCTCATCGCGATCGGCATCTCGATCCCGCTGTTCTTCGTCCTCCGTCTCGTCCAGCGCCACCTGGTCACGGCGTACGACCGGGCCCGCCGGCGCAACGGCGACATGCTCGCGTCGATCAGCGAGCTGGTCACCGGTGCCGAGACGATCCGCGCCTACGGGGCGGGCGGCATGTTCGCCGCCCGTGCGAAGGGGGCGGTGCGGCAACGGGCCGACGCCCAGATCCGCGGCAACATGATCGGCGCCTTCCTGTTCCCCCTCGGCGAGGTGTTCTCCGTGATCACCATCGCTGCGATCGTCACGGCCGGTGTCCTGATCGGGCCGGCGGGCGGGCTCACGAGCGGTGCGCTGGTGGGCTTCATCTTCCTGACCTACCGCTACCTCGAGCCGATCGCCGAGTTCACCGAGGTGCTCGACCAGACCCAGACGGCGGTGTCGGGTCTGCGACGTGTCCTCGGTGTGCTCGACATGCCCGTCGGGCCACCGGCGCCGCAGCAGCCGCAGCACCTGCCCCCCGGTCGGGTCTCGATCGACATCGACGACGTCACCTTCTCGTACCGCAGCCGCGCCGACCGGGCGCTCGCCGACGACGCACTGTTCGAGAGCGCGGTGCTGGAGCGCGTGTCGGCGTTCATCCCGGCGGGCCAGCAGGTCGCAGTGGTGGGTGCCACCGGGTCCGGCAAGACGACGCTCGGCCGGCTGATCGCCCGCTTCGCCGATCCGATCACCGGCCAGATCCGAGTGGGTGGCGTGCCGCTGTCCCAGATCGACAACACCGAGCTGCGGCGGCGCCTCGTCGTCGTCGCCCAGGAGCCGTTCCTCTTCGACGACACGGTTGCGGAGAACATCCGGTTCGCCCGGCCCGAAGCCACCCGCGCCGAGATCGAACGGATCGTCGACCTGCTCGACGTCCGCGACTGGCTCGACGGCCTCACCGACGGGCTCGACACGAGCGTCGGAGAACGCGGCGAGTCGCTGTCGGCCGGCGAACGCCAGCTCGTGGCGCTCCTGCGCGCCGGGGTCGCCGACCCCGACGTACTCGTGCTCGACGAGGCGACCTCGTCGGTCGACGCGCTCACCGAGGTCCGGATCTCACGAGCGCTGACGCACCTCGCCGAGGGTCGCACCAGCATCGCGATCGCCCACCGGCTCTCCACGGCCGCCCGCGCCGACCGGGTACTCGTGCTCCATGAGGGCCGACTCGTGGAAGACGGTCACCACGACGAGCTGATCGGCGCCGGCGGCACGTACGCCCGTCTGTACGACGCCTGGCTCAGCGCCACGTCGGCATCGTGACCGCCGCGTCCGTCACGCACACGGCATGTCGCTGAGGGCGAGCGTGCTGCCGGGGCCGATGCCGAGGTCGGGCAGGCCGCCCTCGACCGCCTCGATCGCGATGAGGAACTCGTTCGGGGTCGGGTAGGTCGGGCACGGATCGGCGGTGCACGGCTCCATGTCGAACGAGTCGAGATACGCGCCCGCAGGGTCGAAGAACGCGATCGAGAGCGGCAGCAGCGTGTTCTTCATCCAGAAGTTGCCGGAGCGTGGCGAGTCGTAGCGGAACGCCATCCCGTCGGCGTCGCCGAGGTCGGTGACGAACATCAACCCGCGCGCCCGACGGTCGTTGTCGTCGGCCAACCAGAGGCAGAGCTCGCAGATGGTTCCATCAGCGGCGGTCACGGTGGCGGCGACCCGCTCGAACCCCTCCGGCACGACGACGGGTTCGGCAGCAGCGGTCGTCGCTGCGACCGGGGCCTCAGCGGTCGACTCCGGCGTCGTCGGGCTGGGGCTCACGACCGGCGCAGCAGGCGAGGGCTCCGAGGCACAGCCCACCCCGGCCACCGCGAGCAGCACCAGTGCCACCGGCACCAACGGAGTTCGACGCATCCTGCATGCTCGCAGACGCGGGCTGGAGATCACTGCGGGAGGTGCTGCTGCGCCCACAGCGCAGCCTGGACGCGATCGCTCACGCCGAGCCGCTGGAACACCCTGGTGAGGTGCGCCTTCACGGTGCGCTCGGAGATGCCGAGCTTGCGGGCGATCTGCTTGTTCGCATGGCCGTACCCGACCAGGCGGAGCACCTCCGTCTCGCGGTCGGTCAGCTCGTTCGGGCGTGCGCCTGCACCAGTGCGCCCGCCGCGCCGGGCTTCGAGGAGCACCCGGCCGGCGCGCGGGTCGAGCGGCGAGTCACCCGCCTGCGCAGCGCGCACCGCATGGATCAGGTCGTCCGGGTCGACATGCTTGAGCAGGTAGCCGTGCGCGCCGGCGTTCAGGGCATCGAGGATGCGGGTCTCGTCACCGAACGACGTGAGCACCACGACACGGGTCGCTCCCCCGGCACCGACGATCTGGCGAGTCGCCTCGACGCCATCGAGTTCCGGCATCGACAGGTCCATGAGGACGACGTCGGGTTGGTGTTCGTTGACGAGCGCGACGGCCTCGGCGCCGTTGGCGGCCATCGCGACGACCTCGATGTCGTCGACGGTCTCGAACAGACGCTCGAGCCCCTGACGGACAATGGCGTGATCATCGACGAGTACGACGCGGATCATGGCGTTGGCACCTCCAGGCGCAGCTCCGTGCCGGTGCCCGGAGCGGATTCGACCGAGATCGCAGCACCCCGCGACGCTGCGAGGCCGGCCAGCGCTCGAAGGCCGAAATGGCCGTCCTTGTGCGGCAGGCTCACCGGGTCGAGGCCGCATCCGTCGTCGACGATTCGCAGCACCACCGCCCCGGGACGTTGCGACACCTCGACGTCGACGCGTGACGCATCGGCGTGCGCGACGACGTTGCGCAGGCCCTCCTGCGCGGCGCGATAGATGAGCTGGATCGTGTCGAGCGACAGATCCGGTGGAGCGTCGACGGTGAGCGTTCCGCTCACGCCGCGAGGGTCGAGTCGGGCCATCAGGTCGGACAGCGCCGCTTCCAGACCTTCGTCGTACAGGTTCGGCGGATAGATCTCGACCAGCAGCGAACGCAGCGAACGCACCGCGTCGCGAACCTGGTCGCCGGCGCGACCGACATCCACCGCGAGATCTCCGTCGACGGTGCGAGCGGTCGCAGCCAGCGCGAACGTGACACCGGCGAGATCCTGGACGACACCGTCGTGGAGATCGCTCGCGATGCGGCGCCGCTCGGCGTCGGTCGCGTCGATCGCCTGCTGCAGCAGATGTTCGCGCTGCTCCTGAGTGCGCACGAGCCGTCGGGCGAGCGACAGCACCAGCGGCACCTGCAGCACGGCGAGGAAGACGAGCGAGCCGAGCACGACGGGTGCGAAGCGCAGCCATGCGCGCCGACCCGCCTCGGCCACGCCGTCGTACACGAAGTAGGCCTCGTACAGCAGTGGCTCACCCGACGGCGTCGCGATCGGCAGATAGACCTCGAGCAGCGTGGTCGCCGGCTCCTCGTACCGGTTCTCCGGTTCGTCGAGATCGCTGATCTCGGACTTCGACCCGGCCGGGCCGCCATCGAGCATCGCGACCGCATCGGCGTCGAGATCGAAGCGTTCGCCGATCAGCCGACCCTCGTCGGAGTACACGATCACGCCGTCGCGCGACCAGATCTTCACGCGTACGAGGGAGCCTCTGATCACCTGACTCCGCACGACCGCGTCGAGCCTGGCGATCGATGCCGGGTCGAGTTGCAGGATGGCATCGTCGATGATCGGCTCGACGGCGGCGCTGGCCGTGATGGTGGCCACCCGGTTCGCATCGTCGATCGCCTCCTCCGTGCCGAGATGGCGGCTGACGAGCGCCGTGATCACCGAGACGACGATCAGTGTCACGAGTGCGGTCACCACGTACCGGAGGAGCAATCGCGGCATCTCCAACCGGTCGTCGAACACTGCAGGTCGCAGGCCGGACGATCGCACCATCGGCGTGCAACCTAATCCTCGGGTCCGCGTTCGGCGGTGCCCGTCAACTGTGTGATGGCAGCAGGCTGCCCGAGCCACACATCGTCGCTCGTGCGGCCGCCGAACAGGAGATGCCACAGCAGCAATCCGCCGCCGACGACGATCAGCGCGGCAAGGACCCACCCGACCATCGCGAGCACATCGTTCATCACACTGTCGATCCGGTCGCGCCTCGCCGATACCTCGCTGGTGTGATGGGTCTGTTGTGCGTCGCCGATGCCCGGAGTCGGGGCGTTCGGCGACCACGTCGTCGTGGTGTGCCGACGGCCTTCGGGTTGGGTCACTGGACGATCCGTTCGATGGTGGCAGTGTCACACCAGACCGGTCGTAGCGACACCCGTCAATTGGTCGTACGACCACCCGTCGTCAGGCGGTGCGTCGGCTCAGTCGAGCAGGCGCTCGCGCAGTCGCGCGAGATGGCCGGCGTCGAAACCGGCGTGCGTGGCGAGGTAGCGGTCGACCCCGCCATAGACCTCATCGAGCTCGTCGATCGCAGCAGCCATGCTGGCCCGGGCGGCGGCGAACATGCCGGCGGCCGCTTCGGGGCTCATGCCGTGGTCGATCATCCGCTCGTACATCGCCGCGTGCGTCTCACGGGTGACGTACCTGTTCGTCAGCTCGAAGTCGTCGAGAACGGCCTCGCGATCGACACCGACGGCGAGCAGGATCAGGGCAGCCACGATGCCGGTGCGATCTTTGCCGGCGGTGCAGTGGAACACGGCGGGGAGCGACTGCCCGTCAGCGAGATCGCGCATCAGCTGACCGATGCCGGGGCCGGCGTGCGCGAGCAGCCCGCTGTAGAGCTGGCGCATGAACTGGGTGCCGTCGGCGTGATCGACCAGTTCGGCACGATCGGGCATCGGCACGTTCGCGAGCACATGGCTCATCAGGCAGACGTGCACGTTCGGCACCGGATCGGGAGCCATCTCACGCTCGTCGTCGCGGCGCAGGTCGTACACCGTGCGGACGGCGAGCGATTCGTATTCTGCGAGATCGGTGGCGGTCATCTCGCTCAGGCCGTCCGCCCGGTACAGCACTCCCCAACGGGTGGCTCCGCCGAACCGCGACGGGTACCCACCGAGGTCACGGAAGTTGTGCGCGCCCTCGAAGGGCACCAATCGGTCGCGCACGAGTTCTGTCATGACGGCCAGTCTCCCCTGGCCGGGTGGCGAGCCCAACCCCCCGCGGGTGAACGGTGGGTGAACGGCGTCACGTGCGCGGATCGACGACCGAGCGGCCGCGCGCCTCACCGCGCAGGATGCCGGCAAGCACTGCATCGAGTTCGTCGAGGCCGATGTCGTGGCCGATCCGGTCGAGCGCGTTGGGTCGGAGGTCGGTCGCGATCCGGCCCCACACGGCCCGCCGCCGTTCGATCGGCACCATCACCGAGTCGATGCCGAGCAGGTTGACGCCACGCAGGATGAACGGCATCACCGTGGTCGGGAGCGCGCCGCCGCCCGTGAGACCGCTCGCCGCGACCGACCCGCCGTAGTGGATCTTCTTCAGCACGTTGGCGAGGGCGACACCGCCGACGCAGTCGATCGCACCGGCCCACACGGTCGACTCGAGCGGACGCTTCGACTCCTCGGCCAGCTCGGCGCGGTCGATGATCGACGTCGCGCCGAGCGCCGTCAGGAACTCGTTCATCTCCGGCTTCCCGGTGCTGGCCACCACGTCGTACCCGAGGCCGGCGAGCATCCCGACCGCGGTCGAACCCACGCCACCGGTGGCCCCGGTGACGAGCACGGGCCCTCGGTCGGGTGTGACGCCGTGCTCCTGGAGAGCGATGACCGACATCGCGGCGGTGAACCCCGCTGTGCCCACCACCATCGCGTCGTGCGCGCTGAGCCCATCGGGTAGCGGCACCAACTGGTCGGCCGGCACGCGGGCGTACTCAGCGAAGCCGCCGTGGCGCGACACCCCGATGTCGTAGCCGTGCGCCAGCACGGCCGTGCCGGCCGGCAGGTCACCGGCATCCTCGACGAGCACACCCGCCAGGTCGATACCCGGCACGATCGGGGAGATGCGTGCGACCTTGCCGGCCGGCGTCGATGCGAGACCGTCCTTGTAGTTGACGCTCGACCACTCGACTGCGATCAGTGCGCCGTCGGGCAACTCGTCGGCGGACATGACGACGACGCCACGGTCGGTCGATTCACCGTCGGTGACGGCGCGGAACGCTCGGAACGATTCGGCTGACATGGCGCCGACCATACGACACGAACGGTCAGCGCGGCGGCGCGAAGTCGGCCGGGATCACGAGATCGTCGGGCGACAGCTCGGTGATCGACGACTTGCCGAGACCGAGCAACGTCGAGTCGATCCCCATCCGGAGCACGTCGAGCACGTTCTCCACGCCGGCCTGACCGTTCGCAGCGAGCCCCCAGAGGTACGCGCGCCCGATCATCACGGCCTTCGCGCCGAGTGCGAGCGCCTTGACCACGTCGCTCCCGCGGCGGATCCCGCCGTCGAGCAACACCTCGACGTCGTTGCCGACCGCCGCCGCGATCTCGGGCAGGACGCGAATCGGGGCGGGTGTACCGTCGAGGTTGTTGCCGCCGTGGTTCGACACCGAGATCGCGGAGACGCCGGCGTCGACGGCGCGGCGGGCCTCGTCGGCGCGGCCGATCCCCTTCACCATGAACGGTCCATCCCACTGGGCTCGCAACCACGCGATGTCGTCCCATGTGGGCGGTGGTGTGCCCATCCACGTGCCGTACGCCTCGAAGAAGCCGGGGACCGGTTGACCGGCGAGAGCGAAGTTGGGCACACCGAAGCCGGGCAGCGCACCCGAGCGCACCCACTCGAGCAACCAACCGGGCTTCACCGCCACCTCGAGTGCGTGCTGTTTCGCCGTGGCGAAGTCGATCTTCGACGGCACCTTGGGGCTGCCCCAGTCACGGCTGTGCACGAACGACCAGTCGAGCGTCACGATGATCCCGACGGCGCCGGCCGCCCGCGCCCGCTCCATCCGAGCGACGATCGAGTCGCGGTCGCCGGCCCAGTAGATCTGGAAGAAGGTCTGCGGGTTGGCCGCGACCACCTCTTCGATCGGCTTGCTGGCGAACGAGCTGAGCCCCATCGCGACACCGCGTGCCGCGGCGGCTCGCGCCACGGCGACCTCACCCTCGGGATTGACCGCCTGGACGCCGGTGGGCGAGATGAGCACAGGCATCGACACACCCTGACCCATGATCTCGAGCCCCATGTCGCGGGTGGGCGATTGACCGGCGGTCACGGGCCGGAAGCCGAGTTCGTCGAAGGCCGCGGTGTTGTCGCCCATGGTGATGCCGCGGTCGGCGCCTGCGATCAGCGCGCCGTACACCGACTTCGGCAGCCGCCGCTTCGCGCGCTGCTGTGCGACCGCCACCGACTCGAACCATGCATCTGCCACGTCCGACAGGGTAGGGCCGCCCGGTCGGCCCCACCCAGCCCACTCACTGCCGGGGCTACGGTTCTGTCGCATGAGCGACCTGCCGCCTCCACCGCCGCCCGGCACACCACCGTTGCCGCCGGCCGCCGGGCACGGTGTGCCGATGTACGGCGCACCGGTCGCCGGTATGGCCCCGGTGCTGGGCAAGCGACGGAGCGCCGGCCTCACCATCCTCGTCACGATCGTCACATGCGGTGTGTGGTCGTTCGTCTGGGCGTTCCAGAACGGCGAGGAGATGAAGCGGTGGTCGGGCGAGGGGCTCGGCGGCGCGTTCCATCTCGTCATCACCTTCCTGATCTCTCCGGTGACGATGTTCATGCTGGCCGGCGAGGTCGAGCAGCTGTACCGGCGCGAGGGGAAGGAGCCGCCGATCACGACCATCTGGGGGCTGTGGTTCCTGCTGCCGTTGATCGGCAACATCATCTGGTACGTCCGGATCCAGGAGGCGCTCAACCAGTACTGGACCGCACACGGGCAGACCAACGCGCCCGGCCTGCTGTGAACGCCGGCGACGCGCCGAGCTCGTTCGTCGTCTACGCCGACGGACCTGCGGCGCCCCGCATCGCTCCTGCCGATGCGCTCGTGGCCGCCGGCCTCGACGGGCAGCGCCCCGAGGTGCTGCTCGGTCTCACGGTCGAGCGTCACCCGTGGCTCGATGATCCCGACCTTCGCGGTGTCACCGTGCTCGCCGGCTACGCGCTCACCCGCGCCGTGGCGGCCGGCCGGCTCACCCCGCTCGGTGTCCGCCTCAGCGCTGTTGCCTCGCTCCTCGCCGAGCGGCGGCCCGACGTGGGCGTGATCGCCGCTGTGCGGCGCGGCGACGGGTTCGCGTACGCCGGGTCGGTCGGGTGGGGGGATGTGCTGGCGCGCGCCGCCGCCCGGATCGTGATCGAGGTCGATGAGCACGGCGTCGATCTCGGTGGCCCCCCGGTCGAGGGCAACATCGTCGCCGTCGTGTCGCGGCCGGGTGACGAGCCCACAGCAACGCCGCAGCGACCGGCCGACGAGATCGATCTGCGGATCGGCTCGTTCGTCGCGTCGCTCGTGCCCGACGATGCAACGCTGCAGTTCGGCCCTGGTGGTATCGGTGAGGGCATTGCCCGCGCCCTCGACAAGCCGGTTCGGATCCGCTCGGGGTTGTTCACCGACGCGATGGCGTCACTCCACGACCGTGGGTTGCTCGCCGCGCCCGCGGTCGCCGCGTACACGTGGGGCGGTGCCCCGATCGTTCGACTGGCGGCCGCCGGGATGCTGGAGTTGGTGTCGGTCACGGAGACCAACGATTCGACACGCGTCGCCGCGACGCCCCGGTTCGTCGCGTGCAACACCGCGCTCCAGGTGGGCCTCGACGGCGCGGTCAACATCGAGCGCATCGGCACTCGGGTGATCACCGGAATCGGAGGCCATGCCGACTTCTGCGCCGGCGCGTCCCGCTCGCCGGGTGGCATCGCCGTGATCGCCGTGCGCTCCAGCGCCGCCGACGGGTCGCCGACGATCGTCGAGCAGCCCGACGTGGTCTCGACGCCGCGCTGTGACATCGACGTCGTCGTCACCGAGCACGGCATCGCCGACCTCCGGGGCCGCACCGACGCCGAGCGTGCGCAGCTCCTCCGGGCGATCGCCGGCTGACGTTTCAGGCGTCCCCGACCGAGCAGCGAGGGATGGACCAGCCCCGATCGGGGTAGTGCCCCCCGTCGTGGCTCCCCGGTGCTCGCCCGGCTGGGCGCGGTCACAAACGGGCTCCGACATGTTACGAAAGGGTGACGGCTCTGGGCCTCGCCCGTTGCCGCAACGGTTCAACACACCGTCAGACACCACTGATCACGACACGACGTCACCCGACAGGAGACCAACATGACCGCTGAGACCCACTCGTCCGAGCAACTCGAGGCCACCGAGACGACCGAGAACGGCCGCCGCGCCCTGCTCCGCAAGGTCGCCATCGGCGGCGCCGGCGCCGCCGTCGCCGCCGTCGCATTCGACCGCACTGCATCCGCCGCCGACGGTGATCCAGTCAACATCGGAGCAGACAACGAAGGCACGCTGCCCACCACCCTCGTCGTCGCCCCCGTCGCGGAGATCGGCGCTACGGCACCGAGCGCGCTCAGCGTCGGCGCCGCGACCGCCGATCTCGCCACCGCGCCGTTCCCCGCCCAGATCGGTGGCTACGGTGGCGCTGACTACGCCAATGGCCTGCACGGCTCCACCAGCAACGGCGCCGGGTTCGGTGTCGTCGCGGCCAGCTTGGCCGCAGCTGCGCCCAACGCCACGACGGCGGCTCCGGCCGGTCTCGCCGTTGCTTCGGCCAACGGGCCGCAGCTCAGGTTCGTCGGGCTCCCCGGTGCGGTCGTCGGCCCGACGCCGGGTGCCCACGCGGCGGGCGAGCTCTACGTCGACGCCGCCGGCACGTTGTGGTTCACGGTCCCGGTCCCCGCTGCGACCCCGGCCCCGGCCCCGGCAGGTGCGACCGAGGCTGCTCCCGCGCCGCCCGCAGTCCGGTTCGTGAAGCTCGCCGGCTCCACGACGGCCGGAGCGTTCCACTCGCTCCCCGTTGCGAAGCGCATCTACAACAGCCGAACCGGCACGTCGCCGGCCAAGATCAACGAGGGCCAGACGGTCGCCATCGATCTCACCAAGGACTTCGAGGGCAACGACTCGGGCTTCCCCGCAGGCTCCCGCACGGCGCTCGTGAACATCACGATCGCCGACACCGAAGCAGTCGGCTTCGTGTCGCTGTTCGCGACCGGCACGCCGGTCGCCGACGTGAAGACGTCCAACATCAACTGGTCGACGCCGAACACGTTCATCGCCAACTCCACCTCGGTCGCCGTCAACGCAGCCGGCTCGATCACAGCACGGGTGGGCAGCGACACGGGGGACGCCGTGACGGCGCGCACCCACATCATCATCGACCTCGTGGGCTACTACCTCTGAGCACACCGCCCTGAACGACACGACCTGCTCGCCTGCGAGCGGGTCGACGATCCCGACCCGCTCCCCCCGGCGGGTCGACTGCAGCGCCGGAGGCGACCGACCACGATCGGACGCCTCCGGCGCTGTCGCGCCCGGCCGAACGCGCAACCGAGAGCGTCTACGCTGCTCGTCGTGCGGCGGCGGGGCTGGATCGCAGGGTTGACCCTGGGCGTTGCGTTCGCCGGGATCGCTCATGCCGGCGTGCCCGCCGCGATCGGTCCGCCCGGCGCCTCGGGAGGTGCCTCGGCCGATCGGCTCGCCCCGCCCGCGCGCACCGTCTCGGTGATCGCGGTCGGCGACTGGTTGCCCGAGTCGCGAGTGAACGCCGCCGCCGCTGCGGCCGCCCCGCCCGGCGTGCGGTTCGACCACGTGCCGCTGCTGGCGCCGATCGCGCCGATGATCGCATCGGCCGACCTCGCGATCTGTCACATGGAGACACCGATCGGTTGGCCAGGCGCGACGGTCGGGCTGGTCGGGCGCGCAGCGATCGGCGGGTACTCGCTCATCGCCGCGCCATTCGAGGTGGCGGGCGATCTGCGCCGGGTCGGCTTCGACCGGTGCAGCACGGCATCGAACCACTCCTGGGACCTCGGAGCCGGCGGCGTCGAGTCGACCCTCGTCGCGCTCGAGCTCGCCGGGCTCGGACACGTCGGCACGGCACGCTCCCCCGCCGAGTCAGCCGAACGGACCGTTGCGTTCGACGTGCGCGGCGTTCGGGTCGCGCACCTCTCCTACGCGCGCAACTCCAACGTCGGCTTCCCGCGCGACCCGTGGCGTCTCGACCGCGCCGTCGACGCCGGCCCTGTCATCGCCGACGTCGCCGAGGCCCGCGCCCGGGGCGCCGAGCTCGTGATCGTGAGCCTGCACGTTTTCGTCGAGATGACATCGGCACCGGTGCGCGATGACCGGGCGCTGGTCACCGACGTCATCGCCGGGGCGGACGTCGACCTCGTCATCGTCCACGGTCCACATTCGATCCACCCGCTCGAGACGGTCAACGGCACGCCGGTGTTCTGGAGCCTCGGCAACATCGTGTCGGGGATGGGCGTGCCCGGACGCGGCCGGTACAGCGACCCGCGCACGCTCGACGGGCTGCTCGCCGCCGTGCGTTTCACCGAGCTCCCGGGTGGCGGTTTCAGTGCCGAGGCGGCGCCGGTGCTGCTGTGTCAGATGACGGGGAGCAGGGTCGTCCACGCCGGCCTCGCGGCGGCGGTGGCACCCGACGAGGTCGACGACATCGAGGCGTGCGTCGCCCGCTCCGCCCCGGTGGTGGCCGACCTCCGCTGAGCGCAGCCTGCGCTCAGTCGAGCTCGCCGTCCGCGAGCACCTGGTTGCCCCGCTCGACGTCGTCGACGTGGTGCACCGGGTCGTGCAGCAGGTACCGGGCGAACGTCTCGACCGTGAACGCCGCACCGTCGCTGCGATACCCGGTGCGCTGCCACTGCTCGGCCCTCACCGTCTCCCACCGGCGCGCGTGCGCGTCAGCCGCGTCAATCAGCTCGGCCGCGACGGTGGCCGGGTCCTGGAGGTCGTACCGCTGCTCGATCGCGGTGACGTCCTGGTCCCAGTTGGCGAACTGCGGCCCGTCCTCGGTGAGCATCAGCGCGAGGCGCTCGTCGAAGAGGCGGAAGACGTCGCGGACGTGGCATCCGTACTCGAGCGCCGACCACTGGTCGTCGGTCGGGCGGAGGCGCGCGTGCGGGTGTGCGAGCAGCGCCGGCCAACGGGCGGCGTTGTCACGCACGTGGTCGGCCATCCGGCTGACGTCGACGGTCGACCCGTCGTACCCGCAGTCGGTGCACAACTGCTCGATGACCCAGGTCCAGTTCTTGTCGTCCGGCACGATCGGCATCCGCCGACCGTAGCAACGCCGACCTCGACGAGCGCCGGTGGTTCAGAGATGCCGGTTCAGAGCGGCCAGACGCGGAGGAGATGGTGCCAGCGGCAGGTGGGGCAGGCTTCGACCACGTAGGCCGTGGCGTCGCCCGGCTGGGTGCCCAGCTTGCGGAGCTCGGCGGCGGTCGACACGCAGCGGCCGCTCGCCGGCAGGCGATGGCCGAACACGTACGTCACGATCCGCAACTTGTCGGCTTCGCAGATCGGGCAGTCGGCCTCGGTGAGCCCGCCGACGTTCTTCGCGGCCCGGATCAGCTCGGGATGCGCGTCGCACACCTCTTCACGGCCGATGCGGCCGAGGCGCACCTGATTGATCAGCATCCGGCGGGCGAGACGGTGGTCGACGATGCCGCGGCGTTCCGTGCCGCCTCGCAGCACGTTGACCGAGAATCCCATCCCGGCAGGCTAGCGATGCGCCACACTGGTCGTCGTGACGACCACCGCCATCAGGTTCGGACGCGACATCCCCGACGAACGCGAGCTCCGCCTGTGCGGCGACATCAGCGGCGGCAAACGCACGATCGAGCTCGGCATCAGCCGCGAGCTCAACTCGATCGCGATGGCGCATGCGGGCGCGAAGGCGATCGCGATCGACCCGAACCCAGAGGCGATCGGATACGTCCGAGCCGCGGCGACCAAGGACGACGTCAGCGTCGAATGCCACACCGGTGATCTCGCCGACCTCGGGTTCGCCACGAGTGCGTCGGTGTCGCTCGTCGTCGCCAACCACACGCTCGTCGACGTCGACGACCTGAGCCGCCTGCTGCGCCAGGTGCACCGGGTGCTCAAGGCGAGCCATCCGTTCGTGATCTCGGCGCCGCACCCGTTCGCCGGCGTCCACACCACCGACCAGTTCGGCTCGAAGGTGCACCCGTACGGCACGGTCGGCCGCACCATCGGCGACTGGTTCGTCCACCTCGGCCGCGCCAACTTCCGTGTCGACCAGATCCTCGAGCTCGGCGTGACCGACATCTCGCCCGTCCCCACCACCCTCGTGCTGCGCGCCCGTAAAGAGGGCGACTGACGGGAACCGGCCCGCCCGAGGTCGACGTCCAACGGGCATGCAGCACCTTCGCGTTCCAACCGCCGCGCTGGTCGCCGGCGCACTCGCACTCGTCGCCGCCTGCGGCGCCGAGCCCGAGTCGACGGCCACATCGACGAGCGGACCCGCGCCAGCGGGTCTCGTGGCCGTTCCCGAGCGGGTGCCGTCGGGCGCAGATCCGACGCTCGCCGGCGAGGCGGTCACCACGTTCGGGTTCGAGCTGCTGACGGCGGCGGGGTCCACGACCTCGCCTGGCGACAACCTCATCGTCTCGCCGCTCAGCATCGCGATCGCGCTCGGCATGGTCGAGCCGGGAACGAGCGGCGACGGCACCACCGAGCTCCACACCCTGCTGGGCATCGACGACCCGGCCGCATGGCACGCGTCGATGAGCGCGCTCGAGCAGTCACTCGAAGCTCGGCAAGCGGAGCCGGTCGACCCCGCGTACGGCGAGGGCCAGGAGCCGGGCGAGCTGCTCGTGCGGATCGCCAACGCCGCCTTCCTCCAGCCCGGCTACCCGTTCCGAGCCGATTACCTCGATGCTGTCGGCACCAACTACGGGGCCGTGCTCGAGGAGCTCGACTTCGCCGCCGACCAATCGGCCGCCGCCGAGCGGATCAACGACTTCATCGCCGACGCCACCGACGACCGCATCACCGATCTCGTTCCACCGGACGCGATCCGGGCCGACACCGTCGCCGCGCTCGTGAACGCATTGCTGCTGCAGGCATCGTGGCAGTCCGAGTTCGACGCCACCCGGACCGTCGACGACGCGACGTTCACCCTCGTCGACGGCACGCCCGTGACCGTCCCGATGATGCAGGGCGGGAGCAGCCGGTCGGGCAGCGGTGACGGCTGGGTCGGTGCTTCCAAGCAGCTGATCGGTGGGCTGCGCTTCGAGGTCGTACTGCCGGACGAGGGCCGCTTCGACGAGATCGCCGGCCGCTATGCCGACGTGGTCGCCGACCTCGCCGCCAGCCAGAACCCCGGCGGTGAGCTGGTGGTGCCGCGCTTCGAGACGCGGGTCAACACACCCCTCACCGACGTCCTCCAGGTGATGGGCCTCGCCGCGCCGTTCTCCGAGGGTTCGCTGCTCGGTGTCGCCGACGACCCGCTGACGAAGATCGACCAGGTGCTGCACGAGGCGTGGCTCTCGGTCGACGAGACGGGCATCGAGGCCGCCGCCGCGACGGTCGTGCTGATGGTCGCCGTGAGCGCCCCGGTCGACGAGCCGATTCCCGTCGTGCTCGACCGGCCGTTCCTGTTCCGGATCGTCGACGACGCATCGGGCGCGACCCTGTTCGGCGGACGCATCATGGACCCGACCGCTTGAACGCCGCTCACCGGGTGGCGCCGGAAACATGTGACGCTAGTTTCATGTATTGCAGTTCTTGATCTCGAGGGAGCACCCATGACCACATCGGCGAACGACAGCCGCACCATCATCCCGATCACGGTCGCACGCGGTGACGGGATCGGGCCCGAGATCATGGACGCCACCCTCCGCATCCTCGACGCCGCCGGCGCCCCGCTGCGGTACGACGTGATCGAGGTCGGCGAGCAGGTGTACCTGCAGGGTCACACGTCAGGCATCGCGCCGAGCGCGTGGGACACGATCCGTCGCAACAAGGTGCTGCTCAAGGCGCCGATCACCACCCCGCAGGGCGGCGGCTACAAGAGCCTGAACGTCACCATCCGCAAGTCGCTCAACCTGTTCGCCAACGTGCGGCCGTCGAAGTCGTACTCGCCGTTCATCGCGTCGTCGCACCCCGGCATCAACCTCGTGATCATCCGCGAGAACGAGGAAGACCTGTACGCCGGCATCGAGCACCAGCAGACCGACGAGGTCACCCAGGTGCTCAAGCTGATCACGCGTCCCGGCTCCGAGCGGATCATCCGGTACGCGTTCGAATACGCCAGGGCCTACGGCCGCCGCACGGTCACCTGCATGACCAAGGACAACATCATGAAGCTCACCGATGGGCTGTTCCATCGGGTCTTCGACGAGGTCGCCGCCGAGTACCCCGACATCCACAGCGAGCACCAGATCATCGACATCGGTGCCGCGCGCCTCGCGGCGATGCCCGAGCAGTTCGACGTGATCGTGACGCTCAACCTCTACGGCGACATCCTGTCCGACATCGCCTCCCAGGTCGCCGGGTCGGTCGGCCTCGCCGGGTCGGCGAACATCGGAGGCGAGGTCGCGATGTTCGAAGCGGTGCACGGATCGGCCCCCGACATCGCCGGCAAGGACGTCGCCAACCCCTCCGGCATCCTGCTCGCCGCCACACAGCTGTTGGTGCACGTCGGGCAGGCGGCCGTCGCCGAGACGATCAAGAACGCCTGGCTGACCACGATCGAGGACGGCATCCACACCAACGACATCTTCCGCGAGGGCCTGAGCGCGCAGCGCGTCGGTACCGCAGGCTTCACCGATGCCGTCATCGAACGGCTCGGCCAGCAGCCGCGGCAACTCACACCCGTGCACTACCAACCGGGCGGCATCCGGGTCGCTGTCGCCGAGCGACCGCGTCGTCACAAGCAACTCGTCGGTGTCGATGCGTTCCTCGACTGGGCCGAACCCGGTCGCGATCCCGACGTGCTCGGCGCCCGCGTCTCGGGTGCGTTGCCCGACGGTTGGCAGCTCCTGATGATCACCAACCGTGGCATCAAGGTGTTCCCCGACGGGATGCCCGAGACGTTCTGCGCCGATCATTGGCGCTGCCGGATCGTGCCCGCCGACGACCGTACGATCACGACCGCCGACGTGCTCGAGGTGCTGCACGCACTCGACGGAACCGGCCTCGACCTGATCAAGACCGAGCACCTGTTCACCTTCGACGGCGAACCCGGCTACTCCCTCGGCCAAGGTCAGTGACCGAAGGGAGCGGAAGCCGGCGGGTCGGTCAGACGCCGGCGCGTTCGCGTTCGATGAGGCTGGCGGGGCGCGGGCGGCCGAACAGGTAGCCCTGGCCACGATCACATCCGAGGTCGCGCAGGCGCGAGAGCTGCAACGGCGACTCGAGACCCTCGGCCACCACGCTCAGCCCCAGCGACTGGCCGAGACGCACCACCGCTTCGACGATCGTCGTGTCGTCGCTCTCGATCCCGAGTCCGGCCACGAACGACTTGTCGATCTTGATCGCCTCGATCGGGAACCGCTTGAGGTACGTCAGCGACGAGTACCCGGTCCCGAAATCGTCGACCGACAGGTGCAGTCCGAGGCTGCGCAGCTCGCGCAACGCAACGGTGGCCGACTTCACGTCCGACAGCAGCGCGGTCTCGGTGATCTCGAGCCACAACGAGTCGGCGTCGATCCCGCTCTCGGCCAGCGCGTCGACGACGATTTCGGCGAACGCCGGATCGACGAGCTGACGAGTACCGACGTTGACCGATAGGAAGCAGTTCGCGAACGGGTGGCCGACCGCCCGCCACTGGGCGAGCTGCGCGAGTGAATCGCGGAGCATGCGGGTGCCGAGCTCGATCAGCACGCCGGTCTCCTCGGCGAGCGGCAGGTAGTCGTTGGGCGGCAGCAAGCCGCGATCGGGGTGCAGCCAGCGC
Source organism: Ilumatobacteraceae bacterium (assembly GCA_022843125.1). Lineage (GTDB taxonomy): Bacteria > Actinomycetota > Acidimicrobiia > Acidimicrobiales > Ilumatobacteraceae > Ilumatobacter. Next base: position 26,947 of record JALHOG010000009.1, read on the forward strand.
GACAGGACCTCGTAGCCGAGCACCCGACCCGACGCCAGGTCGACGATGGGCTGGTAGTACGGCACCACCTCGCCGCGCTCGATGCCGCGCCGCAACTCGCCCGAGGTGCGCAACGCCTGGACGCCGCTCTCGAACCCGCCCGCCTCGTACGCCTCGTGGCAGTCGCGCCCGCGCGCCTTCGCGCGGTACATCGCCGCGTCGGCGTCGCGCATCAGGTCGTTCGGTGACATCCCCGGCTCGTGGTTGGTGGAGTAGCCGATCGACGCGGTGATGAACAGCTCGTGATCGCCGATGATCACGGGCGGGTGGATCGCCTTGCGCAACCGCTCGGCGACGTCGATCGGCTCACCCTTCATCACGACGATGAACTCGTCGCCGCCGAAGCGGGCGAGGAGGTCGTGATCGCGCAGCGCCGAGCGCAGCCGGTCGGCGACGGTCTGCAGGAGCTGGTCCCCCACCTCGTGACCGAGGCTGTCGTTGATCGTCTTGAAGTGGTCGAGGTCGACGAACAGGACCGCCACCTCACCGAGCTCGGCCGTGGCGAGCCGGTCGTGGAGGATGTGCATGAGGTACGCACGATTCGGCAGGCCCGTGAGCTCGTCGTGGCGGGCGGCGTAGCGCAACTGCTCAGCCGCACGCCGCTGCTCGGTGACGTCCTCGATGTGGGTGATCGCGAGCATCACGCCGTCGTCCTCGGCGGCCGACACGCGAGTCCGGGCCCACACGTACTCACCGTCGCGACGTCGGTACCGCTGGTCGATGCGGAACGAGTCGACGATGCCCAGTTCGAGGCGCGCCCGATGCGGCTGCGCGGCGCGCACATCGTCGGGGTGCGTGAACTCGCGCAGGGTGCAACCGACCAGATCGTGCACCTGGCGCCGGAGCATCTCGGCGAGCGACTGGTTGGCGTCGACGATGCGCCCGTCGTCGACCCGCACCAGCGCCATGCCGGTGGGTGCCGACTGGAACGCCTGCTGGAACCGGCGGCGCGCCTGGTCGAGCGCCCGCACCTGCTGCTCGCGCTCGGACACGTCGCGCAGCCGGACGACGAGTCGTCGATCGTCACCCGCGACCGTGTGGCGCGGCAGGTGGAACGACGCCTCGACCAGGACACGTCGACGGTTGGCAGCGTGCATCTCGATCTGGATCGGGTCGACGTCGTCGCCCTCGTACGCACGCTGCAGACCGGCGGCCAGACTCACCTGATCCTCACCGCTCGCGAGGTCGACGAGATGCGTGTCGACCAGCTCGCGGCGACCGAGGTCGAACATCGCCAGCGCCGCCGCGTTCGTCGACAGTACGAGGCCGTCGAGGTCGAGCAGCAGCACCGCCTCGGGCAGCTCGTCGAGCAATCGGCGGACCTCCGCCTCGGCGGCCTCGACCGCATCGAGCTGTTCGCGCATCGCGAGTTCCTGGCGACGCATGCTCCAGAGCGCGAACGCGACGACCGCGACCGTCACCGCCACGAAGGCTGCGATGACGTCGATGCCGAGTTCCACGATGGGAGGTTAGGCGCGCTCCCCACGTCGATCAGCGATCCCGAACTCCGCTGTCCCGAACTCCGCTGTCATCGTCAGGCCGAACGCGCGGCCCACCACGCGAGGAGGCGCTCACGCGCCTCGTCGTCACCGATCGGACCCTCGTCGAGGCGGATGTCGAGCAGGAACTGCAGGGCCTCCCCCACCACACGACCGGGCGGGACGTCGAGCAGCTCCATGACCGCGCGCCCGTCGAGCTCGGGCCGGATCGAGGCCAGCTCCTCCGCCTCGGCGAGCGCGGCGATGCGCTCCTCCAGATCGTCCATCCGCTTCGACAGCTGGACCGCCTTGCGCTCGTTGCGCGTGGTGCAGTCGCAACGGGTCAACACGTTCAACTCGTTGAGCAACGGGCCGGCGTCGCGGACGTACCGCCTCACCGCCGAGTCGCTCCAACCGAGCCGGTACGTGTGAAACCGCAGGTGCAACGCAACCAGCTCGGTGACTGCCGCGGTGTCGTCGTTCGAGTAGCGCAACGCCTCCATCCGCTTGCGGGTCATGCGTGCGCCGACGGCGTCATGGTGGTGGAACGTCGTGCCCTTGCCCGGCTGATGACCGCGTGTGCGGGGCTTGCCGATGTCGTGGAACAGTGCGGCGAGGCGCACGCGGCGGAAGTCGAACGGCGCCCGGCCAGGAGGTTGCTCGTGCGGCGGGCGCACGTTCTCGACCACGGCGATCGTGTGCGTGAGCACGTCCTTGTGGCGATGGATCGGGTCGTGCTCGAGGCGCATCGCCGGGAGCTCTGGGAGGAAGTGGTCGGCCAACCCGGTGTCGTGCAGGAAGAACAGGCCGGCCGCCGGGTGGTCGAGTGTCATGAGCTTGTCGAGCTCGTCTCGGATGCGCTCGGCAGACACGATCGCCAGCCTCGGCGCCATCGCCTCGACCGCAGCGACGATCTCATCGGTCGGCTGCAGGTCGTAGCCGGCGATGAAGCGTGCCGCACGCAGCATGCGCAACGGGTCGTCGCTGAAGCTGACGTCGGGCCCGAGCGGCGTGCGCAGCACCCGGCTCATCAGATCGGCGGCGCCCCCGAAGGGATCGACGAGCGTGGGGGTGTCGGCCGTGACCTCGAGCGCCATCGCGTTGACGGTGAAGTCGCGGCGGCCGAGATCGGTCTCGACGTCGTCCGCGTACGTGACGTGCGGCTTGCGCGAATCGTCGGTGTACGACTCGGCGCGAAAGGTCGTGATCTCGTAGGTGCGATCGCCGGACTTGGCGCCGATCGTGCCGAACTTCTCACCCTGGTTCCACACGGCGTCGGCCCAGTCGCCGATGCACCCCTTGATCTCGTCCGGGCGGGCATCGGTGGTGAAGTCGAGATCGAAGTCGTCACGGCGATGATCGATCAGGAGATCGCGGACGCTGCCCCCGACCAGGTAGAGCCGGTGCCCAGCCGCGCGGAACCGGGCGGCGAGCGGCGCCAACTCGGCGAGCACGGGTGCGAATCGATCCGGGATCATGGCCCGGTCAGGCTAACGCTGCGCCCCCCGACGCCGAGCCCAGTCCGACGAGAGCCGGGTCCGGTCACCCCCGCCGTTCGCCCGGCGCCAGGTGTGACGGTCGAGGCGCGGCTACCGTCACGCACGGTGAACGGGTCGGTGTTGGGGTCAGGAAGGGATGCGTCGCGCGCCCCGCGCCCATGGCACCTGAAGCCATGGCCCAACGACCCGGCGACCCGGCTCCTCGTGTTCGTCGACCACCTCACCGTCCCGACACCCGCCGACCTCGCCGCAGCCGACGCCGCTGCCCGCGCCGAGGGCGCCCGCACGATCCGGACGTCGGCGCTGTTCCCCCGTGCCGGCGAGATCGCCGCTGAAGCCGGCTACGAGGTGATCGACACGCTCGCACTGCTCCGCCTCGTCCTCGACGACGACTTCGATCGCGTCGTCGAGTCGCGCATCGGGCCGATCGCACCCAAGACCGCCCCGGTCCGAACGTGGCACCACCGCCACGCGGCCGCCGTCGACCAGGACGCCTTCGGGGTGCTCTGGGGGAACGACGCCGCCAGCCTGCGCGCGATCCGGTACGCCACACCGGTGCACCGGGCCCGCCGAGTCGGCCGCGGTCGAGGGATGGCCGGATTCGCGATCTCCGGCGCCGCCGGTGAGAGCGGCTACGTCCAGCGTCTCGCCGTGGCGTCGGCACACCGGCGGCGCGGCGTCGGCCGCGACCTGGTGCTCGACGCACTGCTGTGGATGCGCCGTCGCGGCTTGACGACCGCCTACGTCAACACCGGCGTCACCAACGCACCTGCACTTGCGCTCTACGCCGACCTCGGCTTCAGCCGCATGGGTGACGACCTGGTGATCGCCGAGCGACGTCTGGACGCCGGATGAGCACCGCCCTCCCGCGGCACCGCCGACCGGTCATCGCCGTGGCGGGCGTGGCGACGCTGCTCGCACTCGTGATGGCGGCGGTGCCCGCGGCACCGGCCTCATCGCAGGAGCCGACCGCAGCCGACCTCGAGTTGCTCGATCAGACCTTCGTGGTCACATCCGACGGCACGGCACGGTTCTCGTTCGAACTGACCGAAGGCGTCCGCGCCGACATCAGCACGACCACCACGACCACCACGACAACAACAACAACCACCACGACGACCACGACCACGCTCGCACCCGGGTTGCTGCCGCCGGAACCGGTGATCCCGCCGACGTCGCTGGTGACACCGACGCCGGTGACTCCTGCGACCATCCCTGCGCCGACGACCACCGTCGCACCAGTCGTCGAGCCACCGGCGCTGGTCCTGCAGGTGCGCGCCCACCGACCTGCTGCTCGCCGCAGCGACGTCGCCGCCGCCGCGACCGGCCAACTCGGGCCCGCGGTCGACCTGTACGAACTCGACCTCTACGACGTGCTCAGCATCGACCCGGAAACCGGCCGGCGGCGGATTGACTTCGAGGTACCGATCAGCGAGCAGCCGAACGACCGCTCACTCCAACTGTCGGAGCCCGGCGTGTATCCGATCAGCATCCAGATCCGGCGCGACGGCCGATTGGTGGTCGACGCCGCGACATTCCTCGAACGCACCCGACCCGTGAGCTTCGGGCCGTTCAGCATCGCGGTCGTGGCCGGCGTCGACGACGTGTCGAGCATCCCGACCGGGGCCGAACTCGCGACCGCCCGCGACCAACTCGAGCGCCTGGCAGAGCTGGGCGAGCGCACCCAGATCCCGCTGACGGTGGCGATCCCGCCCGTGCTCACCACCACGATCTTGGCGGACGAGCCCGAGCTCGCCGCACGCCTCGGCACAGCGCTGGCTGCTGACAACATCGTGTCAGCGACCGATCTGCCGCTCGATCCGAGCTCCGCGGTCGCTGCCGGGCTCGACAACGACTTCACGCGACGGCTGGGCGATGGTGAGGCGGCGATCACGTCGACGCTCGACGGCCCGACCCCGCGGCGCGACGCCTGGTTGATCCGCGACGGGCTGACAACCGACGGCGCGGCTGCGGTACGCGACGCCGGGGCCCAGTTGCTCATCGTCCCCTACGACCGCTACCTCGAGTTCGGGGGCAGCCTCCCCGGCTTCACCGATTCGACGCTGATGATGGCCGCCGCTCTGCCCGGCGACGAGGAGCTGCCGATGATGGTGCTCGACGAGATGGCGAACCTCGTCGACCCCGACCGCACCACCGGCAACAGCGCGATCGAGGATGCGGTCCGGTTGATGGCGGAGATCGCGGCCATCCGGACGCAGCTGGAACCTCAGCGGCGATCACTCGTGCTGGCGACACCGGACTTCGGACTCCTCGACCCGGCTGTCGTCGCCCAGCTCGAACGGTTCGCCCTGGAGCATCCCGACGTCGACTTCCAACCGCTCGCCGCGCTCCCCGGGCTCACCAACACGTTCTTCATCGACGGCGACGTGCTCACCGTCGACCTCGACGCTGCACCACCGGTCGACCTCCGGCCGCGAGTCGATGCCGCTGCGATCGAGGAGTTGCGTCGAGCCGACGTGGCCTCGATGCTGCCCGACGACGACACCCGCCCTGCGGCGTGGCACGTACAGCTGCGGACCGCCGTCACGACGGGCGTCGACGACGACGACGCCGCCGGGCTGATCCAACAGGTGCAGGACGAACTGCTCGCTGTCAGGGGTGCGGTCGCGCCGCCCGAACCGTTCCCGTTCACCGTCAGCGGCCGCGAGACTCGGCTCCCGATCGCCATCACCAACACCGGGCCGACAGCGCTCGACGTCGTGGTCAGACTGGAGTCGGCACGGCTGTCGTTCCCGCTCAACGACATCGCGGTCACGCTCCCGCCGAACGCGACCACCGAGATCCGAGTCGACGTGGTCGCTCGCTCCAACGGCGAGTTCCCCCTTCGCGTCCTGCTGCGCACCCCCGCCGGCAACCAGCTGACCGAACCCGTCGTGCTGACGGCTCGCGTCAACAACCTCACAGGCCTCGGCCGCGTCGCGACAGTCGGCCTCCTGCTCGTTCTCGCCACGTGGTGGTTCACCTATCTGAGCCGCCGCCGGCGCGCCAAGCGATCCGTCGAGCTCGGCGCCAGCGCCGAGCGGCATCCGGCCCGACCGCGACCAGAGGAACCGGCGACAGACCCGGCCCAGTAGCCTCGCGGCCCGTGAGCATCCGCATCGTCACCGACTCGTCCTGCGATCTCCCCGCCGAGGTGGTCGACGCGCACGGCATCCGCGTGGTGCCGCTCTCGATCCGCTTCGGTGACGAGGAGTTCATCGACCGCGAGCAGCTCACCACCGCCGAGTTCTGGGCCCGCTGCGCCACCAGCTCCACCCTCCCTGAGACCGCCGCTCCGGCCCCCGGCCAGTTCGAGCAGGCCTATCGTTCGCTGCTGGCCGATGGCGCCACCGGCATCGTCGTCGTCGCGCTCTCCGGTGAGCTGTCGGCCACGATGCAGAGCGCCGAGCTCGCCGCTCGGTCCCTCGCCGACGAGATCCCGATCCGGGTCATCGACAGCCGGACCGTCACGCTCGGGGTGGGCACCATCGCGCTCGCCTGCGCACGCCGTGCCGCTGAGGGTGGCACGCTCGACGAGGTCGCCGGCCTGGCCGGCGACCTCGCCGCACGCACGCGCGTGTTCGGAGCGCTCGACACCCTCGAGAACCTGCGCAAAGGCGGCCGTATCGGCGGTGCTCGGGCGATGCTCGGCACGGCGCTGGCCATCAAGCCGATCATCGAGGTGCGCGACGGCAAGGTCGAAGAGGGTGGCAAGCAGCGCACCCGGACCAAAGCGCTCAAGTTCCTCGTCGACAAGGTGTCGGAGTACAGCAACCGGATCGAGTCGCTCGCCGTCCTCCACGCCGACTGCTCCGACGTCGACGCGTTCGTCGAGATGCTCCGCCCGCACTTCTCGGGCGAGATCGTCGTCGGCGAGATCGGCCCGGTCATCGGCACGCACGCCGGCCGCGGCACCATCGGCATCGCGTTCAGCCTCCGCGCCTGACGACGTCGCGACGCGATTGCCCGGATCGGCCGTGCCCACAGCACTAGCGTGAGGCCCGGTCATGTCCATGAGCGCACCGCCCCCGTCTCACGCGCCCAGCGGGCAGGTCCTCGCGGGCCGCTATCAGCTCGATCGACGCATCGGTCAGGGCGGCATGGCCGAGGTGTGGGTGGCGACCGACGTCGACCTCGACCGCAAGGTCGCGGTGAAGTGGTTGCGCACCAACCTGGCGAGTGATCCGGTGGTGACCGAGCGCTTCCGGCGTGAAGCGATCGCCGTCGCCCGCCTGAGCCACCCCAACATCGTCGCCGTCCACGATGTGTTCGTCCACGACGGCCGTCAGGCGGTCGTGATGCAACTCGTCGACGGCAAGAGCCTGCGCCAGTTGCTCGACACCCAGAAGCGCCTCGGCCCCGAGCTCACCATCCACATCGGCGCTGCGATCGCCGGCGCGCTCGACGAAGCGCATCGCGCCGGGTTCGTCCATCGCGACGTCAAGCCAGGCAACATCCTCGTCACGTCCGACGGCCGCGTCCTGCTCACCGATTTCGGCATCGCCAAGGGGCTGACCCCCGGCGACGACGACCTCACGAGCGACAACGTGATGATGGGCACCGCGAAGTACCTCGCCCCGGAACAGGTGCGCGGGCGGCGACTCGACGGGCGCGCCGACCTGTACTCGTTGTCACTCGTGCTCTACGAATGCCTCGCCGGGCGCGTGCCGTTCCTCGGTGAGACCGACGCCGACACCGCACTCGCCCGCCTCCAGCGCGACCCGACCGACCTCGGTCACCTGCGGCCCACATTGCCGATCGGCCTCGTCAACCTGATCCATCGCACCCTCGCACGCAACCCGGCACACCGGCCGCAGACCGGCGCCGACCTGAAGGCGGCGCTGCTCGCGGTCGATACGTCGCCGCCTGCGATCGACGGCACCCCTGCCGATCTCCCCGAGCGGCTCGCGAGCCCTCCCCGGCGCGCCCTCGGCGCGGGCCCCGGCAACCCCGGCAAGCCCGGCGGCCCCAACACGGCGATCCTCGTCAGCGGTGTCGCCCCGGCAATCCCGGGCGAGCCGCGCATCACCGGTCAGATCCCGGTGACGCGCACCGGTGACGACACCCCGACGATCCGCCCGGATGACACACCCCCGGCGTCCGAACCGATGCACGGCCGGCCTGCTCGATCCGACCAGCAGCGCTTCGGTCCTTCGCTCGTCGTCGTGTCGATGTTGCTCGTCGTCGCCCTGATCGTCGCCGGGATCCTCTTCATCGCCATGAACCGTGGCGACTCCGACGGCGGGTTCACCACGCCGACGGTCGTTCCCGCCGAAGCGAGCGCCGCACCGGATGCGTCGACGGCTCAACCGCCCGCAGCAGGTCCGGTCAGTATCTCGAGTATCCAGGCGTGGGATCCCGACGGTGACAACGGCACCGAGAACGACGCCCAGGCCGGCAACGCGATCGCCGATGGCAGCGACAGCACCTCGTGGCCCACCGAGTGCTATTCGAACGAGTACCTCAGCGGGAAGCGCGGGGTCGGCCTCATCCTCGGTCTGTCCGGCGCCGCCGCAGGAACCCTGTCGGTCGAGTCCCTCAACGGGCCCTACCAGATCGACGTCTACGCCAGCACGGCTGCCGCCGCGCCGACCACCCTCGAGGCCTGGACGAAGGTCGGCGAGACCGCCTTCGCCGATCAGCCAGGGACCCTCACCCGACAGGTCGCCGTCCCGGCCACGTTCGTGCTCGTGTGGTTGAAGCAGCTCGGACGCGACGAAGCGTGTACCGAGAACAACCCGTTCCGCGGTCGCCTCGGCGAGATCACCTACGGGTCGTGAACGCGTCGCAACGCAGCGATGTCGATCTCGTCACTGCGGCCCGCAGCGGCGATCGCACCGCGCTCGATGAGCTGCTCCGCCGGCACTACGACCGGGTCCACGCGGTGTGCCGCCGCATCGCCGGCTCGACGCGTGATGCCGATGATGCCGCCCAGGAGGCGATGATCCGGATCGTTCGATCGCTCGACCGGTTCGACGGACGCGCGGCATTCGGCACGTGGGCCTACCGGATCGCGACCAACGCTGCACTCGACGAACTGCGCCGCCGCAAGCGCCGACCGGCGCTCCACGTCGTGGCCGACGGCGACGACGAGCGCTCCTGGGAGCCGGCCGACGACCGTGCGCATCGCGACGTCGAAGCCGTGGTCGACCGCACCGCGATCGACGAGGCGTTGGCCGAGTTGCCGGTCGAGTTCCGCCTCCCGGTCGTCATGCGTGACGTGGGCGACCTCGACTACGCCGAGATCGCCGACGAGCTCGGCGTGCCGATCGGCACCGTCAAATCGCGTATCGCCCGCGGCCGCCGCATGCTCGTCGAGCGGCTCGGGAACCACGAGGCGCCCGGCGAACGTCCAACCAGAGCCACCCCTCATCCGGCATCCCCGGATCGACCCTCCGACGACCTGTGAACGACGACGACCTCACCGAACTGATCCTGCGTGCCAGCGCCTACCTCGACGGCGAACTCGACGCCGAGGAGCAGGCGCTCGCCGAAGCCGACCCGGCCGTGATGGCCGAGGTCGAGGTGCTGCGTTCGCTGCAGGCCGAGCTGCGCGACGTCGCATCGCCCGCTGCTGGGGCGCGTGAGTCGGCGATCGCTGCCGCCCTGGCCCAGTTCGATGCAGCCCAGTTCGATGCAGCCCAGTCGACAACGACCGCCGCAGCTCCCGAGCACACCGATCGAGTGGTGCCCTTCCGCCCCCGACCGGCGTACTCGCGCTGGTTGACGGCGGCGGCCGCGGTCGTCGCGATCGGGCTCGTGGGCGTCGTGATCGCCCAGAGCACCAGGGGCGGCGACGACGAGCAGAGCGCCATCGAGCCATCGGCCGCAGAAGCGTCGACCGCGGAGCAGGTCGAGATTGCCGCAGCCGACGCCGAACTGCGCTCGTCCGTCACCGATGCCCTCCCTCCCGCCGCTGCCGAGGCCGGCGAGATGGCATCGGCCGAAGCCGACGACGACACGTCGATGGCGGCTGGCACAGAGTCCGCCGATCAGCCCGCCGAAGACAGCGGCGCGCCTCCTTCGTCGGAACTCACGCTCCTCTCGACCGTCGCCCCGAGCGAGGTCCCGCAGACCACTGCGCCGCGCACGCTCGACGAACCGGTCACCGAGGACACGCTGTTCGCCGTCGGACGCGACCTGCTGGCCCAGTCTGAAGCCGGCACGCTCGGCATCACCCCGGAGACCGCCTGCGAGTTCGGGAGCTACGTGATCCTCGCTCGTGTCGGCTTCGTCGTCGGTGACGACGTGCGAGAGGCGATCATCGCCGCGGACCCCGATTTCCCGGAAGTGGGCGCCTTCGACGCGAGCTCGTGCCTCGAGTTGTCCATCGTCACCGGCGAGTGACGCCTCACCGCTGCGTGGTGCCCTCGCTCGTCCCCGCCATGTCCCGCTAGTGTCCGGTCCATGCCGGGGAACCCCTTGACCGATCCCAACTGGGCGCCCGATCTCGCCGACCAGATCACCGAGTTCATCGGCAACGTCCGCGACAAGACCACCAACAACGCGATCAAGGTGGCGCGAGCGATCGTCTTCGGTCTGCTCGGAGCGATCCTCGGCGTCGTCACGTTGGTGCTGGCGTTGATCTTCGCCACCCGCGGCATCCAGGCGATCGTCGACCTGTTCACCACGTGGGGTCGCGCCGTCTACATCAGCTACTTCGTCGTCGGAGGAATCTTCACCCTCACCGGGCTGTTCCTCATGACGAAGCGGGCCACCCGCTGATCCCCCACCGCACTGGAGCGCCCATGTCCTCCGATTCCGTCCGCAACGTCATCATCGTCGGCTCCGGCCCGGCCGGTCTGACGGCGGCGATCTACACCGCTCGCGCCAACCTCGCCCCGCTCGTGATCGAGGGGGAGCCATCGTCCACCTCGGACCAGCCGGGCGGCCAGCTGATGCTCACCACCGAGGTCGAGAACTTCCCCGGCTTCCCCGAGGGCGTCATGGGTCCCGATCTGATGATGAACTTCCGGTCACAGGCGCAGCGGTTCGGCGCCGAGTTCCTGACCGAGAAGGTCACCCGTGTCGACTTCGACTCACGTCCGTTCCGCGTGTACGTCCGCGACACCGAGTACCAGGCCCACTCGATCATCGTGTCGACCGGCGCTCGATCACTGATGCTCGGCCTCGAGTCCGAGCAGCGTCTCATCGGTCATGGGCTCTCCACGTGCGCCACGTGTGACGGGTTCTTCTTCCGCGGTCACGAGATCGCGGTTGTCGGTGGCGGTGACTCCGCCATCGAGGAGGCGACGTTCCTCACCAAGTTCGCCGACAAGGTCACGATCATCCACCGTCGCGACGAGCTGCGCGCCAGCAAGATCATGCAGGACCGCGCGTTCGCCAACCCCAAGATCGAGTTCCTCTGGAACCACACCGTCACCGAACTCCTCGGCGACACGAAGGTCGAGGGCATCCAGGTGACGAGCACGATCGACGGTACGGTCTCCACGCTCCCGGTCACCGGCGTCTTCGTGGCGATCGGGCACCAGCCCAACACCGACCTGTTCAAGGGCGTATTGGACATGGAAGACAGCGGTTACCTGATCACGCAGCCGGGTTCGACCTACACGAACGTCGACGGCGTGTTCGCCTGCGGCGACGTCCAGGACCACACCTACCGTCAGGCGATCACCGCCGCCGGCAGTGGTTGCATGGCCGCGATCGACGCCGAACGCTGGCTCGAAGCCAACGTCCACAGCTGACGCACCGTCGACGAACCGTCGATTCGGCCGGACGCGGCCTCACCGCGCACAATGGCCCGATGCGCTTCGAGAACCAGGTCCTGTTCGTCACCGGAGGTGCGTCCGGCATCGGCCGTGCCACCGCCGAGCGGGTCGTCGCCGAGGGCGGTCGCGCCGCGATCGTGGATCTCGACCTCACACGTGCCGAGGCGGCGGCAGCGGCGTTGCCGGGCTGCATCGGCCTCGCTGCGAACGTATCCGATGACGCCCAGGTCGCGGCCGCCGTCGATGCGACCATCGAGCGGCTCGGTGGTATCGACCTGGTGCTCGCCGCTGCCGGCCACGCCGAGTTCGGCCCTGTCGCCGAGTGGGACAGCTCCCGCTTCAACCGAATGCTGGAGGTGCACGTGGGCGGGACGTTCCACACCTGCAAGCACACGTTGCCCGTGATGAAGGCGCGAGGTCGCGGGTCGATCGTGACGATCGCGTCGACGGCGGCGTTCACGGCCAACGGCAACAATGTGCCGTACGGTGCGGCGAAGGCGGGGATCGCCGGCCTCACCCGCCAGCTGTCGTTGGAGGCGCTCCCCGAGGTGCGGATCAACTGCGTCGCCCCCGGGCGGACGATCACCGGCATGACCACGCCGATCATGCTCGAGCGCGGCGGCGATCTGGAGCAGGGCGAACGCATTTTCGGCCAGAAGATCCCGATGCAGCGCATGGGCACGGCCGCCGAGCTCGCAGCAGCGATCTGCTTCTTGCTGAGCGCTGACGCCAGCTTCATCACCGGACAGACCCTCGTCGTCGACGGCGGAGAGACCATCGTCTGAGCGGCCGTCGCACCGGAATAGGCGAATGGGCGGGACGGTTTCGCTCGGTACACTCGACATGCCCGTTCTGAGAGGACCCTTCGCATGGCCAACGGCATCACCACCCTCACCAGCGCCACGTTCGACGAGACCGTCAGCGGTTCGTCGGCGCCGGTCATCGTCGACTTCTGGGCCGAGTGGTGCGGTCCCTGCAAGCAGATCGCACCGGTGCTCGAGGAGATGGCGGCCGAGCTCGGCGATCAGGTGAAGATCACCAAGCTCAACGTCGACGAGCACCCCGACATCGCGATGCGTTACAGCGTCATGAGTATCCCCACGTTGCTGATCTTCGACGGCGGCGACGTGAAGAAGAAGATCGTCGGCGCCAAGGGCAAGGGCGCCCTGATGCAGGAGCTCGACGAATTTCTGGGCACTTCCCGCTGACCCCCGGTCAGCGCGGGGAGGCCATTCGCGATCTGCAACGCCGCCTCGGGGCTGCCGGGTTCCCCCCGGCCAGTGCCGAGATCGGCTTCTTCTGTGGATCGACGGAAGCGGCCCTGCGCTCGTTCCAGGTGCAGCGCGGCCTGCGTGCCACGGGCACCTGCGACGAAGACACGTGGCGGGCGATCGTCGAGGCCTCGTGGAAGCTCGGTGACCGGCTGCTCGTCCTCGTTGCCCCCAACCTGCGCGGCGATGACGTCTCGGAGCTACAGGCCTCGCTCGCCCGGCTCGGGTTCGACTGCGGACGCGTCGACGGCATCTTCGGCCCGGGCACATTGCGTGCCCTCGAAGACTTCCAACGCAACTGCGGGCTGTACGACGACGGTGTCTGCGGGCCCGACACCGTCAAAGCCCTGCAGGTCCTCGCTCGCCAGACCGGGAGTGGGCCGGGGGTGTCTGCGGTTCGCGAGTTGGAGCAGCTCACCGCCGGTGCCCGCGAGCTCGCCGACCTGCGCGTCCTCGTCGGACAATTCGGCGGTCTGAGTGCGCTGACACGTCAGCTCGTCCAGGCGCTGCGTCATCGCAGCGCGACGGTGAACGCCACCGACGAGCCCGACGCCTCGGCGCAGGCTTCCGCTGCCAACCGGTTCGCCGCCAACGTCTACATCGGCTTCGAGGCCGGGACCGACGCAACGACGACCGTGCACTACTACCAGGTCCCCCAGTTCGAGTCGGCCGGTGGCCGTCGGCTCGCAGAGTCGATCCATGCTCGATGCGCCGAACGCACGCCTGACCTGGTCCCGGAGATCGCCGGCATGAGGTTGCCCGTGCTCCGGGAGACGCGGATGCCGGCGGTGTTGATCACGATCGGGCAGGTTCAAGTGGCGCTCGACCGTTCCGGCGATCTGGTGGCGGCGATCGTCGCTGCGATTGCGACCTGGGCCAGTGGTCATACGACTACCCCCAGCCCTTGAATCGCCGCTGAGCAGGCGTTTCGCGCGCTGCGCTGTGGGTTCACCACAGCCTTATCCACCGCCTGAGGATGATCTCACGCGCGAGTCGAGTGTTTATCCACAGATCTTTCCCCACCCTGTGACTCACGTTCACGCGCGACGTGAAGGTCGAGTGTCGGTGGAGGCAGCATCAGTCGTATCGAGTATTGTCCGGACTTATTGTCCGGTCATGCGACGATAGATACGCTCGAGGTCCTCGAGATCGGCGAAATCGATCGTGACCCGACCGCGCTTGGCGTTCATCTGGACGGACACACGTGTCTCCAGATGATCAGCCAGGAGCTCCTCGAGTTCGAGCAGTCCAGGCGGGCGTAGGCGAGTCGACGGAACGATGCCGGCTCCATCGTGCTCCGGCGTTGTGCCCGTCGCTGTACCGGTTGCCGTACCAGCGTTGGAATCGCCAAGCCCGGCCTGAACCGCCGGCGCTCCCCCACGCTTGACGGCATCCTCCATCATCCGGACCGTCCAGCCCTCGGCCACACAGTCGCGAGCGAGTTGTTCCTGCAACGTGCGGTCTGGTGACGCCAGCAGTGCCCGAGCGTGCCCGGCCGAGAGCTTGCCGTCGGCGAGGAGGTGCTGGATGGCAGGCGGCAATCCGAGCAGGCGCAACGTATTGGTGACGGCCGAACGCGATTTGCCGACGCGCTCGGCGACCTGCTCGTGCGTGAGCTCGAAGTCCTCGATCAGCTGCTGATACGCGGCAGCCTCTTCGAGCGGTGTGAGGTCCTGCCGATGCAGGTTCTCGATGAGCGCCTGCTCGACAGATGCCAGGTCATCGGTGGTTCGGACCACCGCCGGAATCGTGGCGAGGCCCGCACGACTGGCTGCTCGCCAGCGCCGTTCACCCGCAATCAACTCGTAGCCCGATCCTGACTCGGCCGGGCGCACGAGGATCGGCTGGAGCACGCCGATCTGCTGGATCGATGCGGTCAGCTCGGTGAGCGACTCCTCGTCGAACAGCATGCGGGGCTGATGCGGGTTGGGGGTGATGTCGGCGATCGGGATCTCGAGCAGCACCGCGCCCTCGCCGCCCTCGCCGCCTGTTCCTGCTTCACCAGGTGGAATCAGGGAGCTGAGACCCTTTCCGAGACCGCTACGCCGGACCATAGTGCAACTCCTTCGCGACGTCGCGATAGGCAACCGCTCCTCGTGAACGGGGATCGAACGTGATGATCGGTTGACCGAAGGATGGGGCCTCCGACAGCCGAACCGAGCGGGGGACCACCGCCTTCACGACCTTGTCCTGGAAGTGCGCACGTACCTCCTGAACCACCTGATCGGACAGCTTGGTGCGGGCGTCGTACATCACACAGACGATGGTCGACACCTCGAGCGTCGGGTTCAGGTTCTTCTTGACCAGGTCGACGTTCCGGAGCAGCTGCCCGAGACCCTCCAGGGCGTAGTACTCGGTTTGGATCGGAACCATCACTTCGTTGGCCGCAGCGAGCCCATTGACCGTCAGCAAGCCGAGCGTCGGGGGGCAATCGATCAACACATAGTCGTAGTCGCCGAGGACGGCTTCGATCGCACGTTTCAGCCGAGTCTCACGGCTGAACGCCGGAACGAGCTCGATCTCAGCCCCGGCCAGGTCGAGGCTCGCCGGCGCCACGAACAGGTTGCGTACATCGGTGGGCTCGACGCAGTTCTCGAGCGGCACCTCGTGCATCAGTACGTGGTACATCGACGTCTCGAGGCCACGATTCTCGATGCCTAAGCCCGTCGATGCGTTGCCCTGCGGGTCGAGATCGATGATGAGCGTCCGGAGACCCATCTCGGCCAGGCAGGCGCCGACGTTGATCGTGGTCGTGGTCTTGCCGACGCCGCCCTTCTGGTTGGCGACGGCGATCACCCTAGGGAGGGCGCGCACCGGTGGGCGCGAATCGAGCGCTTCGTCCATCAGCAGTAGTGTGCCGGTTTCACCGTCCGAACGCGCGGATCCTCCGTGTCGTTGCTCCGTGTCGATGCTCACCGTCGAGTCGAGATCGCGTGTTTCACGGGAAACAATTGATGCGCGACCACGGGTGTTGGTGTGCCGCCTGATCAGTCCTGCGGATGTTTCACGGGAAACATTCGGGGCCATCACCCCAGCTCAGAGCGCTGGGAGTGCAACGAATCGCCGGACTGCCCCGACACGTTCGCTCGACAGACCGAGGCGATCCAGCAGCTCTCCAGACCACCGGTTGCCGGCAGGGGGTTCGCTGATCACGATTCGACCACCGGGCGCGACGAGACGGCGAGCATACGACAGGGTGATGTCCGGCGGGCCGAAGCCTCGTGCGGTCACCGCGTCGAAGGTCCCCAGATCACCGTTCGCGACCCGTCGCGACCACCGATCGACGTCGGTCGTCAACACGTCGACATGGTCGTACGCCAGACGTCGGACCGCCCGCTGGAGAAAATCTGTCCGCTTCTCGCGCCGATCGACCAGGACGATCGTGACGTGGGGGAGTGCCGCCGCCAACACCAGACCCGGGAGGCCACCTCCGGATCCGATGTCGACCACCCGCGAACCCGGTGCCAGCGGGCCGATCGCCGTCACGAACTCCTCGGCGTGCGAAACCGCCGTCTCCATCAGCGCGCCACCGAAAAAGCCGAGACGCTGCGCATCGCGCAGCGTCTCGATCAAGAGGTCTCGATTGTCCACCGTGGCCTCGACGTCGATCGAGGAGGTGCGGATCAGGCCGGGGTGATCACGACGCGACGTCGTGGCTCTTCACCGTCGGAGTGACTCTCGACGCCGTCGATCCCCTGCACGGTGTCGTGCACCACTTTCCGATCGGCCGAGAGCATCGGCTCGAGCGCCTTACTGCGACCACTCTCGATGACGTCGGTCGCCACGGCGGTCGCGAACTTCTCGAGTGCCTCACGGCGACGCTCGCGATAGCCGGCGACATCGATCCGCAACCGCGTGTCGTGATCACCCAGCCGGCGCTGCGATGCAACCCGGGCGAGGTCCTGGACTGCCAGCAGCGTGCGGCCGCCAGGGCCGATCAACAGGCCCAGATCGTCACCGTCAACACGAACGTCGATCTCGTTGCCCTCAACAACGACGGTGGCCGATGCGGTGGCTCCGAACGCGCCGACCAGACCGGTCATGAACTCGCTGGCCGCGTCCCCCACGACCTCGGGTGCGACGTCGGACGCCACCTCGTCGTGTGCACCGGAATCGCCTTGTGCATCCATGGACTGTTCCTTTCGTTGCGGCTTGGCCCGACGAGCCCGCTGATCGCGGCCCTCACGGGGCTCCCGGGCAGGCCGGGAGGAAGTGTCGTCGCTCGTTTCGCCAGCGGACGCAGTGACGCCGTGCTCGGTCGCATCGGCAGTCGAGACCGCCGCACCATCATCGGCACGTCCCTTCGCCTTGCCGCGAGAGCGTCGCTCCTGCTTCGGGCGCACTGCTGTCGGCCGAATCCGCGCCCGCACACGGGCCTCGCCACGAACGCGCCCGAACAGCCCGCTCTTGGGCTCCTCGATGACTTCGTACTCAGCATCATCTTCGGCGACGCCGAGCCGGTCGAGCGCAAGCTCCAGCGCCTCCGCGACGGACTTTCCGGTGGTCTCCACCCATTCCATGTCAGTTGTGCTCCTTGTTCTGCACTCCGCACAGCCACGAACCGACGGACGTCGGTCGGATGCGAAGGGACGCCGTCAGCCTCGACGGCGCTTGTTGTTGGACGTCGGACGGGACCCGCCGGGCCGGCCGGACGCCGGACGGCCCGATGCCGTCGGACGATTCTTGGGTTCGGTGGTGCGCTTGCTCGATCTGCTCGCACCGTTGGTTCTCGATGACGACGCCGGCTTCGACTTGGACGGATCCGGCTTCGAGCCCTTGCCGCCGCCGCCCTTTCCGCCGCGCTGTTCGGTCAGATCCTGTTTGGCCTGCTTGAAGGGGTTGTTGCTGCCGCCGTCCTCTTTGGCCAGTTCGCGGGCGCGCTCGCTCGCGGCCTGCGCCTGGCGCCCGAGTGACTGGTCGCCCGAGTAGAACCGCTTGGTGATGTAGTACTGCTGAGCGATCCGAAGGATCGTCTGGACGATGTAGTAGACGACGAGACCGAGCAGGAAGAACACCTGGAACACGGCGAACGCCACCGGCAGGTACTGCATCAGCTTCTGCTGTGCGGGCGACATGCTCGGACTCACCGCTGCGCGAGCGGCGACCATGCGCTGCTGCACCCAGTACAACGCGCCCAACACGACGACCAGGAGCGCGTACACCAGGCCCTTTGCGAAGTTGTCGCCGAGCATGTTGGCCGGCGACACCGAGAGATCGAGGCCGAGCGACGTCATCTGCTCGGACCGCACCAACGATTCGTACAGATTCGACGTGTGCGACAGGAAGCGGGGCATGAACCCGATCGGATCGGTGTCGCCACCAGCGTTGAGCACCGCCTGGGCAACGAGCTCGTTGCCACCCGTCGGCCGGTACGTCATGCCGGTGAGGATCTGGAACATGATGAAGAACACCGGCATCTGCGCGATCAACGGGAGACACGAGGCCATCGGGTTGACCTTGTGCTCCTGGTAGAGCTTCATCATCTCTTCGTTGAGCTTCTGCCGATCGCTGCGGTACTCGGTCTGCAGCTTGCGCATCTCGGGCGCCAGGCGTTGCATCTCGAGCATGCCCTTGGTGCTCTTCAAGTTGAGCGGCGTCACGAGCAGCATGACGAGCACGGCGATCAGCGAGATCGCTGCCGCGAAGTCACCGGTGACGGCATACAGCCATGCGAGCACTGCAGCGGGGACTTCGAAGACGCCGGCGATCATGGGTCAGTGCTCCTGCGAGGGAAGGGACGCTGCGTGGTGGGGTTCGTGCTCGTGGGTGCACGCAGCGAGTGGAACGGGGTCGAACCCCGATGGCCCGAACGGGCGGCAGCGGGACAGGCGCCGCACGGTCAACCAGAGGCCCCGACCGGCTCCGTGCACGTCGATCGCCTCACGGCTGTACTCCGAGCAGGTCGGGTAGAACCGGCATGGGGACGGGCGACCGTCGAAGGCCCGCTGATACGTGCCGATCGCCCGCAACATCAGGGCTTGGACCGGACGGTGAGCTGCGCCACCATCTCCCGGAATTCGATTTCCAGTTGCTCGAACGTCAGTTCGGTCACCGCCGGACGAGCCCCGATCAACAGCAGGCCCGGCGGCAGCTCGGACGTTCGATCGAGCTCCCGACAGAGCTCCCGCAGGCGACGCCGGAGCTGATTGCGTGTCACTGCCGGTCCGAGGGCGCGACCCAACGAGAACGCCACCGCCGTCACCGTGGACGTGGGCGTGTGACTCGAGTTGGTCGAGGTTGGGTCGGGGCACCAGCTGCACCAGAGAGCAGACCGTCGGATCCGCCGGCCGTCACGAGCGAGTTGCTCGAACGCAGCGCGGCCGCGGACCCGATGAATCAAGCCGACAGACGAGCGCGGCCCTTGGCCCGCCGGTTCTTGAGCACGGCACGACCGGCGCGGGTGCTCATGCGGGCACGAAACCCGTGCTTCTTGGCCCGGCGATGGGAGTTGGGCTGGAATGTGCGCTTCACGACGTCCTCCTACGACCTCCCGCCGGACACACCGGGGCGGGGGATCATGACCGATGGCCGCGGTGCTGGTGCACCGCGACTGCCGAGTGCAGGTGCAGCACGGCACGTCCACGTGCGCGACCGTGCTCACGTGTGACCTGGCAAGGCTACGGCCGCGCGCGCTCGCGCGGCAACCAGGACGGTGCGCTCATCACGGCTGCTGATCACGGGCCACTACACCGGCATCACACCAGGCAGCAGGCTGCTCACGCCCGGCCGGTCACCCGAACCAGCGGGTTTCTGGGCGCTCGGCGGGCGTGCTACGGTGCTGCGCCTGCCCGAGCGCAGTGGGCTTGTCCACACCTGTGGACAAGCGTGTGGACGCCGTGATGCGTCGCACCTCGACCACGGTGTGACGGCGTGCGCCTCAGACAGGGGTGCGAAGAGCGAGGCGGGCGACGATCGGGTCCCGGAGGGTCGAGTGAGCGATCAACAGGAGGTGTGGACGGCTGTAGCCCAGCTGCTGCGCGCCCAACTCACCGAGTCGGTCTGGTTCTCGACCTTCTCCGAAGTGATGCCGAACGTCGACGACCGAACCCGCGACCTCGTGATCCAGGTGCCGAGCACCCTCGCTCGCGATCGCATTCTGACGAGATACCTGCCGCTCATCACCGATGCGCTGGCCGAGGTCGGCGAGGGGGACCGCCGCTTCGACGTGGTGATCAGCAACCCCGAGCCGACGTCGATCCCCGAGACCGCCCTTGCGGGCGACCGTGGGCATGCGCACGATCGCGACGACGGGCCTGGGCGGACCAGCGGCGACACCAGGAACGATGTCGCGATCGACGTGGCCGGCCTCAACCCGCGCTACATGTTCGAGACCTTCGTGAAGGGCGCATCGAACCAGTTCGCCCTCGCCGCTGCGCTCAGGGTCGCCGAGACGCCCGCACGTTCGTACAACCCGCTGTTCATCTATGGGTCGGCCGGGCTCGGCAAGACACACCTGCTCCACGCCATCGGCCACTACGTGCACCACAACTACCAGCACCACGTGGTCCGCTACGTCTCGACCGAGACGTTCATGAACGAGTACGTCGACGCGATCCGCTCGAACTCGATGGCCGGCCTGCGCCGCAAGTACCGCGAGATCGATGTCCTCCTGATCGACGACGTCCAGTTCCTGGAAGGGAAGGAGGGCCTCCAGGAGGAGTTCTTCCACACCTTCAACTCCCTGCACGGGGCCAACAAGCAGATCGTCATCTCCTCGGACCGCATGCCCGATGCGATCCAGACCCTCGAGGAGCGGCTGCGTGGCCGCTTCAAGTGGGGCCTGATCACCGACATCCAGCCGCCCGACGTCGAGACCCGCCTCGCGATCTTGCGCAACAAGGCTGAACGCGAGCGCGTCGGCGTACCGGCCGAGGTCCTCGAGTTCATCGCCACCAAGATCTCCACCAACATCCGTGAGCTCGAAGGTGCACTCATCCGGGTCACCGCGTTCGCCAGCCTCAGCGGTGCGCCCATCACGATCGAGCTCGCCCAGCAGCAGCTGGCCGACCTGCTGACCGAGAGCGAACCCAAGCCGCGCACCGACGCCGAGCTCCTGAACGAGATCGCCTCGATCCTCGGGTTCGACGTCGACGCACTCAAGGGCAAGAGCCGCCAACGCCCGCTCGTCACCGCCCGCCAGATCGCGATGTACGTGTTCCGTGAGCTCACCGATCTGAGCTACCCGAGCATCGCCCGGCTGTTCGGTGGCCGCGACCACACGACGGTGATCCATGCGGTCGAGAAGATCCAGCGACAGATGGGCGAGCGCAAGGCCATCTACGAGCAGGTCACCGACCTGCTGCAGAGGCTGAAGTCGTGAACACCACCCGGCGCGCGCGCAGCCCGTGGACGACGTGGTGGACATCTGGGGTTCACCCGGTGGACAACCGCACGTCATCCACTGAACGACACGCGTGTCATCCGCGCGGTGTGGACCACGGTGGACAACGGCGCGCGGCCTGCCGCACCCTCTACGCTGGGGAGACATCGGGTTGTCCACAATCCACAGCCCCTACTACTGCTACTGACTCTGTTCATCAACTCATGGGGAGAAGGGCGACGCTGTGAAGTTTCGTTGCGAACGGGAGATCCTCGCTGATGCGTTCAGCACCGCCGGCCGAGCAGCCACGAGCCGCTCGGGTACCTTGCCCGTGCTGTCGGGCCTCCGGCTCGACGTGCGCGATGGTCAACTCACGGTGACCGGTACCGATCTGGAGTTGACGATCCGTCTGTCGGTTCCGGTCCACAGCGATCAGGACGGATCGGCGGTCGTCCCGGCGCGTCTGGTGGCCGACATCGTCAAGGCGCTGCCCGCCGGGGCCGTCGAGATCACGGTGACCGATGACGAGATGTCGATCAGTGCCGGGCGCTCGCAGTTCTCGGTGAGGCCGCTGTCGCTGAGCGACTACCCGGCGCAGGTCGAGCCCGAGGCCGAGCCGGTCACGCTCGCCAGTAGCGAGGTCGGCGACGCCCTGCGACAGGTGGTCCGCGCAGCATCCACCGATGATGCCCGAGCAGTGCTCACTGGTGTGCTGATGGCATCCGAGGACGACGGCCTGAAGATGGTCGCCACCGATTCGTACCGGCTCGCCGTGCGCGATCTGCCGCAGTCGTCGATGCTGGCGGTCGGTCAGAAGGTGCTCGTGCCCGGTCGAGCGCTCGCCGAACTGCAGCGTGTGCTGTCGTCCGACGCCGAGCTCGTGGTGCGTCTCGGGGCGCGAGAGGCCGTGTTCGAGGTCGGCGGCACCCGGCTCACCACCCGGTTGATCGAGGGCGAGTACCCCAACTACCGCAACCTGCTCCCCTCGTCGTACCCGAACCGGTTGACCGTCGGCCGCGACGCCCTGCTCGAGGCCTTGCGACGAGTGAAGATCCTGGCGCAGGACTCGACGCCCGTTCGACTCACGCTCGGCGGCGACACGCTGCAGCTCACGGCGATCACCCAGGACGTCGGCAATGCCCACGAGGAGATCGACGCCAGTTACGAGGGCGGCGAGATGACGGTCGCGTTCAACCCCGACTACCTGGCCGCCGGAGTCGAGGCGGTCGAGGGGGACGAGGTGACCCTGTCGACGATGGACCCGATGAAGCCGGCGGTGCTGCGTGGCGTCGGCCACGACGAGTATCTCTACCTCCTCATGCCCGTCCGAGTCCCCTGACAGCCGTGTGTTCCGCCATGGCTGCGTTCCGCCTCGCCCCTCGTTGCCGAACGGCAACGAGGGCTCGCCGCGCCTTACCCTGACGAAACCTCCGGCTGTCCGTACTGGGGAAAGGGTCGGTGCGGATCGATCGCTGCGACACGTCGAGTCGGTTGCGCCGGCGAGGGGTGATTGCGTGTGATCGTCGAGCGGATCGAGCTGCTGGACTTCCGGAACTACGGTACGGCGACGTTCGACCTGACGGCGGGGGTCACGGCGGTGCTCGGCCGCAACGGGCAGGGTAAGACCAATCTGGCCGAGGCGATGGCGTACCTCGCGACGTTGTCGAGCTTCCGGGGTGCGCCACCCGACGCGCTGATCCGTGCCGGCGCCGATCTCGCCGTGATCCGTGCGACGATCCGCGAGGACGACGGTCGCGAAGTCTTGATCGAGGCGGAGTTGTCACGGCAGGGACGCAACCGGGTCCAGGTGAATCGGCAACGTCTCTCTCGCAGCCGCGACCTGCTCGGCTCGATGCGCGTGAGTGTGTTCGCACCCGACGATCTCGTCCTCATCAAGGGTGGACCTTCGGAGCGACGCGGGTTCCTCGACGACACGCTCGTTGCACTTGCAACGAAGTACGACGCAACCCGGCTCGAGCTCGATCGCATTCTCAGGCAGCGCAACGTGCTGTTGAAGCAGGCGAACGGTCGGCTCACCGACGAGGTCGAAGCCACACTCGATGTGTGGGATGCGCGTTTCGCAGCGATCAGCGAACCGTTCGGGCACGCCCGCGCAACGCTGGTGGCGCGCTGCCAACCAATGGTGATCGAGGCGTACGAGCAGCTGGCGGGAACGGCGGTCGCCGTCGACCTCGTCTACGAGCCGGCATGGCGTCGCAGTGGTCTCGCAACTGCGTTGACTGCGTCGCGCGCCGATGACGTCCGGCGCGGCGTGTCGACCGTCGGCCCTCACCGCGACGACGTCGAGATCGCGCTCGCCGGGATGCCGGCGCGCACGCACGCGTCACAGGGCGAGCAACGAACGCTGGCCCTCGCCCTTCGCCTCGCCGCGCACCGCCTGATCGCGGAGCGGACCGGTTCGTCACCGGTGCTCGTGCTCGATGACGTGCTGTCCGAACTCGATCCCGAGCGGGCGACGGCGCTCCTCGCGAACCTGCCGCCGGGGCAGGTCATCATCACGTCGGCGTCTCCGCTGCCCGAGGCGGCTCGTCCCGAGCGCGTCCTCGAGATCCGGGCCGGTACGGTCGTGTCGTCATGAAGCGTGTGCCCGGGACTCCCGACGATGGTGACGATCCGGTCGCAATCGTGGCTTCCCTCGACGGCGTGGTGCGCTCGCTGCGCGGGCCGAGCCGGCGGGAGGTCGGTGGCCTGTTCGGGCGGTGGAGCGAGGCGGTCGGCGAGCAGGTTGCCGCCCATGTGAAGCCGCTCAAGCTCGACGGCGGGGTGCTCACCGTCGAGGTCGACGATCCGGCGTGGGCCACGCAGGTGAAGTTCCTGGCCTCGACGATCATCACCCGCCTCCGGGAGGTGGCGTCGATCGAGGTGAACGAGATCAGCGTCCGGGTAGACGCTCGCGCCGTGCGCGGTTCGCGTTACCGCTGATCAGGGCGCAACGGTCGTCGCGCCGGTGTCGGCGATGTCGGTCACGTCGGCGTTGGTCGCATCGACGGCGTCCTGCGCATCACCCGGGAGACCGGCCAGGCCGCCGAGGCCTCCAGTGGCGCCCTCAGCGGGTACCGATGCCGGTGTGCTGCCTGCGGGGAGGCTCGACGGGGCGTCCGTAGCGGGCGTTGACGTGACGGGCACCGTTGTCGCGGTCGGTTCCTCGTCGGTCTTCGTGCTGCCCGCCTCGTTGACGGCGTCGGCGAGCCACCTGAAGGCCGGCGGGCCGACGACGGCTGCGATGGCGAGCATGACGACGATGACGATGATCTTGGTGCGGCGAGCCTTCGCCTTCTTCGCGGCGCGGAGCTGGGCGGCGCGGATGGATGCCTCGGTGGGCTTCGACTTCTCGGGCATGAGATGTGCCAGCGGGTGGCGCGGCTCGGATGTGCCGTCGCCGTCGCCGTCGTCGGAGGCGCCCGACGATGAGCCGGCTCCGCTCAGCACCGGAGCGGCGAGCATCGGCATCGGAAGCGACGGGCTGTCGGCGATCAGCAACGGTGCGCTGCCGGGCGGGGGTGGAGCGAGCAGCGCGTCGGGTGTCACGAGCAGCGGTGAGGCGGTTGATACCGGTGTGGGCTTGGGGAGAACGGGGGCCGCGAGTCGCGGCACATCGCCGTCGATCAGGAACGCGTCGACCGGGGTTTCATTGGTCGTGCTGTCACGCATGGTCCCTGCATCGGTACGTATCGGGTTCTTCTTGAATTCGTCAGGCATGATGGTGGACATGCCGAACGCTCACGACTCTGTCAAAGCGCGCCTGCAAGCCGATCTGACCGTGGCCATGAAGGCGCGCGACGACATCGCGACCTCGACGATCCGGATGGTTCGGTCGGCCATCACGAACGCCGAAGTCGCCGGTGACACAGCGGTCGAACTCACCGATGAGCAGGTGATCGCCGTGCTGCGGTCGGAGGGCAAGAAGCGACTCGAGGCCGCCGACGTGTACGAACAGGCCGGCCGAGCCGAGTCGGCTGCGAAAGAGCGGTCCGAGTTCGCCGTGATCGAGCGCTATCTGCCGGCCGCGATGAGCGACGACGATCTCGCCGTGCTCGTCGACGCTGCTGTCGCCGAAGCGGTCGCGGGTGGTGCAGAAGGCCCGAGAGCCATGGGTCAGGTCATCAAGGTGGTGCGCGAGCGTGCCGGTGACGGTGCTGACGGTGGGCGCATCGCTGCGGCGGTCAAGGCCCGCCTCGGCTGAGGCTGTTCACCGTCCGTTCGCGCGTCGTTCCGCGCGACGCCACGTTGGCAGCGTCGAGTGTTCAGCTCGGTCGCGTACGGTCCGCGCTGTGACCGACCGCAGACGCGACGACCCGCTCCCGAGCGTGCCGTTGCATCCTGCGGTCTGGGCGTTCCTCGGTGAGCACCCCGCCGCCGGGATCGCGCTGGGGCCGGTCCTCGAAGCGTGGGGATGGGATACCGATCGCTCCGGGTCGGCCCCGGCTCACACGCGAACAGGCGACGAAGCCAACCGCTGAGCGGTGCGCTTCGTCGCCTGTGACGCAGATGTCTGATCTGAGGTGACGGTCAGCTGACCGTGCGACGGCGCGTGGTGGCCATCAGGAGTCCGCCGAGCGCCGTCGTGATGATGGCGATGGGGAGGATCGTGCCCGTCGACGTGCCGGTCACGGGCAGCGTCGTGGCCGGCCCGGCCGTGCTGCTGGGCGCCGCGTTGCCCGCGATGGTGGTCGTCGTCGGCCCACCCGCACCGACGAGCGTCGTGGTGGTGGTGGTCGAGGTGGTGGTGTCGGACAACGTGGTCGTGGTCGCCGGCAGCGTGGTGGTGGTCGTCGACGACGCCGGAACGGTCGTCGTTGTCGTTGTCGTCGTGGTGGTGGTCGCAGGGACCGTGGTGGTGGTGGTCGCAGGGACCGTGGTGGTGGTCGTGGTGGTCGTGGTCGGGATCACCGTGAACGGAGCGTTGGCCGATCCCTCACACCCGACGCTCGACTGGGCGTTGCCGTACTCGGCGATGACGTCGTAGTCACCGGCTTCGTTGGGCGCTGCGGTCATCACGCTGAACCCGCCATCGACGATGTCGTCGAACGCCACCGACGTGACGAGCTGCAATCCGCCGTTGTCGATGAAGATGTCGACGTCGGCAGCGCAGAGCCAGCCGGATCCGACGATGGTGATCTGGACGCCGCCCCCGACCACGCCCGGCGAGACGGCGATCGACTCGGCCGGACCGGGAACGGCCTGTGCCTGGGTCCCCATTGCGAGGGCGGCTGCCGCCCCGAAGCACACTGCCGCGACCCGCGCCCGCAATCGTGTTCCACCGTTCATGATCTCTCCGCTCGCTCGTGTGTTCTAGGAGTGCGGCCATACCCGCATCCCGGTCGAATCACTCCGAGCGGAACCGACCTGGCGGGGAACGGACGCTGTCTCAAGATTTCATGAGAAGCTTATCACGGACCGCTGACCGGACACCGGGGATGAACACGCAGCGTCAACCTGACACCCGTTCACTTCTAGAACGACCATTCCTTGGACCGACGTGTGCCGGGCTACGACTGCTCGGGCGACGCGCCCAGAACGACGAGGTTGCGGCCGGCACGCTTGGCGCAGTAGAGGCTCCGGTCGGCGGCGCGCAGGAGGTGATCCCCGTCGTAGGGCGGCGCCGCGGCCACCCCGATGCTCACGGTCAGCCGTCGATCGGGCGGCAGGCTGGCCCAGGCCCGGTCGGCGAGATCGGCCCGGAGCTGCTCGCACTGCGCGAACGCCTCCTGGGCGGAGGTCCTGGGGAAGACGATCACGATCTCCTCGCCGCCGAAGCGGACGATGGTGTCGCCGTCGACCGCGCCGTCGAGGACGCGCGCCAGCTCCACCAGCACTGCATCGCCGGTGGTGTGGCCGAAGTCGTCGTTGATCGACTTGAACTTGTCCAGGTCGAGCACGGCAAGCGCGAATGCGTCCTGCGCTGCGGCGGCGGCCGGGACCAGCTCGCGCAGGAGGGTGGTCAGGCGCCTGCGGTTGCCGAGGCCGGTCAGGGGGTCCCGTTCCGCCGTCGCGCGATGGTGCTCGACCTCCGCGTCGGCTTCGATCCGGCTGACGAACATCACCGATTGGCCTCGCAGCTGGTTCGTCGTGCGGAGCCGTTCGAGTTGCTCGTAGGTCTCGTGGTGTGCGATCGCCCGATCGTGTTGACCGAGGGCACGGGCAGCGAGGTACGCGGCGTGGTGGGCGCGGACGCGGGTGCTGTGCGGACCGTCGTCGCCGATGTCGGCGATGAGCTGGTCGAGTGACCGCAGTGCCTCGTCGTGACGCCCGGAGCGCACCAACCAGGCGCCGATCGACGCCCGGACGCGAGCGGCGTGTGCCGGGGCACCGATCTCGATCGCCCTCGTACGCGCGCCCTCGAGCAGTGTCGATGCAGCGTCGAGCTCGCCCTGATACGTCAGTGCCTCGCCCAGGTTGCCCTCGACGGCGACCCGATAGAGCGGGTTGTCGAACTGCTCCAGCAGCTCACGGGCCCGCTCTGCCGCGGTCCGCGCCGTGACCAGGTGTGCTGCGGTCTCGTCGTCGACGTCGAGGCCGTGGAGGCGGTGGAACGCTCCGAGCGCCGTCGCGGCGACCCCGTTCAGCGTGTACAGCATCTGGAACGACGGTGCCGCGTCAGCGTGCTCCGCGAGGACGTCGTCGAGGACGCGCAGGGCCTGCCAGCTGTTCCCCATCCGCTCGAAGCAGACGGCCAGCGCGAACGCGGCGTCGAATGCAGCGACGGCGTCGGCGCGCACCGCGCGGTCACCGGCGAGCTCCTGTGCCGCATCCAGCGCGACACCGAACTCATCGGCCTCGCTGGCGGCGAGCGCGAGGGTGCGGAGCAGCTCGAGCCGGGCGGCGGCGAGCCGGCTCCCCGGTGGCGGCGATCCGAGACGCTCCCGGACCTGCAGGGCCTCGTCGAGCGATTCGCGGAGCCGGCCGCGACGGAGCAGATGGACGGCGATCCAGACGCCCGCCTCGATCGCTCGCTCGTCGTCGCCGGCGGCGACGGTGAGGTCACGCAGCTCCCGCGCTGCGCGCTCGGACGTCGCCGGATCGCAGGTCGCGCCGGGCGAGGCGAGTGCCACGAGCGCGTCGATACGGCGTTGGACGTCCTCCGACGGTGGGGCGGCCGACATCGGGAGGTGTGAGCGTGTGGACGAGCGCTGCATGGACCTACCGATCCATCGGCCGCCACTGCCCCGCACATGAGTGCGACGCGTCGCCGCGGGGATGACAGCATCACCCAGACGGGGTCGGCGGCCCAGGCGACACCGGGCTCTGGATGACCGCGATCTCGTCGCCGACGAGGTCGGCGCACCGGGTGAGCGTCTCGATCCCGTCGGCATCGACCCCGAACATCGTGAGGTCGCCGAGGGGGTGGTAGCCGCCGCCCGCCTCGATCCGTGTGCCGCGGGCCAGGAACACACCGCCCGGGAGCACGATCTGGTCGATCGAGCGGTCCCAGCTCGTGCCGGGTTGCCACACGATCGGCCACCGGAGATCACCCTCGCGCACGACGAGGCAGCCGCGCTCGAGGACGACGGTGCCGGTGATCAACGCCGCCTCGCTGGCCTCCAGCTCACCCGTGGTGACGACCGGGTCGACCCCGTACGGCAGGTCGGACGGCAGGAGTTGCAGGTAGGCGTCACCGGTGCCCAGGATCCACCCGAGCCCGTAGGGCCAGGCCTCGACGGGCTCGGCGGCGATCGCGCGCCCGACCGCGCCCGCGAGGTCCTCGCTCCCCTGGGCGGTCTGCGCAGAGTCGCCGGTGATCGAGAACTCGGCACCGGCGATGACCCAGGCACCGTCGAGCACGGGGCCGTCGACCCGCGCGAGCGAGTCGAGCGCGACGTACATCGTGGTGACTGCGCCGGCCGCGACGGTCAGGGTGCCGCCGTCGAGGGCGAGGGTCGTGCCGTCGGCGAGGCCGGCGACGGTGTGCTCGCAGGCGGCCTCGGGCAGGCCGCCCTCGGTCGCGACCATCGTGTCGACCTCGAGCCCGAACGTGACGCTGCCCGCGTTGCAGCCGTCGAACGCGCTGACCGCCCACAGGCCGGGTGCACGGTCGAGGCTGTCGAACACGAGCGTCGGCGAGGCGGTCCGCCACGGCCCGTCGACCCCGACCCAGATCCGCCCGACGATCTGGTCGAGCGGGTTCGGCGCGGTGGTGGACGGGGCGGTGGTGGACGGTGGCGTGGTGACCCGGTCGAGCCGGAAGAAGCCGCTGGGGCCGCTGTCCGCCGGGCCACGCACGAGGAGACCACGCTCGACCATCCACACGGAGGGCTGACCGTCGAGGATCATGAAGAGTGTCCTCGGGAGCGTCTCGCCCTGGACGGGGCGGCCGTTGGCGATCGTCACGGTGTCGGCGCCGACGCGCCACGTGCCGTCGAGCGCTGCGAGCGGCGCGAGCGGGAGGGTGTCGATTGCGACGTACTCAGTCACGACGGTCCCGTTCGTGATCGACAGGACCGACCCCACGATGCGGAGCGTCGCTCCTGTGGCCGGGAGGGCGACGATGTTGTCGTACGGGCACCCCATCGCGCTCGACATGAGGTCCGCTCGAGCCACGGTGTCACCGTCGAGCTGGAGCTCGCCGCTCATGTCGTTGCAGTCGGCGTTGCCGGACACGATCAACACCTCCGGGCGGGTGGCGCCGATCTTGAACGCGAGGCTCGGGAGTTCGACGCCGCGGTCGACGTCGACCGCGACCCACGTCGGACCGACCAGCCGGCCGATCAGGTCCGCCTCCGCCGTCCCGTCGGCAACGGGCGGTGCATCCGGGGCGGGGCCTCGGGCGAGGAGCACGATCGCGCCGACCAGGAGCGCGAGCACTGCGGCCGCAGCAGCGGCCGGGAACCACCCCGGCGTCGAGCGGCCGGGGCGGCGCGGTTCCAGCTCGACGTCGCCGTCGATCGCGGCGGCGAGGCGGGCTCGCAGGTCGGCGCGGAAGTCGATGCCGGCGGGTGCTCCGGCGGCGCGCACGAGCGTGCGCACGTCGTCGTCGGGTGTCCCGTTGGACGTGTGGTCGGGGGTGTCGGTCATCGGGTGGTTCCTCCGAGGTGGGCGCGCAGCGCCGTGCGGGCGCGGGCCAGGAGCGATTCGGTGGCGTGGATCGAGCGGCCGAGGTGGCGGGCGACGTCGGGGACGGCGAGGTCGTCGACGTAGCGGAGCACCAGCGCGGCCCGCTGGTCGGGCGGCAGTGTGGCGAGGGCGTCGGTGGCGAGGTGGTCGACCGTGTCGGCCGGGTCGGCGCTGGTCGCCCGGGTGTCGCTCACCACGCGGAGCTCGCGGCGGTGGCGGCGCCCGGCCGCTTTGAGGTCGTCGAGGAAGCGGCTGCGGCAGGCGGCGATCAGGTAGCCGGTCGACAGTTCGAGCGGCTCTCCGGCGCGCAGGCGGCGCAGGACGCCGAGGTACGTCTCCTGCACCAACTCCTCGGCGCGGGCGCGGTCACCGCCGGTGAGCCGCGACGCGTACCGGTGCACGTCGTCGACCGACCGGTCGTACAGCACCAGCAGAGCGTGCTCGGGGTGCTGCTCGTCGCTCACCACCGCACAGTCCAGTACATCGGCCACACCACGAGAACGACACCGCTCGCGATCCTCCGTCGCGAAATCGGGCCGTGGCGGGCGGTGCAACAGCCTTCGTGCACTGTGGGTCGAGCATCGTTCATGCCCGATCGGGCGCCCTCGCCCCCGAACCCATCCATGACGAGAGAGCACCGTATGCATGTTCACAGCTCAGTTGTATATAT
The DNA here is from genome assembly GCA_022843125.1 of Ilumatobacteraceae bacterium. Taxonomy (GTDB): domain Bacteria; phylum Actinomycetota; class Acidimicrobiia; order Acidimicrobiales; family Ilumatobacteraceae; genus Ilumatobacter. The sequence continues at coordinate 58,025 of JALHOG010000009.1, forward strand.
TCCGGACGTGAAGCACCGGACGACCATCGAAATCGACGCCGCCCTGCTCGACGAGGCGCGCGAGGTGCTCGGCACCACCGGCATCAGGGAAACCGTCGAGGCTGCGATGCGGCGCGCGATCGATGCCGAGCTCCGCCGGCAGCTCGCCGCACAGATCAGATCAGGCGAGGGGTTCGACACGGGACCGGACATCCTCGCCCAGGCGCGCACGAACCCGCTCGAGCGGTGAGCGGTCGGTACGCGATCGACGCGAGCGCCTGGAACCGCCTCCACCTGCCGAAGGTGGTCGATCGAGTGAGCCGGCTCGTCGACGATGCGCTGTTGACGATCAGCGACCAGGCCCGTCTCGAGATCCTGTTCAGCACACGGACCGACGCGGAGTACCGGATCTTGGCGGCACGGCTGTCCGCCCTGCCGACCACGCCGGGCGGCCATCGGGTCTGGAGGCGGGCACTCCAGGTGCAGGGGCTGCTCGCCGAGCGGGGTGCGCTGCATCATCGGAGCGTGAAGATCCCCGATCTGCTGGTTGCCGCCAGCGCAGAGGCCGCGGGCGACACGGTGCTGCACTACGACGAGGACTTCGACCGGATCGCGGCGGTCACCGGCCAACCGACCGAATGGGTCGTGCCCCGCGGCACGGCCTGACACGCTTGGCGGGCCGATCAGACGCAGAGGGCGGGCTGGAAGTCCTGGTGGCCCCGGTTCGGCTGGCACACGTTCGACCACCGGCCGGAGACGAACGAGAAGCGTCCGTCGCCGGCTCGTTCGAGGGTGAGCTCCCAACGGGCGGACCGTCCGGTCGGCGAACGGATCCATGCGAGCGAATCGTTCGCCGTCGCCGACGAGGACCCGCCCGCTCCGGTCGAGCGACACGGTGAACTGACCCTCCGCGAGAGCGAGCCTGATCTGTTCCACCTCGCCGTCCGGCCAGCCTCGGAGGATGATCGTGCTGAACACGCCGGTCGGCCGGGCCGCGACGAACCCCCCGTCGAAGGTCGGGGTGACCTGTGGCATCCCCCGGTTGGCCCAGTCGGCCGGCGTCGCGATCGTCCAACTGTGACTGTCGGCGGGGACCCGGTCTGATCGGGTGACGGTGAGGTCCGGGTAGACGGACGTGCCGATGGACGGATCGGTCGATGCGACCTCTGCGCCGGATCGGTCGACTCACGGCACCAGCACCAGGGCGCCGGCGGCGGGGCGGAGCGGCGGCGTCGAAGTCGTGGGTCTCCACCACCGTCACAACCTCTCACACGGATCACACCGCCGATCGGTTACCGCGAGCCAGCGGAAAACAGGTTCGGAACCGGGGGAGAGCGGGGCCGTAGACGGCCTCCGGGGCGTCGTAGGGCTGCGATCGCGGACGGTAGGGCTGTCAACAGGCGGAAATTCGTTCCTGGGCGCTCCAGCGGCCTGAGGTGTCACAGCCAGCTGGTACAATCACACGAGTGCGATTTGGGCGGGTTGCGAACACACGATCGATCGACGTGAACGACAGCCACCACACCGTCCCGCCCGCTTCGGAGGCCCCCCGGCGCTCCCTCTCAACTCCAGCGAACGAGGTACTGCGTGTCCACTGACACCACTGCTCCCGCCACCCCGTCGAGCGACCAGCCCTCCAACTCGGGCAACGCCGATTACGGCGCGAAGGACATCCAGGTTCTCGAGGGGCTCGACCCGGTCCGCAAGCGGCCGGGCATGTACATCGGCTCCACCGGGCTCGCCGGTCTCCACCACCTGATCTGGGAGGTCGTCGACAACTCGGTCGACGAGGCGATGGCCGGCTACTGCGACCGAATCGGCATCACGCTCACCGCCGACGGCGGCTGCCGGGTCGATGACAACGGCCGTGGCATCCCGGTCGATCCGTACCCGTCGGGCCCGCACAAGGGCAAGAGCGCGGCCGAGGTCGTGCTCACCGTGCTGCACGCCGGCGGCAAGTTCGGGGGCGAGGGCTACAAGGTGTCGGGTGGCCTCCACGGCGTGGGCGTGTCGGTCGTGAACGCGCTGTCCGAGCGCCTGATCATCGAGATCGATCGCGAGGGCAAGCGCTGGTTCCAGGAGTACGCAAAGGGCGGCAAGCCGCAGGGGAACATGGCGATCGTCGGCGACACGCCGTTGGCAGCGGGTCGCACCCGGGGCACGTCGGTCACCTTCTGGCCCGACCCCACGATCTTCGCCGCCGAGGGCACCGAGTTCGTCGCCCGCACGGTGCTCGAGCGCCTGCAGACGATGGCGTTCCTCAACAAGGGCCTCGAGATCGTCTTCGCCGACGAGCGCCCCGAGAAGCAGCAGACCCAGACGTTCCAGTACAAGGGCGGGCTGGTCGACTTCGTGAAGCACCTCAACGCCTCGAAGGAGCCGCTGTTCTCGAAGGTGTGCGCCTTCGAGGACGACGACGAAGACGGCCAGATGCTCGACATCGCGATGCAGTGGAACACCGGCTACTACGAGGGCATCCACGGCTACGCGAACGGCATCTCGACCATCGAGGGCGGCATGCACGTCGAGGGTTTCCGCGCCGCGCTCACCTCGGTCGTCAACAAGTACGCCCGCGCGAAGAACATCCTCAAGGAGAAAGACGAGAACCTGCTCGGCGAAGACATCCGCGAGGGCCTCACCGCGATCGTGTCGGTGAAGCTGCGTGAGCCGCAGTTCGAAGGCCAGACCAAGGCCAAGCTCGGCAACGTGCCGATGCGTTCGTTCGTGCAGAAGGCCACCAACGAGCGGATGGCCGAGTGGTTGGAGGAGAACCCGGCCGAGGCCAACAAGATCGTGAAGAAGGGTCTCGCCGCAGCCCAGGCGCGCGTGGCCGCGAAGAACGCTCGTAACGCGATCCGTCGCAAGACAGCGCTGTCTGGCGCCGGCATGCCCGACAAGCTGAAGGACTGCTCCTCGAAGAACGCCGACGAGTCCGAGCTGTTCATCGTCGAGGGCGACTCCGCCGGTGGCACGGCGCTCGATGCCCGTGATCCGCGGGTCCAGGCGATCCTGCCGATCCGCGGCAAGATCCTCAACGTCGAGCGGGCCCGCATCGACAAGATGATGAAGAACAACGAGATCCAGGCGCTGATCACCGCGATCGGCGCCGGGGTGGGCGACGAGTACGACGTGTCCAAGGCCCGCTACCACAAGATCATCGCTCTCTGTGATGCCGACGTCGACGGCAGCCACATCCGAACCCTGCTGCTCACGTTCTTCTTCCGGCAGATGCGCGACATGGTCGAGGCTGGCTACGTCTACATCGCCCAGCCGCCGCTGTACTCGACCGAGGTCGGCAAGGAGAAGGTGTATCTCAAGGACGACGCGGCGAAGGCCCGCTTCCTCGCCGACCGGCCGAACCACAAGAAGGAGTTCCAGCGGTTGAAGGGCCTCGGTGAGATGGACTGGGAGGAGCTCAAGTCCACCACCATGGACCCGTCCACCCGCACCCTCCTGCAGGTCACGGTCGACGAAGCGGCCGAGGCCGACATGATCATGAGCGTGCTCATGGGCGATGACGTCGAGTCGCGCCGCGACTTCATCACGAGCAATGCGCGCGACGTGCGCAACCTCGACTTCTGACCCGGCAACCGTGACTCCAAGGAACCAGCGATGAGCGACACACCGATTCCCCCCGCGGACACCGACGGCACCGGACCCGTCGATCCGATCCAGCCGATCCCGCTGCAGAAGGAGATGGAGAACTCCTTCCTCGACTACGCGATGTCGGTGATCATGTCGCGGGCGCTGCCCGACGTGCGCGACGGTCTCAAGCCGGTCCACCGCCGGATCATCTGGGACATGGATCAGCAGGGCTTCCGGCCTGATCGCCCGTTCGTCAAGTGCGCCCGCGTCACCGGCGACACGATGGCGAAGTACCACCCGCACGGCGACAGCGCGATCTACGACGCCCTCGTGCGTATGGCGCAGCCGTTCTCGCTCCGCCACCCGCTGATCGACTTCCACGGCAACTACGGCAGCCCCGACTTCGGCCCGGCCGCCTCGCGCTACACCGAGTGCCGGTTGAAGCCGTTGGCGATGCAGCTGCTCGCCGACATCGACGAAGACACCGTCGACATGATCCCGAACTACGACGGCAACTTCGAACAGCCCGTCGTGCTCCCGTCCCGGTTCCCCAACCTGCTCGTCAACGGCAGCCAGGGCATCGCGGTCGGCATGGCGACCAACATCCCGCCGCACAACCTGGGCGAGGTGATCGACGCGACGATCCACCTGCTCGACCATCCGGAGATGATGAGCGACTCGGTCGAGGCGTCGAACACGCTGATGGAGTTCGTGAAGGGCCCCGACTTCCCGACCGGCGGTCAGATCCTCGGCCGGGCCGGGATCATCGACGCCTACCGGACCGGCCGCGGCAGCGTGAAGATGCGCGCCAAGGCGATGATCGAGGAGGGCAAGAACGGCCGCTACGAGATCGTCGTCACCGAGCTGCCCTACCAGATGAGTTGCTCGTCGATCGCCGGCCGGATCGAGGAGCTGGTCACCGCCGGCGACCTCGAGGGGATCGCCGACGTCAACGACGGCTCGGCGGGCGGCAAGACCAACCTCGTCATCACGCTCAAGCGCGACGCCAACGCCAACGTGGTGCTCAACAATCTCTACAAGCTCACCCAGCTGCAGACCACGTTCTCGATCAACATGGTGGCGCTCGTCGACAGCGTGCCCCGCACGCTGAACCTGGCCACCGCGCTCGATGGCTATGTGCGGCACCAGATCGAGGTCGTCACCCGACGCACCGAGTTCCGGTTGAAGAAGGCTCGCGAGCGCGAGCACATCCTCGAGGGCCGCATCAAGGCCCTCAACGTGATCGACGAGATCATCGCCTTGATCCGGGCGAGCGACGACGCTGCGACGGCCCGTGACGCACTGCAGGCACCGCCGTACGAGTTCACCTACATCCAGGCCGAAGACATCCTCAGCATGCAGCTCCGCCAGCTCACGCGCCTGAGCCGGATCGACCTCGAGACACAGCTCGGCGACATCCGCAACCAGATCACCGAGCTCGAGGCGATCCTCGCCGACGACGTGGTGTTGCGCCAGGTCATCAAGGACGAGATGTCCGCGATCCGGGAAGAGTTCGCCACGCCCCGCGTGTGCGAGCTCACGTACGACGACGGCGAGATGTCGATCGAAGACCTCGTCGACGACAAAGAGCTCGTGATCGTGATGACCGAGGCGCAGTACGTCAAGGCGGTGCCGGCGTCGGCGTTCAAGATCCAAGGTCGAGGTGGCCGTGGCGTGAGCGGCGGCAAGCTGAAGGCCGACGACATCGTGCGCCACGTGATCTTCACCACGGCGCACGCGCACCTGCTGTTCTTCTCGAATCGGGGCAAGGTGTACCGCTTGCGGGCGCTCGACGTCCCCGAACGTGAACGAACCGCGAAGGGCATGCCGATCGTCAACCTGCTGCCGTTGCAAGCCGACGAGCAGATCCAGGCGATCATCGACACCCGCGACTTCGCCGGCGAGCGTTACATCTTCTTCGCGACGAAGAAGGGCACCGTCAAGAAGACCCTGTTCGACGCGTACGACTCGTCGCGCCGTGACGGCATCATCGCGATCAACCTGCACGATGACGACGAGCTGGTCAAGGTCATCGAGACCAGCGGTGACGACGACATCTTCATGGTGAGTCGCGACGGCATGACGATCAGGTTTGCCGAGGACGACGTGCGCCCGATGGGTCGTAGTGCGGCCGGCGTGCGCGGCATGAAGCTGAAGAACGGCGAGGACGCCGTCGTGTCGTGCGATGTCGCACGCGACGACACGTCGATCCTGCTGATGACCGAGGCGGGTTACGGCAAGCGGACCGAGCTCGACAAGTTCAACCGTCAGGGCCGGGGTGGCCAGGGCGTGCGCGGCATTCGGCTCACCGGCAAGAAGGGCCATGTCGTGGCGGCGTTCATGGTCGGCCTCGACGACGAGATCGTCGCGGTGTCGTCGGGTGGTGTCACGATCCGCATGGAGGTCCGTCACATCTCCAGCCAGGGCCGCGACGCCACGGGCGTGCGGATCATGAACCTCGACGACGGCCAGACCGTGGCGAGCGTCGCCCCGATCATCGCCGCCGAAGAGGCCGACGACGACGAGTGACGAACGAGTGATCGTGCGTTGATCGCGGCTGCGGCCGCCGAACCGGAGACGTTTCCGAGGAGGTGGCCGTGGTGCGCGTGTACGACGGGATGGGTGACGAGCGGCGCGATCGCGGCTCGATGACGGTGCTGGTCATGCTGGTCAGCCTGGCCGTGTGCGCGGCGGTGACGTCGGCGATCGTGCCGGTGCTGGTGCAGGTGGTCGAGCGGCAGCGAGCCCAGCAGGCCGCCGACGCGGCAGCGCTCGCCGGCGTGAGTGGAGGGCGCGCCGCGTCGGCGTCGCTGGCTGCTGCGAACGACGGCGTGCTCGTGAGTTGGTCGCGCGACGGCCGTGCCGTCACGGTGACCGTCGCGGTCGACGGCCAGCGAGCCACTGCGAGGGCGACGGACGCGCCCTGACCCGTCAGTCGTTGGGGCCACTGAGGTCATCGCCTCCTGCGATCGTGTCCTCGAACCCGCCACCGATCGAGAAGGTGTTGTCGGCGCCCGCGAGGATCGCGCTGCTGCTCCCGTTGGCGTCGTTGCCGCCGCCGCCCACCACCACGGCGTTCAGGCCCGATGCAGTGTTGCCGATCCCGCCCACGGCCGCCATCGGACATTGTGGCGCACACAACTCGCCCGCTGTCGCAACACGTTCGTCTCTCACGACTCGTGACGGGATTGGTCTGACACAAGTCGTCAGTCGGCGGCGGTGATGCTGCCCTCGCCACAGGTGGTCGAGCTGTTGCCCTGGTTGCAGGTTGCGATGTTGTCGCCGCCGACGATGGTGTCCTCGACGCCGTTGTTCGTGACGAACGTGTTGTTGAAGCCGCCGAGGATCGCGCTGGAGGCCCCGTTGGCGATGTTGGATTGACCACTGACGACGGTGGACTGGAGGCCCGAGGCGGTGTTCAGCACGCCGCTGACGACCACCGATCGGGCGTTGCTCGCCGTGTTGAAGTCGCCCGTGACGACGGCAGCGTGCAGGCCGTTGGACTCGTTGCCCCTGCCGGTGATCACGACGGCACCGGCGTTGCTGATCCGGCCGTCCTCACCTCCGACGGAGCCGCCGGTCGAGGTGTAGGTGTGATTGTTGCCGATGACGACGTTGTGGCTGCCGGTGCGGACTTCGAGCTGACCGTCGCTCTGGTCGTCGCTGTTGTAGCCGACGATCAGGTTGCCGAGGCCGTTGGGTGTGCCGTGGGTGCTTCCGCTCCCGTTGACGACCTGGATGTTCATGCCGGAGAACCGGAGCGTGTTGCCGCTGCGGGCGACGCCGTTGAGGGTGGTCGTGAGGGCGTTCACCTGTCCCTGGAGGGCGGTGACCTGTGCTTGGAGGGCGGCGAGGTCGGCGGCGCCGGCGGCGCCGGTGGCGGTGTAGTAGCCGACGATGTCGATGAGGAGGTGCGTGGTGGCGGTGGGGGTGGTGCCTTGGTACCAGAGTTGGATCTGGCCGGCGTTGGCGCCGGTGGTGGGGAGTTCGACCGTGACGCTGTTGGGGAGCACGATGCCGCTGGTGGTGGCGTTGAGGCTGGAGGTGGTGGGGTTGCCGGTGGCGGTGCCGGGTCGGACGGCGACGAAGCCGGGGGTGGTGGGGCCGACGATGGTGACGTTGGCGACGATCGCGGTGGCGCCGTCGGGGACGGGTGATCCGGTGGAGAGTTGGTCGCCGGGCAGGACGACGGGGATCGAGCCGGTGACGTCGAGGGTCTGGGGTTGTGCGGAGGTGAGTGCGCCGGGGAGCCCTGCGGCGATGCGGGTGTCGAGCACGCGGGTCGGTGTGATCGCGACGAACGACGAGGGTGCGCTGTCGGCGCGCACGGCTTGGAGTCCGGCGAGCCCGAGGACGATGGCGGCCGCGGCGAGGACGATGCCGAACAGGACGTGCCAGCGGTGGCGCTGCCACAGCAGCCCGACGAGGTCGGTGACGGAGACGGCGGGGATCTGCTGCTGGGTGGGAGCCATCGGACATTGTGGCCCACCCCACGAGGTGAAGGCGTGAGTGGTGTCAGGCCGATCTCGTCACGTGTCGCGACGTGTTCACCAGGCGCGACGGTGGACGAGATCGGTCTGACACGAACTCGTCATGGCGTCATGGGATGTCGGTGCCGGGGATGGTGCCCTCGCCGCAGGTGATCCTGTTGCCGATCAGGTCGCAGGTGATTTGGTCGCCACCGACGATCGTGTCGTCGACGCCGCCTGCGGGCGTGAAGGTGTTGAGCTGGCCCCCGAGGATCGCGCTGTTGGCGCCGTTGGCGGTGTTGGTGTTGCCGCTCACCACCACGGCGTTCGAGCTGGATGCGGTGTTGCTGGTCCCGCCGACCACCACGGACCGGAACCCGGTGACGGTGGTGTTGGAGGCGCCCGCCACCACGGCCGAGGTGCTCACCGTTGCGCTGTTGTTGAAACCGGTCACCACCGCGGCGTTCGGGCCCGATGCCGTGTTGCCGATCCCGGTCGTCACCGTTGCTCCGGCTGCCGAGATCCGGTTGTCGTCGCCGCCGACGTAGCCGCCGGTGGAGGTGTAGCTGTTGTTGTCGCCGAGCACGATGTTGTGGCTGCCGGTGCGGACGTCGACCTCGAGGTCGACGCCGTCGTCGAGGTTGTACCCCATGACGAGGTTGCCGAGGCCATTGGCCGTGCCGTGTGTGTCGCCCGTGCCGTCGATGATCTGGAGGTTCATGCCGGAGAACTGGAGCGTGGAGCCGTTGCGGGTGACACCGCTCAGCGTGGTGGTGAGCGAGGTGACCTGTCCCTGGAGGCTGGTGTTCTGCGTCTGGAGGGTGGTGACTTGTCCCTGGAGGGTCGTGTTCTGCGTCTGGAGGGTGGTGACTTGTCCCTGGATGGCGGTGACCTGTGCTTGGAGGGCGGCGAGGTCGGCGGCGCCGGCGGCGCCGGTGGCGGTGTAGTAGCCGACGATGTCGACGAGGAGGTGGGTGGTGGCGGTGGGGGTGGTGCCCTGGTACCAGAGTTGGATCTGGCCGGCGTTGGCGCCGGTGGTGGGCAGCTCGACCGACACGCTGTTCGGGACCACGACGCCGTTGGTGGCCGCATTGAGGCTGGAGGTGGCGGGAGCGCCGGTAGCGGTGCCGGGGCGCACGGAGACGAACCCGGGTGTGGTCGGGCCGACGATGGTGACGTTGGCGACGATCGCGGTGGCGCCGTCGGGGACCGGCGACCCGGTGGAGAGTTGGTCGCCGGGCAGGACGACGGGGATCGCGCCGGTGACGTCCAAGATCTGCGGTTGGGCACTGGTGAGTGCGCCGGGGAGGCCGGCGGCGATGCGGGTGTCGAGGACGCGGGTGGGCGTGATCGCGACGAACGACGATGGTGCGCTGTCGGCGCGTGCGGCACGGAGCCCGGCGAGGCCGAGCAGTGTCGCGGCGGCGGCGAGCATGACGCCGATCACGACGTGCCAGCGATGGCGCGTCCAGAGCGCACGGACGAGCAGGGGGACGGACGGGGTGGGCGTGACGGTCGACATCCGTACAGCCTGACCGGGAGCGCGGCGCCCGGCCAGTGATATCTCGTGATCGCCCGCAGTGCGGGATACGGACGACCGCCACCAACGCCCCGCCGACCCCTGCCTACACTCGGATCCGTGACCGGTTCGTCCGGCGACGCCGCCTCGCGGTTGTCGGCCGCCATCGACCAGATCCTGCACCGACAGGAGGCCGACCCCGGTGACGCCGCGTCCGACCGCGACGTCGATGATCGCCCAGGCCTCATCGATGACTACCAGCTGCCCGAGATCGTCCCGGCCACCATCGATGCTCCGGCTGCTCCGCAGCTCCCGACCCGTGAGGCGAATCCGACCCCGACGATCGTCGGCCACGCTCCCGCGGCTGCACCGGCCCCGGCAGCCGTCGCGCCGGCTGCGTCGCCGCCGGCAGCGGTGTGGGGTGATCTCGTCCCCACCCCCGCTGCGCGACCGTCCGCCCGGCTCCGGACGCCTGGCCGGCGGCCCAGGGTGCGGCGCGTCACCCGGGTGGTGCGCCACGTCGATCCGTGGAGCGTGTTCAAGGTCGCCCTGATCTTCAGCATCGTGGCCTACCTGGTGGCGCTCACCTCGGGCGTGCTGCTGTGGCGCGTCGCCGAGAGTACCGGCACCCTCGACAACGTCGAGCGGTGGTTCACCCAGTTCGGTTGGGAGACCTTCGAGTTCAACGGCGGTGAGGTCTTCTCGAACGCCTGGGTGATCGGGTTGTTCGCAGCGGTCGGCCTCACCGGCACGGCCGTGCTCCTCGCAACGCTGTTCAACCTGGCGAGTGACATCGTCGGCGGTGTCCGGATCACCGTGCTCGAGGAGGAGGTTGTCGAGCGCACCGCGTCGTCGGCACGTCGGTACGTCGTGCGGCGCCCGCCGCTCGCCGAGGCGAACGGTGCATCACCCGCATCGGCCGGTTGGGTGGTCGACGACGAGGAACCGATCGTGTCGCCGGAGGCCGTGACCGCCCCGGCCCCGGCCCCGCACGCAGCTACGGCAGCGACGCGCCGGGCGACGACGGGTTCCACCGATTGGTCGGTCGACGACTGAGCGGGCCCGGGCCGCAAGCGCCCTGTCGAGGGGCTCACCGGCCCGAACGGATGGAGTGATTCGAGGAACCCCCCGCTAACCTCGCGTCCCTGCTGGGGCTATAGCTCAGTCGGTTAGAGCGCATCCCTGATAAGGATGAGGTCACAAGTTCGATTCTTGTTAGCCCCACCACGAACAACCTGGTAGCGAGTACCACGAGGCGCCGAAAGGCGCCTCGTTCGCGTTCCCGGGTCGGCTCCAGGTCGGCGGGTCGTTGGAGCGCCGTGAGTGCGACTTGGCGCGTGCGAGG
>JALHOG010000009.1:68931-100614 GCA_022843125.1 Ilumatobacteraceae bacterium
GTGCGAGGAACCGGGCGTCCCGGATCGCTCGATGGTTGTCCTCGGCGGCCTCACCGGTTCGCGCGACTCCGTCGACGCGACCATCTGGCGCAACGCCGACGATGTAGACGGTGTTCACCGGACGTTCACCCGGGCGCGGTTGCGGCAGATCACTCAACCCTGGTTGAGTCATCATTCGATGAGTGACCTCGATGATGGATTGCTGGCCAGGGCGGCCGTGCACGCGGCGCTCGGTGAGCCGGTTCGGTTGGCGATCGTCGAGGAGCTGGCGACGAGTGATCGGTCACCCCGGGAGCTCGCCGATCGGCTCGTGATCCCGTCGAACCTCCTCGCCCACCACCTGGAAGTGCTCGAGCACACCGGGCTGATCGCGCGGGCGGCGTCAGCCGGTGACGGGCGCCGCAAGTACGTCCGGCTGCTCCGAGTCCCGATCGCCGGGCTCCGTACGACAGGGCGCCGTTCGCCCCGCGGCGAGATGCTGTTCCTCTGCACCCACAACTCGGCGCGGTCGCAACTCGCTGCCGCGATGTGGACCGCTCGCACGGGCAGCCGGGCGTCGTCGGCGGGGACGCAACCCGCAGCCCGCGTCCATCGCAGCGCCGTTGCCGCGGCTCGCCGCGCCGGGCTGTCGCTGGCCGACGCGGTGCCCATGCAGATCGACGAGATCCCGTCGACTGCGCAGGTGGTGACCGTGTGCGACCTCGTGCACGAGGAGCTCGTACCCGGTCCGGACTGGTGGCACTGGTCGATCCCCGACCCGGTCGCGACCGGCACCCCGGCCGCGTTCGACGCAGTCGTCGCCGAGCTCGACGCTCGAATCTCGGCCGTGCTGCACCGCGACGGCCACCCACGTGACCAGGACGAACGAAGGAAGCAGCGATGACGGTACGGATCGGGATCAACGGTTTCGGGCGGATGGGGCGCCTCGTCGTGCGCGCCCTGCGACACCACGACGGCCTCCAACTTGTGCACGTCAACGAGCACAAGGGCGGCCTCGACGTTGCCGCCCACCTGCTGGAGTTCGACACCGTGCACGGCCGTTACGGCGGCTCGGTCGGCGTCGACGGCGGCCATCTCATGATCGACGGGCAGCCGGTCACGTACACCGAGCATCCCGAGCCGGGCGACATCCCCTGGGATGCGAGCGGCGTCGATCTCGTGATCGAGGCCACCGGTGCGTTCAAGACCGCCGAGACGATCGAGCCGCACTTCGCCCGCGGTGTCCGCAAGGTCGTGGTGGCGTGCCCGGTCAAGAGCGACGGCGTGCTCAACGTGGTGATGGGCTGCAACGACCACCTCTACGACCCCGAGGTCCATCGCATCGTGACGGCCGCGTCGTGCACGACGAACTGCATCGCGCCCGTCGTGAAGGTGCTCCACGAGCAGGTCGGGATCGAGCGCGGTGCGATCACGACGATCCACGACGTCACCAACACCCAGGTGATCGTCGACGCCCCGCACAAGGATCTGCGCCGCGCGCGCTCGGCGCTCAACTCGCTGATCCCCACCTCCACCGGCTCGGCTACGGCGATCACGCTGATCTACCCCGAGCTCGCCGGCAAGCTGAACGGCATCGCCGTGCGCGTGCCGCTGCTCAACGCGTCGCTCACCGATTGCGTGTTCACGATGGCTCGTGACGTCACCGTCGACGAGGTCAACGCGCTGCTGCGCAATGCGGCCGACGGGGAGCTCGCCGGCATCCTCGGCTTCGAGGATCGTCCGTTGGTGTCGGCCGACTACACCAATGACACCCGCTCGGGGATCGTGGACGCGCCGTCGACGATGGTGATCGATGGCCGGATGGTGAAGGTGCTCGTCTGGTACGACAACGAGTACGGCTACGTGCACCGCATGGCCGAGCTCGCCGCCGCGGTCGCCGCCTCGCTCGAGCGTCGCCCGTGAAGCTCCGCAACTACGTCCTCGTGACGGCCGGCTACTGGGTGTTCACCGTCACCGACGGTGCCCTGCGGATGCTGGTCCTGCTCCACTTCAACGAGCTCGGCTACTCGCCGGTCGCGATCGCGTTCCTCTTCCTCGCGTACGAGTTCATGGGCATCCTCACCAACCTGCTGGGCGGGTGGGTCGGTTCCCGTCGCGGGTTGAACCGCACACTCGTGGCGGGCCTCGGTCTGCAGATCGTCGCCCTGCTGGCACTGACGCTCGAGTCGCCGTCGTGGGAGCGGTGGCTGTCGGTCACGTTCGTGATGGCGATGCAGGCGCTGTCGGGCGTCGCCAAGGACCTCACGAAGATGAGCTCGAAGAGCGCGGTCAAGACCGTCGCCGGCGAGGGCTCGCTGTTCCGTCTCGTCGCCATCCTGACCGGTTCGAAGAACGCGTTGAAGGGTGTCGGCTTCTTCGTCGGCGCGGCGCTGCTGTCGTGGTTGGGCTACGACGGCGCGCTGGTCACGATGGCGGGCGCGATCGCCGTCACCGTGGTCGCGCTGCTCGTCCTGCTGAACGAGGACATCGGCAAGTCGAAGCGCAAGCCACCGCTCCGATCGGTGCTGACGAAGTCGTCGGCGATCAACCGGCTGTCGGCCGCCCGGGTCTTCCTGTTCGGTTCGCGCGACATCTGGTTCGTGGTCGCTCTCCCCGTGTACCTCGTCGACGAGCTCGGCTGGAGCGATCGGGGCGTCGGTGGCTTCCTCGCCCTGTGGGTCATCGGCTACGGCATCGTCCAGTCGTTCGCCCCGCGGCTGCTCACACGCCGCGGCCGCGCGACCGACGAGGTCAAGGCGGCGAAGCAGTGGGCGCTGGTGCTCGGCGTCGTGTCGGCGACGATCGCCGTCCTCGTGGCCCTCGATGTCGCCGTGACGGTCGCGATCGTCGGTGGCCTGATCGTGTTCGGGATCGTGTTCGCGATGAACTCGTCGCTGCACTCGTTCCTCGTGCTCGCGTTCGCCGACGATGACGAGGTGGCGCTCGACGTCGGCTTCTACTACTCGGCCAACGCCGCCGGTCGTCTGGTCGGCACGCTGCTCTCGGGCGTGCTCTACCTGTGGGGTGACCTCACCGCCGCCCTGTGGGGTTCGACGGCGTTCGTCGTGGTCACCTGGCTGCTCACGTTGCGCCTGCCACCCGTCCCGGCGAACACGACGATCTCGCTCGCGTCCATCGACGCCGGCGACTGATCGCCGACGGCGATGATCCCCGCGACCGTCGGCTCAGTGTGCGGTGAGGAGGTGTTTCACGGTGGCGACGTCGGGGACCCGTCCCGACAGCACGACGACCTCGTCGACCACGAGCGCCGGGGTCGACATCACGCCCCACGACACGATCTCGCTCGGGTCGGTGACCTTGTCGAGCGTGGCCTCGATGCCGAGTTCGGCGAGCGCGGCGCGGGTGACGCGCTCGAGGTTCTGGCAGTTCGTGCAGCCGCTGCCGAGGATCTTGATGTCCATGCTGGGCTTCCTTCCGGTCGTCGATCGCTGGTTCGGGGTGGACGGTGCTGTGAGCCGTCAGATGACGGCGTTGAACAGGAATCCGGTGGCGAGGATGCCGGTGGCGACGACACCGACGTAGGTGGCGATGAGCTGCGGCTTCAGGATCCGCCTGAGCAGGATCAGCTCGGGGAGCGACAGCGCGACGACGCTCATCATGAACGCGAGCAGCGTGCCCATCGGCATGCCCTTGGCGTGCAGCACCTCCACCAGCGGCATGACGCCCGCTGCGTTCGAGTAGAGCGGGATGCCGAGGCCGACCGCGATCGGTACACCCCACGCTCCGGTCGCGTGCTCGGCGAACCAGGCCTCTGGTGCCCAACCGTGGATGCCGGCGCCGACGCCGATGCCCACCAGGACATACGGCCACACCTTCTTCAGGATCGACGCCACCTCCTCGCGCGCCATCTGGAGCCGGTCGTCCCACGACATCCCCAGCGACGGGTCGATGGTCTTCCCGCGCAGCTTCGTCTCGAACACGAACGGTTCGACCCAGCGCTCGACACCCATCCGACCGAGCACCGCGCCGCCCACCGTGGCGATCAGCAGACCCGATCCGATGTAGAGCGCGGTGATCTTCCACCCGAACAAGCCGAAGAGCAGCACGATCGCGACCTCGTTGACCATCGGGCTCGCGATCAGGAAGCTGAGCGTCACCCCGAGCGGCACGCCCGCCGCGACGAACCCCATGAACACCGGCACGGCGGAGCACGAGCAGAACGGCGTGACCACGCCCAGGCCGGCGGCGGCGGCGTTGCCGACCCCCTCACGGCGGCCACCCAGCAGTGCCCTTGTGCGCTCGACCGACATGAAGCTGCGCAGCACCGTCACGACGAAGATCACGCCGGAGAGCAGCAGGATGATCTTCGAGACGTCGTAGAAGAAGAAGTGGACACCCGATCCCCAGTGGCTGTCGGGTGCGAGCCCGATCGAGTCGTACATGGCCCAGTCCCAGAAGGGCCGGTTCCAGTGGTACAACGCCCACCACACGGCTGCCGCGGCGAGCACCGACCCCCACCGCCTGGCTGCAATCCGCACCGGACGCCCGGGCGCGTCGGTGGTGGGCGAGCTCGTAACGCCTGCGGATCCGAACAACTGCCTCATCGTCAATCGACGATAAGCGATCGACGACTCGTCGTGACAGGGGCGAAGGTACATTGATCGCCATTCGTCGATCACCGATCGAACGGAGCTCCCGATGAACGCAACACCGACCCGAACCGACCAGCCTCCTTCGCACCAGGGCGTCACCGGGCGCCTGTCGGTGCTCGACCGCTTCCTCCCCGTATGGATCGGTGCGGCGATGCTGCTCGGCATCGGACTCGGGCGTGCGTTCCCCGGCCTGAACGATCAGCTCGAGCGGGTCAAGATCGACAGCGTGTCGCTCCCGATCGCGATCGGGCTCCTCGCGATGATGTATCCCGTCCTCGCCAAGGTGCAGTACCGCGCGGTGGGCACCGTCGTCGGCGACCGGCGGGCGCTGGCGCTGTCGCTCGTGCTCAACTGGATCGTCGGGCCGGCGCTCATGTTCGCGTTGGCCTGGCTGATGCTGCCCGACCTCCCGGAATACCGCACCGGCCTGATCATCGTCGGCCTCGCCCGCTGCATCGCCATGGTGCTGATCTGGAACGACCTCGCCTGTGGCGACCGCGAGCTCGCCGCCGTACTCGTGGCGGTCAACTCGGTGTTCCAGATCGTCGCCTACTCCCTGCTCGGCTGGTTCTACCTCGACGTGCTCCCCGGCTGGCTGGGGCTCGACAGCGACGGCATCGACGTCTCGGTGTGGCAGATCGCGAAGTCGGTGCTCATCTTCCTCGGGATCCCATTGGTCGCGGGCTTCCTGACCCGCACGATCGCCGAGCGCACCAAGGGTGTGGTCTGGTACGAGCAGACGTTCCTGCCGCGCATCGGACCGATCGCGCTGTACGGCCTGCTCTACACGATCGTGATCCTGTTCGCCCTCCAGGGTGACCGGATCACGGATCAGCCGTTGGACGTCGTGCGGATCGCACTGCCGCTGCTCGTCTACTTCGCAGTCATGTGGTTCGGCGCGTTCTGGATCGGTGTGCGGATGCGGATGCCGTACGAACGCAACGCCTCGATCGCCTTCACGGCAGCGGGCAACAACTTCGAGCTCGCGATCGCCGTTGCGATCGCTGTCTTCGGCGTGTCGTCGGGGCAGGCGCTGGCCGGCGTGGTCGGACCGCTGATCGAGGTGCCGGTCCTCGTCGGCCTGGTGTACGTGGCGCTGTGGGCTCAGCGCCGCTACTACCCCGACACAGCGGCGTCGTCCGGGGCGGACCACTGACGTGGCTGCCCGTCGGCGGGCCCGAACAGCCCCCGAACTCGATGATGTCGAGCTCGCCACGATGGCGAAGGCGCTCGCCCACCCCGTGCGCGTGCGGATCCTGCGGGTGCTCGACGAGCGAACCACGTGCGTGACGGGCGACGTCGTGCTCGAGATCGGGCTCGCCCAGTCGACCGTGTCCGAGCACCTTCGGATCCTCCGCGAGGCGGGCCTGATCCAAGGCGAGATCGAGGGTCCACGCACCCGCTACTGCGTCAACCGCGAACGACTCGCCGCGCTCAAGGCGGGCATCGCCGCTCTGTAGCCGAGTCGGCGATGCGGCCCGACTCACCGCTCGGCGTTGGCCCGTGACCTCCGGCAGCGGAGGGGTAGCATCATCAGTGATTCGCTGACCTGAGGAGAACGATGCCGCCGAACATGACCGCTGACGAGATCGAGCCGGCCGTGCACCGTATCGAGGTGATCGATGCCCTCGAGGCTGCGTTTCGCAATGCGCCCCTCACCCGCGCGGAAGTGCTCACCGCGGCCGACGCTGCCGGCGTCCGCCGGCCCGTGATGGAACTCCTGGAGCGGCTTCCGGTTCGGCCGTATCGCCGTCCGGCCGACCTCTGGGACGAGCTCCCGGGCGTGCCGATCGGCGCCTGACCGACGAAGGCCGTCGTCACGGCGAGTCGGGACAGAATCGTCACCTCTTCTGACGGCGTGGGCCGGCTTCGATCGTACGACACAGGTCGCGGCTGCGCCGCCGGAGTCGGCAGCCCCAGCCAACACCAGCGAACCGCCCGCGGCCACCGCCGCCACGACGTCATCGGTGGTGCCAACAGCATGAACACCGCACCGGAGACGCCGGCAGGAGTGGTCCCATGGAGATCACCATGCCGGCGACGAACGCGACCAACAAGCTCGAGGCTCCCATCAGCCCGAGATGGGCGCCGTCGATGCGTGCGGAGATGCGTCATCTGGTCAGACCCGGCGCACCGGACGCGGCGCCGCCCGCCCTCAGCAGGTGGGCTGATTCAGGGCGGGCGGCGAGACGCCGGGCCGTACAGCGAGACGGCCCGTCACACCCTGGCGGGGGTGCGATCTGATGACGCTGCGTGCTGGTTGGGCGGCGCGGCGGAAGCGCGGGTGTCACCGCCCGACCGATGCGGCCATGAGGCTGCGCCGGACGACGAGCTTCTCGGCGGGGTTCTTGTCGTCGAGGCGCAGGCCGCGGCGTGTGAGGACGGTGCGTTCGAGCTTTCCGAACACGAGGCTGTCGACGAGGATGCCGATCACGAGGATCACGACCATGGTCGCAATCAGTCCGGTGGCGTCCGAGAACTCCCTGGCGAACTGGAGTCGTGTGCCGAGTGACTGGGTGCCGGGGATGATGACCAGGAGTTCGCCGGCCATGAGGCTGCGCCAGCTGAACGCCCAGCCCTGTTTGAGCCCGGTGAGCATGGTCGGCATCGCGGCGGGGATGACGAAGTCGCGGTACATCTGGGGTGTGTTGGCGCCCATGGTGATCCCGACGCGCCTCAGGATCGGCGGCACCGAGTCGACGCCGGCGATGATGCCGTTGGCGATGGACGGCGCGGCGCCGAGCACGACGACGAACAGGATGGCTTGTTCGCTGATCTTGAACAGCAGGATCGCAAGGGGGAACCAGGCGATCGACGGCATCGTCTGGAGTCCGGTGATGAGCGAGCCGATCGCGGTTCGGAGTAGTCGTGAGCGGGTGACGGCGATGCCGATCGCTCCGCCGATCACGAGTGACACCGCGAAGCCGAGGAGTGCGCGCCGCATGGTGGAGCCGACAGCACGCCACAGTTCTGGTGTGCCGAGTTGTTCCCACAGTTCTGCGCCGACGGCCGACGGTGACGGCAGCACGAACGACGGTTTGAGCTCGAGCCAGTAGGCGATCTGCCAGACGAGCACGGCAACGCCGATCGCTGCGAGTTTCGGCCAGAGCGCAGACCACAGGCGGATCGCGAGTGGCGCCCGGCGCTCCTGAGCGAAGTCGAGTTGGTCGAGACCTGCGAGGTCGCGGGCGAGGTCGTCGGCGGTGACGGAACCACCGGATTGCAGCGAGGTCTCAGCGGGCATGGCGGCGTACCTCTTCGCGTAGCGAGATCGTGACCTGGGCGGCGATCGCGGAGACGTCGGGTGATTCGATGCGTCGTGGGCGTGGGACGGGGACGTCGAACTGGGCGACGACGCGTCCGGGTCGGCTGGACAGCAGGACGATCCGATCACCGAGGCGGGCGGCTTCGCGCACGTTGTGCGTGACGAACATGACGGTGAGTTGTTGTTCGGACGCGACTCGTTCGATCTCGTCGTGGAGGATGTCGCGGGTGATCGCGTCGAGCGCGCCGAAGGGTTCGTCCATGAGGAGGATGTCGGCGCCTTGGCCGAGGCAGCGGGCGAGCGCGACGCGTTGGCGCATGCCTCCCGACAGCTCGTGTGGACGTTTGTCGGCGAAGTCGTCGAGGCGGACGAGGGCGAGGAGCTCGCGGGCGCGTTCACTCCGTTCGGCTTTCGGGACACCCCGGAGTTTGAGTGCGAGCTCGACGTTCTGGATAGCGGTGCGCCATGGGAGCAGCGCGGCTTCCTGGAACATGAGCGCCACCCGGCCCGACGCGCCCACCGTGCCCGACGTCGGTGCGTCGAGTCCGGCGACGAGGTTGAGCAGGGTCGACTTACCGCACCCGGACGCTCCGACGATGCAGAGAAACTCACCGTGTTCGACGGTGAGTGAGATGTGGTCGAGGGCGAGGACACCGCTGTCCCCGCTGCCGAAGCGCTTGACGACGTCGACGATCTCGACCGCCGGGCGGGCGGCAGCCACCTGCTGCCGCCCGTTGACGATGTGCTGGGCCGGCTCGGTGAGCCCGCTGTTGGCCCCGGACATCAGAACCCCTCGACCGGGCTGTCACCCCGCGCTGCGAGCAGCTCGTTGAGCAGGGTGAGGTCGTAGATCCCGGCGAGATCGACCGGATCGAGCAAGCCGACCTCGATCGCATCGTCGGCAGACCCCTGCAGCGATGCTGCGATCGGGTCGAGCGTGAAGGTGAGGTTCCCGAACGCTGCAGCGATCACGTCGGGGTTCGACGCCTGCCCGGTGATCGTGTCGATCTGCGCGATCACCGACGCCTGCGCACCGGCGGGGTCGGCGTCGATCGCGTCGATCGACTGGATCAGTGCGTCGAGGAACGCCTTGACGATGTCGGGGTTCTCCTCCAGGTAGCCCGTACGAACGAGCACATGCGTGGTGACGTACTCGCCACCGGTGTCTGGCCAGAGATCGCGCTCATCGAGCAGCACGACACCGCCACCCTCTTGGATCAGCCGGGTCGCCCACGGTTCGGGCACCCATGCGCCGTCGATCGCTCCGCCGATGAACGCCTCGAGCGACGTCGAGTTCGACTGCGGCAGGATCGCCACGTCGCCGCCGCCTTCGGGCGTGGTCTCGTAGCCGTTCTCCTTCAGCCACGCGCGCAACGCGACGTCCTGGGTGTTGCCCAGCGACGGCGTCGCAATCGATGCGCCGACGAGCTGCTCGATGCTCGTGATCTCCGGCTTGACGATCAGATACGCGCCGCCCGACGTGCTCCCCGAGATGAGCCGGACCGCCTCGCCCCCGCTCTGCGCGAACGCGTTGATCGCCGGGTTCGGACCGATGAACGTGATGTCGATCGCCTCGGCGAACAACGCCTCGGTCGCCTCGGTCCCTGCGTTGAACGTGAACGTGTTGAACTCCACACCGTCACCCAACGCTTCGGCGAACAAACCCTGATCGACCCCCACCAACGCCGGCGCATGCGTCACGTTCGGGAAGAAGCCCAAGTTGAGCGAGCCCTCGAGCGGCTCCGCCGCCGGCATCGACGTCGCAGCCGTCGGCGAGGAGGGGGCCGCGGTTTCGGACGCCGGCTCGGTGGTCGTCGCACCGCATGCCGCACCGAGGATTGCGAGCGTCGCGAGCACCGCCGCGATGCGCTGGTTCGATCGTCGGGGGCTCGACGATGTGAACGATCGAATGTGCATGAGCCGTTCCTTTCGGAGTGGGGAAGAGCGACGAACCGTCGTCCTCCCGGAGGAATTCGTTAAGTAGGTAATTCCTACCTACAAACCGTATATTACGCTCGACTGTGCGCTCCCGCAATCGGCTTGACGGGTTCTTGCCACCGAAGCGGACGATCAGCAAGGCGCGAGGCCGATGCCGCGTGTCGAGGAGTACCCTGCTTTTTCATGCCGGGTCGATGCACACGGCGGGCGGTCGTGTTGGGAGCCTCCATCGGGTTGATGGGCGCACTCTGTTTCGTCGCGACGCCGTCGCTGTCTGCGGCGGCCAACGACGGGCGGTTACCGGCGGGTGGCGTCCTGCAGGTGTCGGTGCCCGAGGCCATCGGCGGCAAGACCGTGATCGGGCAGCTCACCGTCGACCTCGCCATCGGGCCGGGCTTCGTGACCGCCTACCCGTGCGACGACGGCCTCCCGCTCGACGCCGACGGTTCTGTGAGCCGGTCCGATCTCAACTACGACGGTCGCGTGTCGCCGGTGGCGTCGAACCGGTTGATCGTCGAGGCCGACGATGCCGGTGAAGTGTGCTTCTACACGTTGCAGCCGGCCGCGCTGATCGTCGACGTCAACGCCGCCACCTTCGACACCGGCATCTCCTCGTTCCGCAATCGCCGCACCGACACGCGTGCGACCGGAAGTCCGATCCCGGCTGGTGGCGTGCTCCGGGTGAACGTGCCGGAGGCGGTCGGCGGCAGGACCGTGATCGGGCAGCTCACCGTCGACCGGGTGATCGAGCCGGGATTCGTCACGGCGTACCCCTGCGACACCGGCATCCCGGGCGAGCGTGGATCGGTGGGCCGGTCCGACCTCAACTACGACTCCGGCGTCTCGCCGGTGGCGTCGAACCGCCTGATCGTCGAGGCCGACGATGACGGTGACGTGTGCTTCTTCACGCTCCGCGCTGCCGCGCTCGTCGTCGACATCAACGGCGTCGCCGACGGCGGCATCAAGTCGTTCGAGAACGCGCGCACCGATACGCGCTCGCGTCCGGAGCAGCGTGAGGCCGCCGGGGGTGTGCTGCGCGTGAACGTGCCCGAGGCGGTCGGCCGCAAGACGGTGATCGGGCAGCTCACGATCGACCAGGTGACCACGCCCGGCTTCGTCACCGCGTACGGATGCGCCGACGGGATGCCCCAGGACTCGCGTGGCGCGATCGCGCGGTCCGACCTGAACTACAACGGCCGGATCACGCCGGTGGCATCGAACCGGCTGGTGGTCCAGGCTGACGCAGCCGGCGACGTGTGCTTCATCACGCTGCGCGAGGCGGCGCTGATCGTCGACATCAACGGCGTGTCCGACATCGGCATCCAGTCGTTCCCGAACCGGCGCACCGACACGCGGTCGGCGTCGACGATCGGCACCCCCGGGACCAGCGGTTCGGTCCCCGTGTGGCCCCCGCTCGTGCCGGCGCCGCCGCTGGTGGGCGTGGCTGCCCTGACCGGGCTCCCCACCGACGCCGCCACGGCAGGCGCACCGATCCTCGCCGTGAAGATCGACAACTTCTCGCTCGCCCGCCCGCAATGGGGCCTCGATCAGGCCGACGCGATCATCGAATCGAACGTCGAGGGCGTCACCCGGTTCATCGCGCTCTTCCACTCCGAGACCCCACCGACCGTCGGTCCCATCCGATCGGCGCGGACCGCCGACCTCGATCTGCTCACGGCGATGAACCGGCCCGTGTTCGCGTTCTCCGGCGCCAACGTCGGCACCACGGCATGGATCGACTCGGCCGAGGCGTCGGGCGTGCTCTACGACTACAGCTCGCTCGTGCGGCCCTGCTACTTCCGCGAGCCCACGCGTCCCGGCCCGCACAACCTGTTGCTCGGAACCGGCTGTGCCCTCCCGATCGCAACCGGTGCGGGCCCCGCGTCCCGGCTGTGGGACCACGACGTGGCGTGGACGCCGCCGAGCGGCGCGGCGAGCACCGCCGACACGTCGTTCACGGTCGCCATGGACGGCGTCACCGTCGACTGGGCCTGGGACCCTGTCTCGGGTCGCTACCTCCGCTGGCAGGACGGTGTCCCCCACGTCACGGTCGACGGCATCCAGCTCGCGTTCGACAACGTGGTGGAGATCCGTGCGGTCCACACCCCGTCGCCGATCGATGCCCGGTCGCCGCACCCGATCACGGTCGGGACCGGCGACGCAGTGGTCCACCGTGATGGCCGGGCGATCCCGGTCGTCTGGTCGCGAGCAACCGCGTACGACCCGTTCCGGTTCTTCGACCCGGCGACGGGAGCACCGGTGCCACTCGATACCGGGACCACCTTCGTGCAGCTGACCAGGGCGTCCTGACCGCTCAGTGGCCCGAAGTGGCCGGTCACGGTCTCACCCGAGCGAGTGACCCACCTGGCCGATCGTTGCAGAGCCGATACCGGGATGGCGCGGTTCTGTCACGGAAGACGGCAAGTGTGGCCTTCGTCCGAAGGAGGTGCCCCCATGGAGCGACATCCCCGCTCGAACCGCCAGCTCACCGTGTCGATGTCCGACGGCATCGTGGTCATCGCAACACCCGCTGAGTTCGACCTCGACGCAACCGAGGCGTTGCTGCGAACCGTTGGTGCGGCCGTCACGACCGGCGAGACGGTCATGCTCGACCTCGACCCTGCTCGCCGATGGGATCCCGACCGATGGCCCCATCGGGCCCACTATGCGGAGCACGACGTGATCGAGGCCGGGCGGAGCGCGAGCGCGATCGGCCCCGGTTTCCTGCGGCTCGAGACCGGTGGGGAGACGTGGACCCTCGACCTGGTTCGGCACCGATTCTGCCGCAGCGCCTCGGCGGTCGATCCGTGCTTCGTGACCGCTCCGAGCTGGACGGCGATCCGGGCGGCGTGGATCACCTCCGACCGCACGACCGTGCTGACACGTGCAGGCACGTACGTGTCGGTGCCGTCCGTCTGGGTGCCGGCAGCAGCGGGAGCGGTCGACGCAGCGTGATCGCATCGATGTCGCCCG
The DNA here is from genome assembly GCA_022843125.1 of Ilumatobacteraceae bacterium. GTDB lineage: Bacteria > Actinomycetota > Acidimicrobiia > Acidimicrobiales > Ilumatobacteraceae > Ilumatobacter. The sequence goes on from JALHOG010000009.1 coordinate 81,700, forward strand.
GCGGCGCGGCCGCCGCCGGCCACTACGCTCTAGCGGCGATGAAGATCGTCCGCCGTGTTCTCGCCGCCCTGATGATGGCGGGCATCGCAGCGGCGGGCATTCGCGTCAAAGGTCGTGGGGGCACGCCGCCTCAGCACGGTGGCTGGCGGCCGCTCGAGCTCCCCGACCGCCGGGCATCGTGACGTCGGGCGTCGCGCCGCGTGAGAGCCGGCGATGACGATCTGGCTCGTGGGCGACGGCATCGTCGGACGCCGACTCGCGCGACTTCTCTCAGCATGCGATGTGCGGCAGCACGACCCGCGTCGCGAGCCGACTCCGATCGCGCGTCCCGGCGATGTCGCAGTGCTCGCCCACCCGGTCGAGCACGCGCCGCTCGCGCACGGGTTCGCGCTCCGCGGCGCATCGGTGGTGACGGTCGGCGACGACTTCGACGAGGCGGCGGCGCTGCTCGAGTTGGCGCCCGACTTCGAGTCGACCGGGGCGACGTTGGTGGTCGGTGCTGCGATGTCGCCGGGGTTGTCGGGGCTGCTGGCCCGTCACCTCGCCCAGCAGTTGGCGGTCGTCGACGAGATCCACGTCGCACTCCACGGCACCGCCGGGCCGCACTGCGCCCGCACGTACCACCGCTCGCTGTCGCGCCGCTCCCACGGCTGGCATGACGACGAGTGGGTCGACTACCTCGGCGGTAGTGGACGCGAGTTGTGCTGGTTCCCCGAACCCGTGGGTGCCCGCGACTGCTACCGGGCCGACTTCGCCGATCCGCTGCTGATGCACGTGGCGTTCCCCGAAGCGCACCGCATCAGCGCCCGCCGTTCGGCGCGCCGCCGAGACCGCTTCACCGCCCGGCTCCCGATGTTGAGCGCACCCCACGCCGAGGGCCGCATCGGGGCGCTGCGCGTCGAGGTGCGCGGCGCGAATGCAGCAGGTAGCCGCGAATGCCTGATCGTCGGCGTGGCGGAGCTCGTCGGCACCGCGACCGCAGCCACTGCGGCGGCGTTCACGGTGATGGCTCTGGCGGGCGAGCTGCCGAGTGGCGCGGTGGTCGCAGGCGCTCGCGACATCGACACCGATGCCGTGCTCCGACACGTCGAGTCGTTCGGCGTGCGCCTCCAGGAGTTCACCGGCGTCCCCCAGGGCGCGTGACCGCTACTCGGTGTCGGTGGTCGCGTCGAGGCGCGCGGTGAGCCGTTCTATCGCCTGGACCAGCGTGTCGAGCTCGTCTCGCAGCTCTTCGCCCGTCACCACGTCGGCGAGCGAGAGGCGGATGCTCGCGATCTCGCGGGCGAGGAACTCGGTGTCGGCCTGGGTGCGCTCGGCTACCTCGCGGTCCTGCTCGGCGGTCACGCGGTCGCGGCGTTCCTGCCGGTTCTGTGCGAGCAGGATCAGCGGCGCGGCGTAGGACGCCTGCAGGGAGAGCACCAGTGTGAGCAGCACGAGGCCGCGGCCCCACGGGTCGAACTGCCATCGCGCCGGCGGGATGAGGTTGAGCGCCAGCCAGATGATGATGACGCCGGTCTGCCAGACGAGGAACCGTGCGGTGCCGAGGTACCGGGCGATCGACTCGCTGAACCGGCCGAACGCGTCGCTGTCGTAGGTGAGGTCGAGGCGCCGTCGCTGGCGCGGCTGGGTGAGGTCGGAGCGACGCTTGACCACCGCTCACCCCTCGCCCGAGGTGGTGACGGCGGGGTGCGACGCGTCGCGCTTGCGGCGCGACCGCTGGCGCCAACCCGAGCCGAGCATCCGGTCGACGACGTCGTCGACGGTGACGGCGCCGAGGAAGCGCCCTCCCTCGTCGAGTACCGGCAGCGCCAACATGTCGTACGAGGCGAACTCCTCGAACACCTCGCGCTCGGGCGTGTCGGGGCGGACGGTCGCGACCTGCCGGACGCAGCGCGACAACTCCATGCTGGGCGGCTCGCGCAACAGGCGCTGCATGAACACGACGCCGAGGTACTTGCCGGTGGGCGGGCGCAGCGGCGCTCGGCACACGTAGACCTGGCTCGCGATGCTCGGCGTCCAGTCGGGGTCGCGGATGCGGGCGAGCGCCTCGGCGACGGTGTCGTCGGGGCTCATGATGATGAGCTCGGGCGTGAGCATGCCGCCGGCCGAACCCTCCTCGTAGGAGAGGAGCCGGCTGAGGACCTCGGCCTCCTCCTCGTCCATCGCTTCGAGGATCGCGGCGCGCTGCTGGAGCGGCATCTCGTTGAGGAGGTCGGCGAGGTCGTCGTACTCCATCTCGTCGAGCACGTCGAGCAGTCGTTCGAGGTCGAGGCCTTCGATGAGGCGGAGCTGCTCCTCCTCGGGCAGCTCCTCGAGGAGGTCGGCGAGGCGCTCGTCGTCCATCGCCTCGGCGAGCTGGCGCCGCTGTGACAGCGGCAGCACCCGGACGACGTGTGCGACGTCGGACGGGTGCATGTCGCGGAGGCGGGCCGCCTCGGCGGCAGCCTCGTCGGTGGGGGCCCAGAGCTCGGGGACGTCGCGCCACTCGACGAGCCGGAAGTTGGACCGGCGGCGCAGCGCGCTGCGTCCGGCGAGGCGGATCTTGGCGACCTCCCAGCGGCGGATGCGGCCGTCGTCGATCTCGACGAGCCCGACGTCGGTCACGGTCTCACCGCGGACGTTGCGGTCGATCAGTTCCGCAGCGACGAGCGTCTCGCCGGAACGCCGCTTGAACGGGTGGAGATCGACGTCCCAGCTGCGCAGCCGCACGCCGTCGTTGTCGAGGGCCGAGACCCGCGCCGCGTTGACGAAGATGCGCCGACGTTGGCTGCTGGCGACGAAGCCCACCACGCGCGGCGCCTGCCCTGGGCGGCCGGGTACGACGACGATGTCGGCGATCTTGCCGATCTCGGATCCGCCGGCGTCGAGCAGCGGCAAGCGCATCACACGGAACGCATAGATGACGTCGCCTGCCATGCGGCGAAGGCTACCCCCGGCCGCTCGCCAGGCCGGGGTGTGTCCACCTGCCGATGTGAGCAGCTGGTCCGGAACAGCGTCAGGTAGGTCGAACCGGTTGGCCGGCCGGCCCGGTCGCTCCGGTCCGGTAGCCGACGCTGTCGACGAGGAGGTTCGCGGTGGCCGTGCCGTCGACCGTTACGGGGCCGTGTAGGCCCAGGTCGCGTAGAGGAACGTGTCGGTGGACGTCGCGGTCGGGGTCATGCTGATGACGAAACCGTTCCGCGCCAGCAACGGGTTCCGTCTGCCTTCGACGCTGTTCAGGTTGCCCGAGCTGATCAAGTAGATGCACACCTGGCCGGCTGGTGCGGTGGGTGCGCCGGTCGTTCCGGCGCATGTGGCATCGTCGTCGGTGGTTGCCGAACTGGCGTCGGCGTCGAAGTTGACGAGTGCGTCGGAGAGGGCGCTTGGCGCCAGCGCCGGCAGCGTCACACCGATGCGATCGCTGCTGGTTGCGGCGGCGGAGTAGTCCCACACGATCTCACCGGTGACCGTCTGACCGCTCGGGATGGTTTCCCAGGCGCTCACACCCCGGGCGCCTGTCGCTCCGGCGGGTCCGGCGGGTCCGGCAGGTCCCGCTGGTCCGGCAGGTCCTGCAGGGCCAGTCGCTCCGGTCCCTCCGGCTTGGTAGTAGCCGACGATGTCGACGAGGAGGTTGGCGGTGGCCGACGCGTCGGTGCCCTGGAACCAGAGCTGGATGTTGCCGGCCGATGCGCCGGTGGTGGGGAGTTCGACGGTGACCGAGTTCGGGACGACGACCCCTGCGCCTGCGGCGTTGAGGCTCGAGGTCGTGGGTGTGCCGGCTGCGGTGCCGGGGCGGACCGACACGAAACCGGCCGTGGTTGGTGCGACGATCGTGACGTTGGCGACGATCGCGGTGGCGCCGTCGGGGACCACGGTCGCGTTGGTGAGGGTGGCGCCGTCGGCGCCGACGGTGGGGATGGCGCCCGTGACGTCGAGGAGCCGTGGTGTGGCGGAGGTCAGAGCGGGTGCCATGGCTGGGAGGCGGGTGTCGAGCACCCGGACCGGGCTGATCGCGACGAGGCTCGACGGCGCGCTCGCGGCGAACGTGGTGGCGAGGCCACCGGCCCCGAGGGTGACGGCGACCGCTGCGCCGATCGCCGCCCAGCGGGAGCGCCACAGCCGTGGTGGGGTCGAGTGCATGTCGTCCTCCGTGTGCTCGGTGTGAGGCAATTGAACCTAACCCGGACGGGTGACTTGCTCACGGATGTGTCGTCGGTCGGCTCAGCCGGCCGTGAATGTCCCGGTGCACATGGCGTCGTCGTCGGATCGTCGTCGGATCGTTGTCGGCCTGGAGGTCGATCGTGGCGTCGGTGAGGTTCACCGGTGCCCGGTGCCCGGTGCCCGGTGCCCGGTGCCCGGTGCCCGGTGCCCGGTGCCCGGTGCCCGGTGCCCGGTGCGAGCGTCGAGGTGGCGCACCGCACACCCGCTCGGGTGAGCCGTGCGCTACTCCGAGATCTCGTACTCGCGGAGGTTCGGGTCGACGACGATGGCGGCGTCGGTGAACAGGATCGGCCGCCACTGCTTGGCGGAGAACAACTCGGTCTGGTCGGAGAAGAACGGGCTGGTCGTGTCACCGCTCTGGCCGTAGGTGAGGAACGCCTCGGCCACCGGGCCGTCGGCGGTGAACTCCAGGTTGTAGATGAAGCTCGTGCCGTTGACGATCGGCCACTCGACGTCGGTCACGCCCGTCAGGTCGGCGCCCGGCTCGCTGGTGGTGGTGTTGCGGCCACGGGCGACGACGTTGCTGACGCCTTCGATGCCGAGCCCACCGTGGATCGGCACGCGCACCTCGCCGCGGAGCGCGTACTGCACCTCGCCGAGCGGGGTGTCGATGTCGAACCCGGCGGCGCGCAGCTGGTCGGCGGCGGCCTGGAGGTGGCCGGTGACGACCGGGTCGTCGCTCAGCCCGTTCGGCGTGCCGAGTGGATCGGCCGGGTCGAACGGGTTCTTCCACAGCGGACCGGCGTCGAGGGTGTCGGCGAACGAGTACTGCTGCAGGAAGGTGCGCCACAGCGCCGCACCCACCGAGTCGATGTCGAAGCGACGGTCCCACCCGTCGAGCACGTCGCAGATCGCCTGCTCGGCGACCTCGGCACGGCACCGGGCGACCACCTCGTCGACGAGCCTCTCGGCGGTGAACGCACGGTTGCCGACGCTCGAGTCGCGGAGCTCGACCCGCGAGAACAGACCGTCGTCGCCGGCGTCCCCCGTGTCGGCGGCGAGCTGGGCGGCGTTGCCGCGCGTGCGCGTCGACAGCGGTGACTCGTCGAGGCCGTGGACGGGCGAGAAGCCGAGCAGCGGTTCGTCGGGGTTCGCGATCCAGTACGGGTCGTTGGCGTTGAACACGAAGTCGGTCCGCTCGAGCTGCGGCATCGCATCGAACGGGACGACACCGGGGTCGCGGGCCGCGGGGTCGTCGACCCACTCGTTCACCGGATCGCTTCCGTCGAGGAGGATCACGCCGTTGTCGAGCGCGACCTTGGCGAACCCGCCTTCGGCGACGGTCGCTTCCCACTGGGCGATCGCGGTATCGGACAGGTTGGGGCTCGACGAGGTGTCGGCGTACCAGATCCGGCCGTCGGCGGACGCGGCGATCGTGTTCACCCACGGGATGCCCTGGTTGTCGGCGTGCGCCTGGATCAGCTCGTCCATCGTCTGCGCCCGGTTCATCGCCGCGAACTGGGGGATCAGCTCGTCGTTGTCGGCGTTGGCGTCGCGGAACGTCAGCACGGTCGAGTCGCTCCAGCCGACGCCGGGGAAGTTCAGCACCGGCCCGTAGTGGCTGAACCAGATCGTGCGCTCGACCGGGCTGGTGGAGCCGTCGTCGGCGAGGACGTCGACGGTCACCGTCTCCGACGTCATGTCGCGGGTCTCGTCGCCGTAGACGTAGCGGGTGGGATCATCCGGGTCGAGGGTGAGCGAGTACACGGTGAAGCGCTTCCCGGCCGACACCGTGTGCGACCACGCGACGCCCTCGGTGAACCCGATGTTGACCGCCGGCGAGCCGAGCAGGGACGCGCCGTACACGTCGAGCTCGCCGGGGATCGTGAGGTGCACCTCGTAGAAGCGGAGCGCGCCCTCCCACGGGAAGTGCGGGTTGCCGACGATCATCGTCGTGCCGTCCTCGGTGCGGTCGGGACCGATCGCCCACGCGTTCGACCCCATCGTCTCGCTGGCCGGTGTGAGCGCCTCGAACGCAGGCCCGGCCGCGTTCTCGTCGCCGGTCGCCGTGTCGCCGGCCGTGTCGACCGGCGCCGGCGGGGCGGCGGTGGCGATGAAACCGAGCAGCGGGTCGACGCTGGCCCGCCACGACAGCGCCTTGTAGTAGGCGACGAGGTCGTAGGCGTCGACCGGGCGGACCCACGGCTCACCGGCGCAGTAGCCCGGGACCGCGTCGGCGCCCGTGTCGGCGAGGTAGCGGTTGTAGCCGGCCGCGTAGCCGCGCACCAGCTCCTGCAGGTCGGTGGGCGCATTGTCGAAGTCCTTCGCGGCGCGGCCGTACAGGTCGAGCGCGAGGTACACCGAGTCCTGGTTGATCCACCGGTCGTCGTCGCCCGGTCCGAAGAAGCTCGCCGCCTCGCTGCGCGCCTGGACGACGACATCGGCGAGTGAGCACAGGTGGTCCTCGGCGAACGCGTAGCCGTACCCGTAGCCGAGGCTGCCGGTGTCGTCGGCGGTGATGTGCGGGATGTTGTGCGAGGTCCGCCGGATCGACGCCCGGTACGTGAGCTCGGGTTCGGCGACCGAGGTCGCGGGTGCGGTCACGTCGGGCTCGGTGCCGGGCACCGGTGCGGTGGTCGCGGCCGGTGCGGTGGTCGTGGCCGGTGCCGACGTGTCGATCGGGCCGGCCTCGTCGTCACCACCCGAACAGGCTGCGAGCGCGACTGCGCACGCGGCGAACACGACGACCCTTCGATTCCCCATGCACGGGGACGGTACCCCGCGAGCGTCAGGCAGGTTCGATCTGGACGAGGGTGTCGCTGTAGGCGACGCCGCCGCCCCACTCGGTGAGCGTGTCGTTCGTGAGGCTGTTGGCGACCTTGCCGTCGGGGTGGTGGTCGCGCCACCAGCCCCACGGGATCGACGCCAGCCCGGGACGCAGGCGCTGCGTGATCTTCACGGGGAGCTCGAGGCTGGCGCGGTCGTTGAAGACGCGCGCGCCGTCGCCGTCGGCGAGGCCGCGCGCCGCCGCGTCCGCGGCGTCGAGCTCGACGAACGGGCCGCCCTCGGCCGGTCCGTGCTTGGGCAGGTGCGAGTAGCCCGAGTTGAGGAAGCGGGCGTGGTGCTTCGGCGTCATGAGCTGGAGCGGGTAGCGGCTCGCGAGCTCGCCTCGCGGCCCTTCGCTCGGGGGCACGAACGTGGGCAGGCTCGGTTGGCCCATCTCGGCGAGCCGTTCGCTGACGAACTCGAGCCGACCGGACGCGGTCGGGAACCCACCGTGGGCCCACGGGCGGCCGTCCTCCGGGTAGGGCACCTTGATCCATCCCTCGCGGCGCAGCTCGTCGAGGTCGATGGTGGGCAGGCAGTCGCGCAGGATCGTGTGGTCGTCGTCGTACAGCGACGACTCGGTGAGCCCCATCGCGCGCGCGATCCGGCGGAAGCACTCGGTGTTGCTGACGGCCTCGCCGAGTGGCGCGATCGCCGCTTCGTTCCAGCCCATCCACAGATGCCCCCACGCCGTGGTGACGTCGTCGGCCTCGATGTGGGTGGTGGCCGGCAGCACGATGTCGGCGTACTTGGCGGTGTCGGTGAGGAACTGCTCGTGCACGATCGTGAACAGGTCGTCGCGAGCCATGCCCTCGCGGGCGCGCTCGGCGTTCGGGACGATCACGAGCGGATTCGAGTTCCACACGATCATCGCCATCACCGGCGGCTGCTCGTCGAGCAGGATCTCGCCGAGTCGGCTCATGTTGAGCGTGCGCGGTGTGCGGCCGGCGAGCAGGTCGGGGCGGCTCAGCACGTCGTCGTCGACGAGACGGTCCTGCCACGAGCCGACGCTGCGCATGATGCCGCCGCCGCGCTCGCGCCACGACCCGGTGAGCGCCGGGAGGCAGGCGAGGGTGCGATAGAACATCGCACCGTTCTCGTGGTGCTCGGCCCCGATCAGGGTGCGGATCGCCGCCGGTCGCACCGTCGCGTAGTCGCGAGCGAGCGCCTTGATCACGTCGGCGTCGACGCCGCACTCGGCCGCGGCCCGTTCGGGCGTCCAGTCGGCGACGTGCGCCGCGAGCTCGTCGAACCCGAGGGTGTGCTCCGCCACCCACGCGTGATCGACGAGGTCGTCGCGGATGATGACGTGCATCATCGCCAGCATCATCGCGATGTCGGTGCCGGGCAGCGGCTGGATGAACTGGTCGGCCTCCTCGGCCGTGATCGTGCGGATCGGGTCGATCACCACGACCTTCGCTCCGTCGGCGCGGGCTCGCTCGATGACCGGCCACAGGTGGCGGTTGGTGAGCCGGGTGTTGGTGGCCCACAGGAGGATCAGCTTCGAGTGCTCGACGTCGAGCGGGTCGGCGCCGAGGCCGGTGCCGTTGGTCATCGCCATGCCGGCACCCACGGTGGGTCCGCAGATGTTGCGCAGCAGGTGCGATGCGCCGATGTGGTGGAAGAACCGGTTCGAGATCCCCTGGGTGGCGAGGATGCTCTGGTTGCCGGCGTCGCTGAACGGCATCACCGCCTCGCCGCCGTGCTCGGCGATCACGGCGTTCAGGCGGGTACCGATCTCGGTGAGCGCCTCGTCCCACGAGATCTGCTCGAACTCGCCGCTGCCCTTCGGGCCGGTGCGGCGGAGGGGGTGGAGCAGCCGGTCGGGTGCGTACACGCGGTCGAGGAAGCGGTTGACCTTCGGACACAGCTCGCCGTAGCTGTACGGGTGCTCGGGGTTGCCGCGCAACTTTACCGCGACCGCCGCCGGGCCCTCGCCCTCGACCGTGACGGTCCAGCCGCACGAGTCGGGGCAGTCGTGGTGGCAGATCCCGTTGACGGTGCGCGTCTCGGTCATGCACCGATCGTAGGCGACACCGGATGAACCTCGTCAGGTGACGGGGATGCGGGTGACGGTGTCGCTGCCGGAGTTGGCGACCCAGACGCTGCGGCCGTCGAAGACGATGCCCGCGGGTGCGGTGCCGACGGGGATGGTCTCCTGGGTGCCGTCGGCGCGGATGTGGGTCACGTTGTTCGAGTTGAAGTTGGTGACCCATACGCCCGAGCCGTCGTAGGCGATCGCCTGCGGCCCGTCGCCGACCGCGAACGTCGTGACGGCGGTCGTCTGCGTGTCGACGCGGCTGACAGTGTCGCCGGCGAAGTTGGCCACCCAGAGGTAGCGGCCGGTGTATGCCATGCCGCGTGGGCCCGCCCCGACTTCGACGGAGTTCTGCACGATCCCGGCAGTCGACACGCGTGTGACGTTGTTCGCGGCCGGGCACGAGACCCACAGGTCGGTGCCGTCGAACACGACGCCGTATCCGGCGCAGACGGCGGGGTACAAGGTCGCGGCACCCCCGGGCTGACGCTGCACGAGCGGCCCGCCGCCCGTGGTCCACGTGTCGGTCCCGTCGAAGGCGATCCCGGTGTGGGGTCCGGTCACGTACGCGGCGTTCGTGGGGCCGGCCGTCCCGGTGTGGTTGAGCGTCCCGAAGCTCGACGAGTCGTAGCCGACCTTGATGTCCGAGCCGGTGAAGATCATCGAGTACGGACCCGCAGCTCCCCCACCGACCGGGATGGTGACCGCCCGCCCGCTGGGGAGGATCTTGCTGAAGCTGCTGGCGGCGTAGTTGCCGACCCAGACGTTCGCGCCGTCGAACGCCATCGCGAACGGCTGGTCGCCAACGGGGTAGGTCTTCGTCGCCGTGAGGACGAGATCCCAACGCAGCATCCCGAGTTGCGTGTCGGTGAGGGGCAGGAGGGGTCCCGGATCGCCCTGCGGACCCGCCGGCCCGGTCGCGCCCGTGGCGCCGGTCGGGCCCGGGTCGCCGCGGTCACCCTTGGGGCCGGCTGCGCCGGCGGTGTAGTAGCCGACGATGTCGACGAGGAGGTCGGTCCTGGCGGTCGCCGAGGTGCCCTGGTACCAGAGCTCGATGATGCCGGCATCGGCCCCCGCGGTGGGGACCTCGACGGTGACCGCGTTCGGGATGATGACGCCTGACGCGGTGGCGTTGATGTTGGAGGTGGTGGGGGCGCCGGTAGCGCTGCCGGGGCGAACGGCGACGAAGCCGGGCGTGGTGGGGCCGACGATCGTGACGTTGGCGACGATCGCGGTGGCGCCGTCGGGGACGACGAGCGCGTTGGTGACGGTCTGGCCGTCTGCTGCGACGGTGGGGATGGTGCCGGTGACGTCGAGATCGCGTGGGGTCGCGGACGAGATCGCGCCGCCCAAGCCGGGCAGGCGCGTGTCGAGCACGCGCACCGGTGCGATCGCCACGAGCGACGAGGCCGGTGACGCGGCGCGCACGGTCCAGATCCCTCCTGCCCCCAACGTGACCGCAACCGCGGCCCCGATCGCTGCCCACCGACTACGACCCAGATGACTCCGCATCGCTCCACTGTGCCGAATCGATCGTCGGTTCGCTAGAGGGGAATCCACACGCGCCAAGTGACCCGGGAGGATCGTCTGGTGCGTGACTCCGCCGGCGCGTGTCGGAGCCGCCGAGCGCGTCGCGTGCATCGGGGCGGCGCCAGGCTCCTCGCGTCCATTGCGGGCACGGCCGCGAGGAGTCAGGCACCGACCGGGACGCAACGCCGCGACGCGGCGACCTGGTGGCGACGGGCGTCCCGACGGGAGCCAGACACCACGGGTGGGCGGGCTGCGGGTCAGCGCCCGATGGCGAGCGCGCCGCCGTAGCGGACGTCGGTTTGGGCGAGGCCGAGCGCTGCGAGCACGTCAGCGTCGATCGTGTCGGGGTGCAGGCCGTCGATCGCGAGCTGCCGGTCCGCTCCAGCGCCGCGCAGCAGCGTCCCCGGAGCATCCGCGCTCGTGCGCCACCCCGCATCCCAGTGCATCCCGCTCACCGCCGTCGACGTTACGCGGTTCACGGGTGGCACGATGGCGGACATGGGTGTCGTGCGGAACTGGGCGGGGAACGAGGCGTGCGTGCCGGTGCGGGTGGAGCGGCCGCGCTCCACCGACGAGGTGGCGTCGATCGTGCGTGCTGCACGGCGCGACGGGCACCGCGTGAAGGTGATCGGGGCCGGCCATTCGTTCACACCCACCGCGATGACGGCCGGCGTGATGCTGTCGCTGGAACGGCTCGCGGCGGTCCGAGACGTCGATCGCGAGCGGTGCCGCGTCACCGTCGAGGCCGGCATCACGCTGCGGACCTTGGGTGACGAGCTCGCCGCGGTCGGGATGGCGATGCCGAACCTCGGCGACATCAACGTCCAGTCGATCGCCGGTGCGATCAACACCGCCACCCACGGCACCGGGCGCACGTGGGGCAACATCGCGACGACGATCGTCGGCATCGAGCTCGTCACCGGCGAGGGCGACGTGGTGTGGTGCGACGAGAACGAACGGGCCGACGTCTGGCGCGTCGCACGCGTCGGCATCGGCGCGCTCGGCGTGATCACCGCGGTGACCGTCCAGTGCGTGCCCGCGTTCAACCTGCACGCCCGCGAGACGATCGAGGTGCTCGACGACGTGCTCGCCGACATCGACGGGTTCGCATCGAGCGCCGATCACGCCGAGTTCTTCTGGATGCCCGGAACCCGCCGCTGTCAGGTGAAGCGCAACGAGCGCACCGACGCCCCGGCGAAACCGCCGGGCCGGCTCGCGTACGTGCGCGACAAATACGTCGCGGAGAACCTCGCGTTCGGGCTCGTCTGCCGCGTGGGCCGCCGCTTCCCGACGCTCGCACCGCGCATCGCCAAGGCGGTCGCCGGCGCGGCGAGCGAGCGCGAGCTGATCGACCGCAGCGACAAGGTGTTCGCGAGCCCGCGCCACGTGCGCTTCGTCGAGATGGAGTACGGCGTACCGCTCGAGCACCTCGCCGACGCGGTCGACCGGGTGCGTCACCTCACCCGCACGCTCAGCTTCCCGACCCTGTTCCCGATCGAGGTGCGCGTGTCGGCCGCCGACGACATCGCGCTGTCGACCGGGTATGGCCGCGAGAGCGGCTGGATCGCCGTGCACCAGTACATCGGCGCGCCGTACGAGGCGTACTTCCAGGGCGTCGAGGCGATCATGGACGACTACGCCGGCCGCCCGCACTGGGGGAAGATGCACTTCCAGACCGCGGCGACGCTGCGTGATCGTTACCCCGAGTGGGAGGCGTTCGCGACGGCCCGGGCCGAGCTCGACCCCGCCGGCATCTTCCGCAACGATTACCTCGACCGCGTGCTCGGCCCGGTCGCGTGACGAGCGGCGTGTCCGCCCCGACTGCGACGGTCGTCGGCGGCGGCCCGGCCGGCTTGATGGCGGCCGAGGTGCTCGCCGGCCACGGGGTGGCCGTCACGGTGTTCGAGCACATGCCGTCGGTCGGCCGCAAGCTGCTGCTCGCCGGGCGCGGCGGGCTCAACCTCACGCACAGCGAGGACCCCGCGTCGTTCCTCACCCGCTACGGCGAGACGGCCGACCGCTTGGCTCCAGTGCTCGCTGCGTTCGACCCCGAAGCGTTGCGCGGGTGGGCCGCCGGGCTGGGCGAACCGACATTCGTCGGGTCGAGCGGCAGGGTGTTCCCCCAGTCGTTCCGGGCGACCCCGCTGCTGCGGGCGTGGCTCGCCCGGCTCGCCGAGCTCGGCGTCCGGATCGAGACGCGGCAGCGTTGGGTCGGCTTCGGTGCGGATCCCACGGTGGTGCGCGTCACCGGACCCGACGGTGACGAGCGCTCGATCGCCGGCGACGTCGTGGTGCTCGCGCTCGGTGGTGCGAGCTGGCCCCGCGTCGGCTCCGACGGCGGCTGGGTCGAGGCCGTCACCGCCGCTGGCGTCGAGGTGGCGCCGCTACGCGCGGCGAACGTCGGGGTGCGCGTCGCGTGGAGTCCGGTCTTCGCCGATCGGTTCCAAGGGGTCCCGCTCAAGTACGTGACGGTGCAGGTTGCCGGATCACCGCCGGTGTCAGGCGATGCGATGGTGACGGTCACCGGGCTGGAAGGCGGCCCGATCTACGCCATCGGCGTCGCCATCCGGGATGCTCTCGATGCGGCGGGGTCGTGCGCGCTCACAGTCGATCTGCGGCCGGATCGTTCGACGGAGCAGCTCGCCGAGCGTCTCGCCAGAAGGCGTCCGAAAGACTCGACGTCGACCTGGCTGCGACGAGCCATCGGACTCGATGCGATCGCGATCGGTCTGCTGCGCGAGTGCGCCGGGCCGGACCTGCCGGCTCAGCCGGATCGGATGGCGGCGCTCGTCAAAGCGGTGCCGGTGCGGATCGACGCAACGATGCCGATCGGGCGGGCGATCTCGACCGCAGGCGGCATTGCGTGGAGCGAGGTCGACGACACGCTGATGCTGCGGCGGCTCCCCGGTGTGTTCGTCGCCGGCGAGATGCTCGACTGGGAGGCACCGACCGGCGGCTACCTGCTGCAGGCGTCGTTCGCGACCGGTGCGGCGGCCGGCCGCGGGGCGCTGACGCGCCTCGCATCCTGACCGCTCAGGGGTTCTCCACCGCACCGAACCGGTACACGCCGGTGTCCAGCCATTCGCCGATCCGGTGCACCGACGTGGCGAGGTACGTGGGCAACGCGTCTCGCATCGTCGAATTCACGGTGTCGAGGACGTCATCGAGCAGCAGCACGTTGCGGGCAGCGAGCAACGATTCATAGTGCTTGGCGATGCCCTCCGGCAGGGGCCGCATCGATGCGTACCCCTCGAGGAGGGCGGCTTCGAGCGCCTGATCGACACGGCGCACGTAGTACGCGCTGATCGCCAGATCCTGCAGTGGAACCCCGAACCCGCTGTCGTCGAAGTCGAACAGCGAGAGCTGGCCCCGGTGCCACTTGGTGTTCCACTGGTGCAGATCGGCGTGGATCGGGATGGGTGTGGTGTCGGCGAACAGCTCGGCGTGGTGGCGGCGCGTCGCGGCGAGCGCAGCGGCGAGCACCTCCTGCTGTTCGTCGGAGACGAGCGGATGCCCGGTCGTCAGGCGGTCGGGCGCGCCGAACAGTGGTTCGTCGAACGTCGGGAGATCCGTGCCGGTTGGTGGCCGCCAGTGCTCGGCGTGCGCGTGGAGGACTGCCAACGCGCGCCCGACCGCTCGCATCTGATCCGGTGTGACCGTGTCACCGAGGTCGGGACCGGGGAGCCACGAGTAGAGCACTGCGTCGAGCTCACGCCCGAGGTCCGGGCTGTGTGCACGGGCGACGAGCCCGCCGTCACGGGTGCGCTGTGGTCTCGGGACCGTCAGCTCGGTGTCGTTCGCGATCGCCTCCTGCCACGCCATCTCGGCGGCGATCCATTCCGGCTCGCGCCGTGAGTTGACGTTGATGCGCAGCGCGAATCGGGTGCCGTCGTCGGCGTCGACGCGGAAGGTCGTGTTGAACCCGTGGTTGACGAGACGGAGCCGGACGGGCGCGAGCGGGTACTGCGTGAGCGCGGTGCGGGCCGCCTGACGGAGCCGGTTCACCTGGGCTCGGGACGACAGGTCGGCGAACACCACGCATCAACGCTAGGGGGACGAGCGGCCGCGGACCCGATCGGTTGGGCGGCGCGGATGACGGGTACTGCAGGTCGGCGGTCAAGGCCGCAGACGACCTCGTTCGGGCCGGGATGTCCAGCTGCAGCGTTGCGGCGGCGTCCCGGCCTGGCCGGCGGCTGAGCATCGCGCGCCGCGTGTGACGGGCCGCGTAGCCTCACCACCCATGTCGGACGAGACGGAGGGGGGCGCGCGCGGACGCGCTCGGACACGTCATCCTTCCGGCCGTGCGGCCCGCGCCGGACGCACCGCGACGTCGAACTTCGGTGTGAGCCGGCGCGAATCGCACGACGCGTCCGGGTTCTACGGACGATTCGAAGCGCCGGTGGTGAGCGACGACGACACCGTCCTCGCGCCCACAGAGCTCGAGGAACCGTTCGTGTGCGGCGATGCCCGCAACATGCTCACGCTGGCCGACAACTCGGTCGCGCTCGTGGTCACGTCGCCCCCGTACTTCGCCGGCAAGCAGTACGAGGAGGAGCTCGAGCGCGACGGCATCCCGTCGTCCTATCTCGAGTACCTCGAGCTGCTGGAGGACGTGTTCGCGGAGTGCGCGCGCGTGCTCGAACCGGGTGGCCGGATCGCCGTCAACGTCGCCAACCTCGGTCGCAAGCCCTTCCGCAGCCTCGCCTCCGACGTGATCACCATCCTGCAGGATCGTCTCGGTCTGCTGCTGCGCGGCGAGGTGGTGTGGCAGAAAGGTGCCGGCGCGAGCGGGTCGTGCGCGTGGGGGTCGTTCCGGACGGCGACGAATCCGGTGCTCCGCGATGTGACCGAGCGGGTGATCATCGCCAGCAAGGGCCGGTTCCAGCGGGCGCTCACGCCCGACGAGCGCCGCAAGCGGGGCCTGCCGCACGAGTCGACGATCACCACCGAGGACTTCATGGCGCTCACGCTCGACGTCTGGCAGACGCCCGCCGAGAGCGCCCGCCGTGTCGGTCACCCCGCGCCGTTCCCCGTCGAGTTGCCCGAGAAGCTGATCGAGCTGTACACGTTCGTCGACGACCTCGTGCTCGACCCGTTCATGGGGAGCGGATCGACGCTCGTCGCCGCTTCGCGCCTCGGCCGTCGATACGTCGGCTACGACCTCGACCCCGGCTACGTCGAACTCGCCCGCACACGCGTGCACGACGAGGGTGAGCCGTTGCTGCTCGATGCGGCCCGCGTTGCCGGCGCGAAGGAACGCATCAGCGAGTTGCTCGCGGACGCGGGCTTCACCACGGAGGGTCCTGGCGTACGACTGAAGGGCAGCGGCATGGTCGTCCACGACGTCGCCACCGACGCCACGGGTGGCCGCTGGGTGATCGAGCTCGGCGGGCCGTTCCTGCGCTATCGCGGCGGTCTCACCGCGGTCGAACCGGTCTGGCGGATGCTGGGCCGCGCGCACGCGCTGCGTGGGCTCGGCGAGCGGGTGCTCGTGCTCACGTCCGAGCTGCCCAAGCGCCGATCCGAGTTCGACCTCGCGATCCGCGCTGCGGGGCCGGATGCGGTGTTCGACATCATCGATGTCTTCGACGACGAGGCGGTGGGCCGCCTCCGTCAGTACGGCGCCGGCCACGCCGAACCGCTCCCCGGCTTCTGGTGACACCCGCCCGTCAGGGCGTGTAGCAGCGACGGAGATCGACGTCGTCGCCGAGCACACCGGTGGCGCGTTGCTCTCGGATTCGTTCGCCTGCGCGCACCGGATCGACGGCGTAGGCGCGTGAGTCGAAGGAGTTGCTGCGCAGCGAGAGCACGCCGATCACCTCGCCGTCGACGACGACCGCACCGCCCGAGTCACCCGTCTCGGTGTCGGCGACGAGCTCCCACGCGGGCCGGTCGTGCAGGCCGTCGACGTAGATGTCTTCGGTGCGCAGGTTGATGCTCCGCCGAACGGTGACGGGCAGGGTGACGATCTCGTCGTCGCGCATCACGTAGGCGACGCCCGTCGATCCGTCCTCGACGTCGCCGCCGCCGAGGCGGAACACGCCGCCGATCGGCGTTTCGACCTCGATCAACGCAAGGTCCATCTCGCTGTCGAACGCGACGATCTCGCCGGTCGTGGTTCGCGAGCCGTTGCTGACGACGATCTCGCCGCCACCCTTCACCACGTGCGCAGCGGTGAGGACGAGGCGCGGGGCGATCGGCACCCCGCTGCCGTTCGAGTCTCCCGGTGGGCAGCCGCGGGCGATGATGCCGACCGCGTCCTGCGACTCGTCGATCGGCGTGCAGCCGACGCCGAGGGCAAGCGCGCCGCCGAGCACGAGCACGATCGAACGGCGGTCCGGGCGGCGGGCGGGCACGGCCGGAACCTAGTGTCCCCACCGATGCCGATGTCGATCGACCATGCGCTGGGGCGTGCGCTCGCCGCGGCGGTCCTGGGTCGATTCCCGCCGGTCGACGGACTGGTCGACGTGGTGCCGCCGGATGCTGCGGGCGCGTGCGGGGTCGTGTGCTTCACCGGTCATGCGGTGATCCTCACCGACCGCCCAGAGGTCGTCGGCCCGTTCGAACCCGACGGGTTCGGCGGTGCGCTCGCTCCGGCGCTGCTGCTGGCGCTGGCAGGCGAGGGCGGAGAGATCGGCTCGATCGATGTGGTGCTCGCCCGGCCGGCGATCGGCGGCGGCACCGACTTGACGGTGCGCACCGACGTCGACGATCACCCGCGAGTGGTCCGCTCGCGACACCACCGGCGTGAGGTGCGGGTGATCGGTGACGGGCGCGGCCTCGTCACGATCGGGAAGGGCTTGGTCGATCGCACGGAGATCTCCGTCGAGCTGACCGCCGGCCCGCACGGCGCAGGTGCCGGCCGAGCACTCGTCGATGGCGCGTTGCGGGCGATCCCGGCGGGCGACACCGTCTTCGCCCAGGTGGCCGCCGGCAATGCCGCCTCCCTGCGTGCGTTCCTCGCCTGCGGCTTCACGCCGATCGCCAGCGAGGTCATCATCGAACCAGCATCAGGTGAGTGACCACCAGCAGCGGCGTGTGGTCAGGTGTCGCGGAAGGTGACGAGCGCGTTGGTGGGGGCGAGTGCGGTGATGTCGACCGGGTCGCCTGCGGCACCGTCGTCGATCGGGACGAACTGGGTCTCGCCGCGGACGGTCTGGACCACGACGGCGGCACCGTCGGGTGAGAGGGTGGCGCCACGCGTCTGACCGAGCGACACCGTGACGTCGGCGCCGACGACCTCGGTCAGCCCGGCTCGGGTGCCGATGACGGTGCACCCGTCGGCCGAGGTTCCGGTGACCGCCACGCCGGTGAGGTCGGCGATCTGCTCACCCGAGGTGAGGTCGATCAGCGAGTGGAAGCTGTCGCCGCCCCCGACCGGCAGGCACGTCCATCCCTGGTCGATCGTCGGTTCGCCGACCGCGGTTGCGAAGGTGGTGGTGAACACCGTGCGCCCCTCGAGGTCGACGACCGCCTGGAACGAGTCGCCGAAGACGACGAGCCGCGTGTTGCCGGCGGTGGGGCGCACCCAGCGGATGCTGGCGCCGGCGGGTACGGCGACCGTGTCGAGCCGCTCGGCCTCGGTGTCGTCCTTGCCGAAGCGGGCGATCGTGCCCTCGGCAGAGATGACCGTCACCTCGTCGTCGATGAGCAACCCGCCGACCGGGAGCTCGCCCGACACCTTCGCGAGCTCCTTGCGCTCGGGGTCGACGAGGGCAAGATCGGCTTGCTGGCCGACCACCTCGCTCGTGACGACGAGCTCCTTGCCGACGGCGACGGGCTGGTCGGCGAAGAAGGCGGCGACCGGCGGGTCGGCGTCGGTGTGCACCACGACCGTCTGGAAGTTGTTGGCGTCGGCCATCGCGAACGACGTGCCGGTGACGTCGTAGCGGAGGGTTTCGAGGAACACTCGGACCGAGGTGGGGGCCACCAGCGCGGCGACGTCGTGCGTGGTGCCGGTGAGTCCGTCGACCAGGAGGACGTTGCCACCCGACGACGACCCGACCGCCAGCCAGAGGGTGTCGTCGATGGGGAGCCGCACCACGACGGCGCCGATCTCGGTCGGGATCACGGTCGGTGTCTCGTCATCGAGGGCGGTGAGGGTGATCTGGCCGGCCTGCACCAGAGCGATCCGGTCGCGCTCGATGTGCGCCGCGGTCACTCGCCCGGTGGGCGGGCCTTGGGCCGCGACCACGGTCAGGTCGTCGTCGGCGAGGGCGGTCACGGCACCGGTGCCACGGTCGACGAGCAGCAGCTGGTTCCAGCTCCCGCCGTCGCCGCTCGCCTGGTCGGGTTCGCCGCGCAGTGTCCGCCACCCGAACACGGCGCCGGCGACCACGGCCGTGATCGCGATGGTGGTGACGAGCATGCGCCGGGCCGCG
>JALHOG010000010.1 GCA_022843125.1 Ilumatobacteraceae bacterium
CTCTCCGCCGCCGCATCCGAGATCGCACGCTCCGCCGGCGACGCCTCACGCACCGCCGAAACCGCCGTCCGCGCCGCCGACCACGCCAACCAACTCATGGAACGCCTCGCCGACTCCTCAGCCCGCATCGGCGAAGTCGTCGAGAGCATCCGCGGGATCGCAGCCCAAACCACCATGCTCGCCCTCAACGCCACCATCGAAGCCGCACGAGCCGGCGAAGCAGGCCGCGGGTTCGCCGTCGTCGCCTCCGAAGTCAAAGACCTCGCCGCCGAAACCGGCACCGCCACCGCCGACATCGTCGGCCGCGTCGAAGCCATCCACTCCGACACCCAAGCCGCCCTCGTCGCCCTCGGCGAAGTCGCCCAAGTCATCACCGAAATCAGCAGCAGCCAATCAGTCATCGCAGCAGCCGTCGAAGAACAAGCAGCCACCACCGCCGAAATCGACCGCTCCCTCACCGAAGCCGTCACCGCCGTCAACCAGTTGGCCAGCCACACCCAAGCCGACCACGCCGACCACGGCAGCAACGCCGGGTCGTATCGGGAGTATCACGTCGACGGCCGGATGTCGGACGCGTTCGGGCACGACTCGTTCGATGCCGACGCCTGGGCCCTCGCAACCAGGTGAGCCATGACGATCAACGAACGGTTGGTCAGGCTGCTCGTCTCCAGACCTGATCGGCTCACAGCCCCCTCCACCGTCGATCGGGACGCCCAGCTGACGATCGATGGCGTGCCTCCCCGCCCGATCCCGCCCCGCCCCAGCCAGCCGGCCACACCCTGGAACGCCATGCTCGGCCAGCTCTCCCAGCACGGGACGATCGATGCGAGCGCCAACGGTGACCAACTGCTCGACGTCATCCTCTCCAGCGACGGGACCAGCCCCGACGAGCTCAAAGCGCTGCTCGACCGACCCGGGCTCAGCGCCGAGCAACGCACCCGAGTCCTGAAGCACCCGCACGTCCCGGGCGACCTCGTGATCGCCTACCTCTGCGACGAACGCCGCGACCGCGCCCCGTTCGCCGAACAGGACCTGCGCGATCAACTCGCGATGCTGCAGCAGATCGCCGGTGTCGACGGCGAAGAACGGCTGACGGCATGGGCGGCGCTGACCGTGCGCTGTGCCACTTCACCGGCCACCGCAGGGTTGATCGGCGACGTGATCATCGCCGCTCCTGGAGCCGATGCTGTGCTGCACGAAGCGGTCAGCCTCTCGATTCGACGGACCCGGCACGTCCCGGAATCGCTCGAACGCCATCTGCTCAGCCATCTCGCTGCGCCGGCCACCATCGCCCTGCTCCCGTTGCGGGACCTGATGCGGATGCTCGATCGGGCCGACCAGACCGGGGCCCGCTCGAGTCGATTCGAGGACGTGATCTGCGACCTGATCGCCGCGACCTGCGAGACCGACCCAGCGCGTTGGGCGCAGTTCTTCAGCCTGTCCGAGGAGCGTCGCGATGACAGCCTGCGGCAGTTGCTCGATGTGATCGACCCGACCGACACCGCCGCCGGTTCCCAGCGCCGACGGCGTCGGGACGTGCCCGGCTACCAGCGGCAGTCGAACTCACCGCTGCTGAAGCCGATCGAGTACGCGCCCGCCAAACGATGACAGCAGGCACGCGCCGACAGCGGACCCGTGCAACGGTCCGACGGTCACGGTGGACGTGCTCGCACCGACGGCCGGTCAGAACGGCTCAGTCGGCCAGGTCGAGCACCAGCGGGGCGTGATCGGACGCGAGCACAGCCCGACGTTCGTCACCGTCGATCCAGACCCGCTGCACCCGATCGGCGGCGGGCGGCGAACACAACGCCAGATCGATGCGGAGCCCGTTGTTCCGCTCGACTTGGCCGGGTCGATAGCTCCACCACGTGAACACGCCTGCGTCGGGCAGGTGCTCACGGGTGACGTCGCGCAGTCCGATGTCGCCGAGCGCGGCAACCGCAGCCCGTTCGGGTGGGCTGGCGTGGGTGAGTCGCCGCCACCGAACCGGGTCGTAGATGTCGAGATCGGTCGGCGCGACGTTGAAGTCGCCCGCCAGCACGTGCACGTCCGCCGCAGCCGCGACCGTCGCACGCAAACGTTCGAACCACACGAGCTTGAAGAGGTAGTGCGAGTCGGCGAGCGTGCGCCCGTTCGGCGCATAGAGCGACCACACCCTCAGGCCTGCGCAGGTAGCGCCGATCAGCCGGGCCTCGTCGAACGGTGGCCGGTTCGGACCGGGAAACCCGCGGCACACATCGACGAGTCCGACCCGGCTCAGGATCGCTACGCCGTTCCAGTGGTCGCGCCCGTGGTGGGCGACTGCGTATCCGAGCGCCGCACAGTCATCGACGAAACCACCTGCGGCGAACACTGCGTCGCTGCACTTGGTCTCCTGGAGGAGGGCGATATCTGGTTCGTGCCGGCGCAGCCAGTCGATCACCCGACCGTGGCGGGCCCGGATCGAGTTGACGTTCCACGACACGATCCGCAGCGGCACACGGCGACGATACGGGTCCGACCCGGTTCACACGATGCGACGGCGCTGCGGCGGTGGTGCGACGGGACGGCCGAACTGGCTGTACAGCTCGCGGCGCAGCGACCCGTCGGGCCGCCACTTCCGGATCGCCGCGACCCCACCTGCACCATCGTGGCGACGACCTTCGAGGTAACGCTCTTCGTAGTGCACCCGGCCGTTCGCGAAGTACCCACGCACGGCAGGCAGGCCGTCACCCGGATCTTGCAACAAGCCCGCCCGATAGTGCATCTCGTACTTCGTGCACCCGTTCGGTCGGTAGCGGGTGTACGCCGGCATACGTCGCGTCGGGTTGTCGAGCAAGCCGTCGGCAAGCCACGCGATGTAGAGGATCGACCCGTCGAGACGGAAGCGGACGCGGCCGGTGAAGCGCTCCGGGATCTCGGACTCATCATCGACGTCGATCGTCGTGATGACCCGGAAGGACAGGGAGTTCGGGAGGAGGTCCACCACCAGGTCTATCGAACGTCGACCGGGCCGACTTGAGCCTGGTCAGCAGGTCGATCCGACCAACGGTGACCGACCGGTCAGCGGGTGCCGACCAGACCGGCCACCGACACCTCGACGCCCGGAAGAGCGGCAGCGAGGCGGTCGACGGCAGCGGCATCGCTGCGCATGCTCGACGGCGGCAGGACGATCCGGCTGACGCTCCGCTCGTTCGCGAGGAGCACCAGTTCGGCCGTCGCATCGGGCCCGGTGGCGAGCACGGTCTCCACGAGGCGCGAGCCCAGACCGGCGCGGGGCGCTACCTGGTCGAGGTACGTGAAGCCGGCGTCGGCGAGGCTGATTCCCTCGGCGGCTGCGAACTCACGGAGGGCGGCGCTCGTGCGGCCGCTCAGCAGCACCACGAGGGCGACATGGCGGTCACTCGGATCGAGCGCATCGAGCCCTGCCTCGCCGTCGGCGTTGGTGGGATCGAGCAGGACCAGTGTGGTGGGGTGGGTGTGATCGTTCATGGGGGGTCTCCTTCCGAAAGCCGGATCGAGCGTCGTCGTCGTCGCCGACGACGGTCTCGAAACCGACCCTACGGATGTCCAGTGAAGCGGCGATGAACGCCGCATTGCCACGTCGACCGTGCGACGAGACACCTGTCACGCCAGCAGCTCACAGATGTGGTGACCCCTGTCACCAGGGACGATGCGGTCTGTCGCGGCGCAGCGCACTCAGCTCGGCAGCGTCAGGTCGAGACCGAACGCGTCGCGGAACCCATCGATGTAGGCGGGCATCCCGGCGAGCGTGCCGAGCGCGACCCACGCCTCGTCGGTCAGCGCCGCACGACCCTGCACGAGCTCGTTACCGCCCCAGCTCACCTGATAGCGGAGCTTCGGATCGTCGGTCTCGATCGCGTGGCGGATCACCTCGGCGACCTCGTCGGCGTCGGTCGCGTGGTGATAGCCGGCCGCGTACATCTGGAGCATCCGGTCGTACTGCGCGGCGTAGACGCCGGTGTCGTTCTTCGCGTCGGTGTTCTTGCCGAAGATGGACGACTTGGTCACACCCGGCTCGACGATCACGACGCGAACCCCGAACGCCGCGACCTCGATGGCGAGTTGCTCGCTGATCCCCTCGAACGCCCACTTCGCGGCGACGTACGGCGCCTGAGCGATGGCGCCGATCCGTCCGGCGACCGACGTGATGTTGACGATCGTGCCGGCTCCGCGCTCGCGCATGCCGGGCAGCACCTGCTGGACGCAGCGCACACCCCCGCACAGGTCGACGTTCATCACCTCGAGGAAGCGCTCGGCCGATGTCTCCTCGACCACGCCGTTCCCACCGATGCCAGCGTTGTTGACGAGATGATCGACATGACCGACCCGCTCGAAGATCTCGGCGAACCCGTCACGCACCGAGTCGTCGGATGCGATGTCGAGCTCCACCAGATCGACCGTGACACCGGCGGCGTCGGCAGCCGCGCTCAACTTGTCGGCCTTGGCGACCGATCGGACGGTACCGATCACCGTGTGTCCCGACTTGGCAAGATGCAGGGCGGTGGCGCGGCCGATGCCGGAATTGGCGCCGGTCACGACGGTGACCGGCGAACCGCCAGCAGACAGAGGTGCAGACATGAAGAGCAGCGTACGACAGGGGTACCGACTGGTCCGCGTTCGACGCTCGGCCAACGCCACCGTTGCAGGCCTCGTCAGCGGCGCCCTGGCGCTCACCGCCGTCATCACGTTCTCGACCGGCCAGCCGGCCGCCGCGGCCGAGGTCGCGAGCGCCTTCGTGCCGGTCGGCCCCGTGCGGCTCGCCGACACGCGGCTCACCCCGTGCGGCTGTTCCGACCCGGCTGCGGCGACGATCACCGTCGACATCGCCGGGCAGCCAGGCATCCCCGAGGGCGCCGTCGCCGCGGCCGTCGTGATCACGGCGACGCCCGTGGCATCGCCCGGCTTCGTCACGGTCCACCCATCGGGCGCGGAGCGACCACTCGCATCCACCCTCAACACGCGCACCGACCGAGTCGTCGCGAACTCGACGATCGTCCAGCTCGGCAGCGACGGAGCGCTCGCGTTCTACCGCCACACACCGGGCGACCTGATCATCGACGTGACCGGTGTCTTCGTGGAATCGTCGCAGGCGCGAGCCGGTCGGTTCGTGCCGGTGACGAGCCGCCGCATCGCCGACACCCGGGTGGGGCTCGGCGGCACCACCGGTCCGATCGGGCCCGCCGGCGACCTACCGATCAGCATCCCCGGCGGAGTCCCGGCCGACGCCACCGCGCTCGCAGTGACGATCACGAGCGTCGGCGACGAGGCACCGGGATTCGTGGCGAGCCGTCGCACGGGCGACCCGGTGCGATCGACCTCGTTCCTCAACGTCACCGGCACCGGTGGCGCAGTCGCAGCAACGGTGATCCTGCCGGTGTCGCCGGCCGGGCTGACGCTGCGCTCCCACCATCGCGGTCACCTCGTCGTCGACCTGCTCGGGTGGTTCACCGGACCGAGCGCTCCCGACTCGACCGAAGGCCTGTTCGTCCCGATGACGCCGCAGCGCCTGCTCGACACCCGGACCACCGGCGTGCGCGCCTGGCCGGGTGGGACCGTCGAGGTGAACCCGGGCATCGTCGACGCCGCCGCGCTCGTCACCAACGTGACCGCCACCGCCGCCGATCGTGCCGGGTTCGTCACGGCGTACCCGGCGCGCACCCCACGACCCGGCATCTCCACGCTCAACCCGGCACTGCACGATCACACGCTCGCCAATCTGGCGATCACCACGCCGAGCGACGTCGGCCTCGCCTACTTCGCGAGCTCGGGCACCGACGTGATCGTCGATGTCACCGGGCGCTTCATCGGCGTTCGGGCAACGGCGACCGAGGCCCAGGCCGCCAATTCCCCCGGACGGTCCAGGGTGTTGATGGTCGGCGACTCCACGCTGGCGGCGATACCGCTCTATGCACGGTCGCAGTCTGCGTTCCTCGGCTTCGACGGGATCGTCGACGCAGCATCGTGCCGGCGCCTGATGCGGCCCTCCTGTCTCAGCAACGTCACCGGTGTCATTCCGAACACCGCGGTGGAGGCGATCCTCGAGACACCGGGCACGATCGACATCCTGGTGGTCAAAGCCGGCTACAACGACTGGTTCAGCGACTTCCCCACCGAGTTCGACGCAGTGGTACGCGCCGGTCGCGCCAAGGGCGCCCACACGATCGTGTGGATGAACTTCACCGAGGAGGGCGTCGATCGGCCACGGGCGCGCCAGGCGTACCTCGAGAACAACATCGACCTCCACTGGCTGGTGACGCTCCCGCAGTACAGCGACGTGCTCCTCGCCGATTGGCGGGCGTACGTGCGCTCGGCGCCGGCGAACTGGACGTACGACGGAACGCACCTCACCGAGTACGGGTCGTGGCTCGCCACCGACTACATCTCACGGTGGATCGCAGCCATCGAGCACCGCCCGTGCCCGACTCCGTGGGGCCCCGACGGCCCGGTGTTGACCCCGTGCCCGAAGCCCGAACTGATCGGCCCCGTCCCCGACGTGATGTCGCTCTACTGACCGTCAGGGACCCTCAGGGCTGGACGGCCGTGCGGAGGGTGGCGAGCCAGTCGTCTGCGAGTCGCCAGCGCTCGTCGGCATGGGCGCGGGCATCGGACGCACTGCCGTCGGCACGCGGCCACGAGCCGAAGAATTTCACCGCACCCTGCTTGGCGTGCAGCGCACGCATCGCGTCGGCGAGCAGGTCGTCCGAGACGTGCCCCTCGGCGAAGAGGATGAAGCAGTAGTCACCGAGGCCGCCGTGCTTGGTGGGTCGCGAGATGAGGTTGGACAGGTTGATGCGGCGCGCCGCGAACTCCTGCAGGATCGAGATCAGGCTGCCCGGCTCGTCGGCGCGCTGGTAGACGACGAGCGCCGTGCGATCGTGACCAGTCGGCGCAGGGATGCCGCTACGGGTGACGACCACGAAGCGGGTCTGGTTGCCGTCGTGATCCTCGATGTTCTCGGCGATCACGTCGAGCCCGTAGCGCTCGGCCGCAACCCGTGGCGCGATCGCTGCGAGATGCGGGGACACGTCCTCGCTGACGAGCTGTGCGGCGGCCGCGGTCGACGCAGCGGCCCGGATGTCGGCGGCGGGCAGGTGCTCGCGGAGGAACCGGTGACACTGCGCCGTGGCGACCGGGATCGACAGGATCTCCTTGACATCGCCGAGCCGAACGCCGGCCTTCGCCGCGAGGCACATGTGGATGTCGAGCACGACCTCGCGAATGATCACCAGATCGTGTTCGAAGGCGAGCGAGTCGAGCGTGAAGTTGACCATGCCCTCGATCGAGTTCTCGATCGGGACGAAACCGAGATCGACATCGCCGGCGGTGACCGCATCGAGCGCATCGGGAACGGTGCGATACGCGACGAGCTCGCCGGCCGCGAGATCGGGCTGGCTGCGCAGCGCCTGCTCGGTGAAGGTCCCGAACGGCCCCAGGAACGCAACACGCAGCGCGACGTCGGACTCGACGCTCGTGGGGGCGGGGACGGCAGGGTCGTTCACGGTCCCGAGGCTACCGAGCAGCCCGAACCCCTCCGGCGCCGGTTGGTGCTCAGGCCGGGAGGTTGCTGGTGACGAGTTCGAGGAGCTCGTCGGTGTCGTGTTCGCCCGACCAGCGCGCCGCCACCGTCCCGTCCGCGCCGATCAGCGTGACGAACGGGAAGCCGTCGACGCCGAACGCCGATGTGCCGATGAACTGCTGGGCCTGCATGTCGACACCGTCGGCGATCACCGGATAGGTCCAGTCGAGATCGTCGAGCCACTTCGACGCCGGGAAGTTCGGGCGCGTCGGGTCGATCGCCGTGCTGACAGCGACGATGTCGAGGTCGGCCGGGAGGCTCCCGGCGTCGCGCAGCTCGTTGATGCGGGGGATCTCGCTGTTGCAGTGCGGGCACCAGTGGGCCACGAACACGACCATCGTCGGGCCGTTCTCGGTGGCGTCGACGCGCACGGTCGCACCGTCGTAGTCGAGCCCGACGAGGACCGGGGCAGCCATCCCGAGCGCAGGGTCCGCCTCGACCGCTGTGCCCTGGCCGAGTGGCGGGAGGGCTGCGCCGATCACCTCGAGCGGGCCTACGTGGCCGACGAACTCCTCCGGGAGATCCGGCGCGATGGTCGCGTTCGGGCCGTCGCCGGTCGGGGCTGCGGCGGTCTCTGTGGCGGCGGTCTCTGCGGCGGCGGTCTCTGCGGCAGCGGTCTCTGCGGCGGCGGTCTCTGCGGCAGCGGTCTCCGTGGCAGCGGTCTCGGTCGGGCCCGACTCGACCGGATCGTCGCCACCGCAGGCCGCCGTGACGAGCACGAGCGCCCCGACGACGGTGGCGAGTCGTTGACGATGATTCATGAGAGCTCCTCTTCGAGCGCCGGGTCGAGCGCAGATGCGGTGGACGGTCCGAACGAGACCAGGTTGACGACGATGATCGCAGCGAATCCGCACAACGCCATGAAGGCGAGGCTGACGAACCCGAAGGTACGGAACCACGGCACCGCGCACGCCGGTCCGAACAGGGCGCAGGTCCCGGTCTCCCAGCTCGGGTTCCACTCCAAGAGGTAGTGGTACGTGCTGAGGCACAGGCCGATCACCGCGAGGGTGAGCGAGTACCAGCGGGCATTCGCGTCTCGGCGCCACAGACCGACGATGCCGATCACGGCGATCGGGTACATCGCGATTCGCTGGTACCAGCAGTACGTGCACGGCGTGTAGTCGGCCGATTCGGAGAAGTAGAGGCTGCCGAGCGTCGCCGTGCCCGCCACCACCAGCGTCAGCACGTCGCGAAGAGCCGTGACCCGACGACCCAAACTGGCAGCACCGGACGACGTCGTCGCGAGCGCTCGGGCCGTCAGCAGCGCGACCGCGCCCGCACCGGCGAGCAGCGCGAACAGCGCCGTGAGGACCTGCATTGCTTCGACCACGACCACCAGTATGCGCGAGACCGAGGCCCCGAGAACGGCGCCCGACGTCACATCGCACCAGGGCCGAACGGACAGGGTGGGGTGGGGGTCGAGCGGCACCCTCCTGGATGTGCTGCCACCCGGAGGGTGCCAACCTCCCTCCCGGGCGACGACAGGGCGTCATCACAGGGGCTAACGTGCCCGCCATGCAAGAGTTCTCCTCGATCAGCGTGTCCTCCTACGAGGCCGGTTCGCTCGCCGACCAACTCACCGAGCAGGCACGGCACGGATGGAATGTCGTCGCGATCGTCCCGACGGGGAGCACGGTCACGGCATACCTCTCACGGGCCGCCTCGGGCGATGACCACGGCGTCGGCCACGTGCCGGCCGAGGCACCGGCCGCCGAGCCCGTGGCCGACGCCAGCAGCGCAGCCGCCTCCTGGTCGGTGCTGGCCGAGGAAGCATCCGCCGCGCCCGAGCCCGCCGCCGAGCCGATCACCGTTCCCGAGATCGTCGTGCCGGAGGTGAGCCTCCCCCACGTGAGCCAGCCCGACGTGAGCGTTCCCGAGATCACGGTTCCCGAGGCGTATCAGCCCGAACCGACCTTCGTCGAGGCCGTGCAGCCCGCCGTCGAGCCGGTCAACGAGCCGGCCGGTTGGGCCGTCGCTCCCGAGTCGGCATCGACCAACGACACGGTCGCCGTCAGCGCCGACCCGGCTTCCGGGCTGGGGGGCTACAGCACGACCTCGTACGACAGCGGGGCATCGATCGCCGCTGCCGCCAGCGAGGTCGCTGCCGAGCCGCAGCAGGCAGCGGTCGTCGAGACCCAGGCCACCGCGGCAGCAGCGAGCGCCGCACCGGCCGGCTGGTACGCAGACCCGTCGTCGCGCTACGAACTGCGCTACTGGGATGGCGGCCAGTGGACCGAGCACGTGTCGCGCGGCGGCCAGCAGTTCACCGACCCACCGGTCGCCTGACCATCACGGCCCCCATCGCGAGTTCGCTGAGCGCCCGCCCGTTCGCCGATCTGCTCGCCACGCCCGGCGTGGTCGAGGAGTGCGAACTGCGCGGGCGCTTCGGCTTCATGGCCTACCACGGGGGCGGGCTCGAGGAGACCACCGACGTGATCGCCCGCGCCGCTGCGCAGGCGAGCGGGGCGTCGTACTACGGCGTCGTCCAACCAGCCTCGCTGCAGCGGCACGTCCCGTCGATCAGGGTGACGCGGGATCAGTCACCCGTGCTCGACGAGTTCCTCGACCACGTCGACGTCGTGGTCACGATCCACGGGTTCGGCCGGCGCGGGTTGTTCACGTCGCTGCTGCTCGGTGGGCGCAACCGTGAGCTGGCCGACCACGTGGCCGGTCACCTCCGGCCGGCGCTTCCCGCCTACCGGATCGTCGACGATCTCGATCACATCCCGGTGGAGTTACAAGGCGTGCACGCGCGCAACCCGGTCAACGTGCCGCGCGATGCCGGGGTGCAGATCGAACTACCGCCCCGCGTGCGCGGCTCCAGCCCGCTCTGGTGGGACTGGGAACACGGTCTCGTCCCGCACACCGAAGCGCTGATCGCCGCCCTCACACGGGCCGCGACCGCCGCGTGAACCCGACGGCGCTCACGACGGTGTGAGCGGTGTCGGCGGTGTCGTCGGTTCGTGGATGCGGCGGTCGGCGATGGCGACGAACACGCAGGCGAGCACGAGGAAGCCGGCTGCGCTGAGCCAGGCGGCGTGATAGTTGACGTGTTCGGCGACCACGCCGAACACGATCGGCCCGGCGACCGCACCGGCCAAGGTGCCGGTCATCGCGATGCCGGTCGCCACGCCCGGCGCCGACGGGTTGCTGCGAACGACGGCAAGGTGGAACAGGCCAGGCCACGCATACGCGGTGGCGAACGCGAGCGGTGTCGCGATCACGAACACGACCGTCTGCTCGAGCGCCAGCAGTCCGAACGTGACCGCCGCGGCGGCGAACAACCACACCATGAACGACAGCGTCCGCCCCGGATGGCGGTCGGCGCGGGCGCCGAACAGCAGCCGCACCCCGATCCCGAGGATCGAGCCGATCACCAACAGCCCGGCCGCGCCCGACTCGCCGAGGCCGGCCTCGACACCGCCGCGCACGAGGAACGCGCTGAGCGCGTTGGACGCGGAGGATCCGAAGCCCACGCCGATCGCCAGGATGATCAGCGCGCTGGTGGCGACGTCGGGAGCCGCCGTTCGGTCGGGGCGGCGGCGGACCGTGCCCGACGGCTGTTGTGGGACCTGCCACGCCGCGAACAGCGCGAACAGCGCCCCGGCGACGAACGCCCACCGCCAACCGGTGTCGGCCGCGATCGGGACCGCCAGACCGCCCACGAGCGCGGCGGCCGGGATCGCCGACTTCTGGATGCCGAGCGCGAGCCCGAGCCGGTGCTGCGGGACGATGCCGACGAGGTACACGTTCGACGCCGGCTGCGCGAGCGAGTTCGCGAGCCCGCCCACGGCGAGCAATGTGGCGAGCAACCACCACTGCTGTACCGCGCCGGCGATCGCGACCTGCGCCGCGGCACTCACGGCGGCGCCCATGCGCAGCGCCCGCTGGGCGCCGATGTGCTCGACGATCCCACCCATCCACGGCGAGCCGATGGCGCCCACCGCGTAGAAGACGCCGACCGCGAGCCCGAGCGCGGCGTCTCCGAATCCGAGGTCGCGCTGGAGCTGGATCGCCAGCGAGCCCGTGAAGAACACGGGGAGGTTGGCCGAGATCGTCGCCGTCAGCGACGCCACGAGCCCGCGCCGCCGCGACGACCTCGCCGTCGTACTCGCCGAACTGCTCACACGTATCCCGCCATCATCCCGCCCAGTTGTATACAACGCGCGATCCCCGAAATCCCCAACGCACGATCGTGCGCTCGGAGCGCGTTCTCGCTCCCGCCGATCTACCGTGATGGGGTGGACGTGGCTGCCGGCTCGGTCGAGGCATGGGTGCACCGGGCCCGGGTGGCGTTCGTCGTCGGCAAGGGCGGTGTCGGGACGAGCACCGTCGCTGCGGCGCTCGCCGTGCTGGCCGCCGACGGCGGGGCGAACGTGCTGCTCGTCTCGGTCGACGGCAAGCCGGGGCTCGGACCGCTGCTGGGCGGCAAGCCGCTCAGCGCACGTGAGCAGACGCTGCACTCGACTGCGGCCGGCGGTCGCATCCGGGCCCGGACGATCTCCCCCGAGCAATCGTTCCTCGACTACCTCGAGCTGAAGGGGTTCGGCGGCATGCTCCGGCGCGTCGCCGCGGCCGCCTCGTTCGACGTGATCGCCGGCTCGACGCCGGGCATGGAGCACCTGCTGGTGCTCGGCAAGATCAAGGAACTCGACCGCGAGCGCGTCGCCGACCTGATCGTCGTCGACGCACCACCGGCCGGGCATGCCGCCCCCTTCCTCCGCTCGGCCGCTGCACTGCAGGACGCGGTGTCGAGCGGCCCGATCCGCGAGCAGGCCGACGAGGTGGCCGCCCTCCTCGCCGATCACGGCCGCTGCCACGGGGTGCTCGTGACGCTGCCGGAGGACACGCCCGTCAGCGAGACGATCGAGCTCGCCTACGACCTGGAGGACCGGCTCGGCCTCGCCCTCGCGCCGCTCGTGGTCAACGGCTGCTGGCCGGATCGACCGGGCCTCACGATGACCGCGACCACCGCCGCGCGCAAGCAGGGTGTCACCGTGACGGCGGCGACGAAGCGCTCGCTCGACGCCGTCGTCCGGTTCGGACGGGCACGGGTCGACGCCCAGCGCGCCCAACTCGACCGGCTCGACCGCGAGCTCCCGCTGCCGCGAGTGCACCTCCCGCGGCTGCCCGTCGCCCGCCTCCTCCCCGAGCACCTCGACCGGCTCGCGGCTGCGCTCGGTACCGAACCAATCGCGCCCGACGTCGAGCGGACGGGCGGTCGCCGATGACCACACCGCCGGCGACCGACATGGCGAGCGTCCTGCGCGACTCGTCGCTGGTGGTCACCTGCGGGCCCGGCGGCGTCGGCAAGACGACCACCGCGGCAGCCCTCGCGCTGGCGGCCGCCGAGACGGGTCGGCGGGTCATCGTCGTCACGGTCGATCCCGCCCGCCGGCTCGCCGACACCCTCGGCATCGACGGGTCGAGCGCGAACGACCCGTTCGAGGTGACGGGAGCAGGCCGCGACGGCGGCGAGCTGTGGGCCCAGATGCTCGACGCGCAGGCCACCTTCGACCGGATGATCCTCGACCGCACCGACGACCCGGAGCGCGCCCGGACGATCCTGACCAACCCGATCTACCGGAGCATCGCCGGCTCGCTCGCGGGCGCCCAGGAATACATGGCGATCGAGCGGCTGCACCAGCTGTGGTCGAGCGGTGAGTGGGACCTGATCGTGATCGACACGCCACCGTCGCGGCACGCGATCGATCTGCTCGAGGCACCCGACCGCCTGGTCACCTTCTTCGGGCACCCGGTGTACCGCGTCCTCACGGCCCCGGGCCGGTCGCTCGCGCGGGTCACGAACGCCGGCGCCTCGGCGTTCCTGTGGGCGATCCGTCGCCTCGCCGGGCCGCAGGTGGTCGAGGACACGATCGAGTTCTTCCGCGCGCTGGCCGGGATCGAGGCCGGGTTGCGCCAGCGTGCCGCCGACACGGCCGCCGTGCTGCGCAGCGCCGGCACGTCGTTCGTCCTCGTGTCGAGCCCGCGGGCCGAGGCGATCGACGAAGCCGTGCACCTCGCCGAGGCGCTCCGCATCGGCGGCTACCCGCTCGCGGCGACCGTCGTCAACCTTGTCCATCCCACCCCGACGCCGATCGACGCCGACACGCTCGCTGCGCTCGCCGACATCGGCGACGGCCCGCTCGCCGACCAGCTCACGTTCCACCGTGAGCTGTCCGCCCTCGCCGACGCGGAGACACGCGAGATCCGGACGCTGCGCGCCCACGCCGGCAGCACCCCGCTCGTCGAGGTCCCGCTGCTCGACGACATCTCCGACCTGGCCGCCCTCGCCGCCCTCGGCAGCCTCCTCACATCCGGTCTCTAGCCCGGTGTGGGTCCGAGCATCTACGGTGCTCGCGTGCATGTCGATCGGGGTCTGGTCGAGGAGCGGGTGACGCGGGAGCTCTACGAGCGGGTCCTGCCGCTCGTGGAGCGCGAGGTGCTGCCGCTGGGCATCACCGCCGGGCTCTCGCCCGACGAGCAGGCGCCGTTCGAGGCGGGTTCGATGTGGGGGCCGCCGTGGAGCACCACCTGGTTCACGTTCACCGGGGTGCTGCCCGAGCACTGGGCCGGCGGGCGCGTCGAGGCCGTGATCGACCTCGGCTTCCGGGGTGACGCCGCCGGCTTCCAGTGCGAGGGGCTCGTCGTCGACGACGCCGGCCGGCCGGTCCAGGGCATCCATCCCCGCCGCACCCACCACCGCATCGACGCCACACCGGGCCCGGTGACGGTGCGGTTGGAGGCGGCCTCGAACCCGTCGTTCCGGCAGTTCGCACCGTCGCCGCTCGGGCTCCCCGAGACCGCCGGCGAAACGCCGCTCTACCGGTTCCGTGACGCCCATCTCGCCCTCGTCGCCAGCGACGCCGAAGCGCTCGTGCACGACCTCGACGTCGTCGACGGCCTGATGCGCACGATGGCACTCACCGATCCGCGCCGGCCCCGCTTCCTGCACACCCTCGAACGGGCCCTCGACGCGTGCCCCGACGTCGAACGCGCCCGTGGCGTGCTGCGGCCGCTGCTCACCATGCGCGCCGCCGACAGCGCCCACCGGGTGATCGCCATCGGCCACGCCCACATCGACACCGCGTGGCTGTGGCCGATCCGCGAGACGGTCCGCAAGTGCACCCGCACGTTCGCGTCGGCCGTGCGGCTGATGGACGAGTACCCCGAGTACCGGTTCACCTGCTCACAGGCACAGCAGTACGCGTGGATCGAGGAGCGCCACCCCGACCTGTTCGAGCGGATCACCGTCAAGGTGCGCGGCGGGCAGTGGATCCCGGTCGGGGGCATGTGGGTCGAGGCCGACATGAACCTGCCGTCGGGGGAGAGCCTCGCCCGCCAGATCGTGCACGGCCAACGCTGGTTCGAGTCGCGGTTCGGTGCGCGGTGCACCGAGGTGTGGATCCCTGACGTGTTCGGCTACCCGGCGTCGATGCCGCAGCTCTACGCGGCGGGCGGCATGCGCCGCTTCGTGACGCAGAAGTTGTCATGGAACACCACCAATCGCTTCCCGCATCACACGTTCTGGTGGGAGGGTCTCGACGGCACGCGCGTGCTGACGCACTTCCCGCCGGTCGACACCTACAACGCCGAGATCACCCCGACCGAGGTCGTCGCATCGGCGGAACGGTTCCGCGAGTCGGCGTGGTCCGACTGGTCGCTGATGCCGTTCGGACATGGAGACGGCGGTGGTGGGCCCACGCGGGAGATGCTCGAGCGGGCCCGCCGGCTCGCCGACATCGACGGTTCACCGCGCGTGTCGATCGGCTCGCCGGCCGAGTTCTTCGAGCGCGTCGAGCGCGAGCACTTCGACGGTGCCCCGGTGCCCGTGTGGCGCGGCGAGCTGTACTTCGAGACGCACCGCGGCACGCTGACGAGCCAGCTCCGGACGAAGGAGGGCAACCGCCGCTGCGAACGTCTGTTGCGCGAGGTCGAGCTGTGGGCGGCGACGCTCGGGGAGCCGGCCGACATCGACCACCTGTGGCGCGAGGTGCTCACCCAGCAGTTCCACGACATCATCCCCGGCTCGTCGATCGCCTGGGTGCACGACGACGCCGAGCAGGTGCACGCGGCGGTGATCGAGGCGCTCGAGGCGCGCCGCACCTCGCTGCTCGACCGGCTGGTCCCCGCGACACCCCACGTCGTGAACGCGGCGGCGGTCGATCGCGACGAGGTGATCGACGGCCCCGACGGGCCGGTGCGGGTGCGGGTGCCGGCGAACGGGATCGCTCCGCTCGCCACGGTGGCGGCAGACGACATCGACGATCAGGTGGTCGTCACCGACCGCTCGATGGTCAACCGGTACCTGGCCGTGCGGTGGGACGACGACGGCCACCTCACGTCGATCATCGACGTCGATCGGGCGCGCGAGCTGCTTCCCGAGGGCGCCCTCGCGGCGGTGCTCGAGCTCGCCCCCGACCACCCGGTCCGCTACGACGCATGGGACCTCGAATCGTGGACACCGGCGCTCGGCGAGGCGATCTGCGCCGCCGGCGGCGCCGAGGTCGCCGTCGACGTGCTCGAGACCGGGCCGGCGCGGGGTCGCGTCCGAGTGCGTCGGACGTTCGGTGCCTCGGTCGCCACCGTCACCTACACGGTGCAGGCCGGCTCACCCCGGCTCGACGTCGGGGTGGAACTCGACTGGCACCATCGCGAGCACCTCCTGTCGATCACGTTCCCGATCGACGTCCACGCCGACACCGCCGCGTGCGACATCCAGTTCGGTCATGTGCGCCGCCCGACGCACCCGTCGAGCCCGTGGGACGCGGCGAAGTTCGAGGTGTGCGCCCACCGCTACGTCGACGTGAGCGAGCCCGCGTTCGGCGTCGCCGTGCTCAACGACGGCCGGTACGGCCATGGCCTGTTCGGCGGGCGCGTCCGTGTGTCGCTCGCCCGCGGCGCGCAGTACCCCGATCCCGACGCCGACCGCGGGCACCACTCGGTGCACCTGGCCCTGCTCCCCCACGGCCCGGGCCTCGACGACGTGGTCGCCGAGGCGGAGCGGTTCGTGACCCCGTTGCGAATCGTCACGGGTTCGACGACCACGGATGCACCCGCGCCGATCGTCACGCTCGACGGCGCCGGTGTCGAGATCGACGCGATCAAGCTCGCGGATCTGGGCGATCCGGATCTGGTCGTGCGGTTGCACGAGTCGGTCGGCAACCGCACGCACGTCACCGTCCGCTGCGATCGCCGCATCACCGCGGCCAGCCGCTGCAACCTCCTCGAAGAGCCCCAGTCGGGCCTCGAGGTCGGCGACGGCATCTGCGCGTTCACGATCGACCCCTTCGAGATCGTGACGCTGCGCCTGTCACGTACGTGACGGAATGGGTCAGACCAACTCCGTCACGGCTCGAGCTGTGACGGAGTTGGTCTGACCCAATCCGTCACGAGAGGCCGAGGTGGCGGAGGGCCATCGTGCTGTAGAGGGTGACGCCGTCGAGCATCGCGTCCTCGTCGAACACGACGAGGTTCGAGTGGTTGGCGGCCGCGGTGCGGGCATCGCGGTCGCGGTGGGTGCCGCCGAGGAACATCATCGTGCCGGGCACTCGCTGCAGGACGTAGGAGAAGTCCTCCGCGCCCATGATCGGGTTGGGCATGCGGTGCACGTTCGGTGCGCCAAGCACGTCGCGGGCGACGTCGAGCGTGAAGTCGGCGAACTCGTCGCTGTTCGAGGTGACCGGGTACCCGAGGATCACCTCGGGCTCGGCGGTGGCGCCGTGCGCCTCGGCGACCTTCTCGGCCACGCGCCGGATGTTGTCGTGCACCGCCGACCTGGTCCGCTCCGACACCGTGCGGATCGTGCCGACGATCGTCGCCGTCTCCGGGATGATGTTGTTCGTCGTCCCGGCCGTGATCTGGCCGACCGTGACCACGGCCGGGTCGAAGATGTCGACGCGGCGGGTCACCATCAGCTGCAGCGCCTGCACGATCTCGCAGGCGATCGGGATCGGGTCGATCGTGCGGAACGGCTCGCTCGCATGCCCACCCGCTCCCTTCACGACGATGTGGAACGTGTCGGCGGCGGCCATCGTGGCGCCGCCCTTGGTGGCGACCATGCCGGTCGGGATCGTCGAGGTGATGTGCAGCGCGAACGCCCCGGTGACCGGTGACGGGGTGCCGTCGGCGAGCGGTGGGAGGTCGAGCAGACCTTCCTCGAGCATGTAGCGGGCACCGTGCTCGCCCTCCTCGCCGGGCTGGAACATGAACAGCACCCGGCCCGGGATCTCGTCGCGATGTGCGGCGAGCACCTTCGCAGCCGAGGCCAGCATCGCCGTGTGCGTGTCGTGCCCGCAGGCGTGCATCGTGTGCTCGTTCTTCGACGAGAAGTCGAGCCCGGTGTCCTCGCGGAGCGGGAGTGCGTCCATGTCACCGCGCAGCAGCACCGTCGGGCCGGGCTTGCCGCCGGTGAGCAACGCCGCGACACCCGACGTCGTCTGGTGCAGCGTGATGTCGAGCGGCAGGCCCTCGAGCGACTCGAGCACCGCCTCACGAGTGATCGGCAGGTCGTTGCCGAGCTCGGGCCGTTCGTGCAGCCGCCGACGCAGCGCCACCGTGTCGTCGTGGAGGTCGCGGGCTTCTGCGCGCAGCGTGTCGAGCGTCATCTGGGCATGGTACGACGTGCCTGTGGACCCGTCACCAGGCAGCTGCCCGCCCGCCCGACCGGGCGACGAGCTCGTCGAACACGTCACGCCCGATGGCACCGTCATCGAGGTCGTCACCCGTGCCCGCATGCGCGCCGAGAACCTCCGGCACCGATCGGTCGCGATCATCGTCCAGACCACTGACGGCCAGTTGCTGGTCCACCGCCGCGCCGACGACCAGGACGTGTTCCCCGGCTGGTGGGACGTCGCCGCCGGCGGTGTGGTCGCGGCCGGCGAGGAGTCCGACGCCGCTGCCCGCCGCGAGCTCGCCGAGGAGCTCGGGATCATCGGGGTGACGCCCGAGTTCGTGACCGAGGATGCGTACGACGACGACCACGCCCGCGAGATCTGCCGGGTCTACCGCGTCGTGCACGACGGGCCGTACCGATTCGACGACGGCGAGGTCACCGAGGCGCGCCTCGTCGACGCCGCCGGGCTCACCGAACTGCTCTCCACCGAGCGGGTGCTCCCCGGCAGCGTTGCGATGCTGCTGCCCGTGATCGACCTCGCGTGATGCCGTCGGGTTCGTCCACCGGCTCGCGTCACCTACGATGCACCGACGTGCAGCGCGTGGAGTTCACGATCGAACCGTTCGTCGAGGGACAACCCGGCCCGCACGTCACCGAACCGATCGCCCGCATCGAGGCGCGGGGCCACCACGTCGACTTCGGACCGTTCGGGTCGGAGTTCACGACGCCGTCGTCGGAGACGCCCGAGATCGTCGCCGAGATCCTCCGGGCGGCGTTCGCCAACGGCGCCACGCACGTCACGATCGACGTCGCCGCCGCCGACGCCACCACCGAGATGCCCCGGCCGGACGTCCCCCGATGAGCACCGAACCACACCCGCTGCTCCGCGCCGTGAAACCCGTGGTCGACGCGGTCGGTGCCACGCTGGTGCCCCCGGCGGAGCAGGAGCCGTCGGACGTGCCGCTCGTGTGGGAGGGCGAGGTGATCGCGGCCGTGAGGATGCCGCCGCTGCACGGGGCGCTCGACCGGCTGATCGACTCGGTCGAGGCCGAGCTGGGCGGTCCGCTCCCCTCGCTGTCGCGTGAGCACAAGCAGCTCGCCGTGCGCCTCCTCGACCAGCGCGGCGCGTTCATCCTCCGCCGCGCCGTGGAAGACGTCGCCGACGCGATGGGCGTCAGCCGAATCACCGTCTACAACTACCTCAACGCGATCCACCGCTGACCGAACGGCGGTACCGTCGGGTCATGGCGCGTGGCGAGTTGTTCGACGTGGTCGGGTTCGATGCCGACGACACCCTGTGG
The DNA here is from genome assembly GCA_022843125.1 of Ilumatobacteraceae bacterium. Taxonomy (GTDB): domain Bacteria; phylum Actinomycetota; class Acidimicrobiia; order Acidimicrobiales; family Ilumatobacteraceae; genus Ilumatobacter. The sequence goes on from JALHOG010000010.1 coordinate 19,496, forward strand.
CGAAGCGAGGACTACTTCGACGAGGCCGAAGCGCTGTTCGTCGAGAAGATCGGCCCCCACGCGCCGGAGGGCATCGACGTGCTCGACGCCCTGCGGGCGACCGAGCTCGGCAACGTCCAGATCTCCGGGTACGGCGTCAAGGCGTACGCGCTGTCGATGGTGCAGGCAGCGGTGACGGTGACTCGCGGGCGGGTGCCGGCCGCCGTCATCGGCGAGCTGGTCGATCACGCCCACGAGATGCTGATGCACCCGGTCGATCTCCTCGACGGGGTCCCCGAGACGCTCGCAGCCGTCGGCCGGACGCACCGGATGGTCCTGATCACCAAGGGCGACCTGGTGCACCAGTACCGCAAGGTCCGCACGTCGGGCATCGCACACCACTTCGAGCACATCCAGGTCGTGCTCGAAAAGGACGTCGCCACCTACGCCCAGCTGCTCGTCGACTGGGACATCAAACCCGACCGGTTCCTGATGATCGGGAACTCGGTGAAGAGCGACGTGCTCCCGATCGTCGAGCTCGGTGGGCACGGCGTTCACATCCCGTACCACCTCACGTGGGCGCACGAGGTCGTGCACGATCACAACGGCGGCTTCACCGAACTGGCCAGCATCAGCGAAGTACCCGCATGGCTCAGCGCCTGACGCGTTCGTTCTAGAGCTTGCGGAGGCGGACGTCGCTGATGCGGTGGTCGTTCGACTTGCGCAGCACGAGGCTCGCCCGCTCGCGTGTTGGCTCGATGTTCTCGCGGAGGTTGCGGCCGTTGATGGTCGCCCAGATCTGACGCGCCGTGAGATCGGCCTGCTCGTCGGTGAGCCCGGCGAAATGCCGGAAGTAGCTGTCGGGATCGCGGAACACCGATTCGCGCAAGGCGAAGAACCGCCGGACATACCACTCCTCGATGTCGCTCACATCGGCGTCCATGTAGATCGAGAAGTCGAAGTAGTCGCTGACGAACTCGACACCCTCGCGGTTGACCTGGAGCACGTTGAGCCCCTCGACGATCACGATGTCGGGGCGCCGGACCACGACGTGCTCGTCGGGCAGGATGTCGTAGGCGAGGTGGTCGTAGACCGGGGCCGCCACCTCCGTCTCGCCGCTCTTGACCGCCCGGAGGAAGGCGAGCAGCGATCGGGTGTCGTAGCTCTCGGGGAACCCTTTGCGATCCATGATGTTGCGCTCGGCGAGCACCGAGTTGGGGAACAGGAACCCGTCGGTCGTCACGAGATCGACCTGCGGATGCGCCGGCCACCGCGACAGCAGGGCCTGCAGGATGCGGGCGAAGGTCGACTTGCCGACGGCCACCGACCCGGCGACACCGATCACGTACGGGACCTTGGGGGCGATCGACCCGAGGAAGGTCGACGTGACCCGCTGCAGATCCTGGGTGGCACTCACGTACAGGTTGAGCAGGCGACTGAGCGGCAGGTAGATCTCGGCGACCTCGGCGAGATCGATCCGCTCGTTGATCCCCTGGAGCCGGTCGAGGTCGTCCTGGCGCAACGTGAGCGGCGTCGCCGCCCGCAGTTCTGCCCACTCATGGCGCTCGAAGGTGAGGTACCGGTCGGGCACGGGCGACAACCTACGCTCGCGCCATGCCCGGCGACCAAGCGGCCCGCAAGCAGCGCGGCGCCTGGTACACACCGCCCGATCTGATCGACGTCGTCATCAGTGGGGTACTCGACGATCTCGAGACCGGCCGGGCGATCGACCGACGGCCACCGCGCCCGCTCCGGGTCATCGATCCGGCGTGCGGCGACGCTCGCTTCCTCGTCGCGTTCGAGCGGGCGCTGCGCGACCGTCATCCCGACGTCACCGTCGCGCTCACCGGGTGCGACGTCGACGGCGCTGCGCTCGAGGTCGCTCGGGTGGCGTGTCCGACCGCGCACCTGGTCCACGCCGATGCCCTCACGCACCCGTGGGTCGACGGAGGGTTCGACATCGTGATCGGCAACCCGCCGTTCCTGTCACAGATGGCCGCCTCGACCAGTCGCGGCGGCGCGAGCCCGCACGGCGGCGGACCGTATGCGGACGCAGCGGTCGAGTTCTGGGCACTCGCGCTGCGGCTCGCCGACCCGGATGATGGCCGGATCGGGCTCGTCCTCCCGCAGTCGATCCTGGGCGCCCGCGACGCCGCCGACGTCCGCGACCGTGCACGCCGGGATGCAGACCTCACGTGGTCGTGGTGGGAGCTGCGCCAGCGGCACTTCGACGCATCGGTCAACGTGTGCGCGCTCGGCTTCACACGCCCCGGCAGCGGAGCGACGGCCGCGACCGCGTTCACCGACGTCGTGACCGCCCGGCTGGGCATCCCGACCCTCGACTGGGACGCGCTCGCCACCATCGGCACGCTCGCCGACCGGGCCGACCTCAACGCCAACTTCCGTGACGAGTACTACGCGCTCGTGCCGGCGGTCGGCGACGACGTGGACGGTCCCCCGCTCGTCACGAGTGGTCTGATCGACCCGGGGGTGTGCCACTGGGGCGAGCGGCCGGTGACCTTCGCCAAGCGGCGCTTCGCCGCACCGCGCGTCGATCTGGCGCGGCTCGAGGGGCGCTTCCCCGCATGGGCCGCCCGCAAGCTCGTCCCCAAGGTCCTCGTCGCCAACCAGACCCGGATCGTCGAGGCCGTCGCCGACCCCGAGGGAGCATGGCTGCCCGGTGTGCCGGTCACCACCGTGACCCCGCACGATCCGGCCGACGTGTGGGCCGTGAGTGCCCTGTTGACGTCGCCGGTGGCGTCGATCGCTGCGTGGCAGCACGGCGCCGGCACCGGGTTGTCGACCCGGAGCGTCCGTGTGGGCCCGGCGGTGCTCGGCGCCGTGCCGTGGCCGGTCGGGGAGCTCGACGAGGCGGTTACTGCGCTCCGCCGCGGGGACGTCCTCGGGTGCGCGCTCCTGGTGTGCGCCGCGTACGGCCTCACCGGCGACGAGGCGGGCGTGCTCGTCACCTGGTGGTCGGCGCTGGTCCCCGATGCGGTCGACGCGAGTGCCGTCCCGGTCGCAGACCGGTGAGCCGATCCCAGCCGGGCGACCCGGCGACCATCCACAGCAGGACCATGCCGACGAGCTCGGCGAGGTGCACTGCCTCGGCAGCCGCCGATCGATCGCCTGCCGCGGTGTCGAGCACGGTGCCGAACAGCGTCGTCACGAGCAACGCACTCACGAGCGGCAGCAGCCCGAACGCCCGATGGGGCCGCCACGCGGCGTAGAGCAGCCCGACCCCGAGCGCGAGGGCGGACGCCCCGACGTGGCGGGCCACGTGCGTCGGCGTGCCGTCGAGCTCGCCGAACAGCAGCGGGCGAACGCTCTGGGCGGCGATGAGGAGGCCGCACCAGGCGAGGGCGGGGCGGAGCCACCCGCCGCGTCCCAGACGTGGAGGGCGGGAACGGGCGAGGACGCGATCGACGAAGTCGGGTTCGGCGATCGCGGGGCGCAGTCGTACCTGCCGGGTCAAACGCGCGACCCGCTGGGCATACGTCTCGCACGCGGCGCACCCGTCGAGGTGGGCGGCCAGCCTGAGCCGGTCACCGCTGCGCAGCTCCCCGTCGGCGTCGGCGGAGATCAACTCCCGTGCGAGATCGCAGTCGAGCGTCGCCGGGCCCGGGTCGTGTCGTGGTTCCACGATGTGACGGTCGACCCTGGTGAGTGTTTGGTTCCCGGCGGCACACTGCGGCCCATGACCTCAGCCGTGGCACGCACGCGCCTTCACGCCCTTTCGGTGGCAGGATGGTGACGCTGAGCACGGAACCTGACCTGGAACCTGACTCGGATCGCCTGACATGGATCGCCTGACATGGATCACCTGACGGACCATCTGACCGCACTCCTCCTCGCCGCCCAACGCGGCGATCAGGAGGCGCTCGAGCGGTTCGTGGTGGAGACGCAGCACGACGTGCTGGCGCTGTGCCGCTACCTCGGCGACGCCGACACCGCCGACGATCTCGCACAGGAGACCTACGAGCGGGCGTTCGCGGCGCTGCACCGATTCCGCGCCACCGGGCCCGCCCGCCACTGGCTGCTCACCATCGCCCGCCGGACGTGTGTCGACTCGACGCGTCGCAGGGTGCGGCGCCGTCGGCTCCATCGTCGCATCGAGTCCGAACCCACCGATGTCGCCACGCAGCCGAGCACGGCGATCGAGCTCGACGACGCGCTCCGAGCTCTCGACCCCGACCGGCGCGCGGCGTTCGTGCTCACCCAGATCAACGGCCTGCGGTACGAGGAGGCAGCCGAGTTGCTCGACGTGCCGATCGGCACGATCCGGTCGCGTGTGGCGCGGGCCCGAGAGCAGCTCGCCGAGGCGCTGAGCCCGACGTCACAGGAACTTCGCCGGGTCGTCGGACGACCTCACGAACGATGACCCCCCTTCGTATCGTCGCGTCCCTGACTGCCGTCATGGCAGTTTCCGTCGGTCTCGCCGCCTGTGGTGGCGATGGCGAATCCGCCGTCCAACTGTCACCCGCCGGAGCGCTCGGGCGCGACACCGCGCTCCAGAAGGGCTGCGCTGCATGCCACGGCACCGAGGGCGAGGGTCGCGTCGGCCCGGCGTTCCAGGGCCTGTTCGGCAGCACGGTCTCGTTTCAGGACGGCACCACGGCGATCGCCGACGAGGCGTACATCGTCGAGTCGATCCTCGAACCCAACGCGAAGAAGGTGGAGGGGTACGCGCTCCCGATGCCCCAGACCAACCTCACCGATGAGGAGCTCGCCTCGATCGTCGAGTACATCCGCGAGCTCGCCGCACCCGCCGAAGGCGCAGCACCGTGATCGGCCGCCGCCCCGCTGCGATCACCGGTGCGGTGGTGCTGATGCTGGGCACCGTCGGCTGCGGCGGTGACAGCCGCGAGCTGGCCGGCTACGTCCGCGAACCGAAGCCGCAGGTAGGCGACGTCGCGCTGCCCGACGGCACCAACGATCTCGAGCCCTTCGCGCTCACGGCGCAGCCCGGCGGGCTGCTGGTCACCTACTTCGGCTATACGAACTGCCCCGACTTCTGCCCGACGACCATGTCCGACCTGAAGCTCGCGCTGGCTCGGATCGACGGGCCCGAACGGGTCCAGGTCGCCATGGTCACCGTCGACCCCGACCGCGACTTCGTGCGCAACCCCGACCTCTGCGACGAGGCCGTCGTGCTCGCCTGCTACGTCACGAGCTTCATCGACGGCGCGCACGCGCTCGGGACCGACGACCCGGCGCTGCTCGAGCGCGCCGCTGCACCGCTCGGCGTGGCGTACAACGTGACGACGAACGGTGACGACATCGAGGTCGGTCACACCACGTCGCTCTACGCGATCGACGACCAGGGCGAGCTCGTCCTCACCTGGCAGTACGGGGTCACGATCGACGACCTGGCGGCCGACCTGGAGCAGCTGCTCGACGAGGCAGCCGCATGAGCGGACGCGTCGGCATGTCCGGCCGCCAGTGGCTGGCGCTCGCGCTGATCGTGCCGGTCGTGCTCATCGGGGCGTTCGTCGCCGCGCGCGAGTTCGGTGGGGACGACGGTCCGAGGGTCGGCATACGCCTCGCCGAGGCCGAGGACGTCGGCGACGTCGACTGGTCCTACCGCATCCCTGCCGGCACCGCTGATCGCATCGCCGCCGGCGAAGCCGTCGAGATCGTGCCCGCCGAGCTGACCGTCGAGCTCGGCGACACGATCCGAATCGTCAACGAGGACTCATCGGCGCACATCGTCGGCGTCTTCTTCGTCGGCGCCGGGGAGACGGTCACCCAGCAGTTCCAGAGTGTCGGCGTGCTCGAGGGCGAATGCTCGGTGCACCCGAGCGGATCGTTCAGCCTGCGCGTCGTCGACGCATGACGACCGTGCGCCGCTTCCGGGTCGGCGTACTGGTGGCGACCGCCGCCGTGGTCGGCATCCCTGGGCAGGCCCACGCCGATCCTGCGGGCCCCACCGAGTTCGTGACCGAGATCGTCAGCATCACGCCGGCGATCCCATCGATCGATCTCACGATCGAAGGCGGCGACTCGTTCGTGCGGATCGCCGTCGACCCCGGCACCGAGGTGGTGGTGCTCGGGTACGACGACGAACCGGCCACGTTGATCGACGCCGACGGTCGTGTGTTCCAGAACCTGCGGTCGTTCGCCACCTACTACAACGACGAGCGTTACGGCACCGACGACATCCCCGACATCGTCGACAACGACGCCCCACCCGAGTGGCACGAGGTCGGGTCGGGCGGCACCTGGGCGTGGCATGACCATCGCGCCCACTGGATGGGCACCGAACCACCGACCGGGATGGAGCCGGGCGACCGGCTGCCCGAGCAGTCGATCCCGCTCGTCGTCGACGGCCGCACGGTGTCGGTCACGGTCGTGTCGACCCTGATCGCCGACCCTTCCCCGTGGCCATCGCTGCTGGGGGCTGCGGCCGGCGCGGCGCTCGCGGCGCTCGCTGCGCTCCGACGGCACGTCACCGCCGCCGCCGGTGTCGTCGCGGTCACCGCTCTCGCCGTGGGCGGCGTCCAGTTCCTCTCGCTCCCCTCCGAGACCGACCCCCGACCGATGTGGTGGCTGCCGCCGGCGGTCGCTGTCGCTGCGGCGGGCATGGCGTGGTGGTGGCGCCGGACACCGCTCTTTCGCGACGCCCTCGTCGCACTCGCCGCCGCACAGGTGCTGCTGTGGGTGTTCACGCGCCGGCTCACCTTCGTGAAGCCGGTGCTGCCCACCGATGCGCCGTTCTGGCTCGACCGGCTGCTCAGTGCGAGCGTCGCGGCCGGCTCGCTCGTGCTGCTCGGCGTAGCGATGTCGTCGATGGTGCGAGCGGCGCGTCAGCCCGCGAGCGCGGCGTCGATGGCCGCGTCCAGGTCGTCCTGATCCATCGGTCCGATGCGCCGGGTGGTGACCTGACCGCCGGCGTCGATGACGATCGTCACGGGGAGCGACACGGCCTCGAGTCCGGTCTGGGCGAACCCTTGCGGGTCGAGGAACTGGTCATAGGTGGCGCCGACCTCGTCGAGGAACTCGGCGGCCTGGTCGGCGTCCTCGCCGATGTTGATGCCCAGGAACCGGACCTCGTCGCTGCGGGCGCGGTGCACCTCTTCGAAGTCGGGGATCTCGCGCCGGCACGGTACGCACCACGTGGCCCAGAGGTTGACCACCGCAGGGCCGTCGATCTCGTTCAACGAGATCGGGTTACCGCCATCGAGCGGCACGACGTCGACCGCAGGAAGGGTCGCGCCTGCGCCGGCGCCGTCCGATGGTCCGCAGGCCGCCGCACCCAGCACGGCAAGGGCCGCCAGCACGAGAACACGGCCGCGCGAGTTGAGCGCGATCGAGACGGTCATGGTGACGAGGTCGTCCGAGGCGACCGGATGGTTCCGCAGATCGGGTGGATCAACGGTGCCACGGCGCAGACGGCGAGACTGCACCCTCGCCGCCGGTGAGCACATCGACACCGTCGTCGGTCACGAGCACGGTGTGCTCGAACTGGGCGGTGCGCTTGCCGTCGGCGGTGACCGCAGTCCAGTCGTCGTCCCAGCTCTTGTGCTGCCAGGCGCCGAGCGTGATCATCGGCTCGATCGTGAAGGTCATGCCGGGACGCATGATCATCGTGTTGCGCGAGTCGTAGTAGTGCAGCACCTGGATGTCTCCGTGGAACTGCTCACCGATGCCATGGCCCACGAACGCCCGGACGACACCCAGGCGGTGGGTCTTGGCGTGCTCCTCGATCGCGCGGCCGATGTCGCTGATCGGGCGGCCGGGCTTGACCGCCTCGATGCCCTTCCACATGCACTCCTCGGTGATCCGCACGAGCTCGCGGCTCTGCGGATCGACGTCGCCGACGAAGAAGGTGGCATTGGTGTCGCCGTGGACGCCACCGATGTACGCCGTGACGTCGAGGTTCATGATGTCGCCATCCTGCATGGGACGCGAATCGGGGATGCCGTGGCAGATCACTTCGTTGGCCGAGGTGCACAGGCTCTTGGGGTAGCCGTGGTAGTTGAGCGTGCTCGGGTAGGAGCCACGTTCGATGTAGAGCTGATGGCAGTAGGCGTCGACCTCTTCGGTCGTCATGCCTGGCCGGAGGGACTCGCCGGTGAGCCGCAGGATCTCGGCGGCGACCTTGCCGGCGTGCCGCATGCGCTCGATCACCTCGGGTGACTTGATGCGGGGTTCGTCCCAGTGCTCGACCACACCGGTGTCGGCGTAGTGCGGGCGCTCGATCTCGGACGGGACGGATCGCATCGGCGACACGACTCCGGGCAGGACGCGACCCTCGCTGCGCTTGTGGCAGCGCTTGTACTTGCGTCCGCTGCCGCACCAACACGACTCGTTGGCCTGCGGGAGCACGGCGGGCGGGTGCTGGACGGTCCGCATCATCAGGCCGGTCAGTTTACGAGCCGTCGGCGGAGGTGCGACATCGACCGTGGATGCTCCGCGCTGCGACTGGTCAGTTCGCTCCGAGTAGCCGCTGTGCACCGGCCTCGGTGAACGCAACCGCCGGATCGAGGAGCCGATCCCGCATCTCTGGGCGACGGTCGGCATCGAGGTGGCAGTACTCGCGAACGACCGCCATCCCGATCAGCACCATCATCCGTGCGACATCGCTCTTGGCCGCGTGGTCTTCGGGGTACCAGGGTTCGATCACCCGCAGAGAGATCTGGGACCAGCCGGGGACACCGACGAGCGACCGGTCGCGGATCTCGGTATCGGGGCTCTCGTACTCGCGCCATTGGATGCGCCACACGTCGGGGTTGGTGTCGACGTCATCGAACAGAGCCAGAAGCAGCCCTCGATAGGCGTCGGCGAACGAATCGCACGTCTGCCCGGCGACGTACGCCTTGATGCGCATGTGGCGGGCTTCGATCGTCTGGTCGAAGATCTCGAGGAGGACCTCGCGCTTGTTCGAGAACTGGTGGTAGAAGCTCCCGACGCTGACACCAGCCGGTGTGAGAATGTGCTCGGTCAGATTGGTTGCTTCATAACCACGCTCAGCGAACGCCCGCTTTGCCTGACTGAGGATCTTCTCGCGTGTCCGTCGGGCTCGGGCCTGCACAATCGGTGGTCGGGACGTGGCAGGTGGTGTATCGATATCCCCACCTTACCGGCCGCGACATGTCCTGTTAAGGACCGGAGGGATCGACGGGGAGCGCGAGCTCCACCACTCCCGATAGCGAACTCACGATTCCAATTTCACCACCGTGAGCGCGCACGATTCCGGCGGCGATGGCCAGTCCGAGACCGGCGGTTCCGGTCCGCCGATCGCGCGCAGCGTCACCACGCGTGAACGGCTCGAATGCGTGCGCTGCGATCTCCGGTGGGAATCCCGCCCCGCAATCGGTCACACGTAGCGTCGCTGCTGCGGCGTCGAGCGCGACGGTGACGGTCACCGCCGTGGCCGGCGGGGTGTGCCGGATCGCGTTGTCGAGCAGATTCCGGATCACCCTGCCGAGCTGCGAGTGGTCGCCGTGCACGAGTACGCGCTCGGTGGCCTCGAGGCGCAGCGCCACTCTGGAGCGGTCGGCGAGCGGCCGCACCGTCTCGATCGCTTCGTCGGCGAGTTCGGTGAGGTCGACGCTGCCCATCCGCAGTTCGAGCGTCCCGCTGGTCAGCCGGGTGTGGAGCTGTAGATCCTCGACCAGCGACGCCAGCGCGGAGATCTGGTGCTCCATCCCGCTCAGCGACGCGTGCGGGTCGACGGCGACGCCGTCGCGCAGTGCCTCCACCGACGCACGCAGCGCGGCGAGCGGTGTGCGCAGGTCGTGCGAGATCGACGACAGCATGAGCGTCCGCTCGAGCTCGACAGCACCGAGGCGCTCCACCATGCGGTCGAACTCACGAGCCGCGTCACCCAACTCGTCGCGGCGTTCCACGCCGCTGCGCGCCGCGAGGTCGCCGCCCGCCACCCGGCGTGCAGCCGTCGACAGCCGCTCGGCGTCGCGTGCGATCGGGGTCGACAGCACGTGCGCGGCGAGCGCAGCGGCGATCGCGGCCGGCGCCATGATCCACAGCAGGAGGCCGAGATCCTGGTCGTTGATGAACATCTGCTGGGCGGCGATGATGATCATCACCATGGCCGTGGCCAGCACGCCGAGCGACGCCCACATGAAGCGGCGCCCGAGACGGTTCAGCCGCCAGGCGCCGCTCATGGCTCGAACCGGTAGCCGACGCCCCACACGGTGGTGATCCACCTGGGCCGTTCGGGGTCGACCTCGATCTTGTTGCGGATCCGGCGTACGTGCACCGTGACCGTTGCCGGATCCTGCCAGTCGGGTGACGACTGCCAGACGTCGCGCAGCAGATCGGAGCGGGAGAACACCTCACGTGGCGAGGCCGCCAGGTGCGCGAGCACATCGAACTCCTTGGGCGTCATCTCCACGAGCGCGCCCCGGCAGCGCACCTCACGCGCCCGAGTGTCGATCATGAGGTCGCCGAAGTCGTGCGCAACAGCAGCGACAGGTGGTCGAGGAGCAGCCCGTCGGAGGACGCCGTTGACCCGTGCGGCGAGCTCACGCGGAGAGAACGGCTTGACGACATAGTCGTCGGCGCCGAGCTCGAGGCCCGCAACGCGGTCGACCTCGTCGGCGCGGGCGGTCAACATGATCACGGGCAGGTCGCCGCGTCCGCGGATGTAGCGGAGGATGTCGAGCCCGCTCACGCCGGGCAGCATCATGTCGAGCACCACGAGGTCGAAACGCTCGGCGTCGAGCAGTTCCAGCGCGACCGGACCGTCACCGGCCTCGCTCACCTCGTGCCCGTCGCGACGAAGGTACCCCGCGACCACCTCACGAACGGTCGGCTCGTCGTCGACGACGAGGACCCGAGTGGACTGTTGCGTCGGGCTCATGGTGCTCCAGCGTGGTCGGACGTGGCCCGGCGAGCAACCCTGTCAGACGATCGTTTCGAGATCGTTCTCCGTACGGGGCTCAGGGGGCGAGCCGCTGGACGACCCAGCGTTCGACCTCGCGACGGTAGGCGAGACGGTCGTGGAGACGGCTCGGACGGCCCTGCCAGAACTCCCACTCGGTCGGCGTCAGCCGCCAACCGCCCCAATGCGGCGGCCGCGGCACGATGTCGCTGAAGCGTGCGTCGGCCTCTGCGACACGTCGCTCGAGTTCGGTGCGATCGGCGATGACGTCGGACTGCGGCGAGGCCCACGCACCGATCTGGCTACCTCGCGGGCGCGATGCGAAGTACTCGTCGCTCTCGGCTGCGCTCACCTGGGCGACCTCGCCTCGGACGCGCACCTGGCGGTGGAGGTCGAGCCAGGCGAACGTGGCCGCCGCGACCGGGCGAGCAGTGAGCTGCTCGCTCTTCGTCGAGCGGTAGTTGGTGAAGAACGTGAAGCCGAGCTCGTCGGCTCCACGCACCAGCACGATCCGCGCATCCGGGACCCCATCGGCACCGATGGTCGACATCGTCATCGCGTTGGGTTCGGCGACGTCGGCCGCGAACGCATCGTCGTGCCACCGGTGCCACTGCCGCATCGGGTCGGGGTCGACGTCACCGAGGTCGAGCCCAGCGGTCTCGTACTGCACTCGCCGGTCTCGTAGCCGGGAACGATCGGCAGCCCAGTCGGTCACGGCGGCTACCGCGGTTCGATTCGCGTGATGCCGCGCATGTACGGGAGGAGTGCCGCGGGGACGGTGACGCTGCCGTCGGCGTTGCGATAGTTCTCGACGATCGCGGCCCACACCCGCGGGACCGCCAGCGCTGAGCCGTTGAGCGTGTGCACCAACTGTGTGCCCTTCTGCGGCTTGCCGTCGGCGTCGACGGCCCGGTAGCGGATATTGGCCCGGCGAGCCTGATAGTCGCTGAACCAGCTGATCGACGAGACCTCGAGCCAGGCATCGGCACCGGGGGCGTACACCTCGATGTCGAAGCTGCGATGGTGGCTCTGGCCCATGTCTCCCGTGCAGATCTCGATGATGCGGTAGGGCAGTTCGAGCGCGGCGATCGTGGCCTCGACACGGCCGACCATCTCATCGAGGAGCGCGGGCGCCTGCTCGGCGGTGGCGAGCGCGAGGATCTCGACCTTGTCGAACTCGTGGGCGCGGAGCATGCCGCGCGTGTCGCGCCCGGCCGATCCGGCCTCGCGCCGATAGCACGGGCTGTACGCCATGAAGCGCATCGGCAGCTGCGCCTGCTCGAGCACCTCGCCGGCGTAGATCGACGTGAGTGGCACCTCGGCAGTCGGGATGCACCAGAGGTCGTCGCGTTCGATGGCGAAGGCGTCGTCGGCGAACTTCGGGAGCTGACCGGTGGACGTGAGCGTCGCCGTCGACACCAGCGTCGGGGGCCTGATCTCCTCGAACGCGTCGGCGTTGCGGTCGAGGGCGAGCTGGCAGAGGGCCCGCACCATCGTGGCGCCCGCTCCGCGCTGCATGGTCCACATCGACTGGGCGATCTTCGTGGCGCGCTCGTTGTCGAGGATGCCGAGCGCGGTGGCGGTCTCCCAGTGCGGCACACGCTGGTGATCGGGGAACGAGTCGGGCACGAACGGACCGGTGACCACCGGATTGTCGGCATCGCCCGCGCCGTCGGGCGCGTGTTCGCTCGGCAGGTTCGGGATGACGAGCAGTTCCTGGCGGAGCGCCTCGCTGACCGTGTCGTGCTCGGCGGCGAGCGTGCGCTCCTGCTCGCCGATCGTGCGGCTGTCAGCCTGAAGAGCTTCGGCGCCCTGCACGTCGCCGTCGCGCCGGAGTTGGCCGACCCGCTTGGAGATGTCGTTGACCTGGGCGCGCAGGGTGTCGCGCTCGGTGCCGATGTCGCGCAGGCGGGCGTCGAGATGGTGCGCCCGTTCGAGCGAATCCAGGACCTCCTGCTTGCCCCGCCGCGCGAGCGCGGCACGAACGGCCTCGTAGTCGGTGCGGATCACCCGAACGTCGATCACACGACGAGGCTAGTCCCGGTTGTCGCGCTCAGTCGCGGGGCGGGACGCTCTGGGCGAATGCGCGATCGACGTCGGCCGTGGTGAGCGGGAAGTCGTCGTTGCCGACGATCTCCGCATCGGGGATCGTGGCACCCCGCCGATAGTTGTGCGACTCGTCGAAGCGGGCCGCGAACTTCGTGAAGAAGAGGTAGATCACGATCGACCATAGGAAGACACCGCCACCCGTCTTCATCACCGCACCTGCGAGCTGTTGGTCGCTCGTGACACCGATGCCCCACAGGCGCACGGGCGTGTCGTACGCCTTGTAGACGACGCCCTCGGCGAAGGTGAGCCACGCCGCCGGGATCGTGGGGACCACCGACTGGAGGAAGAGGTAGATCATCCCGCCGCCGATGCCCATCCGGAACTCGGGGACCGGCCCGCAGATCGGCATCCACATCAGCAGCGACGACGTGACGGCCAGCACGTGCAGGAGGTAGTGCAGAGCGCCGTTCTGCACCGACTCGTTGACGAGCATCGGGATGTGCAGGATCATCACCGTCGCATTGAAGATCACGCCGGCGATGACCGGCTTCGCGAACCAGCGAACCGTGTGGAACAGCGCACCGTCACCGAGCAACACCCGGGCCAACCACATCGGGGTCGCCATCAGGGCCAGCGGCGGCAGGAAGTAGCTCAGCATCATGTGCTGGAGCATGTGTGCGGAGTAGAGGTACTCCTCGCTCACATCGTGCATCGGCCAGTCGGAGGCGACCCACAGCATGAGGATGGCCCCGACGAAGCACCCGATGTGACGGCGGGTGACCACCGGTTGACCGGCCGGCACGGCCTTCGGCCCGATCACGCGGACCATGTAGATGTACGCCGCCGTGAGGAAGCCGACGAGCAACCAGACCTCGGGATGCCACTGGAACGCGAGCGGATCCACGAGGAGGTCGGCGGCGAGTGTGCTGAGGTGGGGGGTGTGCGCCATGAGGCGCCTTTCTCAGGCGTCGAAGAAGCGGAACGTCAACAGTGCGATGAAGTAGACGACGATGGCCAGGATCAGCCCCATGTAGAACATGATGCTGAAGAGACGGTTGTCGAACTTGAGGTGCATGAAGAACAGCACCACGGCCATGAACTTCACGACCATCAGCAGCAGGAGCACCGGGATGAACAGCGGGCCCCAGAAGCCGATCGTGTAGCTCATCGCGATCTCGAGCGCCGTCACCAAGGCGAGCGCGATCGCGAGCTTGATGTAGCTGAGGTCGCTCCAGTGCTCCTCGTGCGCGTCGTCGTGAGCGGCGTCGGAGTGGGTTGCGGGCTGGGTGTCGGTCGCCATGACGAACCTCTCGGATCAGGCCGGGATCAGGTAGACGAGCGTGAAGATCAGGATCCACACGATGTCGACGAAGTGCCAGTAGAGGCCCACCATCTCGACGAGCTCGCTCTTGTCCTCGCCGGTGCGCCGCTTCATGAGGATGCCGACGACCGACAGGAGCATGATCACCCCGACCGTGACGTGAACACCGTGAAAGCCGGTCAGCGTGTAGAAGCTCGAGGAGAACAGGCTGGTGGTGAAGCCGAGGCCCTCTCGGTAGAAGACCGTGAACTCGTAGATCTGGCCGGCGACGAACAACGCGCCGAGCATCGCCGTGACGGTGAGCCACAGCGACGTGTTGCGGTCATCTCGGCGCTTGGCCGCGGTCACGGCGAGCACCATCGTGAGCGATGACATCAGCAGCACGAAGCTCGACGCCGACGTGAAGGGGATGTCCCAGAGCTGGTCGGGGCCGAGGTTCTCGGAGTGACGGCCGCGATACAGCATGTAGGTCGAGATGAGGCCGCCGAACAGCAGGCACTCCGAACCGAGGAAGAGCCACATCGCCAACTTGTTGTTCGACAGGCCGGTCGTGGTGTGGTGGGTTCCGTGATCATCGTGACCGTGATCGGTCGCGGCGTGGACGGCAGTGTCAGCCATGAGCGACCTCCAGTTCGGCTCCGCCCTCGGGTGTGGGCGGGTCGTAGTCGTCGGGGGTGGCCGTCGCCGGCTCGAGACCCCAGCCGTACATCGCCGCCATGACGATCGCCCCGCCGACGACGATGAGCCAGATGTTGTAGATGACGCCGTACGCCATCACCGGCAGACCGAAGGCCAGCACGATCGGCCAGTACGACGGCGACGGCAGGTGGATGTGCTTGTCGGCATTCGCCTCCTGCTCGGCGAGGACGTCCTCCGCGGTGGCGACCTGGTGGTACTCGTGGTGTTCGCCTTCCCCGCGGTCTTCGTACTTGCGGTGGAAGAACTCGTCGAGGTGGTGGACGGTGGGGATCGCGTCGAAGTTGTGCTCCTTCGGCGGGCTCGCCGTCATCCACTCGAGCGAGCGGGCGTCCCACGGATCGAGCGGCGCCGGCCCGTTCTTGCGATGCGAGTAGAACACGTTGATGACGAAGAGGAACGCACCGATGCCGAGGATCAGCGAGCCGATCGAGGCCACGAGGTTCCAGAAGTTCAGGTTGAAGAACCCTTCGCCGGCGCGGGCGTCGGTGGTCTGGTACATGCGGCGCGGCTGGCCCTGGAGGCCGATGATGTGCATCGGTCCGAAGGTCAGGTTCATGCCGATGATCATCAGCCAGAAGTTCCACTTGCCGAGGGTCTCGTTCAGCAGCTTGCCGAACATCTTCGGCCACCAGTAGTAGAGGCCGGAGAAGATGCCGAGCACCGCCCCACCGAACAGCACGTAGTGGAAGTGGGCGACGATGTAGTACGTGTCGGTCTGCTGTGTGTCGGACGGAGCAACGGCGTGCGTGACGCCCGACAGACCGCCGATGGTGAACTGCACGATCAGACCGATCGCGAACAGCATCGCCGTGGTGAAGACCAGCTTGCCGCCCCACATGGTCATGATCCAGTTCACGATCTTGACGCCGGTGGGGATCGCGATCGCCATCGTGGCGACGGAGAACACCGCCACCGAGATCGGCCCGAGGCCTGAGGCGAACATGTGGTGGGCCCACACACCCCAGCCGACGAAGCCGATCGCGGCGCCGGAGAACACCACCAGCGGGTAGCCGAAGAGCGGCTTCTTCGAGAAGACCGGGAGCACCTCGGACACGATGCCGAACGAGGGCAGGATCAGGATGTAGACCTCGGGGTGACCGAAGATCCAGAACAGGTGCTGCCAGAGCAGCGGGTCGGCGCCGGCCTCGACACTGAAGAACGTGGCGTCGAAGTTGCGCTGGAACATCAGCAGGAACAGCGCCACCGTGATGACCGGGATCGCGAACAGCAGCAGGAACTGCACGATCAGGATCATCCACGTGAAGATCGGCATCTTCATCAGACTCATGCCGGGAGCCCGCATGTTGATCACGGTGACGATCAGGTTGATCGCGCCGGTCAGCGAGGCGATGCCGGTGATCTGGAGACCGAGCGTCCAGAAGTCGATTCCGCTGGTGGGCGAGAACGGCACCGACGAGTTCGGGGCGTACATGAACCAACCGCCGTCGGCGGCACCGCCGAGGAACCACGACGTGTTGATGAAGATCGCACCGAAGAGGAAGCACCAGAAGCCGAACGCGTTGATGCGCGGGAATGCAACGTCACGAGCGCCGATCTGCAGGGGCACGAAGTAGTTCGCGAACGCAGCCGCCATCGGCATCACGAAGAGGAACACCATCGTGGTGGCGTGCATCGTGAACATCTGGTTGTACTTGTCGGCCGAGAGGATCGTCCCCTCATTGGTGGCGAGCTGGGCGCGGATGAGCAGCGCCTCGAAGCCACCGAGGAAGAAGAAGAAGATCGCGGTGACGCCGTACATGATGCCGAGCTTCTTGTGGTCGATCGTGAACAGCCACGATTTCCACCCCTTGGTCTCGACGGGACGCCGGAACACGCCGTACGACGACGACGGCGTGACGACGGCCGGCACGAGGCCGCCGTCGCGGGTTGCGGGACGTTCGATCAGCGCCATGCGATCATCACTTCCGTTCCAACAGATAGGCGACCAGCTCGTTGATCTGGTCTTCCGACAGTCCGAGGTTGGGCATGCCGCGCACCTTGCCGTCGGTCTCCAGCAATGCGGTGGCGTCGGCGTACATCGGCTTCTTGGCGGGCGCGTCTCGCAGCCATTCCTTGAGGTCGATCTCGTTGAGGCATTCCGGCGTGACGCCCTTCAGGTAGGCCGCGCCGAAGTCTTCCGGGCTGGCGTTCCAGACCTCGTCGCGACAGGCCGGCGTGAGGAGGTCCCACGACGCTCCGGCGAAGGTGTTGCGCGTCATGAAGTTGGTGAGGTTCGGGGCAGCGCCCGAGTACACCCACTGGTCGGGGGCCGACACGATCGGATCGCCGTTGCCGTCGACGAGACCGTCGACCTGGTGGCAGCGGGCGCACTGGGAGACATAGGTGACCTCACCGGCCGCGGCGAGCGTGCCCGCCTCGGGCGACTGGTACGGCTCGAGCTGGTTGTCGAGCCAGGCCTGGAAGTCGTCGGGGTCGAGCGCGATCATCTCCATGCGCATGTTGGCGTGGCTGAGGCCGCAGAACTCGGTGCACTGGCCGGCGTAGATGCCCGGACCGTCGGCGTGGAAGCGCCACGTGTGGACACGACCCGGCACCATGTCGCGCTTGCCGTTGAGCTTCGGGATCCAGAACGAGTGGATCACGTCACGGCTGGTTCCACGGATCAGCACCTTGGTGTCGGTCGGGATGATGACCTGGCCGCTGGTGATGAGCGGAACTGCCGCAGCGTTCGACGGGGTGTAGCCACAGATCGAGCCGTCGGCGGCGACCGGGTAGTCGTACTCCCACCACCACTGCTGACCGGTGACGTTGATGACGCACTCGGTGTCCTGGGTTTCGGCGAGGTCGAAGATGGTGTTGACCGTGAACCCGGCGATCACGGCGAGGATCGCTGCGGGGAGCGCGATGAACGTGTACTCGATGATCGGGTTGCCGTGCGACTGCTCCGGGATCGGCTGGCCGCGATCCTTGAACTTGATGACGGCGTACAGCACGACCGCCATCACGATCACGCCGACGATGCCTGCGACGAGGAAGATCGGCCACTGGAGGTTGTGGATCGTCTGGGCGTTCTCGCCCTCTGGTGCCCACGTGTCCTGCGGGGCGTCCTGCGCGCATGCGGAGATCGCGAGCGCGCCGGCGCCCAGGAGGGCGAGGCGGGCTGCGTGGGCGAGGCGCCGGGGGGTGGAGGGTCGCTCAGACATCAACGAAGTCCGTACTTTCTGCGGTGTGTGCAAGGTATCCCACGAATTCACGGGACGACCACTTCGAGCGTGGCATCCGTGCCGGGCACGGCGAACTCGTAGCCCTCGTCGGTGGCGAAGCTCGGCAGGTCGAAGATCAGGGTGAGGAACTGGACGCCACCCTCCTTGGCGAGGGCGGTGCAGATCTGCTCGGGGCCGACGGGCTGGCCGTTGTCGTCGAGACGGGGGTTCATGCCGATCACGAGCCGCGCCTCGCCGCCCGACTCGTTGCGGAACATCACATTGTTCGGGTTCGAGCGGGGCAGGGTGAGCGGTGCGGCGCCTTCGACCGTGGGGACGAAGCCCGGTGCGGTCCAGGTGAGGGTGGTGCCGTCGAAGATGACCTCGGCGGCGACGTTCGACTTGCCGGCCACCGTCTGGCTGGCCTTCTCGTCGGCCGACACCTCTTCGGCGCCGCACTCGCCACGAGCCGCGTAGTACGCCGTGGTCTTGTGCACCTCGATCTCACGTTCGCCGTTGACCCCGGCGACCGTGCCGCCGGCGATCAGGGCCACCGTGGCGAGGCCGAACGTCCCGGTGAGCGCCGTCTTGGAAGCGCCCCGCTTGACCCCGACGACCGCTCCGATGGCGAGCACGAGGGCAGAGACGATCGAGAACCCGATCACGGTCGACGACTTCGACGGCAGGCCGAGCATCACCCGGCTGAACGAGTAGGCCACGATCCCGAACACGATCGCGGCAGCGATCGGGATCTCGAGCGGATCGATGAGGAAGTTCCGGGCGTGGCTGTTGTAGCCACGCTCGGCGGACGCCCGCTCACTCCACCCCTGCACGAGCCACTCGAGGGCGCCGGCGGTGACGATGATCGCTCCGAGGATGAACAGGGCCGGGAGCGATGCGAGCCCGAGCGCCATCGCCGTCGCGCCGACGGCGATCAGCAACGGCCAGAGGCTGGGGGTGGCGCTCGCCTGGGCGGCAGCCGAGCTCTCGAACGCGTCGGTGTCCATCGCCGAGACGTTGGCGTCGCGGCCGTACGTGCTGATCCCGGCGAGCAGCGCCAGTCCGGCAGCTGCCGAGATGAGGCCGATCGTGCCGAGGGCGCCGCCGTTCGCCACGCCATAGATGAGGGCGAGCAACCCGGCCGCGACGGCGGATCCGACGAGGAGTTTCGAACCGGTGGTGATCATCGTGCTGGTGCGCTCACTTGGTGACGTAGACGAGGAACCACACCGCGCTGTAGGCAGCGGCGATGAAGTACCAGTACAGGGCGTGGGCGGACAGGACCTCGACCTCGCCGAGGCGGCCGCCGAGGGCTCGGAACGAGGCGACGACGGTGTAGACGAGTCCGGCGGCGACGAGTGCGGTCATCGTGCCGGTCACGGCATAGAACAGCGGCCCGTAGTAGTCGGCGGCGATCGGGACACCCATCGTGTACCAGACGAACGCCTGACCGTTGATGAAGGCGATCGCGAGCAGGCCGACGATCCCGAGGGCCAGCGCCGTGTGCGCCCGGTCGTCACGCTTGCCGGAGTACACCGCCCACTGGGCGAACACGCACAGCGACCACAGGGTCATCAGCATCACGTTCGACGCGACCTCGGTGATGATGTAGTCGACCGGGAAACGACCCTCCGGGTTGGCGTCGAGGAAGCGCTCACGCAGGAGCGCGAACACGGCGAGCATGCCGCCGATGAGCATGGTGCCGGCGACGCACGCGAGCGCCGTGCCGACCAGCAGCTGGCGACGGGGCGCCGGCGGCGCAGCAGCGGGCAGTGCCATCGTCACGACCGGCTCCCTTCATGGGTCATGTCGAACACCGGCGTGGCGGACGCCACCGTCGGGACGTGCTCGAAGTTCGAGGCGGGGGCCGGCGACGGCCTGCTCCACTCGATGGTGTGGCCACCGAACGGGTTGTCGGCCGCACGGGCGCCGGCACCGACGAACGTCTTCATCATGAGGCCGACGAACGCCAGCACGGCGACGAGCATCAGGATGCTGCCGATCATCGACAGCACGTTCCAGAGCGAGGCGCTCCCTGCGTAGTCGAGCGACAGGACCGTTTCGAGATCGGGATCGCTCGCCGGGATGCCGCCTGCCTGACCGAGGAAGCCGGCGATGTAGAGCGGCAGCGACGCGAGGACCGTGCCGCCCAGCGCCAGCAGGACGAGCGGCAGCACGAGCTTCTCGGGGAGGGTGCGACCCCACAGCTTGGGCGCCCAGAACGCGATACCACCCATGACGCCCATCGCAGCGCCGTAGACGACGTACAGCACGGCACCTTCCTCCATTGCTGTCCCGGCGATCTCGAGGTCGGCGATGCCCATCAAGAAGGTGCCGACGACACCGACGAACACCATCCCCATCCCGAGGAAGGAGAACAGGAACGCAGCCGTGATCTGCGGGCGGCCGTGAGCCATGCCGGACTTGGCGGTGAGACCACCGAGACCCATCACCATCAGCAGGCCGAGCACCGGAACGCCGACCAGCGTCAGGAAGGGCAGCAGATCGCCGAGGAACGCGCCGAAGGTCTGATCGCTGTCGAGGCTGACCATCGTGGCGATGTTGTCGGGCGACGTGACGAACGACTGCGTCGTGACGGCGGCGAACGCAGCGAACCCGACGAAGGCGATCCCGGTGAAGAGGACCCCACGGAGCGGCTGGCGGGCCTTGAACGTGACCGGCATCAGTTCGGCGGCGACGCCGACGGCCGGGATCGCGAACACGATGACCATCGGAACCGAGAAGATCCAGCCGATCCACGGGCCGATGCCCTCGGCGCCACCGAAGTTCAACTGGGTGCCCAGGCGATGATCGATGAATACGTAGATGATCGCCCCGAACGCGACGGGCAGCGCCACCACGGCGCCGATCGCGCTGACGAGCGCCGACCACGAGAACAGGGGAACACGCCACATGGTCATGCCGGGCGCACGGGTGGTGAGCACCGTCACCGCGACCGATCCGGCCGACGCCAGCAGACCGAGGATCATGAGGCCGTGCCCGGCGAGGAACAGGTCGACGGCGTCGGGCGTGCCGCCACCGACGCCCCCGTTGCGACCGAGCGCCGTGAACGTCAGCACCAGGCCGCCGAGCCACGCGTAGCAACCCGTGAGCGCCAGGCGCGGGAAGGCGATCTGGCGGGCACCCAGCTGGAGGGGGACGACGGCGATCGCGAGCCCGAGCGCCAGCGGGATGACACCGGCGAAGACCAGAGAGACCCGCTGGGCTTGGAACAGCTGGACCAGCGTGTCGCGCTGGAGCGCGGCGGACTCGGCGGCACGTTCGAGACCCAGCAGGGCGCTGATGACGGTCGCTCCGAGCAGGCCGAGCAGGCCGAACCCCAGGTAGATCCGGCCGATCTTCTTGTGATCGGCGGTCGTCGCCCAAGAGGCCAGACCGGCGAAGAACGACGCCACGACCGATTCACCGGCTGCGTCTGCGTGGGTTTCGATCGTCGTCATGGGACGTAGGTGTTTCCTTCAACGTTGCTGGCAACGGCTCGCGAGTCGACGCGACACTACCGACCGAACACTACTGGGCACGTTGGGCGCGAGTGGAAATCCTCCGCCCGCGCTCATGAGCCGCTCGACCGTGACGTCGGGCTCATCCGGCGCTCATCCGGCGAGCCCGAACTGGGCCCGGCCCGTGCCGGTGAGGTCGTCGACGGTGGCCCGGCCGACGAACTCGACCTCGAAGTCCTCCGGAGGGAAATCACGCGGGCTGGCGCCCCGGCGGAATCGCTCCAGGTGGTCGGCCTGATACGCAGCGTTGCGTTCGCACCACGGCGAGGCACCGATGTACATGACGTTGCCCCACCTGACGTCGTTCGTCGCGTCGGCGACCGAGTGGAAGACGTCGCCGTGCCACCACACGGTGTCGCCCGGAACGACCGCCGGGATCGGCACCAACGCCCGGGCGAGGAGCTCGTCGCCGTGGTCGCTCCGGGGAGCGGGCGTCGGTTCGCCGTCGAGGCCGAGCTCGCCGGCGAGCCCGACCACGAACCGGTACGCCACGGCGAGCGGGATCGGGACCAGATGGAGCACCCCGTCGTCGGGTTCCATCTCGGAGAGCGCCGTCCAGCCCTGGAACGTGCGGAAGACCGAGCAGCCGACGGGCGACTCGACGGGCAGCACGGTCCGGTAGGCCGGGTTCCACGGATCGAAGGCGTCGATGCCGCCCGTGAGGAGTGGCGCGAACACACGCTGGTTCTCGAGGATCGTCCAGCCGCCGATGGCCGGGGTGTCGACGTGCATACCGAGCCCCAGGGAGTCGGCCCCGGGTTCGCGCCGGCGGACCCGATCGGGGTAGCCGATGTCGGTGTCGGGGTCGAACCACGCACCGCCCGGCCCGCCCGGCGTATCGAGGGTCCAGAGCCGGTTGAGGAACCGACGGGCGGCGACCATGTTCGGGTGCTGGCGGGCGGCCACCTGGGGGCGGGACCAGTAGACGCCCCAGATCCGCGACCCGGTGGCCGCCTCGGCGTTGTGGGCCTCGAACCGCTCGCGGAAGGCGTTGCGCGACACGTAGTCGGCGATCTCGGCGTCCCAGGCTTCGGCCTCGGCCCGCTCGAAGGTGCCGCGGACCACCGCGCATCCCCGGCGGTGGACGGCCGCGATCGTGGGCGGGGGGACGGTCCCGGCCAGCACCTCGGCCATGTCGATCTCGGGGATCACCGGGCTCCCGGCCGCGACCGCCGCCTCGACCGCCTCGACCTCGGCAGTGACGTGCGCCCGGAGCTCGTCCAACCGCCGGGCGACGACGTCGGGCCCGATCGCGAGCGATGCGAGGTACTCGTCAACGGTCATGTCGGGATCATGCACGACCGGACCGCGCTGGGACACTTCCACGGACACGCGACGACGACGCCGGATCGGGGTCGGTGTTCCCGCGCTGACGCCGGCACCCACGACGGGCACGAACGAGCGCGACATCGCCGCGAACGGGACGTGGGTGGCGCGAGCGAGCAGCGTCGGGGAACGACGGCCGTCGACCGGCCATGCGATCCTGGCTGGACCGGGCACGCGACGAGGTGCCCGGTCGAGGGGTGCGGCTTCGGGCGGCATCACGCCGCCGCCTTGCGACTCGGTGGGCCGGTGGAGAGGACGGCGCCGTCGGGCATCGTGATGGTGAGCTCGCGGTTGGGGCCGAGCACCAGCTGCCATCGCTCCCGGTGGAGCATGGCGTGGTGGTGCGGGCAGACCGGCAGGAGGTTCGCGAGGGCGGTGCGGCCGCCGTGCTCCCACTCGTGGACGTGGTGGAGCTTGGTGTGGCGGTAGTGGACCTCGCACCCGGGGATCGAGCAGGTGGCGTACAGGGCGTTGAGGGCCCGGCGCTGGGCGCGGTTGGCGAGGCGGGTGGTGCGACCGAGGTCGAGCGCACCCGGTGCGTGGAGGACCACGCCGTTGCGGACCACGACGGTGTTGACGTCGACCTGGTCGGACCCCATCAGGTGGGCGAGGACCCGGAGCGGCACCTCGACGGGGATCCCCCAGTCGACCGCGGGGCCACCCGCGCCGTCGGACTGTGACGCATCGACGACCACCACGTGGTCGGGACGACCGGAGCGGGCGGTGCGACCCTGCCCGGTGACCAGCGCCACCACGGCGAGGGCTGCGAGGTGTCGCTGCTTGAGGACCGGATCGGTGGGGCAGGTGGCAGGGGTCTGCTGCGCGAACAGCGCCTCGATCTGGGCCTGCACCCGTGCGTCGAACGCGACGCCGGTGAGCGGATCGAGACGGCCGGCGTAGCAGTACATCCCCTCGGCGTCTGTCCAGCTGCGGTGGGACACCGCCCGCTGCTGCCGTTCGAGCCGACTGGTGCCGTCGTCGCGCTCGACAGCTCGCCGTTCGAGATCGAGCCGGTTGCGGAACTGGCGCACGGTCGCCGCTGCGGCGACGGCGACCAGCGACCGAACCCGCTCGATGAGCTCGTTGCGCGCCGGGCCCTCGATCGCCTTGGCCGTGTTGGTGATGGCATCGACGTGGGCGGCGGTGATGGTGGCGGCGGAGAGGGCCGCGGCGAACTCGGGCAGTGCGGCGAGGGTGGCGGCGCGCTCGGTGGCCTTCAGGGCCTCGCCGAGCGACGTGCGGGTGCACTCGGCGATGGTGCGCTCGGGGAACGACACCTGCGGGCGGAGCCGCTCGATCATGGCGGCGTCGGCCGCTGCCAGCCACGCCCGCAACTCGGACGACGCCCGCAACCCGACCTCGATCGACCCCGCGTCGGCCCCGGCGTCGCCGCGCACGGCATCGACCCGCCGCATCTGCTCGATCACCAGTTCGAACTCCATGTGATCAGTCTGACAGGGGGGTGTGACAACGGCGAGGTCGCAGAAGACGCTGTCCAATCCGCCGCAGGTCCTCACGCAAGCAAGATCGAGCAAGATCGAGCAAGCAACCGGATTCCTCGCATCAGCACAACAGCTCGAAGCAGCCGCGGACTACGGCGGCGCGGCCACGCAGCTCCGCAGAGCCGTCACGACCGCTGGCGACAGCGCGTGGTACGTGCTCACCGACTCCAACGTCGCGACCCGTTCGAGCTTGACAGTGGCGAACAGCGATATCGGTGGCCGCGCGTTCACCGGCGCGGCCACGAATCTGTCATCGTGATCCGTCGGCACGCAACTGCCCGTGAACGGGGCACGAGTCGATCTCATGGTCGGCGCAGCACTCAACGCCACCAACGGCACCGCCGCGAAAGGTTCGATCACCTACGCCACCACGCGCACCCCGACCGTGTGGGCACCGAACGGTACGATCGCCCAAGCGCCCGCGGCGGTCGACGCCACAGCAACGACCGACGCCCTCCAAGACAGCCTTTGGAAAAGCGGCAGCCACCAACAGCTCAGCGACACACCCACCAACACCCAAGATCGCGAACTCCGAAGCCGCCTACTCTGGGTCTTCCCCGACGCAACCACCCTCACCATCGGACCCAGCGTCGCATGGGAAGGCACGATCCTCGCCCCCAACGCAGCCGTGACCGTCTCCGGTTCGGTCCCCATCCGCGGCACGCTCATCGCCCACAACGTGACTGGCGTCGCCACCCTGCGCAGCTACCCCCTAGCCCCACAACTCGAACTCCCTTGACCACCTCGAACCGCCCTGTTGATCTCCCTTCGAGCGGACGATCGGCAACACCGAAGCTGCTGCGCGCCGCGGTCGGCTCGATCCTGTGCACCACGGCCGCTGCTGGTTGCGCATCGAGATATGACGGACCCACCGCGTGCGATGTCAACGAGCGGGAGACGATCCTCAATGCTCGGCTACCGAACAGCGGGGAGCCGTCAGCGCCGTTCGACATCACCGGCACCGGCCAGGTGTTCGTCGCCGTCACCGATGATCCCACCTACAACCTCGCCGCCATTGTTCGCAGCGTGAAATCCTTGTATCTCCTCGAGGATGGCGCCGAACCGAGTTACGCACTCGACCCCGACCGCCAACCTGGAGAATACAGGCAGCCGATCGACCCCGAGATCGAGTTCCAGGACACCAGCGAGTATCGCGTTATCGATGTCGAACCCGGTTCGTACCGGCTGTACAGCAACCTCAGTAACCCGATGATCGATGTCGTCCGATGCCCGTAACCCCTCCTGCGACTGCGACATCATCGACTCGCCGGGTGGCAACGAGTGCGAAACGTTGCGCGAACACGGTCCGGCTCGCAGGTCCCGCCGAGCGCGCCGGTCGTACCGTTCGGCCATGCGCCGGATCGCCACCACCATCGCCGTCGGAGCGCTCGTTCTCGCCGGCTGCAGCAGCGGCAAGTCGGAGCAGGGCGGCGGGGCCGTCCAGGGGCCGGCCACGCCCGTACCGACTGCGGCCGTCCCGCCCGCTCCCGACGTACCGACGGGGCCCAACGACGCCGCGACCGCGGCGTTCGACGAGATCCTCGAGACCATCCCGACCGGTCTGCTCACCCCCGGTCTCATCAGTGAGTTCGCCGCCGTCGGCGACGCCCGCCACGCCTGGCTGATCAGCGACCTGCTCCGCTTCGCCGGGCCGAGCCCGGAGGCGACCGCGCTGGTCGACGGGTTCGAGTCGTTGACGGGCGTCGACGCCGACGACCTCGGGGACGGCGGCGCCAGCCCCTGGAACGCGGTCACCAACCTGCTCATCGCGTGGGACACGCCCGCACCGCCCGACTACCAGCGACTGAAGGGCGAACTGTTCACGATCGTCGAGCCCGGCTGGGCGCCGTTCTTCGACGACCCCGATGCCGAGATCGATTGGCGGTGGGTGAGCTGGGGCGGCGTGTTCATCGACGATCGGCCGCTCGGTGCGACCGACCGCTGCGGCGCCCGCGGCTGCATCCCCGCCCTCGACGATCCGACGCTCGTGCCGGCAGACGAGGGCGACTACTACCCCGACGATGCGATCGTCTTCGGTGTGACCGAGGGCGACGAGGCGGTCGCGTTCCCGAAGAACGTGATGGAGATCCACGAGATGGTGAACATCACGATCGGCGGTCGCCGGTTCGGCATCCCGTACTGCACCCTGTGCGGGTCGGCTCAGGCGTTCTTCGCCGACGAGGTGCCCGCCGGCGTCGAGGTCCCGATCCTGCGCACCTCGGGTCTGCTGTCGCGCTCCAACAAGGTGATGTACGACCTCGTCACCAGCTCGGTGTTCGACACGTTCACCGGTGAGGCGGTGAGCGGGCCGCTACGCGAAGCCGGGGTGGCGCTCGAGCAGAACTCGGTGTCGGTGTCGACGTGGGGCGAGTGGAAGGAGGCGCACCCGAACACGACAATCGTCGCGGAGGACGGTGGGATCGGTCGCACTTATGAAGCGGATCCGCTCGGCGGTCGTGACGACGACGGGCCGATCTTCCCGGTCGGCGACGTCGACCCGCGCCTCGGGGTGCAGGCGGCCGTGGTCGGTGTGGTGCTCGACGACGGGACCACGATCGCGTTCCCGACCCAGCAGGTCCGCTCCGCGATGCTCGACGGTGACGAGGTCGAGTTCGACGGTGTCCGCCTCCGCCGCGACGGTGGCGGCTTCATCGCCGTCGTCGACGACGAGGAGGTCGCCGCCCACGAAGCGTTCTGGTTCGCCTGGAGCCAGTTCCACCCCGACACCCAGCTCTGGACCGCCCCCTGACCCGCCCGCCCGCCGCCCCTCATCGAGCCGACAGCGGGAGTCTGCCCCAGGCGTCGAGGCGGTCCTCGCGGCCGTCTCGGGAAAGACGGACCGAGCACACGCTTCCACGCGGCGAGCACTCGATCTCGATGTGGATACCGGCGTCACGCAGAGCGAGTGAGGAGTTGCCGATCAACGCCAAACCGCGACCGGCCGGAAGTGCGACAAGCGAAGCCGCCCCTTTCGCCGAACTCGATGCGGTCAGCACGCTTCCGCCGATCGCGTCCTGTCGAGCCTCCACGAAACACAACCGTCGAAAGCCGCCATCGGTGTGCAGACGTATCCGGACCTGCCCAACGATCGCGCCGGCGACGATGATCACGACGAGCACGGTCAACCACGTCGCCACGGAGCCGTCGTTGACGTTGCGCGCGAGCAGGAGCATGGCCATACCGAGTGCCAACGACCCGCCCGCCCTCCACCACGCTCGCAACCGCGACCGTACGACGCGCTGATACCGCACGACACTGAGTTCACCGTCGTCGTCGAGGAGGTCTTCTTCGACTCCCAGGACCTGAGCCAGGGGGATGCGAGTACCAGGGCTCAGCATGCCGCGCAGCGTACGCGCGCGGCTTCCTGGCCCGGAGCCCGGTCAGGCTGGTTGGCGTAGTTCCACTCGTTCATGGGTTGAACGGCAGCCCAGCCTCGTCGAGCATCGTCATCACCTCGACCGGGCACTCCCGCCGGAGGCGAATGCTGTATTCGTCGTCGGTGCCCGCCCGATCCCACACCTCGGTTGCGACGACGACCCCGAACTCGCGGTCTGCCGAGCCGTCGGACGACAACCACCTCAGTGCAACGTCGACGGTGGCGCATCCGTCCTCACGATCGGTACCGCTGTCGCCGCGATCAACCAGCGAGTCGATCACCATCACGAGCGCCACCACAGCGAAGACGCCTGCGAGTGGGAACAGGAGCACGTGGAGCAAGCCGTACTTGATGCCGACGGCGGTGTCAGCCTCGGGCGTTCCCCTCGTAACGCCTTCTGTATCGGCGCGACCAGTCGGCAAGCGCGGCTGTCACCACCGCCAGGATCAAAACTGCCACCGCACCCGTCACGGCACGATTCCGTACGGGTGAGCGTTGTACTCGTCGTCCAGTCCTGCGACCACGCGCTGAACGACCGCACCGCCATGAACGGGCGTCGCTACGCACACTTCGGCGTATTGCCAGGCGCCGCCACGATCGAGCCGGAACCGAGACATCCTCACGAAGTGACAGCCCGGACGGACGCCACGAGTCGTGTCCGGCTTCGGGTGGCAAGAGGCGAAGAGTGCCGCAACACCCTGGGCGATGAACCCGACACCTACGACAAGCGCCATCGCCGCCTACCCCGCCGACTCCGGCTGTTGCGACGCCGTCATGCGTTGTCGTCCCCGGTGAGCAGTCGGGCGCAGTCGGACTTCTCGATCGACGCGGTGTCGGTCGAGCCGGCGACCTGGTACTCGACAGTCGAGTACTGGCCCGGCAAGCCCTCGAAGTCGACCGATTCGAGGCGGGCGGCGTCCACCACGACGAGTCGTTGCACAGTCAGAGTCTCGTTCTGCACATACACCGCGAACCGGTCGAGCGCATCGTCCGACGGCGGCTCGGCCCGCAGACGCACATACTTCTCCGCCACCGCCACCTCCACACGGGCCCGCCGCGCCACCTGCTCGACGTCGAACTCGTCGCCCTGCTCGAACCACAGCGACTCGATCCGCTCGACGTTCTCGCGACTGACCTCCCCGGACACCACGATCTCCGCCGCCCGCACCAAGTCGGTCCGCGACGACACCACCAACTCGGGGCCGACCGACCAGTCGCCGGCATGGCCGAGCAACGAATGACACGCCGCCCCCGCCACGTCCCGCTCCGTCAAACGTCGCTCCCCACGCAGCATCGTCGACAGCGACGAGTCCTCGACGACGAACTCGCCCGGACGCACCGCCATGAACACCACCGACTCCTCGACCGCGGGATCGAGCCCGCCACACCCGGCAGTCACGACCACCACGGCGCAGCACGCCAACACCACACGCATCATCGGCACTCTCACATCATCGAGCGCCCCTCATCAGACGGTCTCGCCCGCTTCTGCCGCCAGCCGGAGCGCGTCGTCGAACGTCGCGACGTCGAGACCGTGCGCCTGCGCGCACGCGAGGACGACGCAATCGGGCATCTTCAAGCCGGTCGCCACCCGGAGCCTCGCCAGTGCCAACGGGTCGAGGGGGCGGCTCGACACCATCATCCCGATCGCCTCCAAGCGAGCGACGACGTCGCTCTCACGTCCGCTGCGCGCCGGGTGCACCAGGACGTCGGCCAACGTCAACGGATGCACGACGAACCGCTCGACCGACGACAGCACGTCGATCGCTTCGACGTGGTGGGCGTCTCGGTCGTCGAGCCAGCCGATGAGCACGCTCGCGTCGACGGCGATCAACTCGGCCACTCGTCGCTCAGCGCCTCGCGGGAGCGGTCCGGGTAGTGCTCCCCACCTGCCAACGCTTCCACGAGCTCCCGACGGGGTCGATCACTCATCGCCTCATGACCACGGCGAATCAACATCGTCACCAAGGCGGACGGGCTGAGCTCCGGATGCAACCGCTGCTCGACTGCGAGGATCTGCTCGAGGTCACCGGTCGCCGTGATGGTGATCCGCTGCTTGATCGTCGGCATCACACAAGTGAAACACCGACAGGCAGCCCGGTGTCGCACCCACCCGACGGCCGAGGGGGGCAGCGGTTGTTGAGGTGGGTGAGGTCGGGGGCGTGAAGGACGTCGCCGCTGTCGGCTCGGCCCAAGGGGCGGTCACCCTGGCCCGCCGGTGCTGTGGTCAGTGATTCCCCGGCGGTGGCGATTCGGGCTCCGAGTCGGCCGACCCCAGGCCGAGGTCCTCGATGTCGGCCAGATCCCTCAGGCGACCGGTCGCGAGCTTGTTGCGGCGAAGTTCGGCGCGCCCGATCACGGGCACCTCGACATCGCCGATCCGCACCAGCACCCGATGCTCGTACGCGTCGTCAAACTCGACCCCGCTCACGAACGTCAGCAGATCGATCCGCTGAGGCTCACGACCCAGCTGGACCACCACGTCATCGGCAAGGAAGTCCTCGACGGCCAACCCGAGACCACCGAACCCGAAATCACCCAACGCTTCGATGATCCGACTGGCGTTGTCCGGGTCGACCCGCACCCACACATCGAGATCCTTCGTGTAGCGCGGATGGCCATGCGCCGCAACGGCGTAGCCCCCGACGATCAGGAACCGGACGTCACGATCGATGAAGCACGCGATGAACTCGCTGAAGTCGCGGTTCAGCTCCATCGGTCCACCCATGATGCTCCCGTCGAAGCTCCTCGACCATCGCCAACCGCTCCGCCATCGGCCGCGTCACCCAGTAACGCCAAGGTTCATCAGGCTCCGACAACCGCCTGACCGTGACCATGCGCTCCACCGCTCCAGCCTACCCGGCCCCCAAACCTGACGCCGTGAACCAGCCCTCGGGCAGGTTCGATCAGGTGTCACCGGAAGGTGCAGCAGACCCAGGCTGGCATCGTCAGAGCAGGACGTCGACGGTCATCGCCAGGAAGAGCAGGGTGACGTAGGTGATCGAGTAGCCGAACACCCGCATCGAGTTGGCGGCGGTGGGCCGCTGCGACAGCCAGATGGTGGCGGCGATGAAGATCGCACCGAGCACCACGGCGGCGACGGTGTACAGCACACCGAGATCGGCCACCGGAACCAGGATCAGCGTGCACGCCACCATCGCCAGCGTGTGGCCGATCATCTGGCGCACGGCGTGCTCGAACGGCACGACGGCCGGGAGCATCGGGACGTTGGCGGCGCGGTAGTCGTCGGCGTACTTGATCGCCAGCGCCCAGAAGTGCGGCGGCGTCCAGAAGAACATCGCCGCGAACAGCACGAACGGCGCCCACGCCAGCGAGTTCTGCACCGCCGCCCAGCCCACCAGCACCGGCACGGCGCCAGCGGCGCCACCGATCACGATGTTCTGACGGCTCGTGCGCTTCAACCACAGCGTGTACACCCCGACGTAGAACGCGGTCGCCGACAGCGCCAGCACGGCCGACAGCAGGTTGGCCCCCGCCCACAGCACGGCGAACGCCACCACCTCGAGCGCCACCGCGAAGATGAGCGCGTTGCGGGGGGCGATCACGCCGGTGACGAGCGGCCGGTTCCGGGTGCGCTCCATCAGGCTGTCGATGTCGCGATCGACGTACATGTTGATCGCATTGGCGCCGCCGGCGGCGAGGGTGCCGCCGATCAGGGTGACGATGACGAGCCAGGTGGAGGGCCAGCCCCCCTCGGCGAGCACCATGGTGGGCACGGTGGTGATCAGCAGCAGCTCGATGATCCGCGGCTTGGTGAGCGCCACATAGGCGCCGACCGTCGTGGTTGCCGTGCGCCGTGACCCGTGGGCGACGCCACCGGGGGCGAGCCGCGAGGGCACGAGAGGGCGGCTGCCGACGGACATTCCTGCCATCGTACGGTGGCGCCGACGAGGCGGCCAACAGCGAGCGGGGTATCTCACGCAGAACGTGACGGAAGCAACCGTCGTGGCGTCGCCGACGGCACCCGCCCGGGCACAATGGGGCGGTGCCGACGACGCTGCAGCCGACCCGGGTCGAGGAGCCCGATCAGGCCGAGTCGACGGCGACCGACAACCCGTGGATCGTCCTGGTCTGGAACGACCCGGTCAACCTGATGAGCTACGTCACCTACGTGCTCCAGAAGCTGTTCGGCTACTCGCTCGAGAAGGCCACCGAGCTGATGCTCGACGTGCACCACAAGGGCCGGGCCGTCGTTGCCAACGGCAACCGTGAGCAGGCCGAGATGCACGTGTTCCGCCTGCACGAGCACGGGTTGTGGGCGACGATGCAGAAAGACGGCGGCGAGCACGAATGAGCGAGAGGCCGTTCCGATGAGGCGTCGCCGCAACAGCGGCCCGATCCGCAGCGACGGCGACGGGTTCGTGATCGACATCGGCGCCGAGGAGTCCGAGTTGATCCGGCGTCTGCTCGGTGACCTGCGGGCGATTCTCAGCGAGGACGCTCCGGACAGCGGGGCGCGCCTCCTGCTCGTGCGCTTGTTCCCGGTGGTCTACGCCGACGATCCGGAGGCCGAGGCCGAGTACCAGCGCCTCATGCGCGAGGAGCTCGTCGAGTCGAAGCTGGCGGCGATGCAGCTCGTCGACGACGCGCTCGGCGGCGACGGCCGGGTCGACGAAGGGCGCCTGATCGCGTTCATGCAGTCGATCAACTCGATCCGGCTCGTGCTCGGCACGATGCTCGGCGTCAGCGACGACCCCGCCGAAGACGAGGTCACCCCGGGCCTCGAGGGCTCGGCCGAGTACCACCTGTACGCCTACCTCAGCTGGCTGCTCGAGCACACGGTCCAGGCCCTGTCGCGGGCCTGACGCCGCGCCGATGACGCCTCACCCGGGCGTCGGGAACACGAACAGCCCGAACGTGCCCGGCCCCGTGTGGGCGCCCACTGACGGCCCCACCCGGTACTCGACCACGCCGTCCACCTGGGGCAGGCCCTCCACGGCGGCGCGCAGCCGGCCGGCCAGATCACGGCTGGGCTCGTCGGCCACGCCGATCGCCACCGTCACGTGGTCACCCCAGCCGGCCGCGTAGCCGGCCATCACGTCGACCGTGTCATCGACGGTCGACACCCGGGCGAGCACGTCGAGGTGGCCACCGCTCATCACCAGAACGGGCACGCCGTCGCCGTCGAGCTCGACCCCCGCGGCGCGCCCACCCCGTTCGGTCAGGCTCGGCACACCGATCATGAACGCGGTGCCGATGCGCGGCACGAGCTCGGCGACAGCGGCCCGCGCTCCCTCCGCGTCGCCACCGGCGGCGATCGCGGCAGCGGCCGCCCACACGCACGCGCTCACCCCGAAGCTCGCCGAACCGGTGTCGATCAGGTGGACCGGGATCGGCGCACCGGTGGCGGCGACGGTGGCGCTGCCGATCGTGCCCGACATCGCCTCCCCGATGTGGATCGACACGATCTCGGTGCAGCCGGCCGCGGCGAGCCCCGCGTACGCCGCGGCGAACCGCCCCGGCGACGGTTGGCTGGTGCCCACCACGGGCGTCACCCCGGGCGCGAAGCAGGCGTAGAAGCCGTCGGCGTCGAGGTCGACCCCCTCCGCGTAGTCGACGCCGTCGACGGTGACGGTGAGCGGGACCACGCTCACGCCGAAACGCTCAGCCAACTCGGGCGTGATCTGGCTGTTCGAGTCGGTGACGATGCCGATCCGCGGGGCGCTCACGGCGCGCCCACCCGTTCCGTCTGGCGCATCACGGCACGCCGGAACCGCCCCGCCGGAGGGTGCACCTCGGCGAACCGTGCCTCACCCTCCTCGTCGGCGATCAGCACGAGATGCGCCCCCGACACGAGCGGCATCGTGCCGCTCGGGTTGGCGTGCACCACGCCGTCCTGTTCGATCGCCACCACGTTGCAGCCCGTGGTCCGTCGGATCCCGCTCCT
Organism: Ilumatobacteraceae bacterium; assembly: GCA_022843125.1. GTDB lineage: Bacteria > Actinomycetota > Acidimicrobiia > Acidimicrobiales > Ilumatobacteraceae > Ilumatobacter. Next base: position 53,187 of record JALHOG010000010.1, read on the forward strand.
GGCCAACGTGGTGCCGACCAGGCTGGGTGGCACGTCCACCTGGAACACATTCAGCCCCTCGGCGACGAGCAGGGTGTCGTTGGCGGAGAAGTGGTTCCAGATCGCAGTGGCGCCCGTGGCGGCGTACGAGAGCACGTCGTCGGCACCGGCCCGGTAGAGCGTCGACACGTTGCGGTCGAGGTTGGCGCGCCCGACGATGCGCACGTCGGGCCGCAGCCGACGGATGTAGATCGCGAGGTAGATGTTGACGTCGTCGTCGTGGGTGGTGATCAGCACCGCGGTCGCCTCGCGTACGCCCGCCTTCACGAGGACGTCGAGATCGGCCGCGTCGCCGAGCACGTACAGCTCGGGGTCGCGGATCCGCTCGGATTGCTGCTCGACGATCACCGCCCGCCCCCCGTGCGCGATCACCGCACGCGCAGCGGCGCGGCCGACGCGACCGCCACCGATCACCACCACGCGCTCGGCGTCGGTGGATCCGGTGCCGTAGGCGCGGTCGTAGCGTTCGATCGCGTCGGGCTCTGCGGCGAGGATCAGCACCGAGCCCACGCCGAGCAGCGTCTCCGGCCCGGCGATCTCGAACTCGCCGTGCTCCCACACGCCGATGATGCCCACGCCGAGCCGCGAGCGCAGGCCCGCCTCCGAGAGGGTCCTGCCGACGAGATCGGTCCCGGCGACGCGCGCCTGGGCGATCTGGATGCCGGCGAACTCACCGATCGAGTGGCTCCGCCCGTCGGGTGCGAGCGTGCGGGCCGCCATCGCGTCGCCGAGCATGTCGCCGAGCTGGAGCACGACGTCGGCACCGGCGAGCTCGAGGATGTCGACCGACGCCGCCTTCGACGCGGTGGAGACGATCGGCACGGCGTCGGACATCTCGCGGACCGTGAACGTGATGTTGGCGTTCGTGGTGTCGGTCCGGGTGGCTGCCACCATGCCTGCCTGCTCGGCCCGGGCCGCCCGATACGCCTTCGGGTCGTCGAGGTCGCCGACCATCACCGAGTACCCGCGGTCGTGCAGGCGCAGCGCCTCCTCGAGGTCGCCGACCATCACCACGTACGGCACCCCGGCCCGCTCGGCGCGCCGGATCAGCGCATCCTCGATCGGGCCGAGTCCGGTGAACACGAGATGGTCCCTGGTGTCGGGTGGCAGCTCGCGCGGGGCCCGCGCCTGCTCGCGCCGGCTCATCCACGGAATGAACACGAACTGGATGAAGGTGAACGGCAGCAGCACGAGGAGGAACAGCGACCCGGACAGCAGCACCACGACGGAGAACATGCGACCGGCATCCGACGTGAACGTGATGTCGCCGAACCCGAGCGTGGTCATGGTGACGAGCGTCCAGTACACGCTCGTCGGCCAGCTGTGCGACTGACCCTCCCGGTCCATCAGCACGTGGAACAGGACGCTGTACAGCGTGACCAGCGTGACGAACAGGGTGAGCAGACCGACGAGCAACCTCACGTTGCGTTGGCGGGCCGTCGCCGTCAGGAGGCTCAGAATGAGCCCGAGACTCTTCACGGCCGAGATTGTTGCACGACCGCGCCCGCCGGCGGTTCGGCGCGTCGACGTGCGGCCAAAACGAACCGGTGGACGATCACTGCGCTGCTGACCGCCGAGCTGATCGGCAGGGCGGCGGTGGGCCGCGGGCCCCAGGCGTTCGCCCACCCGCGCCGCCACCACACCACGCCGCCGAGCACCCAGCACGCCGACGACACCACGGTGGCGGTGAACGCGCGCTGCTTCCACCGCGGGTTCGATGCGGTGATCGCCGCGACCGCGACGTCGATCGGGAAGTACGCCGGGAACGTGGCGAGGCACTGGCCGACGCTCGCAGCGACCCCCTTGCCGCCCCGGAACCCGTTCCACACCGGCCAGCAGTGCCCGATCACCGAGGCGCTCCCTGCGCTGTGCGCCCCGATCGGCCCTGCCACCGCCCCGCCGATCGCACAGGCGGCGGCACCCTTGGCGATGTCGCCGGCCATCACGGCGAGCCCGGCGCGGGCGCCGAGCACCTGCAGTGCGTTGGCCGCGCCTGGGTTGCCCGTCCCCGAGTTGCGGAGGTCGGTGCCGCGGCCGGCGGTCCGCGCCACGAGATCGGCCGTGGGGAACATGCCGAGCACGTAGCCGACCCCGACCGCTGCCAGCACGCGGCGAGCAGGCCGGGCGAGGATCTTCCGGTGGGGGGAGAACAGGCGCACGATCGGCATGGGAGTTGCCATGGAAGCCGACATGATCGCCCAGATCGCGTGCGGCGACAGGATTCAGCTGGTGGAACCGAACGGGGTCGGTGGTAAGGTCCTCTCCGCTCTCAACGCGACGAGGCTCCTGCCCCCATCGTCTAGTGGCCTAGGACACCACCCTTTCAAGGTGGCGGCACGGGTTCGAATCCCGTTGGGGGTGCTCATATGGTCTGCACCGGCTTCTGCCGGAAAGGCCGTCCGAGGTCCCGTGGTGAAGTGGAGTTCACGCCGGCCTGTCAAGCCGGAGGTCGCGGGTTCGAACCCCGTCGGGACCGCTCGCAACGCCGCCCAACCGGGCGGCGTTGCTGCAACCGGCTCCGGTACAGTGCACCGGTTGCCACACAACGGTCGAGTAGCTCAGTTGGCAGAGCACACGCCTGAAAAGCGTGGGGTCACCGGATCGACGCCGGTCTCGACCACAACCCGAATTCGATGGCCCCGCCCCGGCGGGGCCATCGTCGCGCCGGGCGACATCACCAACCGCTGCGGCGCGCGTCGCCGGCGATCCGGAACCCGACCACCCCGAGGTAACAGCCGTAGGTGCGGTCCCCGTCCTGCCACGATTCGGCCGACGGTTGGCGCTGGGCCAGACCGAGCTCGCTGGCGCCGAGCCCGCGCCCGACGAACCCGGCGAACGCCGCGGTGCACGCCGCCGTGACCGCGGGTTCGACGATCGCACGGTCGTACTCATCGACCCCGGCGACGGGGTCGAGGTCGTCGACCGATCCGATCGTGATCCGCTGCAGGTCGTGTGGTTCGGCGCAGTCGACCACCGCCATCGACTCCTCGCCGGCGACCTGGACGAGGCAGTCGCCGATGTCACCGGCGGTCCAGTCGAGCGTGTCGAGCGACGGGAGGTCGGCCGGGCGGGGCAGGGTGACGAGCGGGACTCCACCGACGGAGGCCGTGGGTGCCGGCACCGACGAGGTGGGGACCGGGCCCGTCACGACCGAAGACGCGCCGGATCCGACAGGCGCTTCGACGTCGCGCGGCCACGCGAGCACCGCCGCGACGACGATGAAACCGAGCACGGCCGCACCGACGACGATCGGATACCGCCGTCTCTCGGCAGGGGATGGCCGAGGCGGGTCGGCCCGACCCGCCGTCGGCTGCGGCTGAGGCTGCGGCTGCGGCTGAGGCTGAGGCGAGACAGCGGTTGCCTCCCAGCCCGTCTCGGCGACGGGCTCGACCGACTCGACGGGCTCGACGGGCGCGTCGGTGTGGTCGCTGGGCTCGTCGGGCTCGGCGCGTGCAACGTCCATGAGCGGCACGTCGAGCGCATCGACACGGCGATCGCCGGCCCCGAGCGCAAGGCCATCGAGCGCATCGACGACACCTTGGGCGGTCGGCCGCATCAGCGGGTTGGGGTGCAGGCACCGAGCGATCACCCGGTCGAGCGCTGCGGTGGCTGCGTCGGTCGACCCCGGCGGGGTCCAGGGTGCGAGCCGGTCCTTGAGGCTCGGCGGGGCGCCGTGCGTCATGTGGAGCAAGGTCGCCCCGAGCGAGTAGACGTCGGAGGCGGGCCCGACGTCCTGATCGTGCTCGAGGTCCTCCGGGCTCGCGTAGCGCATCGAGATCGCGTTGGTGCGGCTGCCGTACTCCTCGTCACGGGTGAGCGCGGCGATGCCGAAGTCGCACAGCTTCACCTGGCCCGCTTCGTCGATCAGCAGGTTCTGCGGCTTGATGTCGCGATGGACGATGCCGCGCACGTGCGCCGAGACCAGCGCGGCCGCCACCTGGCGGCCGACGAACACCACCTCGTCGACCGACGCCGTGCCACCTCGCGCGTCGAGCAGGTCGGCGACCGACCCACCCGGCGCGAACTCCATCACCAGGGCGGGCCCCTGCTCCAGCTCGAGCACGTCGACGATCTGGACGACGTTCGAGTGTCCCGACAGGGCGCGCAGGGCGGCGAGCTCACGGCGCGTGCGATGCCACGCCACCGACGTGTCGGAGACGTCGCGCAGGATCTTGATCGCCACGTCGGCACCGGACGCGAGTTGGATCGCGCGGTAGACGTCGCCGAGGCCACCTTGTCCGATACGAACGAGTTCGCCGTACCCGTCGATGGAGGGCCCCGCAGCCATGACGCACATCCTGACCGATGCGGTCAGCCGTCGACGTCGTCGGAATCGTCGGAGTCGTCGCCGGCGGTCACGATGTCGAGGAGTCCGAGATCGTCACGGTCGATCATGCGCACTGCAATCGCGTACTCGACGAGGCGCGCCCGACGGCTCGAAGCGAGCTGGCCAGGGCCGCCGTGCAGCCCACGCACGCCATGCGCCGAGAGCTTCTGGCAGACGTTGTCGAGCTTGCGGTTGAACCGGGTGATCTTCCAGTCGAGCCGCTGCGCCGCCTCGGCGTTGGACGGCAGGGTGGTGAGCGCGCGGCCGTCACCGCGGAGCACCGGTTCGGCGAGGGCGAGGATGAGACGGAGTTGATCGGGCGTCATGCTGACCCGCCCGACGGTGGTGTCGCCGCTCCCCCCGGGCTCGGCGACCCCGGTGACGAAGGCCGGGTCGGGGAGGCGGATCGCGAACTCGTACGTGGTCGGCCCCGCAGTGAAACGCACGACCGTCTCGTCGAACACGAGCGGGAGGACGGCGCCGGGAGCCAGGTACGCCTCGAGTCGCCCCTCACGATCGGATGCCGTGGCGCTGAGTTGGGAACCGACGTTGGCGAGGAGCCAGATGCCCTGCTGGCTGGAGAGACGCAGGAAGTGCCGGTGGAGGTGGCGGTTGTCGTCGTCGATCACCATGTCGGCGTCGCGACCGAGCACGAACGGGTCGCGATCGATCGCGATCACGGAGCCGCAGAAGTCGATCTCGGGGTGAGGCAGGCTGGTCATCGGACGGTGCTCCCGGTTGACGAGGCGCGCACATGCTGGTCGACGCGCCGCTCATTGTCACGCATCGTCGCACCCGCCCCGACGCTCCCGTCGATGATCACGTCGATCACGACCGCCGTCACGTTGTCGCGCGCAGGGCCCGCGAGGGTGAGCTCGACGAGGCGACGGGCGGCGTCGGCCGGGTCGGCGAGACCGGCCAGAACGCGCCCGATCGCGCGTGCGGGCAGCTGATCGGAGAGGCCGTCGGTGCACAGCAGGACACGGCATGCACCTGCGGGGAGGACGGCCAGGTCGGCGTCGAATCGGTCACCGATGCCGATCGCCCGAGTGACGACGCTCGACTGCGGGTGGCCGGCTGCATCGCTCGGGGAAAGCCGTCCGGCGTCGACGAGTTGTTGGACCACCGAGTGGTCGAGGGTGACCAGGTCGAGGATGCCGTCGTGGAGCCGGTAGCAGCGCGAGTCGCCGGTGTGGAACACGACCGGTGCGACCGCTCCGTCGACCGTGGCGAGTGCGACACCGACCAACGTGGTTCCCATCGGCGCCCGCATCGCGGCACCTCGGAGCCGGATCGCCTCGTCGGCCGAAGCGATCGCACCCGTGATCGTCTCGGGCGAGATGGGCCTGCCGACGAGGGCATCGACGACGGTGTTCACCGCCAGCTCGGCGGCGACATCGCCCGCAGCGTGACCACCCATTCCGTCGGCCACGACGCACACCGTGCGACCGAGACGGTGGGCGTCCTCGTTCGCGGTGCGGCGGCGCCCCGGCGAAGTCGCCGCTCCGGCGACCAGCCGGTACTCACCTGGGCCAGTTGGCGAACCGATCTGCACCGCCACATCGTGACGCCCCGACCGGCGGGCTTCGATGGGGACCACTCCCCACCGAGGCGTGGCGGGCTCAGTCGCACACCACCGAATGCGTCGGGTCGAGGTCGTTGCTCAGGCGGCGCACGTACGAACCGTCCGGGCCGTCGTCGATCGCCGCGCATGCGGCGCCATCGTTGGCGAAGGGCCCGAAATAGACCACGTAGATGGGCTGCCCGTCGACGGCCTGCGTGAGCGACGGACAGGTGAGATCGGTGCGCAGGTAGCTCGAACCGTCATATCGGTCGAGCACGCCTTCGACCCCGGCGGCGCTCGCGTCATTGCCGACGGCCGACGCGACCACCGTGATGTAGCCGCCGTCGCAGGGCGGGCGGGAGATCGGTCGGCCGGGCACCCCGAGATCGCCGTCGCCGCTGGGGCGGGTGGTGGTCGGTCCGAGCGTCGTGGAGGTGGTCGTCGTGGGGGCGGCGGCGGTGGTCGTCGTGGCCGTGGTCGGCGGTGGTGGTGGCGGCGGCGCGTTCGTGGGCGGAGCGGGCGGTGGCTGGGTCGCGGGTGGAGCGGTGGGCGGTGTCGTGGCGGGCAGCGTGGAGATCGGCGCCGCCGGTGTCGTGACCGGCATCGGTTGCGGCGTGGTCGACGGTGCAGGCGTGGCGACCGGCGGGAGCGTGGGCACCGTGCTGGCGCCGCTGTCGATCGACTGGATCGCCTCGGGGTCGTCGCCGCCTGAGGTCATCACGACCCAGATCACGACACCGACGAGGAACGCGAACACGACGCCGACGACGGCCGGCATGTTCACGTTCCAGCGTTCGCTGCCACCGTCACTGTTGGGTTGCCCGCCGTACCACTGGTCGGCCATCGCATCAGTCTGCCAGCGGTCGGGCGGTGGTGCGGCGCGGTATCGGGTGTGGGGTCAGATCCACCCGTTCACATCGATCACGAAATCAGACGCCGCCAACGTGAACACACACACATCACCATTCGTCCCGACCTTCGCCAACACCGCATTCGGCACCACCTGACCAGCCGAATAGTTCACGTTCGACGCCACCGGCCGATCCACACCACACGGCCACACCGTCGCAAACCCCGGACCACCCGGACCGATCGCCGTCACGTTCAACATCACCGCATCCGCATCCACCGGCACACCCGCACGACCAGCCACCCGCAACACCAACACCGACCCAGCCGGCCGCACACCCACACCCTCGAACTCACCATCCACCGTCGTCAACCCAACACCCGACCGCGTCTCCAACACACGCGCCGGCACCACCGTCGCCGGCGACCCACCCGCGGGCACGAACCCGTTCACATCGATCACGAAATCAGACGCCGCCAACGTGAACACACACACATCACCATTCGTCCCGACCTTCGCCAACACCGCATTCGGCACCACCTGACCAGCCGAATAGTTCACGTTCGACGCCACCGGCCGATCCACACCACACGGCCACACCGTCGCAAACCCCGGACCACCCGGACCGATCGCCGTCACGTTCAACATCACCGCATCCGCATCCACCGGCACACCCGCACGACCAGCCACCCGCAACACCAACACCGACCCAGCCGGCCGCACACCCACACCCTCGAACTCACCATCCACCGTCGTCAACCCAACACCCGCCCGCGTCTCCAACACACGCGCCGGCACCACCGGCACCATCGGGGCTGCGCCGCCGGGCGGCGTGGCGGTTGCCGTCGGAACGACCGCGTTCGACTGCGGTGAGGCGGGCGATGTCCCGATGCGGTTGACGGCGCGCACCGAGAACACGTACGAGGTGCCAGCGGTCAGCCCGGTGACGGTGCACGACGACGCACCGGTGGTCGAGCAGGTCGCGCCACCGGGGGTCGCTGTGACGGTGTACCCCGTGATCGGTGCACCCGCAGGATCGGCGACCGCCGGCCACGTCACCGTTGCCTGCAACACTCCAGCGACCGCTGTCGGCGCGGACGGCGCGGACGGCGCCGTCGGGACGTCGGCGAGCCGCCACACCTCGCCCCCTTCCGCCAACCGTTCGCCGGCGAAGAGCAGCTGGTCGTTCGTCGCCATCACGAAGGTCGGGATGTCGGACGGCACGCGGAACCCGTCGCCGGCGAGACCGGACACCTGGATGACGGCCGCGCCGTCGGTGCGCCACAGCTGGCGTCCGACCGTCTGGTTCTGCCCGACGAAGTACACGAAGCCGTTGAGCAGTTCGAGGTGATCGATCGCTGCGCTGGCCGGGCCGGGCGCGAGATCGATGAGCAAGTCGGTCCCGGCCGGGGTCGCGTCGCTCGCCCACAGCTCGGTGCCATCGGTCAGGCGCGATCCGACGAACGCGACTCCAACGGTGGCGAGCGGCTCGATCTCGTCGCCGCGCACGAACTCGGCGTCGTCGAACAGCGGCAACGTGCCCGGGTCGGTGCCGTCGGTGACCCAGAGCGCCTCGGCCCCGGTGTCGCCATCCTGCGCGAAGAAGAACACGTTGCCGTCCGCGTCGACGGTCAGGTTCGAGGGTGCCACGGCGAACGGCGACGTGATCGGATCGATCGGTGCCGTGCCGGACGGAGTGCCGTCACTCACCCAGACCGCCGTGTCGGAGAGGTCCGGGTCGTCGGCGACGAACACCACCCGGTCGTCGGTGGCGACGACCTCGGACACGCCGATCGGTCCATCGACCGGATCGACGGGCCCGGTGCCGGCCGCGGTGCCGTTCGAGCGGTACAGCGCGGCTCCGTCCTCGGTCTGTGCGACGAAGTAGAGGTGGGCGCCCATCACGGTCAGCTGGTCGGGTTCAGCGCCGTCGAGGCCGGGGATGATGTCGCTCACGAGCGTGGTGCCGACCGGGGTGCCGTCGGTGCGCCACAGCTCGAGCCCGCGAACACCGTCGTCGGCCTGGAAGTAGAGGAATCCGTTGAACGCGGTGAAGCCGAACGGCGTGCTGCCGTCGGTGCCCGGGCGGATGTCGGCGACGAGGATGGTTCCGGACGGGGTGCCGTCGGTGCGCCACAGCTCTTCGCCGTGCACGGGATCGGTGGCGCTGAACACGCTGATCGCCCCGAGCGCGACCGACGGCTGCGGGTCGGAGCCGCTCGGGCCGGGCGAGATGTCTTTCAGCTGCGTCGCGGTGCCGGTGGTCGGATCGACGACGAAGGGCTCGCGTCCGGCGGCAGGGTCGTCGGCGGCGAACATCGCACGGGTCGGTCCGGCCGGACCCGGCTCACCGGGGAACGACGTGGCGGTACCCGACCGGATGTTGCCGCCTGTGGCGAGCGCCACGTTGGCGGCACCCGAGGTGGGCGCCGGGGTGAGCGCGACCCGGAACAGCTCGCGGCCATGGAGCGGGGAGGTGGCGTACAGGTAGGCGTTCGATCCGAGGAACGCGAAGCCGCCGACGTCGACGACGACGTTGCCCGGCCACACATCGCCGAGCCTGAACGCCGCGCCGACTGCCGGCACGATCCACGGCTCGCGCCCCGACACGGCGTCGGTGGCGACGAACAGGGCGCCGCCGCCGGCGATCGCGACGATCTCGCTCGGGTCGCTGCCGTCCGCGCCGGGGCCGATCTCCTGGACGAGTTCGATGCCGCCCGCGGCCGTCCAGCGGTGGAGCTCGGTGCCCGAGATTGTCGTCGTGGCGACGAAGAACAGGGTCGTGCCCGAGGCGACGAGCTGGACCGGGAACGATGCGCCCGGCCCGGGCTCGAGGTCGGCGACGCGGGCGAGGGTGGTCCCGTCGAGGCGGTGGAGCTCGCGGTCGCCGCCGGCACCCGCGGCCATCACCAGGGCGCTGCCCACCACCGTGAGGCCCGACGGCGTGTCGCCCCCGAGGCTCGTCGTGGTGAACGTGGGCGGGCCGGCCACCGTGAGCACGGTGCGGTGGAGCGTCTCGGTCCCGGGGGTCACGGTGGCGACGGGCTCGGCGACGAAGTACAGGACCCCGCCGAGCGCAGTGAGCTCGGTCGGTTCACGGTTGACGATGTCGAGCGTGACGGTGCCCGCTGGGTCGAGCGCGAGGAGGTCGCGCGCACCGTCGACGAGGTTCGTGTCCTCGGCGGAGAACCACAGCCGGCGCACGCTGCTGCCGTGGTCGACGACGGTCAAATTCTCCGGCGTCGAGTTCGCGGCGCCGGTGAGGATGTCCTCCTCCAACACCGTGCCGTTGGTCGTGCCGTCGGACCGCCACAGCTCGCGCCCGTTCGGACCGTTGGTGGCTGCGAAGTACACCGTGCCCTCGAACGCGACGAACTCGGTCGGCGCGCTGCCGACGTTCGCTGCGGTGTGGATGTTGCGCAGCAACGCGGTGCCGACCGTCGTGCCGTCGGACGTCCACGGCTCGGCGCCGTTGGTGCCGTCGTTCGCGGAGAACCACAGCGTGGAGCCGATCGCCGTGAGGTGGAGCGGGTTGCTCCCGCTCGGGCCCGGGTTGATGTCGGCGACGAGGACGGGCGCCGACGCACCGTCGGTCACCCAGAGCTCACGGCCGTGGATGCCGTCGTCGGCGACGAAGAAGAGGCGCGACCCGACTGCCGTGAGCTGGTCGAGATCGGACCCCTGGCCGTTGGTCTGGACGTCGGCGGTGAGGACCGGGACGGTGGGGACGGCAACCGCGGTCGGCGCCGACCAGGGGGCCGCTGCCCCGATGACCGCGCCGATGATCGCAACGGCCGCGAGCGAACCGCCGCTCCTGCGTGCGTTCCACTCCATGAGCCACCTCCGCCGTGCCAACGGGTGCAGCGTAGAGAACCCCGGGCGCCGGGAGCGACCGGGCGGCGAATCAGCCGCCGAACTGCTGGGTGATCGCAGCCTCCACCAACTCGGTCGGGATGCCGCAATCGGCGGACGCCTGACGCACGATCGTCAACGCTTCGTCGGAGCCTGCGAGCAGCCCGAGCTCGACCAGCGCCTGCTCGCCGCCGGCGACGTCGTAGGCGGTGACGATCGCACAGTGGGCGGCGTTGCCCTCGACGCCCTGCGACGTGAGGAGATCGAAGAGGGCGGGCGAGATGTTGCCCGGTGGCACTTCGTCCGGGAACTGCGTCGGGTCGATCACGGGCCCTGCCGGCTCGGTGGTGGGTGGCGCGGTGTCGCCGGGGGCGATCGTCGTGGTGGTGGTCGTGGTGGTGGTCGTGGTCGTGGTCGTCGTGGTGGGAAGTGCGACGGCGGCGTAGGCGACCGTTCGCGTCTCACCCTGCGACGTGTCGGCCGAGAGGTAGACCCCGATCAGCGCGGCGACGACAACGACGATCCCGAGCAGGAAGCCCGGGGTCTGGCCACCGGGGACCGGCGCCGCGAGGCGCACCGAGCGGGCGGGGTCGAGCTGCTCCGCGGTGCCGAGCCAACCCCGCTCGTCGACCCACGACAGCATCGGCGGCATCACGATCAACGCCGCGGCGAGGGCGATGGCAACGTTCAGCGTGACCACCAGACCGAAGTCGCGAAGGAGTGGCAACGGCGAGACGATCAGTGTGGCGAAGCCACCGATGGTGGTGGCCGCGGACACGAAGAAGGCGCGGCCGGTCCGGGACGCGGCCGTGTGGTTGGCCTCGTCGATCGAGAGTCCGGTCTGGCGTTCCTCCAGGTATCTGCCCATGATCAGGACGGAGAACTCGGTACAGCTGGCGATGATCAGCGGACCCGACACGGTGGTGAGCGGGCTGAGCTCGATGCCGAGCAGGCCGACGATCAGCGACGAGGCACCGACGCCGAGGAACACCGGTACCAGCGCGAGCAGCGCGCGGCTGAGGCTCCGGAAGCGCAGGAGCAGGAACAGTCCGGCGAGGCACAGCGCGAAGTAGGTGAGCGCAGCGCGGTTGGCGGTGAGGTTCTCGAGCAGACCGATGCCGACGGTGGCGAGCCCGGCGGGCGTGGCGCGCACGGGATCCTGGCCGGATGGCAGGTCGACGAGGAGGATGCTGTCGACGGGGAGTTCCAGCGCTTCGATGCGCTGCTCGAGGTCGGCTTGGAGCTCGCTGACGAGAACGGCCCGATCTTCGAGGTTGGCCGGTGCGAGCCGAAGGTTGACCTGCGCGGAGGTGGCGATCGCAGCGGGGTCCTCGTTGACGGGGGCGTTGACGAGCGCCGCCGCGATGTCGGGCGGCATCACCTGTGCGGCGGCGACCAACTCCTCCTCGGTGGGCGGGATGACCGTCGCCCCCTCGACGGTGAGGATCTTCGACATCGTGTTGACGAGGCTCGACGAGGCCACCACTTCGGGACGCTGCTCGGCGGCGATCGTGAAGTCGTGGATCAGGTCGATGACGTCCTGGTCGAACACGTTGTTGGCCTTGACGATCACGCCGAGCGTGGTCGCGAAGCCGGTCTCGTTCTCGAGCCGGCGGACATCTTGGACGACCTCGCTGCTCTGGTCGATCCAGTTGATCGGGTCGGACTCGATGCGGGTACGGGTCTCGGCGAGCACGCCGCCGACGAACAGCCCGAGCGACAGCACCACGAGGACCAGGCCGAGCTTGGTGGGCAGGCTGCCGAGCTTGACGACGATCCGCTCGACGAGCGAGTCGCCGCGGAACGAGGTGCGGCTGGTCCACTCACGGATGCCGAGCAAGGAGGCGGGCACGACGACGCCGACGATGACGAGCATGGTGATGCCGACGCCGAGCAGGATGCCGAAGTCTCGGATCATCGGGACCTTCGAGAGCCGCAGGGCGGCGAAGGCGAACACGCCGGCGAGCGTCGCGGCGATGAGTGGAGGCACGAGGTTGGCGAGGGTCTCACCGATCGGGTGCTCGTCGTGATCGAGGACGACCTCTTCCTCCACGCGGTTGTGGATCTGGATCGCGAAGTCGATGCCGACACCGATCAGGATCGGGAGACCGGCGATGGTGACGAGCGACAGGTCGACACCGATCAAGCCCATGATCGAGAACGTCCAGGCGATGCCGAACACGACGGCGAGCAGCGGCAGCAACCGCCAGCGCACCCGGAACATGAGGGTGAGCACGACGGCCATCACGACGAGCGCGGCCACGCCGAGCGTGAGCATCCCGCCCTTGAGGTAGTCGTTGATCTCCTTCAGGTAGACCGGCGAGCCGGTGATCGTGAGCTCGAACCCGTCGAGCTCGGCGGTCTCGAGGATCTCGAGCACGTCGCGGGTCGCGGCCGACTGGCTGTCGAGGTCGAGGTTGCCCTCGAGCACCACGCCGCCGACGGCGGTCTGCTGATCGGGGAAGGTGCCGGCGAGCGAGAGGCGGATCGAGCGGTCATCGTCGGCCGGGGCGACCACCTCGCCGTCGACGATCGTGAACCCGTCGTTGCCGTACACGAGGAGGTCGTTCCAGGCCTGGTTGCCGAGACGCCGATCGGTCTCGTCGATCGCGTTGCGGCGGGCGAGGCTGACCTGGGCGTCGGCGTTGCGGGCCGTTGCGCCAGCTTCGTCGCGAGCGGGTGCCGACAGCAGCGCTTCGCCGCCGGGGCCGATGCCGTTCGCGTCGTCGGGGAGGCCGCCGACGAGGGCGTCGCTGAACGCGAGGCTGATCGCCGGCGTGATGACCGACCTGACGTTCTCGACCTCGGAGAGCTCGCCGTGGAGCCGATCCAGCTCGTCGAGGTTGCCGCCCTCGGCGGCGAGGTCGGCGACGTCGACACCGTCCTCGTTCGCGCTGAAGAGCATGATGACGGTCTCGCCGCCGAACTCGTCCTGGAACTCGACGTTGTCGATCGCGATCTGGGAGTCGGGGTTGAGGTAGCTGTCCTGCCCGGTGGCGAAGTTCAGATTCGTCGCCCCGATCGCCAGCACCGCTGTGATCGCGACCACGACCGCCAGCACGACCTGCCAGCGCTTCCCCAGCGTGATCGCGATCGATCTCCAGAAAGATTCCATGAAGAGACTGTACGCCTGCGGCGCGACCCCCTACGGAGAGCCACAAGTCCCGACTTCGGCACCACCCAGCGCGAGATTCTTGGAGACAGCGTGCGGCGATTGCACTAGTGTTCCCATTCGGGTGGCGGCCCCCTCTTCGACGTCCCGCCGCCCGGCCTGGGCAATGACCACAGCGGGGACGGCGTGACGCCCGATCAGTACGAATCCACGAAGCATCGGCGGGACCAGCCGGCTCCGACGCGCCGCCGCACACGTCGTCGCCGCACCGACTCCGGAACCACCTTCGTCGAGCTCTTGGTGTCGATCGTCCTGATCGGTACCGGCGTCATCGGCACGCTCACCGCCCTACGGGCGACGATCATCGGCACGCGGATCGAGAACGAACAGTCAAAGGCCCGGCTGTGGCTGCAGTCCGCCAGCGGAGTGATCGAGCGAGAGAACTTCGCCGACTGCAACGACGTGAACAGCAGCGGAGCGGTGATCCAGGAGGCCTACAAAGCTGCGATCGCCAACGGAGCCAGTGCTCCGTCGGGTTTCGATGGTCGCACCATCGAGGTGAGCGTGCCTCGGGTGTGGAACGGCAAGGAGTTCGTTGCCTTCGACAGCCAAACAGAGTGCTATGACGATGTGCTGCTCCGACAGCAGCTGCTCACCATCACGATTCGCGACGACGCCAACAACGTCGTCCAGTCGGTCGAGCTGATCAAGCGGGATCGCCCATGACGCGCCCCTCGCGCCCGGGCAATGTCGGCTTCACCCTGATCGAAGTGGTCGTCGTCGTCTCGCTGATGGGACTCGTCGCAGCGGTACTCGCTGCGGTGTTCACCACCGTGATCCGCACGGCACCCACCGCCGAGGACCGAATCGACGGTGCTCGCTCGTTCCTCGGGCTCACCACATGGTTGCCCCAGGACGTCAGCTCCGCATCTCCGACATCGTTCGCCACCAACCAGCCGTCGAGCAGCTGTGCCGGTGTCCCGACATCGGAAGGCTTGCTCGAGCTGCGATGGGTAGCCGGAGGCACCACCCTCGTCGCCGACTACCGGTTCGTCCTCGATCCTGACGGGGAGACCGGCAAGATCGTCCGCTTCGCCTGCTCGCTCGGCGGTCCAGCAAGTTCCATTCGGATGACCGCCGGTTTGGTGCCGATCCCGGGTCCATCGCCCGCGCCCGTCAACATCACCCGGGACGGCAGCCCCGGCGCGTTCACCGGTGTGCGCTTCGAGGTCCTCGCACTCGAAGACGACGGCGTGACGACCCGCTCCATTCTGGCGCTCGTCGCAGAAACGACGAACCTGCCGACCGTCTTGTTACCGAGAACGACTCCAGTGGGTACGACCACCACCACCACGACGCCAGCCACCACGACCACCACCACCCTCGTCAGCGGCGGGCCGACGACCACCACGATCGCCGCCACGACCACGACGTTGGCAGCGTGTTCGGCCTCGTTCGACGCGACCCCGGTCGCCCCGAGTTCCGGCGCGGTCGACCGGCGCGGTCACCTCGAGCAGAACGTCGTCGTGACCGTCGTGTGGAGCGGAGCCTGCGGGCCACTCGTGCTGTCGTTCGATCCCGACTCCACCGACGACAACTCCACGCCCCAGCAGCTCGCATTCAACGCCGGATCCACCCTGACGATCGCGAAGACGGACTACGTGTGGCGCCGCCTTGGGTTGACGCCGTGGACGATCACGCTGGAACTACGCGAGGGCGCGAACGGGCCGCTGCGTGACTCAGCGTCGTTGACGATCGGGCAACCGTGAAGAGCCAGCATCGCGACCGGGGCGTCATCCTGCCGATCACACTGGTGATCGTCGTGGTGCTCGCCGTGGTGGTCGCTGCTGTGGCAACGTACGCGTCGGCGACGCTGAGGTACGGACAGGTCGTGGAGCAGTCGGCTGAGCGTCTCGCCGCAGCCAACGCCGGAATGGACAGTGCGCTCGAAGCGCTCGGCCGCAACGCTTCGCTCTGCGCCCTCACCACCCGCGCGAACAGCGTGTACGAGACGGACGACCTCCCGACCATCAACGGGATCACGCCGAGCGTGCGCTGCCGAACGATCATCGACTCCGGTCACGGCCCCGTCACAGGCGTTGAGGAGTTCGCCCTGATCCTCACCGGCGACAGAGGAACCGGTTCACGCGATGGCCCGATGTTGTGGGTTCGACCGGCGCCGACTACTCGCAAGGTGATCGACGGCCCGGTGTTCATGGACCTCCCTCCGAGCACCACCAACATCAACCTCGCTGCACCGCTGACCATCCAGAACGGTGACCTGTGGTATCGGCATCCGACACTCCCATGCCCGACGCCGGGACCGGTCGAACCGAGCGGCCTGCTCATCACGCCCGCTGGCTACGACATCCGCTGCGCCGCAGCGACGAACTGGCGGGATCTGTTCTCGTCGAGCAAGCCGCCGGAGAGCGCCGTCATCGGGCTGCCCGATGCGACACCGGACCCTCCTTTCGATCCGGCCGGATGCAAGGTCTTCTCGCCGGGACGGTACTCGACGCGACCTGTCCTCGGTGCGTACAACTACTTCGAGTCCGGCGACTATCACTTCGACAACATCGGCGAGTGGGAGATCACGGACGCGTACGCGTTGTTCGGCTGGCCGGGTTCGACCGGGCCGGGGATTCCGGGTCGCGGTACCGACACGATCGCGGCGAACATCTGCGTCGGCGCGTGGGAGGCGGACAGCGCCGGCGGCGGAGCAACGATCTTCCTCGGAGGCAACTCACGCATCAAGGTCAACGGAGCTGGCTCCCTGGAAGTCTCAGGTCGAGACCAAGGCGGCCGACACGTGGCTCTGATGGCGCTCGAGGACGCCCCTCGCACGAGCACCGTCCAAGGAGACGACGCGGGGAACTTGCGGCTGCTCAAACTCGGATCCGGGCTGAACCGGCAGGTTTCCATCAACGGTTTGGTGTGGGCGCCATTCGCATCGGTCGCGATCGACGGCGTCAGCAACGCTGCCGTGCCCGTGCTGCGAGGTGGTGCCGTCGTGGGTGAGTTGCACGTCGGAGCCACCGCCGATGCGACGAACCTCCTCGTCAGCAATGGCAACACGCCGGCTGTTCGGAAGTTGGAGTTCACCAGCACGGCGGTCAGTCCGAACGGCGGCGAGACACAGGTGCGGGCGATCGTGACGTATCGAGACGGCGACTACGCGCTCGAGTCGCGTCGCGTGATGTGCATCACGCCCGACGATCCCGACCCTGCCGCCTGCTGAACATCGACACCCGCGCTGTTCGGCGGCGCGTGTCAGAGACATGTCATCCGGGGAGCGAACCTCACGCTTTTCCTGACTCTGTTCTTGCGTACGTGTGTTCGTTGTTGACATTCGTTCCGGCTACGGTTGTTCTCACGATCGATGTGACCACACGGCGAGACCGACGGGGGGTGAGTGGGCGTGACTGACGACGAGGTTCGAGAACTGGTGCGGCGGCTGCTCGACATCTCGCTCGACACGGCCGAGCGCGACGATCTCGCTCGTGCCACGGCGCTCAACGCGAAGCTGAAGTCGTTCTGCTCCCATGTCGACATGCGGATCGCTCGGCGTGGCACCGAGTTGCACGGTCAGGGTTCGTCCGAGTCCGGGATGGGCGTGCTGCTCAACAACGGCAACGGGTCCGAGCGCGATGCCCGCGCGGCGATCGATCGCAATCGGGCCTGCGGTGCCTTCCCCGGCTTCGACGCCGCGCTCGACGCCGGCGATGTCTCGGGGGAACACCTCGACGTCCTCGCCCGCCACACCCGCCAGCTCAACGATCAGGAGCGCTCCGAGTTGGCGGCCGAGGCCGACGAGCTGGTCCGCTCCGCAACGGGCGGCACCACATCGATGTTCGAGCGTCGACTCAAGGAGCGCATCAACGCCATCAAGGCCCGCGCCAACCCGAACGCCGACGTCGACCTGCTCGAGCGGCAGCGGGCCCAGTCGAAGATCACCCGCCGCACCGACCCGGTGACGGGGATGAAGACCACCGTCGTCGATCTCGACCCGCTCCGTGACTCAACGGCGCACAACGTCATCGCCGCCCATCTCGCCCGGCTCCGGCAGGATCCGGCAACCAAGGATCTCCCCTTCGCCCAGCTCCAGGTGATGGCGTTCATGAACGCGGTCACCGGCCAGACCGCCGGGACATCTGCCGACTCATCGGACGGATCAGTCGAGTCGGACGAAGCGGACGAGCCGGGCAGCACGATCGGTGTCGGGGTTCCCGAGGTGAGCATCCACATGGACGCCCGCACCGCGTGCGAGGGGCGGCACGCCGACACGATGTGCGAGACCCAGGACGGCGATCCGATCCCGGTGGCCACGGCGCAGCGGCTCTGCTGCGAGGCGGTGATCACGACCGTGATCGTCGAGGCCGACGGCACCATCCGCAGGCTCGTCGAGGAACGCACAGCCAACCGCCGCCAGCGCCGCGCGCTCGCAGCCATGTACGCCACGTGCGCTCATCCGCATTGCCGGGTGCCCTTCTCGCAGTGCCGCATCCACCACATCGTCTGGTGGAGCAAGGGCGGGCCCACGGCGCTCGACAATCTGGTGCCGCTGTGCTCGCAGCATCATCACCAGGTCCACGAGGGCGGTTGGAACCTGTCGATGACACCCGACCGCCACCTCACGTGGCTCCGCCCCGACGGCAGCGTGTGGCTCGCCCACCGATCCACGAACCGTCGCCCTCCGGCCGGTGAGGAATCCCGGCGACGACGACGGGCGAACGCAGCGTGATCGGCGACCAGCCCGAGAGCCCTACGCTCGCGCGCATGTCATGGGAACAACTCGCTCGTGGTGTCGAGCTGCCGTTCGATCCGGAGCTCGAGATCCCCGAGCTGTTCGAGTACCCGCTCGAGGTGCCGAGCCCGCCTGCGGTCACCGACGTCGAGCGAGCAGCGCACGACGCCGCCGTCGCCACGTTCGCCGCAGCGGTCACGCCGGGCATGACGATCGCCGTCGGTGCCGGCTCGCGGGGGCTCACCGGCCGCATCGACCTGCTGCGCGGCACGATCGCCGGGCTGCGCGAGCTGGGCGCCGACCCGTTCGTCGTCCCGGCGATGGGGTCACACGGCGGCGCCACCGCGCCCGGCCAGACCCACATGCTCGAGTCACTCGGCATGACCGAGGAAACGCTCGGCGCCGAGATCCGGGCCACGATGGACACCGTCGTCGTCGCCCACACCGCAGCAGGTACGCCCGTCCACCTCGACGCCAACGCGGCGGCCGCCGACCGGTTCCTCCCCGTCAACCGGATCAAGCCGCACACCTGCTTCAAGGGCCCGATCGAGTCGGGCTGCATGAAGATGGCCGTCGTCGGCTTCGGCAAGCGACCGGGTGCCTTCCTCGTGCACTCCTGCGGGCCCATCGAGATGCGCGACCGGCTGCTCGACGCGTGCGCAGCGCTGCGCGGCACAGGTCGCCTGCTCGGCGGCATCGGCTCGATCGAGTCGACCGTCGGCGACATCGTGCGCGTCGAGGGCCTCACCGCTGACGACGTGGGCGGCCCTCGCGAGCACGAGCTCACCGAGTACGCCCGCACCCTCGTGCCGGCCCTCCCGTTCGAGGAGATCGACGTGTTGATCGTCGAACTCGGCGGCAAGGACATCTCGGGGACCACGATCGACCCCAACGTCACCGGACGGTTCTGGGTGCCCGGCCTCGACGATCTCCAGAAGCCGCGCGTCAACGCGATCGTCCTGCTCGACCTCACCGACGTGAGCGACGGCAACGCGCTCGGGATCGGCTTCGCCGACTTCATCCCCGCCTCGCTCGCCAACAAGCTCGACTTCGCGAAGACGTACATCAACTGCTTCACCGCCGGTCCCGCCGGCATGCGCCGGAGCCGGCTGCCGATGGTCCTCCCCGACGAGGACGCCTGCCTCAAGGCCGCCCTCACCATGTGCGGCCGCGGCCCAGACGAACCGAAGCGGGTGGTCCGGATCCGTTCGACGCTCCACCTCACGAGCTGCCGCGTCAGTGCGGCACTGATGCCCTGAGCCCGGTGGATGGTGCGTCCGGCTCAAGCGACACCGTCGGTGCGCCGAAGAAGCAGCGGTGACCTCACGACTCGCGTGGGCGCCTATCGTCTCTTCCCGTGCATCGATCACCTGACGAACCCGGCTCTCGCGGCCCCCGGCCCACGGTTCGTCGCGCCCTGCTGCTGACCGGTGTCGTTGCCTGCTTCGCCGGGTCCACCATGTCCTCGCTGGCGGCGATCGACGCACGCGACGAAGCGGCCGATGCTCGTTCGGATCGGGATGCGATCGAGCTGCTCCAGATCCGCAGCGACCTGCGCCGCGCGATGATCGCCGAGGTCAACACGACGATGCTCTCCGTCTTCGGCGAGGCATCCGGGACCGCGGTGGTGCAGCGACGGACCGATCGTGTCGAGGTGGTGCGCGCGAGCAGAGCTCGCGTCGACGAGCTCGCGGGCGCGAACAGGCCGATCGCCGCCGAGGCGCTGGTGCTCGGTGACGGGCTCGGTCGCGACGGGCTCACCGAGGACGAGGCCGACCCTGGCATGCTGTTCGAGGGTTCGTGGTTCGTGACGGTCGCCGGTGAGCCACCCGACGAGCGCACCCCGTCGGACCAGCTGGCCCTCGCCGACCTCGCGAGCCTCGACTCGATCGGCGCACTCGTGCTCAACGACGCACTGGACGCGGCGACGGTGATGACGTCGCCCACGGTGCCGGAGCTGCTCACCGACTACGCCGAGCGAGCCGAGCCCTACATCCGCTCGGACGGCGGCTACCTCGGACCCGATCGATCCCAGCCGCTGGCGGGCGCGTCGGTGTTCCGGGACCGGGCGCCCGACCCCCACCCGGCGCACGACGACGTGGTCGCCCGCCTGGTCGAGAGTCGGCTGTGGGAGTACGACCGCTGGATCCAGTCGTGGCAGGACGTCGATCCCGACGAGCAGCCCGGCCCCCCGCCGCTCACGCTCGCCGAGCTGGTCGACGAGACGCAGACGGTCGATGCCGAGGTGCGAGACATCGTCGACTCGGAGCTGGCGTCGGCGCACGCGTCAGCGGACGGCTCGGCGACATCGTCGCAGCGCACCTCGAACGTCCTGATCGTGCTCGCGTCCCTGCTCGCGATCGCCGGCATCGCACCGCTGGTCGTCGCGCTGGCACGGCGGCTCCGCACCTTCCGTCGTCACGCCGATCAGATCGCCCGCGACCCGCTCACCGGTGCCGGCAACCGGCTGCAGCTCGACCACGTGGCAGCCCTCATGCACCGGAGCGGCGCCGATCAGCACCACGTGGTGATCGCCGTCGACCTCGACCGGTTCAAGCTCGTCAACGACAGCCTCGGCCACGCGGCGGGCGACCGGGTGCTCGTCACCGTCGCGCAACGCCTGACCGACCTCGTCGAGCGGTGGTCCCGCCGGTCACCTGCTGGATCCGGCACGGTCATCCGGATGGGCGGCGACGAGTTCCTGTGCGCGCTCCACACGTCCGCCCCGATCGACGAGGCGCAACTCCGACGCGAGCTCGACGCCATCCGCGACGACACGATCGGCGTGGACCACCACGCGGTGCCGCTTCGATTCAGCCTCGGCCTCGCATTCGGCACTGGCGCCTGTGATCTGAACCAGCTGGTGAGCGTCGCCGACCTCGCTGCCTACGAGGACAAGGCGGTGCGAGCCCGAGCGCTCGCCTCGATCGAGCTACCGGCGCCGGCAGCGGCCCGGCGTTGAGTCTCGGTCAACGACGCTGAAGTTTCTGCAAAGCCGCTCAAGCCCGCCCGGCCGCCCGCCGATCCATCATGCGAGCCGGTCGTGGTGATTCCGCCCACCGAACGACGGCTCGTAATACCGAATCCGTTGCACGAAGCGCCTCTGGCATCCGCCGTCGGGGGCGCTTCGTTCGCGTCCGGGCCCGAGTCAGGTGCCGAACTCGAAGCCGAGATCGCGCGCCGTGAGCAACGGGCGGAACGCGACGCCTGCCTCGTCACACATCGCCCCGCACGTACCGCCCCGATCCACGATCACCGTCACCAGCACCACTTCGGCGCCGAAGGCCCGGATCACCTCGACCGCTTCCATCGGCGAGGTGCCACGTGTGACCGTGTCCTCGGTGACGACCACGCGGTCCCCTGGCTGCAGCGCTCCGGCGATGCGGCCGGTGACGCCGTGGTCCTTGGCTTCCTTGCGGACGCTGAAGCTCCGCAGCGACCGACCGCGCGAGGCCGCCACCGCGGCCACCCCGAACGCCACCGGGTCGGCGCCCATCGTGAGCCCGCCGATCGCCGTGGCCTCGTCGGGGATGACGTCGAGCATCGCATCGGCCACGAGCAGCACACCGTCCGGACGGCACGCGGTCTGCTTCGTGTCGAGGAACCATGTGCTCGTCGCACCCGACTTCAGCGTGAACTGCCCGCGCTTCACCGAGTGCTCGAGCACATGGGCACGCAGGGCATCGAGCTTCGCGGGCAGGACAGGGAGCTCGCTCATCGGCGGTCGAACCTAGTCGGCCGGATCGGCCGCCGGCTCACGCCTGGCGCGTGCGCGGGCGCAGGAGCGCCTCCTGGGCGACGGTCGCCACGTGCAGCCCGGTCTCGTCGAACACGTGGCCGATCGCGAGCCCACGCCCCTCGAACATGTGGTGGCAGCTCATGTCGTGCAGGTGCCACCGATCGGCTCGCATCGGCCGATGGAACCAGATCGTGTGATCGAGGCTGATGCCGCGCATCTCGTCGGCGTCGACATCCGGCACGCCCGCCGCGAAGGCGGCACGTACGGCATCGGTCGGCAGGTCGTCGGAGATGTACGCGAGCCACGCCTCGTGCAGCACGGGGTCGTCGTCATCGTCGATCGGGTCGAGCACGCGCATCCAGGCTGCGGTGCGCCCGGTGCCGTCGCGGGGCTGATCGGCGAGCGCTTCGGCGGCGACCCATCGCCGATCGAAGTGAGCGCTGAACGACGAGTTCGACGCCGCATCCGGGCCGGGCACATCGGGCATCGTGATGGTCTGGAGCGCGGGCGAGGCCTCGCCGAGATGCATCGAGCACTCTGCGTTCAGGATCGCGCCGACGGCTTGACGAGCAACGACCCGACGCGTGACGAAGCTGCGCCCGTTCCTGATCCGGTCGACCTCGTAGCGCACAGGCTCGGCGTGATCACCGCCCCGGATGAAATAGGCGCGAATGGAATGCGGCACGAAGCCGCGATCGACCGACAATGCTGCCGCGCGCAATGCCTGGGCCACGATCTGCCCCCCGTACAAGCCGCCCCACGGATACCGAGGGCCCGTTCCAACGAACGTATCGGGGCCATGGGGCTCGAGCGCGAACATGAGTCGCACGCTATTGCGTTCAATGTCATGCCACGTACACTCGGTATCGATGGCTGCAAAACGTGGACCAAAGGAAATGTCCGATTCGCACAAGGCGGCGATGGAGCGAGGCCGTGCAGAGGGCAGGGTCGTGCGCGACTACCTCGAAGCGCTGCGCTCGTCGAAGCCCAAGCGTGGCCGCAAGCGCACCGCCGATTCGATCACGGCGCGTCTCGCCAGGATCGACGACGAGCTCGCCGACGCCAGTGCGATCGAGGAGCTGCAACTCCTCCAGGAGCGCCGCGATCTGACGGCAGAGCTCGACTCGATGGGCTCGGGCGTCGATCTCGACGAGCTCGAGTCGTCATTCGTCGAGGTCGCCAAGGCGTACGGCGAGCGCAAGGGCATCGCGTACGCCACCTGGCGCGACGTCGGTGTCTCGGCCGCCACGCTGGCGCGTGCCGGTATCGGCCGCGGCGCCTGACACCGGGTCACACGGCTGCAACCCACCGCACGTCACACGTCAACCTCACACCTCGAGGGCGTCGACCTGATCGAACACCTCGCCGATGTGGCGGAGTGATCGGCGCAGGTCGAACGCCTCGTCGAGCACCGGAGCGAGGCGATCGGCGTCGACGTCGGGATCCGACTCGAGCAGCGTTCGGAAGTCGCTGCCCTCGTCCCACGCGCGCATCGCGTTGCGCTGCACGATGCGGTACGCCTCGTCGCGAGTCGCGCCCGAGCTCACCAGTGCGAGCAGCACCGGCTGGCTGAACACGAGGCCGTGGCTGGCATCGAGGTTCGCCACCATGCGTTCGGGGAACACGACGAGGCCGCCGAGCAGCCGTTGCAGCCGTCGCATCACGTAATGGGCGAGCTGCGACGAGTCGGGCAGCACCACCCGCTCGACGGATGAGTGCGAGATGTCGCGCTCGTGCCACAGGGCGACGTCCTGGAGGCCGGCGAGCAGATTGGATCTGATCACTCTGGCGAGCCCCGAGATCGTCTCCGCCGAGATCGGGTTGCGCTTGTGCGGCATCGCCGACGAACCCTTCTGGCCGGCTTTGAAGCCCTCTTGGACCTCGCGCACTTCGGTGCGTTGGAGGTGACGGAGCTCGACCGCCATCAGTTCGCACGTGGCGCCGGTCGAAGCGCACGCGTACAGGAACTCGGCGTGGCGGTCGCGGGCGATCACCTGCGTCGCGGCGACCGGTCGGAGGCCGAGCGCTCCGCCGACGTGGGCCTCGACCGACGGCGGCACGTTCGAGTACGTGCCGACCGCGCCACTCAGCTTCATCACCGCGACGGTGTCGCGCGCGGCACGCAACCGCTGCCGGTCGCGGTCGACCTGGAGGGCCCACAGCGCGACCTTGGCCCCGAACGTCGTGGGCTCGGCGTGGATCCCATGGGTGCGGCCGATCATCACCGTGTCTCGGTGCGAGCGGGCGAGCTCGACAATGGTGCCGAGCAGCGACGTGCTCTGCTCGATGAGCACATCCATCGCATCGGTCATCTGCCAGCACAGGGTGGTATCGCCCACATCCGACGAGGTGAGTCCGTAATGGATCCACTTGCCCGCGGTGCCACCGATCGCTTCCTGCACCACGTCGACGAACGCGGCGACGTCGTGGTCGGTGATCGCTTCACGATCGAGGATCGCCTGGACGAGCGCCTCGTCGACGTGAGGGGCACGAGCGCGACACTCGGCTGCGTCGTCGGCAGGGACGACACCGATTGCGGCGTGCGCCTCGGTGGCCAGCAACTCGACTTCGAGCCATCGCGCGAACTTGGAGACATCCGACCAGATCGCGCTCATCTCCGGCGTCGAGTAGCGCGGGATCATCACGCGCTCCAGACGAGGTAGTCGTCGCGCTCGGCGCCGACTCCGACCACCTTCACCGGGACCCCGACCTCGCGCTCGACGAGTGCGAGGAACGCTTGCGCCGCGTCCGGCAACGCGCCGCGCTCGCGAGCCTCCGACAGGTCGGTGCCCCAACCCGGCAGCGTTTCGTAGACCGGCTCGACGCGTGCGAGCACGTCGGACCGGTCGGGGTAGTGCTGGACCGGCGCGCCGTCGAGCAGGTATCCGGTGCACACCTTCACCGACTCGAATCCGTCGAGGACGTCGAGCTTGGTGAGCGCGATCTCGGTGAGGCTGTTGAGGCGCACGGCGTGACGCAGCATCACGCAGTCGAGCCAGCCGGCTCGCCGACGGCGCCCGGTGACCGTGCCGTACTCGCGGCCGATGTCGATCAGCGAATCGCCGTCGGCATCGAGCAGTTCGGTGGGGAACGGGCCGGCCCCGACGCGCGTGGTGTACGCCTTGGTGATCCCGACGATCCGATCGATGTCACGCGGGCCGAGCCCGGACCCCGCACACGCTCCCCCGGCGGTCGGGTTCGACGACGTGACGTACGGATAGGTGCCGTGATCGAGGTCGAGGAAGGTCGCCTGCGCCCCTTCCAGCAGCACGTGCTGACCCTGCGCGACGGCGTCGTGCAGCATCGTGACCGTGTCGGCGACGTATGGCTGGAGCCGGGCACCCAGCGCTGTGAAGCGCTCGACGATGTCGTCGACATCGAGCGGCTCGCCACCCGCCTGCTCGATGACGATGTTCTCGGCGATCGCCCGTGCTCGCACCGTGGTCGCGAAGTGTTCGAGATCGGCGACTTCACCGACCCTGACTCCGACGCGGCGCGCCTTGTCGGCGTACGCGGGGCCGATGCCCTTCAGCGTGGTGCCGATCTTGTCGTCACCGCGGACGGCCTCGGCGATCGCATCGTGCGCCTGATGCCACGGGAAGATCAGGTGGGCCCGGCTCGACACCGCCAGCCCGCTGCAGGCGATCCCGCGCGACTCCAACGTGTCGATCTCGTTGAAGAGCGTCGGCATGTCGACGACGACGCCGTTGCCGATCACGGGGATCACGTGGTCGTAGAGGACACCGCTGGGGATCAGCTGCAGGGCGTAACGCTCACCGTCCACGACGACGGTGTGACCCGCGTTGTGACCGCCTTGGTAGCGCACCACATAGGTGTGCTCCTTCGACAGCAGATCGATGATCTTCGCCTTGCCCTCGTCGCCCCACTGGGCGCCGACGACGACGGTGACGGGCATGGGCACGCTCCGAGGTTTCGTTGAACGGGAACGTGGCGCGACTGTACCCCGTGACGGAGTGGGTCAGACCAACTCCGTCACGCCGTTACGATCCGTTCACGTGCTGCGGCTTCAGCGATGGACGGACATGGACGACCGGGCGCGTCGCGCGCTGTTCGCGCGGGGGCTCGACGAGATCTTCGATCCTGGGCTCCGGGAGTCGATCGGCGCGCTGATCGACGACGTGCGCGTCCGCGGCGACGAGGCGGTCTGCGACGCCCTCGCCCGGTTCGACGGGGTCGACGTGACCCCCGACGGCCTGCGGGTCGGTGACGACGAGATCGACGCGGCCACCGTCAGCCCTGAGGTCGACGCCGCGATCGACGATGCGATCGCTCACCTGCGCGCCTTCAACGAGCAGCAGCTCGCACGCTCCGGCGACTGGTCGTTCGAATCCGAACCCGGCCTGACGGTCGGCGAGAAGATCACCCCGATCGTCTCGGCCGGGTTGTTCACCCCCTCGGGCAAGGCGAGCTACCCGAGCGTGACGTACCAGCTTGCGGTCCCCGCGTTGGTCGCGGGGGTCCCGAAGATCGTGAACGTCGTGCCACCGGTCCCCGGAGGTGGCGGCGTGGTCGACCCGGCAGTGCTGGTGGTGTGCCGCAAGCTCGCCCTGCGCGACGTCTTCCGGGTCAACGGGCCGGCGGGGATCGCCGCGCTCGGGTTCGGCACCGAGCGCATCCCGGCCGTCCGCAAGATCGTCGGCCCCGGCTCACCCGCGGTGACCCTCGCTCAGGTCGAGATGCAGCGCCACGGGGTCAGCACGATGATGCTGCTCGGCCCCACCGAGAGCGTGATCATCGCCGACGCCTCCGCCGACCCCGTCCGGATCGCAGCTGACCTCCTCATCGAGGCAGAGCACGGCACCGACACATCGGTCGTCCTGATCACGACCAGCACCGATCTGGCAGCGGCCACCGACGCCCAGCTCGAGCGCCAGGTCGCGACCCTGCCCGTGCCCCGTGCCGAGGCCGCCCGCGCCGCGCTCGGGCCCAACGGGGGATGCGTGGTCGTCGACGACCTCGACACCGCGATCGACGTCGCGAACCGATACGCGGCCGAACATCTCCAGGTCGCGGTGGCCGATGCCGACATCGACCATGTCGTGGACGGGATCGTCAATGCGGGTGAGATCCTGATCGGTCAGCACACGCCGTTCAGCGCCGCCAACTTCGTCATCGGCTGCCCGGCATCATTGCCGACGAGCGGTTTCGCTCATGTCAGTTCGGGCATCACCGCCCACACCTTCTTGAAGCGCACGGCGATCGCCCGGGCGGACGAACAGGCGATGCGACGGATGGCTCCGTCGGTCATTGCGCTCGCCGACCACGAGGGCTTCCCCGCCCATTCGGCGGCCCTTCGTCGACGCACTGCGTGAGGAGCGTCAACTTTTCGGCGGTGAGCGCGTGTACGCGCACCCCCAGTGACCTACGCTCGCGCTCGTGGCAACGATCCTGCTGGTCGAAGACGACGAACGCATCAGTGAGCCGTTGCTCCGGGTGTTGGCCACCGAGGGCTTCGACGTCATTCATGCGGCGAACGGCACCGATGGTCTGAGCGCAGTCGCCGGCGGGCGTCCGAGCTTGGTCTTGCTCGACCTCACCCTGCCCGACATCGACGGCCTCGACGTGTGCCGCAAGATCCGCGAAGACCAGCCTGAGCTGCCCGTGATCATGCTCACCGCTCGTGCCGAGGAGATGGACGTCATCGTCGGTCTCGGCGCCGGCGCCGACGACTATGTGCCGAAGCCCTTCCGACTCGCCGAGCTGGTGGCTCGGATCCGGGCCCGCCTGCGCATCGCCGAGGCGGCCCACCAGATGCCACGTGAGCTGTCCGGCGGCCCGCTGCGAGTGAACACCGAGTCGCGGCGTGCGTACCTGAGCGGCAACGAGCTCGAGCTCACGTCCAAGGAGTTCGACCTCCTCGCGCTGCTGATGAGTCGCCCCGACGTGACGTTCACCCGCGAGCAGATCATGTCGACCGTCTGGGACGAGAACTACTGGGGTTCGACCCGCACGCTCGATACGCACATCTCGACGTTGCGACGCAAGATCGGCGACGACACCGACCCGCCGACGCTGATCGTCACCGTCCGCGGCGTCGGGTTCCGTTTCGAAGGCTGAGCTGGGCCGTCCGTGCGGCGCCGTCTCGTCATCTCCACGATCGCGATCGTCCTGGTCGTGCTCGGCACGATCGCCGTGCCGGTTGCCGTCATCGTCTACTCCGCTGCGGAGAGCCAGATCGAAGTCAACCTCCAGCAACAGGCCGACTCGATCCAGTCCTTCATCGGTCGTACGGTGACACCCGACTACGGAGCGGCGGCGGAGTTCGTGCTCGGCGACGACGATGGGATGCGGCTCGTCGACGATGTCACCGGAGAGGTGGTGTACGAGACCGCTCCCGAGGCACCACCCGATGCGCAGTCGATCACGCGCATCGTCGACGACGGTGAGCTGACGGTCTGGACCGATGTCGAGGTCGTCAACGGCGACATCCAGAGGCGGCTCAACGTGCTGGCCGCGCTCGCATTCGGAGCGCTGCTCGCATCGGCCGGGCTGGCCGCCGTCCAAGCCCATCAGCTCGCCCGCCCACTCGAGCGACTTGCGGCCCGCGCAGCACGCATCGGTGACGGCGACTTCAGCCGGACCCCGTTCACGCTCACGAACATCCCCGAGATCGACCGCATCGGGACAGCGCTCGACACGTCCGCGGAGCGTGTCGAGACGATGCTCGCCAACGAACGCCACTTCACCGCCGACGCCACGCACCAGCTGCGTACCGGCATCACCGGCATCGCGATGCGGTTCGAGATCCTCGCGCTGCGCCGCGAGCCCGACGTCATCACCGAGGCCAACGCCGGACTCGCCCAGACCGAACTGCTCAACGCGACGATCGACGAACTGCTCGCCGCCGCACGCAACCGGTCGACGCAGGAGCGTCAACCGTTCGACCTCACCCAACTCGTCAACGATCACGCCGACGAATGGCAGCCGAGGTTCGGGGCTGCTCGCCGCCACCTGTCGGTGATCACGGCGGCGCCGGCGCCGGTGGTGTTCGGGACCAAGGGGTTGGCCGGTCAGGTGATCGACATCCTGATCGACAACACGCTCAAGCACGGCGAGGGCGCCGTGACGCTGATGATCGACGGGCCGTCGGTCGTCGTGATCGACCAGGGCAAGGGCATGACGCCCGACAAGCTCAAGACCGTGTTCGACGGGCCCGTCGACCCGGCCGCCAAGCACGGCCGCGGGCTCGCACTCGCCCGCCGGCTCGCCCAGGTCGACGGCGCGACCCTCGACGTGGTCGGCAACCAACCGCTGCGGATCCGCTACCGGCTCGTCCGAGCCGATCCGGAGCCGGAGGGGCAACCGGTCGGCGCGTCAGCAGCGGGCAACGGAGCGGAGCAGATGGCGGGGAGTTCGCGCTACGGCGACATCCCTGAAGTGCTCGGCTGACCGAGCCTACGATGCACAACCGATCACGGTCAGGCGGCGATACTGACCTCGAGCTGCTCGTTCACCGTGTCGACCCGCAACGTGGCGCCTTCGCCCGCCTTGCCCTCGAGGATCAGGACTGCGGCCCGGTCGCCGATCTCACGCTGGATGACCCGCTTGAGCGGCCGAGCGCCGAAGGCAGGATCGAAACCCTCCCGGGCCAGTAGCGCCATCGCGGCGTCGGTGACATCGAGGGTGATCCGCCGCTCGGCGAGCCGGTCGCGCAGGCGGGTGAGCTGGATCTCCACGATGTGGCGGAGGTCGGCCTCGGTGAGCGACCGGAACCGGATGATGTCGTCGACACGGTTGATGAACTCGGGCTTGAAGAACGCCATCGGATCGCCCGGCAGGTTCGAGGTCATGATCAGCACGGCATTGGTGAAGTCGACCGTGCGCCCCTGCCCATCGGTCAGGCGGCCGTCGTCGAGCACCTGCAGCAAGACGTTGAACACGTCGGGGTGAGCCTTCTCGATCTCGTCGAGTAGGACGACGCTGTACGGGCGCCGGCGGACGGCCTCGGTGAGCTGGCCACCCTCGTCGTACCCGACGTAGCCGGGGGGCGCGCCGATCAGCCGACTGACGGAGTGCTTCTCCATGTACTCGCCCATGTCGATCCGCACCGTCGCCCGCGCGTCGTCGAACAGGAACTCGGCGAGCGCCCGGGCGAGCTCGGTCTTGCCGACCCCGGTCGGCCCGAGGAACATGAACGAGCCGATCGGCCGGTCTGGATCGGAGAGGCCGGCACGGCTGCGCCGGATCGCGTTGGCGACCGCGGTCACGGCGTCGTCCTGACCGATCACTCGCTGATGCAACGAATCCTCGAGGTGGATCAGCTTCGCCATCTCCGACTCCAGGAGTCGCGTCATCGGCACGCCGGTCCACTTCGAGACCACTTCGGCGATGTCTTCGGCGTCGACCTCCTCCTTCAACATCCGCTGCTCACCCTGGAGCACGTCGAGGTGGGCAGTGGCCTCGTCGACACGACGCTCGAGTTCGGGGATCCGGCCGTACCGGATCTCGGCGGCGACATTGAGGTCGGTCTCGCGCTCCAGCTGCGTGCGGAGCTGCTCCATCTCCTCCTTGAGGATGCGGATGGCGTCGATCGCCTGCTTCTCGGCCTCCCAGTGACCCTTCATCTGAGCGAGGCCGACATTGAGCTCGGCGAGCTCCTCGTGCAGCGCATCGAGGCGTTCCAAGCTCGCCCGGTCGCTCTCCTTCTCCAGGGCGACCTGCTCGATCTCGAGCTGCAGGATGCGGCGCTGCACCACATCGATCTCGGTCGGCATCGAGTCGATCTCGATGCGCAGCTTCGAGGCGGCCTCGTCGACCAGGTCGATCGCCTTGTCGGGCAGGAAGCGGTTGGTGAGGTAGCGATTCGACAGCACCGCTGCGCTGACGAGCGCAGAGTCCTGGATGCGCACACCGTGGTGGACCTCGTAGCGCTCCTTGAGGCCGCGCAGGATGCCGATCGTGTCTTCCACCGTCGGCTCGCCCACGTAGACCTGCTGGAAGCGACGCTCGAGTGCCGGATCCCTTTCGACGTACTTGCGGTATTCGTCGAGCGTGGTGGCGCCGATCATGCGCAGCTCGCCACGCGCGAGCATCGGCTTGATCATGTTGCCGGCGTCCATCGCGCCTTCGGCACCGCCCGCCCCGACGATCGTGTGGAGCTCGTCGACGAAGGTGACCACCTCGCCGGCGGCGTCGGTGATCTCCTTGAGGACGGCCTTCAACCGCTCCTCGAACTCGCCGCGGTACTTGGCGCCCGCGAGCATCGATGCGATGTCGAGCGAGATCAGACGCTTGCCCTTCAACCCCTCGGGCACGTCGCCGTCGGCGATACGGCGGGCGAGGCCCTCGACGATCGCCGTCTTGCCGACGCCGGGTTCACCGATGAGCACCGGGTTGTTCTTGGTGCGACGGCTGAGCACCTGGATGACACGCCGGATCTCGTCGTCGCGCCCGATGACCGGGTCGATCTTGCCGTCGGCCGCACGGCGAGTGAGGTCCTGCCCGTACTTCTCGAGCGCTGCGAACTTCTCCTCGGGGTTCTGGTCGGTGACGCGGTGGCTGCCGCGCACCTCGCGCAGCACGCCGAGCAGCTCCTCGCTGCCGACGCCGAGGCGGTCGTTCATCGCGAGGAGCAGGTGCTCGACGGAGACGTAATCGTCTTTCAGGTCCTTGCGGTACTGCTCGGCGCGCTGGGTGACGTTGTCGAGCTCGCGCGACAGGCGCGGCTCGGACCCTCCGACGGCGCTCGGGAGCTTGTCGACGGCGGCCTGGGCGCGATCGCGCACCATGCCGGGGGCCTGGCCGAGCTTCGCCAGCACGGGCACCACCACGGTGCCCTCCTGGCCGGTGAGGGCCACGAGCAGGTGATCGGGGGTGAGCTCGGGATTGTGCTTCGCCTTGGCCGCGTCGATCGCCACCGCGAACGCTTCCTGGGTCTTGACGGTCCATTTCTTCGGATCCAGCGCCATGGGAACAGGGTACCAAGCTGACGTCCGAACCTGACACAATACGACTCAGGTTTTCTCAGTGCTCCGCAACCCGAACGGGTTAGCGCTCGATCACGGGACCGAGACGTCGATCGCCCAGGCCGAGCCGGTCGTCGGGCCTGCGGCCGGCGCGTCACGGCCCGCGGCGATGTCGCGGCCGAGCGAACCCAGGAAGCTCGTGACCGCCGGGTCGTCGACGGCCGTCAGGTAGTCGAGGTAGTTCGACTGGTCGTGACCGAACCCGTCGCCACCCCCGTCGAAGACAGCGACGACCTGGCCGTCTCGAGGCTGGTCGACTCCGGGACGCAACGTGACGAAGTCGGTCGCACCGTCGACCATCATCCCTGGGTCGTGGATGGCAGCGCCAACGACGACCTCCGCCAGATCCGACGACCGGTCGACCGTGTGCTCGACCGCCGCGAACGCTGCGCCCACGCTGTGGTAGCCGATCTTGCCGAGGTTCCACGCCGTGCCCAACGGGTCGCGGTCGATCAGATCGTCGACGAGCGAACGACGCGCCTCGAAGCCCTCGACGACATGACCGTGGCCGACCGCTTCCGCGATGATCGCCGCGTCGACCCGGTTCTGGACGACGAGCACCTGGGTCCACGGTCGGACGTCCGGCAGTTGGGGCGCCGAGTGGTACCCGAGCGCAGCGACGTGGGTGACACGGAAGCCGCCCTCACCGTTGAAGTGCTCGTCGGCGGCGAGGTCGAGCGCTGTGTCGGCCCCGTAGCTGTGGCCGACGATCACCAACTCACTGCCAGGCGGCACCCCGCGAGCGGCGAGGCCCTCGGCGATCATCTCTGCGTAGCGGTTGTCGGCGACCCGCGTGCTGCGTGACGACGGATAGGCGAACTGGTCGAGGTCGCGCACGGAGCGGTGCAGCGGGTCGAGACCGAAGTCCGGATCCGAGAGATCGGTGACGCCGGGGAGCACCACGCCGTAGAGGCCGTCGGCGAGTCGCACGACCAGGAACTCGTCGGCGCGGATCTGGGAACTCGCCGTGTCGGTGGTGGCGCGGAGGATGAACTCCCGGCCGAGCTCGACGGCGCGATCTGCGCCGAGCACATACGGCTCGCGGACCTCGCCGTCGTAGGTCCCGCCACGATCCCCGTCGGCCACCGCGACCGGGAAGGTGACCGACGAGCACGCGTTCGACGGCGTGCGCACCGACGAGCGGGCGAACGCGAGCAGGCGTTCGACGAAGGACCGGTCGAGCCCGGCGGGCAGGCCCAGTGCGTCGGCTGCCTCGACCTGATCGGCGACGAGTTGGAGGAACAACGCCACTGCCGCGAGCTCGGCGGACCCAGATGCCCAGCGGCCGAGCGCGAGGGTCGAGAACCCGGCGAGCCCGACGTCGTCGAGTTCGCGCGCGGTCCCGGTACGGGCGCGGTCCAACTCGTCGGCCCATGCCACCCAGGTACGAACCGCGCGTCGCGAACGGTCGATGTCGATCGAGAGTGTCTGACCGGCTGCGCCTCCCATGTCACTCGACCCAGGCGTACGGACGGACGGGCGGAGCAAGCAGCGATCGGATCGCCGGATCGAGATCTCGATACTCACGCATGCGCCGATGGTGGTCGTCGCACACGTCGGCGCGGCGGTCACACTCGGATGCGACAGAGCGCAGTTCCGTGGCGGCACCGTCGAGATCGCTCGCCGCTGCGCCGAGCGCGTCGGCGCACGCCTCGGCGACCGGGCCTGCCGACAGGTGTTCAGCCAATGGCCAGCGAGCGACCTCGACGGCCCGCTGGGACAATCTCGCCGCCATGGCGCGTGACCGGGCCGCCGCTCGCCGGTACTCGGATGCCGTGGGCATGGTCCCTCCCTGCGTCAGGACGCGCCAGACCACACCGCCGCGTCACGCCTCGTGCAGAACGCCGCTCGATGACGTGTCTGCGACACGGCCACCGACGGCTTCGATCGGGCTGTCGCCGACGGCTCGGCCCACTGCGAACGTACCGATCGCACCGAGCGGGGGGAACGGGGAGGAGTCCCCGTCGGGTCAGGCCGTCACGGACGCTGCGTAGAGGATCGGCTCGGACGGCACCGAGGCACCGCCCTCGTCCTCGACGGTCAGACCCCACGCGGCCGGCGTGACCGGCGCAGCGAGCTCGACGACGACGCCGAGCTCCCCGTCGCGCGCCGGATCGAGCAGGCCCATCGGGACGGGCTGCCCGTCAGCGTCGATCAGCCAGAGCTCGTACGCCTGACCGTCCGGCGCCTCGGGGAGCCCCGACGCGACGATCGCGGCGCGCTCGGCGTTCCAGACGACTCGGACCGTTCCGGCGCCGTCGCCGCTCAGTTGCGCGACCTGCGCCCCTGGTTCGGCCATCATCGCCGTGACCTGGTCACCGAGATCGTCGCCACCTTGCGCGCCGACGATCCACGCGCCGGCGACGAAGCACAGCGCTGCCGCCGCGATCGACGCCATCGCCGTCACCGGACGCGACCGGCGCCGATCGGCGAGGCGCACGACGGCGCCGGGAAGCGGCGACAGCTGCCTCGTCGTCGCCACCTCGGCGAGGACGCTCGCGCGCAAGCCGCCCGGCGGCGCGACGGTCGTGAGCCCGCCGAGCTCGGCCGCCGTTGCGCGGAACTCACGCACGTCGGTGCGGCAGATCTCGCACGACGAGTAGTGCGCCTCGAACGCCAGCCGTTCACGCTCGTCGAGCGCGTCGAGCGCGTACGCGGCGCCGAGATGATGGATCTCGATGTCACTCATGCCGGTGCTCCCAGTTCATCGCGCAGTCGGATCATGCCATCTCGGATGCGCGTCTTGATCGTGCCCTCCGGTTCACCGAGCAGTGCCGCGACCTCCCGATACGTGTGGCCGCCGAAGTAGGCGAGCTCCACGGCCTCGCGCTGCATGACGGTCAGCCGGTCGAGCGCCTTGCGAACCCGGCGCCGCTCGAACTCGGTGTGGTCGCGGTCGACCACGGGTTCGGCGACGACGTCGTGGTCCCGGTCGATCGCCTTCACGCCTTCGCGCTCGACACGGTCGCGCGACGACTGTTCCGACCGGACACGGTCGACGGCACGACGATGGGCGATGGTGGCGAACCACGAGGTGACGGATCCGCGTGTGCCGTCGAAGCGGGGGGCGAGCCGCCAGATCTCCACGAAGACCTCCTGGACGACCTCTTCGCTCTGCGACGGATCGCGGACGACCCGGAGGACGATGCCGTGTACCAGGCCGGCCGTCGCGTCGTAGAGCTCGGCGAATGCACCCTGGTCGCCGCGGCCGGAACGCTGCATGAGCACGGCGAGCGGATCACCGTGGGGGTCGGCTGCCGCATCGCGTGCGACCCGCGGAGTGACCCGCCTCAGCACGCGCATGACCGAACCCATGCCCGATGCTCGCAAACCCCAACCGTGACGCGGGGGATCGATCGCACGTCACACGGCTCACACGACGACCAGACCATCAACACACGAGACGTTCGGAGCATCGGCGTCGTTGGATTGCCACCGACGATCGAGGATCCATCCACGTCCCCGACGGCTCCGAACGGTCGCCATGGCCGTATCCGACATCACCACCCCTCGAGTCCGCGGCGCGGTCTCCGGACTGCTCGCCGCCCTCGCCGCCCTCGCCGTCGCCGAACTCGTCGCAGGGACTCGCCGCGACCTGCAATCGCCGGTGCTCGATGTCGGTGATCGCGTCGTCGACGCGGTGCCGCGTCCGATCAAGGACCTCGCGATCGACTGGTTCGGCACGGCCGACAAGGTTGCGCTGCTGGCCGGCATCGGCGCACTCCTCGCGATCTACGCAGCCTTCGTCGGCGTCGTGGCGGTCGGGCGGCGATGGCGGTGGGCGATCGCCGGTGTCGGCGCATTCGGGGTGGTCGGGGCCTACGCCTCGCAGACGACCCGACGGGCGACCGAGTGGTACGCCGTGCTCCCCAGCCTCGTCGGCGGCGTCGCGGGCGCGCTGGTGCTGTGGGCGCTGCGCCGAGCGCTGCTCGGACCCGCACTCGCCGACGGCACAGCGAACTCCGACGGCGCCTCGGTGTCGCCCGGCACGATCGGTCGCCGTTCCTTCGTCGTCGCCTCGGCCGCGACGGCCACCGGTGCGGCAGCGACCGCAGCGCTCGGACGCCGGCTCGCGCAGCGGTACGACGTGGGGTCACAGCGATCGTCGCTGGCCCTCCCACCTCCTCGCGACCCGTTGGCGGCAGCGCCGCCCGCGGTCCAGGCGAGCGCCGAGGGCGTCTCACCGTTCTTCACCCCGAACCGCGACTTCTACCGCATCGACACGGCGCTCACGGTGCCGCGCGTGTCGATCGAGAACTGGCAGATGACGATCGGCGGCATGGTGCGGCGACCGATCACGCTGTCGTACGCCGACCTCCTCGAGCGCGAGATCGTCGAGTCCGACATCACGCTGACCTGCGTCTCGAACGAGGTCGGCGGCTCGCTGATCGGCAACGCGCGCTGGCTGGGGGTGCGGCTCGACGATCTCCTCGACGACGCCGGCATCGAGCCCGATGCCGACCAGATCGTCGGCCGATCCGTCGACGGTTGGACGAGCGGCTTCCCCGTCGCATCGCTCGACGGGCGGGACTCGTTGATCGCGATCGGCATGAACGGCGAGCCGCTCCCGCTGGAGCACGGCTACCCCGCCCGCCTGATCGTGCCCGGCCTGTACGGCTACGTGTCGGCCACCAAGTGGTTGACGTCGATCGAACTCGCGCGCTTCGACCGGTTCGACGCGTACTGGGTCGAGCGCGACTGGTCGGACGACGGAACGATCAAGGTGCAGAGCCGGATCGACACGCCCCGCGGTCTTGCGACGCTGCCGGCAGGCTCCACGATGATCGCCGGAGTCGCGTGGGCCCAGCGCCGCGGCATCGACCGCGTCGAGGTGCAGATCGATGACGGCGAGTGGGTCGACGCGGCGCTCGCCGACGAGTTGAACATCGACACATGGCGCCAATGGTCGCACCGCTGGGACGCGACACCCGGACGGCACTCGATCCGCGTCCGCGCAGCCGAACGCGATGGGTCGGGGGAATCAGCCATCCAGACCGACGAGCGCTCCGAACCTTTCCCGAGCGGCGCCACCGGACGACACCAGATCATCGTGATCGTCGAGTGATCCGCCGCCGGAACCACCAACCCCAACCCGAACACCCCACCCCACCCCCACTGGAGGACACCGTGAAGACCCGCCACATCAGTCACCGCAACACGATCACCACTCGCCGGCGCCGGACACTCGCAGCCAACGCCACCCTCGCCCTCGTGGCCGCTGCGTGCGGCGACGACGACCCAGCCCCCGCTGCGACCGCACCACCCGCTCCCACCGCGCCGGCCGACGAGATGAGCGCCGAGATGACCGACGAGATGAGCGCCGACATGAGCGACGACATGAACGACGACATGAGCGAGGAGATGACCGACGAGATGAGCGCCGAGATGATGGCTGAGCCGTTCGGTCCGGCGTGCTCGGCCGTGCCGGCCGACGGCGAGGGCAGCTTCGGCGGCATGGCCGACGACCCCGCCGCCACCGCCGCCAGCAACAACCCCGTCCTGTCCACCCTCGTCACCGCCGTCACCCAAGCCGGCCTCGTCGACACCCTCAACGGCGACGGACCCTTCACGATCTTCGCCCCCACCAACGACGCCTTCGCCGCCATCCCCGCCGCCGACCTCGACGCCGTCCTCGCCGACCAGGACCTGCTCACCAGCATCCTCACCTACCACGTCGTCGCAGGCGAGTCGCTCACGGCCGCCGAGCTCGGCGCCGCCGGCACGCTCGCCACGGTCAACGGGGGCGAGTTGACCTTCGGGAGCGACGGCACCATGGTGAACGGCGCGAACGTCGTGTGCTCCGACGTCGTGACCGCGAACGCGACCGTCCACATCATCGATGCCGTGCTGATGCCCGAGTCCTGATGCCCGTGCTCTGATGCGGCGGAACCGGGAGAGCGATGACGCGCCTGCGCGCGTCATCGCTCGCTCGCGTTCAGGCGAGCTGGGCGGGGGTGAGAGCGAAGAGGTCGTCCGCGGTGGCGAGCACCGCCGGGAGCAGACCGACCGCGACCGGGAGGATCTGCTCGAGGAAGAAGCGGGCGCTCACGACCCGGGCGCGGCTCGCATCGTCGTCGCCGGACGACGCAGCGACGGCCGCACGCGCCAGCATCCCGGCGCAGGCGACCGTCCCGAGCAACCGCAGATACGGGGCCGACGACGCCAGCAGCGACCGCTGATCGGTCGCCATGATGCTCACGAGGTGTTCGGTGGCCGATCGTGCAGCCGCCACCCCCTCGCCGAGCTGAGCGACCGCAGCCTTCATGCCGTCGACCGCGTCCAACGCCGTCGCCGCCACCTCGGCGTCGGCGAGCAGTTCCCGCACGACGTCGCCACCGCGCATCGCCAGCTTGCGCCCGACGAGGTCGGCGGCCTGGATGCCGTTGGTGCCCTCGTAGATCGCGGCGATACGAGCGTCGCGGTAGTGCTGTGCGATGCCGGTCTCCTCGACGTAGCCCATGCCACCGTGGATCTGCAGCGCGAGCGACGTCGTCTCGTTCACCACATCGGTGCACAGACCCTTCGACAGCGGGATCAGCAGGTCGGCACGCTCACGCCAGCGGCGTGCCAGTTCGGCATCGCCGGCGGCGTGCGCCGCGTCGGCGAGGTCGAGGGCTCCGGCGTTGGCGTAGACCAGGCACCGCATCGCGTCGATCCACGCCCGCTGCGTCATCAGCATGCGGCGCACATCAGGATGGTCGAGGATCGGGCTCGCCGTGCCCGCGGGGGCGCCGACCGCGCGGCCCTGGGTGCGATCCTGCGAGTACTGGAGCGCCTGCTGGTAGGCACGCTCGCTCAACGACAGCCCTTCCAGGCCGACCGACAGGCGTGCGTTGTTCATCATCGTGAACATGTTCCGCATGCCCTCGTGCTCGCCGCCGACGAGCCATCCGATCGCACCCTCGTACGACATCACGCACGTCGGCGAGCCATGGATGCCGAGCTTGTGCTCGATCGACACACAGTGCGCAGCGTTGCGCTCGCCCAGCGAACCGTCGGCGCGGACGAGGAACTTGGGCACGACGAACATCGAGATGCCCTTGGTGCCGGGGGGCGAGCCCGGCGTGCGCGCCAGGACGAGGTGCACGATGTTGTCGGTGAGATCCTGCTCGCCCCACGTGATGTAGATCTTCTGGCCGGTGATCCTCCACGCGTCGGGGCCGTACGCCGGGTCGACGTCGGCGGCGGGTTCGGCCTTCGCGATGACCGCTCCGACGTCGGAGCCCGCCTGTGGCTCGGTGAGGTTCATCGTCCCCGTCCACTCCCCGGTGAGCATCTTGGGGAGGTAGGTCCCCTTCTGCTCATCGGAGCCGTGGGCGTGGATCGCGTCGATCGCACCCTGGGTGAGGAGTGGGCAGAGCGAGAACGCCATGTTGGCGCTGGTGAGCATCTCCTGCACGGCGATCGCGGTGACCCAGGGGAACCCGGCACCGCCGTAGTCGGGATCGAACGGCATCGCCCCGAACCCCGACTCGACCCACTTGGCATACGCCGCCCGGAAGCTCTCGGGTGTCACGACGCTGCCGTCGGGCTGGCGCTGCGAGCCGATCGTGTCACCGTCGCGATTGGTGGGCGCCACGACCTCGGCCATGAACCGGCCGACCTCGGCGAGCACGTCGTGCACCGTGTCGGCATCGACGTGGGAGAAGTGATCGGTGCGCAGGATCGCATCGAGGTCGGCGATTTCGTGAAGGACGAAGCGGATGTCGTCGAGTGGTGGGGTGTAGCTCACAGCCACAGGCTCGCGCACGTCGACGCCGCCCGGGAAGCCGATCGCCGATCGGCGGGACGCGACATCCGCATCATCGCCGACCGCGTCCTCCTGCTCGACGTCGGTGGCCGACGGGTCGCGATCGTGGAGCGCTCGGGCCGGGTCCGCAGCCGAATCGGTGGCATCGGTCACAGCGCGACCCTCACGAAAGGCGGGGTTTCATTACTGGCGCGAGTCGATTCGGGCCGCTATCATGACGAAGATGTTACGACCGGCACGCACCGTGAGCGCCTTTGCGCTTGTCGTGGTGATGGCCGGAGGAGCGGTCGCTGCCGCCGGTGTGACGGCCGTCAGCCGCCCAGCGAACGTCTCGATGCGGGCCGTCCGGGTCGATGTGAACGAGTTGGTGGCGCCGCCGGTCGCGTCCGACCCCGCCCAGAGTGCCGCCGGCGCCCTCAACGCCGCTCGCGTCGAGCGTGGGCTGCCACTGCTCGAATGGAACGATCAGGTGGCCTCTGCGGCGCAGATCCACTCCGACGACATGGCGCGCTCGGCCGTGATGCAGCACGCCGGCTCCGACGGGTCACGCGCCGGCGACCGGCTGACCCGCGTCGGCTTCCGGTGGGGTGCCTGGGGCGAAGCCGTGGCGGCCGGTCAGCCGACACCAGAAGACGTGATCACGGCGTGGCTCAACAGCCCGCCGCACCGTGCGATCCTGCTCGGCGACTATCGCTACGTCGGCATCGGCCGCGCGACGAGCGCAGCGGGCACCCCGTACTGGACGCTGGTCGCCGCTTCTTGAGCGCCGACCGTCACCGAGCCGCAGCGCGACACCCCCTCGCTACCCTCGACCGTTGATGTCGCGCGACCGCGCACCCTTCATCGCTCAGGGCACCTGGCGGTCCGGCGCGCTCCACGTGTGGGGCTGGAACGGCGACTCCCCCGCGTCGGCCGCATGGCTCTACAGCGGCTTCGGTCGCAGCCGGTGGAGCGGTGAGGGCGGCTGGCACGACTCGCCCGTGTCGTACGGCGAGCTCAGCCGCATCGAGCTCGAGATGCCGTCGGGCGGCCGCCGCTCCGTGCCGTCGGTGCGCCTCGACGCATTCGGAGCGTCGGTGTGGCTGTCCGACACGCCGGCCGGTGGCGAGCTGTCACCGTCGATCGCCTGGTTCGCCTCGCTGACCCAGTTCGCCGCGCGATTGGTGTCGGCGCAGCGGGTCACGCCGGTGGTCGTCGACGAAGGGCCGTTCACCGTCGCCCGCTGGCGCCCGGTGCTCGATGCCGGGCAGCGCGACGCGATGGCGCACGCCGCGTCGGTCGCGCCGGCGGTCTGCCGGAACGGGTCGATCTCCTCCACCGACGACATCCTCGCGGCGCTCGTCGACGGGCTCGCCCGAGCAGTGCTGCACCACGGAGGCTGGAAGCCCGACCTCGGCCGCAAGCGGTCGATCGACGTGCAGGCGACGCGAGCCGTGTTCGCCGCCCTCGCCAAGCCCGACCCGGTGGTGCGCGCCGGCCCCGACGACTTCGTCCAGGCACTGGCCGATCTGACACGCATCCTCGAACGGCATCAGCGCCGGCTGGCGGGCGAGCCCGTGGTGCGCGGCCGTGTCCGGCTCACCCTGCCCGACGACGCACTCGATCCGTGGCTCGTCGAGCTCGAGCTCGTCGACGATGCCGATCCCGGCAACTGGTGCACGGCCGAAGACGTGTGGGAGCGCGGCGCCCGTGCGCTCGACGTCGCCGGTGGCGAACGCCGGCTCAGCGCACTGCAGTCCGAGGTGCTCACACTTGCCGCGCTGATCGCACCACGGGTGCCAGGCCTTGCCGAGCTGGCAACCGAGCACGAACCCGCCGGCATCGAGCTCGACCTCGAACAGGCCGACGACTTCCTCGACGTGGCACCGCACGAGCTGCAGCAGCTCGGCATCGAGCTGCTCGGCCCCGAGCACCTGGTGCGGGCGAAGGTGGGTGTTCGGGGCACAGCGCGCGAGGCGCCCACCGACGACCGCAAGGGCAAGTTCGGCAAGGAGGCGCTCGTCGAGTGGAGCGCCGTGGTCGCCGACACCCCGCTGTCCGACGCCGACCTCGCCCGGATCGAGGCGGCCGGCACCACGCTGATGCGAGCCGGTCATCGGTGGGTCAGGATCGACCCCGACGGGTTGCGCCGCGCGCGGCAGATGCTCGACGAGCACCTCGCGAGCAAGGCCCGGATCGGAGCCGTCGACCTGCTCCGTCTGTCGGCCGGGAGCACACCCGATGCGGATACGGAGCTGTCGCTCGTGGCC
This sequence comes from Ilumatobacteraceae bacterium, assembly GCA_022843125.1. GTDB lineage: Bacteria > Actinomycetota > Acidimicrobiia > Acidimicrobiales > Ilumatobacteraceae > Ilumatobacter. Next base: position 95,399 of record JALHOG010000010.1, read on the forward strand.
GGCGCACTCGACGGCACCGACACCGGCGGTGCCGACATCACGAGCGCCACCGACTGGGTGGCCGCCCTGCTCGCCGGCCTCCCCGACGAACGCCTCGAGGAGGTCCACGAGTCCCCCGAATTCCACGGCGAGCTGCGCCACTACCAGCGGCGTGGGCTGGCGTGGATGCAGTTCCTGGCGCGCGTCGGCCTGGGTGGCTGCCTCGCCGACGACATGGGGCTCGGCAAGACCGCCACGACGCTCGCCCACCTCATCGAGCGGCCCGGGCCGCACCTGGTGGTGTGCCCGCTCAGCGTGGTGCACAACTGGGAGGCCGAGGCGCGCCGGTTCACTCCAGGGATGCACGTGATGGTCCATCACGGATCCACGCGCCAGCGCGTCGGCGACGACACCTCGCCGGTGCTGTTCGGTTTGGCCGACGCCGACATCGTGGTCACCACCTACGGATTGCTCCCCCGCGACATCGACGCGCTGGCGTCGATCCAGTGGACCACGGTCGTGCTCGACGAGGCGCAGTTCGTCAAGAACGCCTCCACCAAGGCCGCCAAGGCCGTGCGGCGGCTCCCGGCCGCGCAGAAGCTGGCGCTCACCGGCACGCCCGTCGAGAACCGGCTGGCCGAGCTGTGGTCGATCCTCGACGCGGTCAACCCGGGCCTGCTCGGCGGCCAGCAGAAGTTCCGCGAGCAGTACGCGTCGCCGATCGAGCGGCACGGCGACCCCGAGGTGGCGGCCCGGTTGCGCACGCTCACCCAGCCGTTCGTGCTGCGGCGCACCAAGGCCGACAAGCGTCTGCTGCCCGACCTGCCCGACAAGATCGAGCAGATCGCCTTCGCCCAGCTCACCAAGGAGCAGGCGATGCTCTACCAGCAGGTGGTCGACCAGCTGCTCGTCAACGCGAAGGACCTCGAGGGCATGCAGCGCCGCGGGCGTGTGCTCGCCGCGCTCACCCGCCTCAAGCAGATCTGCAACCACCCTGCGCAGGCGCTGAAGGACGGTTCGCGCATCGAGGGTCGCTCTGGCAAGCTGCACCGGTTCGACGAGCTCGTCGCCGAGCTGCTCGATGTGGGCGAGCGGGCCCTGGTGTTCACCCAGTTCCGCGAGATGGGCGACCTCCTGCAGACGCACGTGCGCAGCCACTTCGGGGTCGACGCCGCGTTCCTCCACGGCGGTGTGTCGAAGCCCGGTCGCGATCGGATGGTCGCCGAGTTCCAGGCCGAGGGCGGGCCGCCGCTGCTGCTCGTGTCGCTCAAGGCCGGTGGCACCGGCCTCAACCTCACCGCCGCCAGTCAGGTCATCCACTACGACCGGTGGTGGAACCCCGCCGTCGAGGATCAGGCGACCGACCGGGCGTGGCGGATGGGCCAGCGGCGCACCGTCAACGTGCACAAGCTGGTCTGCCAGGGCACCGTCGAAGAGCGCATCGGCGAGGTGATCGACGAGAAGCGGGCGATCGCCGACGCCGTGATCGGTACCGGCGAGGCATGGTTGAGCGAGCTGTCCACCGACGAGCTCGCCCGGCTCGTGATGCTGGAGCACACGTCGTGAGCAGGCCGCGCAAGCCGTTCGGCAACCCGCCCGGTCGCCTGCCGGCAACGATGATCAAGGTGCTCGCCGCCGAGCTCAGCGACCAGGGTCGCCTGGCGCGCGGCAAGCGCTACTGGGCCGACCATGCCGTGATCGACATCGTCGTCGGTCACGGTTCGGTCACCGCCGAGATCCAGGGCAGCCGCGCCCAGCCGTACATCGTCACCATCGAGGCCGATCCCGGCCGCGGGGTGCCGAGCAAGCGTGAGGTCTGGATCCGCTGCACGTGCCCCGACGACACCGGCGCCGGTGATCAGGCGTGCAAGCACGCGGTCGCGGCGATGTTCGCGCTGAGCGACGAGGTGGCGGTCGAACCCGATCTGCTCGACCGGTGGCGTGGTGGCGGCCGCTCGCCACGCCCCGCTTCCCCGGCCGATGCCGTGCCGTCGTCGATGCCCGATCCGGCCGCGGCCGTACGCCCGAGCAACGTCGTGCCGCTGCACCGCAACCGGCCCCGCCACGACGCCGGCGACGATCGACCGATCGTCGACCGCCCACCGCAGCGCGACGACCAGGCCGACGAGATCTCGGCGATGCTCGCTGCGCCGGCCGGCGCCGGAGCGCCCGAGTTCCCCGACTGCGAGGTGCTGGAGCACAAGGTCGCCGACCCGATGCTGCGCGAGGTCCTGGCCGACGTGCTGCACCACCTCTACATCGACCTCGACTGACGGCGACCGACTGCACCGTCCTGAGGCTGCTGTGCCTACAGTCGCCGCCCATGGGTGCTGACAACGACGTGTTCATCATCGACGCGGTCCGCACGCCGATCGGCAAGATCGGCGGAGCGCTGTCGGCGGTCCGACCTGACGATCTGGCGTCGGGGGTGATCGCGAGCCTGGTCGGGCGGAACAGCTGGCTCGACCCGGCAGCGATCGACGACGTCCAGTTCGGTAACGGCAACGGTGCCGGCGAGGAGAACCGCAACGTGGCGCGCATGGCCTCGCTGCTGGCCGGCCTGCCGACGTCGGTCCCGGGTGCCACCACCAACCGCCTGTGCGGGTCGGGGATGGAGGCATTGCTCAACGCATCACGACTGGTGCAGGTGGGCGACGGGTCGATCGCGATCGCCGGCGGTGTCGAGTCGATGACCCGGGCGCCGTGGGTGGTGCAGAAGCCCGACCAGCCCTACGAGCGCGGCCACCAGCAGATGCACTCGACCACGCTCGGCTGGCGGATGGTGAACCCGCGCCATCCGGCGCAGTGGACGGTCGCGCTCGGCGAGGGCGCCGAGATCCTCGCCGACATGTACTCCATCTCGCGCGAGGAGCAGGACGAGTTCGCGGTCGGCAGTCACCTGCGCGCCGCGGCGGCGTGGGCCGAGGGGCGCTTCGAGGCCGAGGTGGTCGCGCCGTACGGCGCCGAGCTCGCGACCGACGAGTGCGTCCGCGCCAACTCGTCGATGGAGGGGCTCGCGAAACTGAAGCCGGTGTTCCGGCGCGACGGAGGTTCGGTCACCGCCGGGAACTCGTCACCGATGAACGACGGCGCCGCCGCGCTGCTGCTCGGCGACGAGGCCGCGGTCGCGGCGAGCGGCCGCGACCCGCTGGCGCGCGTGGTGTCGCGGGCGGTGTCGGGTATCGACCCGCACCTGTTCGGCGCCGGGCCGGTGATCGCCGCCCAGACGGCACTCGATCGCGCCGGCATCGGCTGGGGCGACCTCGCGGTCGTCGAGCTCAACGAGGCGTTCGCCGCGCAGTCGCTGGCGTGCCTCGTCCAGTGGCCCGAGCTCGACCGCTCGATCGTCAACCCGAACGGCGGCGCGATCGCGATCGGCCACCCGATCGGCGCGAGCGGCGCCCGCATCGTCACGACGCTCGCCCACGAGCTGCACCGCCGCGGCGGCGGCTGGGGCCTCGCCACCATGTGCATCGGCGTCGGCCAAGGCATCGCGGTGGTCCTCCACGCGTGACGAATTG
>JALHOG010000011.1:0-6858 GCA_022843125.1 Ilumatobacteraceae bacterium
CTGGTTCGGCGCGCCCCGCTGCCCCGGCCGGAGGTCGGCCCGCTCCCGGTGGGCGTACCGGCGGCTACACCGGTCGCCCCGGCGGCCCCGGTGGCGGCCCTGGCGGTCGTCCCGGTTTCGGTGGCGGTCCCGGCGGTCCCGGTGGCGGCCCCGGTGGTGGTCCGGGTCGTCCCGGTGGCGGTCCCGGTGGCCGCCCCAGTGGCCAGCGGCGCCCACCCAACCGCAGCAAGCGCCGTCGTCGTCGCGATCGCGAAGAGCTGCAGCCGCAGTCGCAGAGCTACACCGCGCACGATGCTCCGGTGCCCGACGGCACGATCATCGTCGAGCGCGGCGTGTCGGCCCAGGAGTTCGGGCCGAAGCTCAACCGCACCGCCGCCGACATCGTCAAGTTCCTGCTGCAGCACGGTGAGATGGTCACCGCGACCATGGCACTCAGCGACGAGCACATGGAGCTGTTCGCACTCGAGCTCGGCGCCGAGCTGTTGCTGGTCGACCCCGGCCAGCAGCAGGAGGTCGAACTGCAGGCGCTGTTCGACGACAGCGATGACGACGACGAGACGCTGCTGCGCCCGCGCCCGCCTGTGATCACGGTCATGGGCCACGTCGACCACGGCAAGACCACGGTCCTCGACAAGATCCGCCACGCGAACGTGGTCGCCGGCGAGGCCGGCGGCATCACCCAGCACATCGGCGCGTATCAGGTCGATCGCAATGGGGCGAAGATCACCTTCATCGACACCCCCGGCCACGCGGCGTTCACGCAGATGCGTGCTCGCGGCGCACAGGCGACCGACATCGTCGTGCTCGTGGTCGCGGCTGACGACGGCGTGATGCCCCAGACCATCGAGGCGATCAACCACGCCCGCGCCGCAGAGGTTCCGATCGTGGTCGCCGTCAACAAGATCGACAAGGACAACGCCGATCCGCAGCGCGTGCTCACCCAGCTCGCCGAGCGCGAGCTCGTCCCCGAGTCGTGGGGTGGCGACACGATCGTCGTCGAGATGTCGGCCATCCAGGATTTCGGGATCGACGATCTGCTCGACCAGTTGCTCGTCGTCTCGGAGCTCGAGGATCTGCAGGCCAACCCGACGGGCCGTGCCAAGGGCATCGTGCTCGAAGCCAACCTCGACAAGGGACGCGGCCCGGTGGCCACGATCCTGGTCGACAAGGGCGAGCTCAAGGTCGGCGACCCGATCGTCGCCGGCGCCGCGTGGGGTCGTGTCCGGGCGATGATCAACGACAAGGGTGAGCAGGTGAAGACCGCTGGCCCGTCCACGCCGGTCGAGGTGCTCGGTCTGTCGTCGGTCCCCGAGGCGGGCGACGAGTTCCGCGCCTCGCCCGACGAGCGCATCGCGCGTACGGTTGCCGAGGCTCGTGAGCATCACCGCAAGATCCGCGACCAGCGCGGCGACGCCCGCGTGAAGTCGGGCGTTCGACTCGAAGACATCTTCGATCAGATCCAGACCGGCGAGACCGCCAGCCTGAATCTGATCTTGAAGGCCGACGTGCACGGCTCGCTCGAAGCGGTCACCGAGAGCCTTCGCAAGCTCGGCCGCAACGAGGTCGATCTCACGTTCGTGCACCGCGCCGTCGGTGGCATCACCGAGAACGACATCACGCTCGCCGCCACCACCAACGCCACGATCATCGGTTTCAACGTCCGCCCCGACCGCAAAGCGCGGGAACTGGCCGATCAGGAACACGTCGAGATCCGCACCTACGAGATCATCTACAAGCTCCTCGAAGACATCGAGCAGGCGATGATCGGCATGCTGGCGCCCGAGTACGAAGAGGTCGTCACGGGTGACGCCGAGGTGCGCGAGATCTTCCGTGTGCCGAAGATCGGCGCGATCGCCGGCTGTTACGTGCAGAACGGCGTCATCTCGCGTGGGTCGAAGGTGCGATTCCTCCGCCAGGGCACGATCATCTGGAAGGGTTCGATCCAGTCGTTGCGTCGCTTCAAGGACGATGCGTCCGAGGTGCGTGCCGGGTTCGAGTGCGGTATCGGCTTGAGCGACTTCCAGGACCTCAAGCCGGGCGACATCATCGAGACCTTCGACGAGCGAGAGATCGCCCGCAAGCTCACCTGAACCCGATGGCAGCTCGACGACGCAAGGTGAGCAGCGGACGGGGCGGCGGGCACAAGTACCCGCGGTCGGCACGCGTGGGTGAGACGTTGCGCGAGATCATCGCCGAGGAGCTCGTCCGTATCGACGACGAGCGGCTCGAGTTCGTCACCGTCACCGGCATCGAGGTCGACGACGAGTTGAACCGTGCCCACGTGTACTTCGACTCGCTCGCGGGCGAGGAGGGCGACGACGAGATCATCGAGGCGCTGTCGCATCACAGGGTGCGGTTGCAGGGCGCGATCGCTGCCCAGATCCGGGCGAAGAAGACGCCGATCCTCGACTTCCGGCCCGATGTGGCGCTGCGCTCGGCCGAGCGGATCGACGACATCCTCCGCGAAGACCGCAAGCGGCGCGGCGATCTGCCGGCGCTCGACGACACGGTCTGATGGCGCGCCGTCGTCCGGCCGAGACGCACGGGATGTGCGTGGTCGACAAGCCGGCCGGGGTCACCAGTCACGATGTCGTCGGGATGCTCCGACGGCGGTTCGGTGAGCGCCAGGTGGGCCACGCCGGCACCCTCGACCCCGACGCCACCGGCGTCTTGGTGGTGGCGGTCGGCATGGCGACGAAGCTCCTGCGGTTCGTCGAGAAGACGACGAAGCGATACACCGGAGAGGTCGTGCTCGGCACCGCGACCTCGACCCTCGACGCATCGGGTGATGTCGTCGCGTCCTTCGACATGTCGGCGGTCACGCTCGATGATGCCCGCCGGGTCGTGGCCGAGCACCTCGTCGGCCGGATCGAGCAGGTACCGCCGATGGTGTCGGCGATCAAGATCGACGGCCGTCGCCTGCACGAGCTCGCCCGCGAGGGCATCGAGGTGGAGCGTGCACCCCGCCCGGTGACGGTCGAGTCGTTCACGGTCGACGCCGGTCCCGAACCCGGTGTGCTCGCCATCGACGTGACGTGCTCGGCCGGCACCTACATCCGCACGCTCGCCGACGATCTCGGGCGGCTGCTGGGCGGAGGCGCGCACCTGCGCAACCTGCGCCGCACCGCCGTCGGCGAGTTCACGCTCGCCGAGGCCGGCCCGCCCGACGAATGCGTTCTCCTGCCCGTCGCGATGGCGGTTCGAGCGCTGCCCCGGGTCGACGTCGACGACGCCACCGCGGCGCTGGTCGCCAACGGTCGAGTGCTCGACGTGTTCGCCGGCGACGGTCCGTGGGCGCTGTTCCGCGCCGACGGTGTCCTGATCGCTGTCTACGAACCGTTCCGAGACCGACTCGCCAAGCCCTCGGTCGTGCTGGCCGCCGCAGCCGCCGGGTAGCGTCGAGGCCGTGCTGGTCGTCTCCGACGCATCCGAACCGCCGTTCCCGGGCGAGCCCACGGTCATCACCATCGGCGCGTACGACGGGATCCACCTGGGTCACCAGGCCGTGATCAGCGAGGTCAGGGCGCAGGCCGAGGCACGGGGCGCCCGTTCGGCCGTCGTCACCTTCGACCGTCACCCGGCCGACATCGTGCGGCCCGAGTCGGCGCCGAGGCTGATCACCGATCACGACCAGCGGCTCGAGATGTTCGAACGGATGGGTCTCGACGTCGCCGTCGTGCTGCCCTTCGACGAGGCCCAGTCCCAGGAGCCCGCCCTGTCGTTCATCGAGCGTGTGCTGGTCAAGTGTCTCGACACGAAGCTGATCGTCGTGGGTGTCGACTTCCACTTCGGCCGCAACCGCGAGGGCAACGTCGCACTGCTCCGCGAGATCGGTGTCACCTACGGGTTCGAAGTGGCCCCGCTCGTCCTGGTGCCGCGACACGATGGCATCTCCGAGCCGGTGAGCAGTACCGCCATCCGGCGCGCCCTGGCGGGGGGCAACGTCGAGCTTGCGTCGGCGATGCTCGGCCGGCCATTCGAGGCGCGTGGGGTCGTCGTACAGGGTGACCAGCGCGGCCGGCTGCTCGGCTTCCCGACGGCCAATGTCGAGGTGCCCAATCGGGTGTGCCTGCCGGCCGACGGGGTGTACGCCGGATGGTTCGAGCGCCCGAACGGCGACGTTCACCCGTGCGCGATCAACCTCGGTCGTCGGCCGACGTTCTACGAGCACGCCGACAGCTCGCTGCTCGAGGCCCACCTGATCGACTTCCAGGGTGACCTGTACGGCGAGCGAGCGCAGGTGCGGTTCGCCCACTTCCTGCGCAGCGAGCGCAAGTTCGACGGCATCGACGCGCTCGTGAGCCAGTTGAAGAGCGACGTCGAGAACGCCCGCGAGCTGCTCGGCGCCTGAGCGTCTGCGCCGTTACGGCGCAGCGCCGAAGTCGAGGGTGGCGACAGCGTCGACGTCGTCGAGCCTGACCAGGCCCACCAGTCGGCCATCGGCGGTCCAACGCAGCGGCGAGTCCAGACTGAACCACGGGAGCGCACCGTCGCTGAAGCGGTCGCTGTCGGTGAGGTCCATGACATCGGCGATGTCGGAGGCCACCGGCCCGGCGAGGAGCGCCTCGAGCGTGATCGCTCCGATCTTGCTCTCCGAGCCGAGCCTCGTGAACACGATCGCTGAGCCGTCGGGCGTGAAGGTCGCAACGCCCGGCTGGATCGTGCGTCCGGCCTCGTCGGTGAATCCGTCGGCGGGGAACACGTCGAGCTGGCGGCCGGTCGCAAGGTCGATCAATACGTGACTCGTCAGGTCGTCGCGTCTGTTGCCCACGACCACTTCGGACTGGAGCAGGACCATTCCGTCCCGGACGTCGCTGATCCGAGCTGTCCCCATCTTGTCGATCGTGGCCACGGCGGTGAGATCGCCGGTCTCGAGATCGATGCGGAGCAGCTCGACTGGCCCTCTGTTGGGTGTTGTGAGGGCCAGCAGTTCGGTGTCGCCGATCGGCACCATCGGGAAGGCGATGTCGAGCGGGCCGACACCGCTGAGTGCTGACACCTCGTCAGGCTCGCCGCTGCCGCTGAGTCGCATCAGCCGGCTGTCACCGTCGATGCCGTCGACCCGCACGAAGACGATCGATCCGTCGGGCATCCACGTCGCCGCGAGATCGAGGTCGCCGTTGTCCACCCCATCGCGGGCTACGCCGTCGTCGGTGCGGTTGACGAATGTCATCGCCTCGATGTCGAGCACCCAGATGTCGGGGTCGCGGCGCGAGCGAAAGAACTCCTCGGTGAGCAGCAGTTGCCCACCGTCGGCAGAGAAGCGGATCGACCTCGGATCGAACCCCGCATCGAACGTTGCGCAACGCTCGTCGGTTGCGCTCTCGGTCGTCGGGTCGGTCGCAAGATCGGCCGGAGCGATGCAGATGCCGCCACCGCCTTGGTAGAAGACGATGGATCCGTCCGGGGACAACTGGGCCCCCGGCCCGGTATCGGTCGCGAGGTCGCCGAACGTGACCGTCGGGTCGGCCGTGATGTCGACGGCGACGGGCTCGGCAGTGCTATCGGCATCGTCGCCATTCGAGCAGCTTGCGGTGAGGACGGCGGCTGCCAGCGCGAGGGCGGTGGCAGAGTGGGGAGCGAAGCGAAGTCTCATCGTCACCTTTCGACGTCAGGTCGACCCCAACGGTTCGAAAGTAGTCGATCGGTACGGGGAGGTCCGGCGCGACCTGCGTCAGCCGGGCCAGTTGAGGAGCGACGTCGAGAACGCACGCAGCCTCCTCGGCGTCTGACCGTCAGCCCGGATCGCCGAAGGTGACGGTCGCGATCGCGGCGGAGCCGACCCGCCCGACCAGGCGGCCGTCGGGGGTCCAGGCCATCCGAACGGCTGGGTGCCAGCCGAGCAGTTCGTCACCGTCGAGCTCCGCCGGCAGCGCGCCGACTCGCTCGACGTCGTCGAGGCCGACCGCGCCGAGTGCCGCCTCGGTCGTGACGGTGTAGATGCCGAGACGGTCGAACTCGGCCCGGCCGAACACGATGCCGGTGCCGTCGGGCGTCAGCACCGCCGTCGCCGTGCGGATCGGGTCGCCGTCACCGTCGCTCACGCCGTCCAGGAGGGGATGGACGTCGCCCGACTCGAGGTCGACCAGTGCGTGGAGCGGGCGGTCGTGCCGGCCCGTTGCGATCGCTTGGGCGTACGACACCAGGGCGACCCCGGTGTCCGGCGACACGCTGACGAGTTGCACATGGCCGTCCGACTCGTCGAACGTCGTGATCGTCTCCAGCGCACCGGAATCGAGGTCGACACGGATCATCTCGGCGCCGCCGGACACGGAGAAGGCGATGCCGAGGACCGCATCCGACCCGACCGGTTCGAGGGGGAATGCGAGCTCGCCGGCATCGACGCCCGGGAGGTCCGACACCAGGGACGGTTCCTGATTCGATGCCCATCGCATCAGCACCGGAGCCGAGCCGGGCCCCTCCGTGCGCACGAACACGATGGATCCGTCGGGCATCCACGTCGGCGCGAGGTCCCTCAGACCGGTCGGGCCGTCGTCCCCGAGGCTGATGGCCTTGACGCCGTCAACGGTCAGGTTGACGACCTTCATCGTCGTGACGTCGAGCACGCGGATGTCGGGGTCGATGAGCTGTCGGACGAAATCGTCGACGAACACCAACTGCGAGTTGTCGGGTGCGAACCGGATCGACTCCGACCAGGCTGACACCGCCGTAACGGTGCACTGCTCAGCTCGGCTGTCGACCTCGACGACGCACAGGCCGTCCGCAGTCGTGTACGCCACCAACCGCCCGTCGCCCGACAGGGTGCTCGCCAGCGCCGACCCCTGGATCGGCGCAACGACGATGCTCGCCGGCCCGGTGAGGTCGACCGTCGTCGGTGCGTCGTCGCCACCGCACGCG
>JALHOG010000011.1:6868-92644 GCA_022843125.1 Ilumatobacteraceae bacterium
GTGGCGTGTTCCCCCCGGGTGGGGGGGGCGACGACGCACACGGCCAGGGTTACGGCGAGGATCGAGTGGAGGCATCGTGGATTCGTCATCGTCATCATTGGACGCGCCGACGGTGCCCGCAGTTCGAATTTCCCGACGGATCCGGATCGTGGCTCAGCCGGGCCAGATCACGCTGCCGGCATCGACGCGCTCGTGCGGCAGTTGAAGAGCGACGTCGAGAACGCCCGCGAGCTGCTCGGCGCGTGACCGGCAGCTCGGCTGCTCCCGGGCATCCGACGACCGGTGTCAGGCGATCGCCACCGGCACTGAACCTGCGACGAGCGGATCGCCCTCCATCGAGGAGAGCCGGTACTGGAGCGTGTACTCCCCGGGCGGGAGGCGGTAGCCGAGCGTCGGGTCGCAACTGGCGATGGTGCTCCCGAACCCGATCGTCGCCGTCTCGCCCGCTGCGATGTCGACCGGGAAGTATGCGGCGGCCAGCTCCTCGGTCAGGACCGCCGACACCCGTCGCCCTGTTGCGTCGAGCAGCACGGCCGCCGGCCCGGTTTGGCTGTCGTAGGTCAGCGCCGCGCCCGTCATGTTCGTCACCTGCGCTTCGATCCGGACACGGCCCATGGCGTCGGCGACCAGCGGTGCAGTCGGCGCATCGACGTCGACCGTGACGTCGGAACGGCCCACTGCATCGATGGCCGCCGGGCACTCTGCCGCCTCGGTCGGCACCGGATAGGAGTACCGACCGAGGCGGATCACGATCCGATCGCCGAATCGTTCCGAGAGGTCGGCCGCAGCATCGAGGGCTGTCGGCGACAGCTCGACCGAAACCGGCCCGCCGAACGGACGAGGTCCGATCGCGAACAACTGCCCCGCGTACGCGGCGTCGATGCCGTCGATGATCACCTCTGCCTCGCTCGCAGCGAGCTCGGCCTGACACACGATCAACTCGTCGGGATGCGGCACGCGCGCGGCGAGCGCCGTGCGATGGGCATCGACGTGCCCGGTGAACGCGACGACTACCGACGCGTCCGCGTCGGCGTGCCACGTCAGACCGTGGCCGCCGAACGTGTCGGGATGCTCCTCGCCGTAGGCGAGTGCAGCGCTGAGCGTGGCATCGAGCCGCGACTGCTCGGTGAAGGTCGCCTCGATCACCCGATGACCGGTCGGGATCTCCGGGCACGGCGCCTCGGCGACCGGCTGAGGCTCCGTCGTCGGCGCGACGGCGGGCCCGGCGGGCGTCACGTTCGACGCTGGCGGCGTGGACCCGATCGGCGAACCACAGGCAGCTCCGATCAACATCATCGACAGTGCAACGAGTCGGTGCATGGTCGACTTGGACGTTCAGCGCTGCGCGGCGGTTCCCGATCGAGCCGAGTCGCCGACACGGACCGGCGTCAGCCGGGCCAGATCACGCTGCCGTCGTCGGCGTACAGGCCGGCGACGAGATCGGGGTCGAACCGGCCCTCGACCGGGGGAGCGCCGGCGTCGCCGTAGACGCCCACCTCGTCGTAGGCGGCGATCTGCGCCTCCAACTCCTCGGCGATCGGCACGCCCACCTCGGAGTCGGCGGGCGTCAGCGTCGCGATCGCCTCGGCGTCGGTGCTCCACCTGAACAGCTCCCCCTCGGGCGACAGGAAGCTCGGGTTGCCGTTGCCGTTGATCCGCTCGACCGCGATCGCCGCAGCGGCGTCGGGGTCCGAGATCGCGTCGGCGAGGCCGCGCATCGCGGCGCGCATGAAGTCCTCGGCGGCCGTCGGGTGGGTGTCGAGGAACGTCCGGTTCGTGTAGATCAGGCCGAACGAACCGGGGATGCCGAACGACGCCGGGTCGTACAGGTCGAACTCGATTCCGGCCCGATCGAGCCCCCCCGGCTCGTTGCTGCGCCAACCCGGGATCGCCACCACGTCGGGGAGCGCCCAGTGCGCGGTGGGGTCGAAACCTTCGAGCAGCACGGTCTGGTAGTCCTCGCCCTCGACGAGGCCGGCCTCCTGCTGGAGCATCACCGCGATGGCGGGCGGGAGTGCGCCCTTGACGCCGATCGTCGCGCCGGCCAGGTCGGCCAGCGATGCCGCCTGATCGGGCTTCACCATCAGGACGTCGATCGCGGCGTGCCCGTCGACCGACAGCGCGACGAGATCGGCCTCGTTCGCCTGCGCGAACGTGGCGACCTCGCTGAAGTTGCCGGCCGAGGCGAACTGGACCTGGTTGGACGCCACCAGCGGGTAGTTGGCCGTGGAGAAGCTCGGCGTGATCTCGACGTCGAGGCACAGCTCGTCGAAGTAGCCGCGCTCGTCGGCGACGATCACCTCGAGGATCGACGCCGCCGCCGCGAAGTCGAAGCCGGTGTTGTACTTGATGGTCCCGGCGGCGCGGTTGGCTTCGCACCGCTCCTCGGGGAAGGCTTCGCCGGCCTCGACGGCGGGAACATCAGAGGCCCCGCCGTCGGAGTCGTCACCGCACGCGGCGGCGATCAGGACGAGCGGGAGCAGGGGGACGATGAGGGCGCGCTGGCGCATGGTTCCTCCGGAACGGATCGGAATGGGTGGGATTCAGCCAGCGCACGACAGGCCACCGGTCATGAGCAAGAGGGCGACCGGAGGGCCCGACTCGTCGTGCGGCAGGGAGCGTAGCGTCAGGAAGTCGCTGCGCGTTGGCTCGAATGCCACCGCAGGACGCGCCGTTCGAGCAGGTTGACCCCGACGAGGAACAGCACCCCGAGGATCGCCGCGCACACGATCGACCCCCACACGATCGGGTAGCCGCCACCCTGGTTCTGGGTGCCGCGGCGGCCCACCTCGCCCAACCCGACGCCGGAAGCCACCGATCCGCCCTCGGAGAAGTACGCCGCCGCGAGGCCGAGCCCGGTCCCGAACCGGAGCGCCGTGAACAGCGACGGCAGTGCCGACGGCAGGCGCAGGCGCCAGAACACCTCGCGGCGGCCGGCGTCGACCGAGGCGAGCAGCTCGCGGGCAGCGACGTCGGCCGAACGCATCCCCTGCACCGCCGCGAACACCATCGGCGGGAATGTGACGAACGAGACCATGAACAGGATCGTCGGCGTCCCGGCACCCAACCAATTGACGACCGACGTGATGTAGGCGACCCACGGGGTGACCATCACGAGCACGAGCACCGGCTGGACCGCCCACTCGACCGGCCGGGCGGCGGCCAGCACCGCGCCGACCACGACGCCGAGTGCGAGCGCCACCCCGACGCCGACCATCGTGTGCCAGGCGGTGAGCCACGTCTGCCCGAGCCAGAAGCGGGGGTTGTCGGCCAGCTCGCCGGCGATGCGCGACGGCTCGATGGTGATGAACGGCTTGACGTCGGCGAGCCGCACCCAGAGCTCCCACGTCAGCGTGAAGAGCACGAGGCCGATCACCGCCCACGCAGCGGGTCGTTGGCGCACGGTCCGGCTCACCGGCCCGACCCTTCGTGGAGGAGACGCCGCAGCTGCGTCTCGATGGTGAAGAAACGCGGATCGTCCTCGAGGTCGGCGGTGCGCGGGCGCGGCAGGTCGACGTCGACCACCTCGACGATCCGCCCGGGGCGGGCCGACAGCACCGCCACCCGGTCGGAGAGGAACACGGCTTCGGCGATCGAGTGTGTGACGAAGACCACCGCGGTGTTGCGGGGCTCGCACAGCTCGGCGAGGAGGTGGCGCATGTCGGCCCGTGTGATCTCGTCGAGCGCGGCGAACGGCTCGTCCATGAGCAGGTACGGGGCGTCGAGCGCGAACGCCCTCGCGAGCGCGACGCGCTGCTGCATCCCGCCCGACAACTCGTGCGGCATCGCCGAGCGGAACCCGGTGAGCCCGACGGCGTCGAGCAGCGCCAGCGGATCGGGGAGCGCGGCCGGGTTGGCGGCCCGGTTGACCTCCTGGAGCAGCCGGACGTTGGCCTCGACGGAACGCCAGGGGAGCAGCGCGGGCGACTGCGGGACGAACCCGAAGCGCTTCGCCGAGCGTGCTGCCACCGGGTCGTCCCCGTCGACGGTGATCGCGCCGTCGGTGGGCGGCTCGAGCCCGGCGATCATGCGCAGCAGCGTCGTCTTGCCGCAGCCGCTCGGCCCGAGCAGGGTGACCACTTCGCCGGGGGCGACGTGGAGGTCGACGGGAGTGAGCGCCTCGAGCGTGCCGAACCGCTTGCCGGCCCCGCTGACGCTGATGCCGCGGACGTCGGTGCCGGTGCTCACGCGGCCGGAGCGTATCGGTTGTGTTGTGATGTCACCCTGGCCCGCCGTAGCCTTGCCAGGTCCGTTCGGGCTGGTCATCCGGCTCGGGCGTGATGCGAACGGTCGTCGTCCCGGCTGCCGGCGCGACCTCCGTCATTCAGGAAGGCATCATCATGGCGCTCCAGGCCAAGTCCGACATCGTTGCGAAGTTCGGTTCGACGACCACCGACACGGGTTCGCCCGAGGTCCAGGTGGCACTGCTCACCGATCGCATCCAGCACCTCACCGAGCATCTCAAGAAGCACCCGAAGGACCACCACAGCCGGCGCGGCCTGCTGATGCTCGTCGGTCGTCGCCGTCGCATGCTCGACTACATCAACGCCCTCGACGTCGAGCGCTACCGCAAGCTGATCGCCGAGCTCGGCCTCCGCCGCTGACCGGGCGGTCCGTTTCGCCGATCGCGGCGTTGCGGAACTCGTCGTTGGCAGGAGCCAACTTCCTCGTCCCGCGCCTTGCGCTCGACGAAACGGCCTCGCCCGGACACGGGCAACGTCGCCTCCTCGCGCCGTGCGCTCGACGGGCTGGATGGTGGGTTCCGCACGTTCGGTTGCTGCGTGAGGTAGCATGACCACTCGGTGCGCGGAAGGTCCGCGTACTGCACAACACCGAGCGACAACGGTGTTGGTTGCCGGTTGCCGATCCCGTTCCGTGCCTCGAGATTCGAGAGGTATGTCGTAGCGGGGTTGCCAACTGGGAACCGACCCGGTCGCTCCAGAGCGGCGGCGATACTGAAACGTCGTCGTCGGAAAGGAGCCATTCGTGGCTGATCCCATTCGCGTCTCCGGTCCTGTTTCGGGTACCGAGAAGACGTTGACCTTCGAGACGGGCAAGTTTGCCCCGCAGAGCCAGGGGGCCGTCGTGGCCTCCATCGGCGGTACGAAGGTCCTCACCACCGCCAACGCGGCCAAGGATGTCCGTCCCGGCATCGACTTCTTCCCGTTGACGGTCGACGTCGAGGAGCGCGCCTACGCGGCAGGCAAGATCCCGGGTTCGTTCTTCCGTCGTGAGGGCCGTCCCACCGAGGAAGCCATCCTCACCTGCCGTCTCACCGACCGCCCGCTGCGCCCGTCGTTCCCCGACGGTTTCCGCAACGAGGTCCAGGTGGTGACCACCGTGCTCGGCGCCGACCAGCACAACCCGCACGACGTGCTCTCGATCAACGCCGCCTCGGCCGCGCTCATGATCTCGGGCATCCCCTTCGACGGCCCGATCGGCGCCGTCCGCATGGCCTACTCGACCGACGGTGAGTGGATCGCCCACCCGACGTACGAAGAGGGTGACGCCGGCACGTTCGAGCTGGTCGTCGCCGGGCGCGAGCTCGACAACGGCGACGTCGCCGTGATGATGGTCGAGGCCGGTGGCACCGAGAAGAGCTTCTACTACTACGAGGACGGCGCGCCGAAGGTCGACGAGGCCGTGCTCGCGAACGGGCTCGAGGCCTGCAAGGTCTGGATCAAGGAGTCGATCGCGCTCCAGCGCCAGCTCGTCGCCAGCGTCATCGCGACGTCCGGTCCGATCACGCAGCTGTCGTTCACGCCGGTCCTCGACTACACGCCCGAGGTCTTCGCCGCCGTCGAGGGCATCGTCACCGACGACATCAACGAGGCGATCAAGATCGCCGGCAAGAACGTGCGCAACCAGGCCACCGAGGCCGCAGCCGCCAAGGCCGTCGAGGCGTTGTGCGGTGAGGGTGCCGAGTTCGCCGGGCAGGAGAAGGCCGTCAAGGAGGCCGTCCGCTCGCTCACCAAGAAGCTCGTCCGCAAGCGGATCGTCAACGAGGGCATGCGCATCGACGGCCGCGGTCTGGCCGACCTGCGTCCGGTCTCGGCCGAGGTCGGCGTGCTCCCCACGGCGCACGGCTCGGGCCTGTTCCAGCGTGGCGAGACCCAGGTCATGAACGTGTGCACCCTCGCGATGCCGCGCATGAACCAGATGATCGACTCGCTGTCGCCGGTCAACGAGAAGCGCTACCTGCACCACTACAACATGCCGCCGTGGGCCAACGGCGAGACGGGTCGCGTCGGTTCGCCGAAGCGCCGCGAGATCGGCCACGGCGCGCTCGCCGCCCGTGCGGTCCTCCCCGTGGTCCCCAGCCAGGAGGACTTCGCCTACACGCTGCGTCTCGTCAGCGAGGTCATGGCGTCGAACGGCTCGACCTCGATGGGGTCGGTGTGCTCGTCGTCGCTGTCGCTGATGGACGCCGGTGTGCCCATCCGTGCGTCGGTCGCCGGCATCGCCATGGGTCTCGTGAAGCAGGACGACCAGTACGTCACGCTCACCGACATCCTCGGTGCCGAAGACGCGTTCGGTGACATGGACTTCAAGGTCGCCGGCACCGCCGATGCGATCACCGCCCTCCAGCTCGACACCAAGATCGACGGCATCCCCGCCGACGTGCTCACCGCTGCGCTCGCTCAGGCCAAGGTCGCCCGCCTCCAGATCCTCGAGGTCATGGACGCAGCGATCGCGGCGCCTCGCGACACCGTCGCAGAGACCGCCCCCAAGATCACGACGATCTTCATTCCGATGGACAAGATCGGCGAGGTCATCGGCCCCAAGGGCAAGGTCATCAACACGATCCAGCAGGAGACCGGCGCCGACATCAGCGTCGACGACGACGGCGCTCAGGGCATCGTCACGATCGGTGCGGTCGAGGGCTGGAGGATGGAGGAGGCTCGCGCAGCGATCCTCGCGATCGTCGATCCACCCAAGGCCGAGATCGGCAAGACCTACATGGGTCGGGTCGTCAACATCACCAAGTTCGGTGCGTTCATCAACATCCTCCCGGGCCGTGACGGTCTGGTGCACATCTCCAAGCTCGGCCGCGGCAAGCGGATCAACGCTGTCGAAGACGTCCTGGCGCTCGGCGACGAGATCGAGGTCGTCGTCGAGGAGATCGACGATCGCGGCAAGGTGAGCCTCGTGCCCGCCGGCGATCTGCCCGACGCTCCCGCCGGTGACGGCGCGGCAGCTGCGCCCAGCGGCGGCGGCAACGGCAACGGCAGTGGTCGCGCGCCGCGCAGCGATGTCGACACGGTGTCGTTCGAGGCGGCGTTCGACGCCCAACTCGCCGGCGAGCTCGGCGATCTCGGCCCCGCCAGCGAGCGTCCTCGTGAGGACGACGACCGTGGTGGCCGTGGTGGCGATCGTGGCCGTGGCGGCGATCGTGGCCGTGGCGGCGACCGCGGCGGCGACCGCGGGCGTAGCGGCGGCCGTCGCCACCGCTGAACCCGTTCTCGGGAACCTGCTGTCAGGGAGCGGCCCAACGGGTCGCTCCCTGACAGGATTCCGTGCACATGGCTGAGATCGTCCACCGGCTCCCCAACGGCTTGACCGTCGCGATCGAACCGATGGACTCGACGCGAGCCGTATCGGTGGGCGTCTGGATCGGGGTCGGGGCACGCGACGAGCCTGCACACGTGGCCGGCGTCAGCCACTTCCTCGAGCACCTGCTGTTCAAGGGCACGCCGACCAGGACGGCGATCGACATCTCGCAGTCGGTCGACCGGGTGGGCGGCGACATCAACGCCTACACGGCCAAGGAGTACACGGCGTACTACTGCCGCGTGCCCGCTCGGCACGCCGCGCTCGGCATCGACCTGCTCGGTGACGTGCTCACCGACCCGGCGTTGCGCGACGACGATGTCGACAGCGAACGCCAGGTGATCCTCGACGAGCTCGCGATGGACGACGACAGCCCGGAGGACGTCGTCCACCGGGTCTTCGCCGAGCAGGTCTTCGGCGGGCACCCGCTCGGTCGGGAGACCGCCGGAGAACGCGATTCGGTTCGGTCGATCACGGTCGACGACGTTCGCGAGTTCTTCGCCGCCCACTATCGCACCGGCAACACGGTGGTCGCCGTTGCCGGCGCCGTCGACGTCGATGAGGTGGTCGAGCGCGTGGCGCACGCGTTCGAACGCATGCCGGCGGGTGACAGCAAGACCGAGCGCGACGCCCCGGACGAGACGGGCTCCTCGGTCGAGGTCGACGACGACACCGAACAGGTCCACCTCGTGCTCGGCGGTCGTTCGATCTCGCGCACCGACGCGGATCGGGAAGCGCTCGACGTCGTCAACCACGTCCTCGGCGGCGGACTGTCGAGTCGGCTCTTCGACGAGATCCGCGAGCGGCGTGGGCTCGCCTACTCCGTCTTCTCGTCATCGGCCGCCTACGTCGACACCGGGATGTGGTCGGTCTATGCCGGCACCCTGCCCGAGCATGCCGCCGAGGTGAGGCGGCTGGTCGGGGTCGAGATCGAGCGGCTGGTCGCCGACGGCATCACGGCCGACGAGCTCGACATCGCGCAGGGCTACCTCACCGGTTCGTACGAGATGGGCCTGGAGGATTCCGGCGCCCGCATGTCGCGCCTCGGTGGGCAGCTCACCGTGCTCGGTGCGTTGCGCCCGATCGAGGAGCAGATCGAGCGGTGGCAGGCCGTCACGCTCGACGACGCACGACGCGTCATCGCACGGGTGTACGCGGCGCCGTCGCTCGCCGTCACGCTCGGCCCGCGTTCCGCCCGGCAGCGGGGCGCGCGAGTACGTTCGCAGGCATGACCTCCGACGCAACCCGCACCGACCCACCCACGCCCATCAGGGTCGGGGTGTGCGGTGCCGGCGGCCGCATGGGCACGGCGATCTGTGCGGCCGTCACGGTCGATCCGGCGCTCGAGCTCGTCGCCGCAGTCGGCCGGACATCCGCCGGCGAGACACGATCCGGTGTGATCATCAGCGCCGACCTCAAGGCGTTCGCCGATGCGCGCTGCGACGTGGTGGTCGACGTCACCGTCGCCGACGTGTCGCGAACTCTCGTGCCGTGGTTGGCGATGCACGGCATCCACGCCGTCGTCGGCACGAGCGGCATCGGCGACAGCGACCTCGACTCGTTCCGGGCGGCGTTCGGCGACGGCCCGGCGCACTGCGTGGTGGCCCCCAACTTCGCGATCTCCGCGGTGCTGGCGATGCGGTTCGCCGAGATCGCCGCTCGCTACTTCGACACGGCGGAGATCATCGAGCTCCACCACGACCGCAAGATCGATGCGCCCTCCGGGATGGCCACCTCGACCGCACGGCGCATGGCCGCGGCACGCGGCGACGTGCCCTGGGCTCCCGACCCCACTCAGCACGAGACGGCGACCGGTGCTCGCGGCGGCGTGGTCGACGGTATCCACGTCCACTCGGTCCGGATGCGCGGGATGATGGCCCACCAGGAGGTGGTCCTCGGAGCGCTCGGACAGACGCTCACGATCCGCCAGGACAGCCTCGACCGCGACAGCTTCATGCCCGGCGTGCTGCTCGCCTGCAAGCACGTCCACGAGCATCCCGGCCTCGTGGTCGGTCTCGACCGGTACCTCGGCCTCTGACGTTCTCGCGTATCCGAACGGCGCCGGCCGGCTCTGTGGTGCCATGAGCGAGAAGCTGGGGCTGGTGGGGTTCATGGTCGTGTTGGCGGGGCTCGACTTCGCCGGCACCGTGTTCGCGAAGGAGTGGACGATCCACCGAGCACCCTGGATGCTCGCCGCAGGCGCAGTGTCGTTCGTCGCCCTGTTCGTCGTGCTCGTGATCGGTCTGCGCTACGCGGAGATGTCGATCGTCACCCTCGGGTGGATCGTGGTGCTCCAGGCGGGTGTGCTGATGATCGACCGGGCGCGCTACGGCACCACGATCGCGCCCGGGGGCTGGGTGGCCATCGTGCTGATCGTGGTGCTGCAGGGCTACCTGGTGCTGGCCGCGACCGAGTCGGCGGCCGGCCCGAGCAGCGTCACTCAGCCGAGTGCGGCGAGCGCTGCGTCGTAGTCGGGCTCGTCGGCGATCTCGCCCACCAGCTCGGTGTGCGCGATGTTGCCGTTCTCGTCGAGCACGACGATCGCCCGGGCCGACAGGCCGCGCAGCGGACCGTCTTCGAGCTTGACGCCGTAGGTCTCGGTGAAGTCGCTGCGGAACGCCGACGCGACCTTCACGTTCTCGATGCCCTCGGCGCCACAGAAACGGCCCATCGCGAAGGGCAGATCCTCGGACACGCAGATCACCACGGTGCCCTCACGCTCGGCGGCCTTCTCGTTGAACGTGCGCACGCTGGTGGCGCACGTGGGGGTGTCGATGCTCGGGAAGATGTTGAGGATCACCTTCTGGCCGGCGAGCGAACCGAGGGTCACGTCGCCCAGGTCGCCGCCGGTGAGGGTGAACTCGGGTGCAGGGGAGCCCACCGCAGGGAGGTCGCCGTTGGTGTTGAAAGGATTGCCACGCAGGGTCACTTGAGCCATGGCGGGGGAGTCTGTCAGGAATCGAGCTGGAAGTCTCGACCGCGACGCAGATTGACCAGGATGAACACCACGGTCAACACGATCGAGATGATCAACGCAGGCCGCTGATAGCGATCGAGGAAGCGGAGCACCGCATCGACCTCGTCGTCGGCGATCTGGGCGACCCACCACCACAGCGACAGCCGCCCGACGATCCCGATCGTGACCAGCGGGACGAGCCGGCGGGCGGGCACCTTGCTGATGCCGCTGATCGCCGCCACGATGTTCGACCCGACGAAGAACGGGATCACGATCCACTCGGCACGGTGGAACAGCTGCAGCGTGTCCTGGATCTGTTTTGCGGACGCCCCGAGGTAGCGCCCGAACCACACCAGCACGTCGCGCCCGAACGCACGGCCGATGAGGTGACACACCGCATACGCCAGGGCGAGGCGGAGCCCTGCGATCAGCCCGAACACCCACCACTCGATGTCGCTGCCGGCGACCAGGAGGAGGTGCCGCACGCGTGCGTGTAGCGCGATCAGGCCCTCCGGGTTGGTGTTGACCCAGGTGGTCGCGACGGCGGTCGCGAACCAGCCGCAGGCGACGAGGCCGACGAACGCGACCAGCGTCAGCGGCGCCCACCGGGGTCGGATGTGGGGGAGTCCGGTGACCGCCTCGATCTCGGCTGCATCGGCACCGGGGGCGTCGTCGGGCGGCTGCACGCTGCGACGTTATCGGGCGGAACGTTCCTGATCTGGCCGCCCGGACGCTGCTCGGGTACGGTCCGGTCCGGAATGGTGATGCGGTCGATCATGATGCGGCTGCTCCCGGTCGCTGGGTCAGTAATCGCACTCGTGGCATGCGGCGCGGCGACGACAGTCCCGAACGCCGCGCCCGACACCGGTGGCCGGTCGGTCGGTCGGTTCGTCGTCGAGTGTGCGCTCGATCGGCTCGCTCCCGATGACCCGATCGTGCACGCAGGCCATCCTGGCGCCAGCCATCTCCACCAGTTCTTCGGCGCGGTCGGCGTCGGAGCGCTGCCCGATCACGGCGCCTACGTCGGTGGGCCGACCACCTGCGAACGGCCGGGCGAGACGGCGTCGTACTGGGCGCCGGTGCTCGCGATCGACGGGAGGACGCCGTTCCCGGCGACCAGGGTCGTCGTCTCGTACCGAGCCGGACCGGGGGTCGAACCGACCGACGTGGTGCCGTACCCGCCCGGTCTGATGCTGGTCGCGGGGGACGCAACGGCGACCGAGCCCCAGCCGCTGTCGGTCGTGGCGTGGTCGTGCGGTGCCGATGGGAGCCCGGCGGCGACCCCGGCGGTCTGCGCCGGGGCGTCGAGCCCGCGCATGACCGTCACCTTCCCCGATTGCTGGAACGGCGTCGACACGGCGCCAGCCGACTGGGACGATCCCGCACGCCGTCACGTGGTGTACAGCGCCGACGGTGTGTGCCCCGGATCGCACCCGATGCCGATCCCGCAGCTGCAGCTGGCGGTCGACTACCCGCCGGTGGACGCAGATCTGATCGCCGGGTTGGCGCTGTCGTCGGGCGACATCCACTCGGGTCACGCCGACTTCTGGAACACGTGGGAGCACGCCGAGCTCCGTGACGCGGTCGTCCGGTGCATCCACCACGACGTCGACTGCCACGGATGAGGACTGCCACGGATGAGGACTGCGAGGGATGAGGACGTCGGAGTCGGGCGCTACATCCGGCCGGCGTCGATCACGCGCTGGAGGAACTGGCGCGTGCGCGGCTCGTGCGGCGCGCCGAAGAGCTGGTCGGGCGGGCCCTGTTCGAGGATCCGGCCGGCGTCGAGGAAGCACACCCGATCGGAGATCTCGCGGGCGAAGTGCATCTCGTGGGTGGCGAGCAGCATGGTCATGCCCTCGCGCTTGAGCTCGCGCACGACGTCGAGCACCTCACCGACGAGCTCGGGGTCGAGCGCCGAGGTGATCTCGTCGAGCAGCATCACCTCGGGCTCCATCTGCAGAGCGCGGACGATCGCCACGCGCTGCTGCTGGCCACCGGAGCAGCGGTCGGGGTAATCGCCGGCCTTGTCGGCCAGACCGAATCGCGACAGCATCGCCATCGCCTGGTCGTGCGCCTCCCGCTTGGAGCGGCCCAGCACCTTCCTCGGAGCGAGCGTGACGTTCTCGAGCACGGTCTTGTGGGGGAACAGGTTGAAGCTCTGGAACACCATGCCGATCCGGCGCCGGATCGGGTCGGGTGGCAGGCCGGGCTCGCTGATGTCGACGCCGTCGAACACGATCTCGCCATCGTCGATCGGTTCGAGAAGGTTCGTGCAGCGGAGCAGCGTCGACTTCCCCGACCCGGACGCGCCGATCAGCGTGATCACCTCGCCCCGATCGACGGCGAGGTCGATCCCGTCGAGGACGACCTTGTCGCCGAACGACTTGAGCACGTCGCGGTACTCGATCAGCGGCGTCATCGGATCGCGGTCCCCGACATGCGGCGCCGCTCCTTGGCCATCAGGTGGTCGGCGAGGCGGGTGAGCGGCACTGCCACGGCGATGAACAGCACGGCGGCCACGACGTACGGCGTGAAGTTGAACAGGTCGCTCGTGATGATGTTCGCTCGCCGCAGTGCTTCGACCGGGCCGAGGAGCGAGATCAACGCCACGTCCTTCTGCAGGCTGACGAGGTCGTTCATGAGGGGCGGGACGACGCGCCGCACCGCCTGCGGCAGCACGACGTGGAGGTTGGACTGCCACGTGGACAGACCGAGCGAGCGGGCCGCCGCCCGCTGGCTCTCGTGCACGCTCTCGATACCGGCGCGGAACACCTCGCTCACGTACGCCGAGTAGGTCACGATGAGGGCGACCCCACCCCAGAACAGGTAGCTACCGAAGAACGTGCGGCTGTTGATCAACCCGACCATGCCGAACCCGATGAGGTAGATCCAGAGGATCACGGGCACGCCGCGCACGCCGTCGGTGTAGAGGGTCGCGAACAACCGCACCGGGTAGAGCAGGGGCGACCGGACGTTGCGCGCGAGCGCGATCACCAGCCCGAGCACGAGGATCGTCGGAGCGCACACCAGGAAGATCCGCACGTCGAGCCAGAACGCCCGTGCGATCGGCGGGAAGCTGTCGCGGAAGACGCCCCAGTCGAAGAAGCTCTCGCGCACGCGCTGCCACGTGTCGAGCCGAGGCACGAGCACGACGAGCAGGGTGACGACGACGAACGTGCTGAGCGCAGCGACGCCGACGGAGCGACGCCGCTGCCGTCGCTCCCACCGCTGCCGCCGTGTGAGGCCGGATGGACGCTGCGAACGCGGCGGAGCCGGTGCCGTGAGGGCACCGGCTCCGTCGAGGTCAGTCATGGAGGGTGAACCTACCCGAGGCTGATGACCGGGGCCTCGGTGTAGTCGCTCATCCACTCCGTGGTGATGGTGTCGAGCTCGCCCGACGCCTTCAGCGCCTGGAGGGCGAGGTTCACGCACTCGGTGAGCGGGCTGTCCTTGGCGAGCAGCAGGCCGAACTCGTCGGAGCCGCTCCCTTCGATCTGGCCGTACACCGTGGTGCCCTCGATCTCGACGGCGGTGATGAACAGCGCCGTGGGCAGGTCGCTCACGATGGCGTCGATCTGGTTGCTCTCGAGCGCCTGCTTCGCGGCGGCGTTGTCCTGGAAGACGAAGATCTCCTGCGTCGGCTGGATCTGCTCCTCGACGTAGGTGACGCTGGTGGTGCCGGACGCGACGCCGATCTTCAGCGCCTGCAGCGCTTCGAGCGTGGCGGCCTCGGCGGCGGGGGAGTCGGCGAGGCCGAAGATGGCCTGGGACGCCGAGTAGTAACCCTCGCTGAAGTCGACGACCTGGGCGCGCTCCTCGGTGATCGTGTACTGCTGCAGGTTGAAGTCGAAGTCCTTCGGGCCGGGAGCGATCGCGGTCTCGAACGGGGTGCGCACCCAGGTGACTGCGTCACCCTCGAACCCGAGCTCGCTGGCGACGGCCATCGCCACAGCGGCCTCGAAGCCCTGCCCGTCCTCCGGGGTGGCATCGTTGATGACGTACGGCGGGAACGCAGGCTCGCCGGTGGCGATCGTGAGCACACCGTCGGTGATGGTGTTGCCGGCGGCGCAGTCGGCGGCCGAAGCGGCGTCGGCTGGTGCGTCGGTCGCGGCGGGTGCGTCGGGTGCGTCGGTGGCCGCCGGTTCGACCGTCTCGTCGTCGCCGCAGGCGGCGAGCACGAGGCTGCCGACGGCGAGCACCGCGAGAGCGGCATGGCGGGGATGGGTTCGCATGGTGGTGATCTCCTTCAGGTGTTCACGCTGAGAGACGAAACGGTAGCGGCCCGCGGCTGCGCCGTGCAGGACCCTTGTCGAACCCGACCTTGACGCTGAGACGGTTTTCGTCTTATCGTCTCAGGCGTGGTGGGGGACGACCTGGACACGCGAATCCTCGATGCCGCCAAGCGCTGCTGTGAGCAGTGGGGGGTGGCCAAGGTGACGATCGACGACATCGTCGCGGCCAGCGGCGCCTCCCGGGCCACGATCTACCGGTTGTTCCCCGGCGGCAAGGACGTGTTGTTCGAGGCGCTGCGGGTCCGCGAGCTCACCGACTTCTTCGACGTGCTCACCGCGGCGGTGAGCGCCGGCGGCGATGGCGATGGCGAGCCCGACGATGTCGAGTCGCTGATCGTCCGCCTCGTCACCACGGCGACCGCCGAGCTGCGCAACGATCAGCACCTCGCGATCATGCTCGCCACAGCACCCGGCGAGACGCTCGGCCAACTGACCGTCGAAGGGTTGCCGCGGATCATCCGGGTCGCCGCCGACTACCTGGTGCCGTTGGTGAAGCCCCACATCGAGCCGCTCGACCCGGCGTTGCTGATCGACCTGCTCGTGCGTCTCACGATCTCGTACTTCCTCGCGCCCAGCGACCTCGTCGATCTCGGCGATCCGCGCTCGGCGCGAGCAGTGCTGCGCCCGGCGCTGCACGCCTACCTCAACGGTCACCCCACCGCCTGCTGAATCCCATCCCGAGGAGCATCCATGTCTGCCACGCACGCCAGTAACGAAGAGATCATCGGTCGCGCCGACATCAACGACATCGAGGCGATCCTCGCGGTGAGCAACACCGACGTCGACGAGGTCGAGCACATCGTCAAGGACAACGCCGATGCGATCTTCACGTGGGACTACTCGCTCGCCCGTCCGCAGCTCCGCAAGCTGTACGAGAAGGCCAAGGTCGGCCAGTGGAACGCCACGACCGATCTCCCGTGGGACCAGGAAGTCGACCTCGAAAAGGTGGTCTCGTCCGACCAGGCAGCACTCCAGTCGGGCCTCACACCCGATCACTACGTCGGCACGGTCGTCGAGAAGTGGGGCAAGCAGGAGTGGCTCGCGTTCGGCATCGACCAGCGGCGCTGGACGCTGTCGCAGTTCCTCCACGGCGAGCAGGGCGCACTGCTCTGCACGGCCAAGATCGTGGAGACCGTGCCGTGGTACGACGCCAAGCTGTACGCCTCCACGCAGGTGGTCGACGAGGCCCGTCACGTCGAGGTGTTCGCCCGGTACCTCGACGAGAAGCTCGGCGGTGGCTTCCAGGTCAACGCCCACCTGCGCATGCTCCTCGACGACATCATCGAGGACTCACGCTGGGACATGACCTACCTCGGTATGCAGGTGATGGTCGAGGGCCTCGCCCTCGCCGCGTTCGGGTTCCTGCACCAGATGACCGAGGAACCGCTCCTCAAGCAGCTCCTGCGATACGTCATGAGCGACGAGGCCCGCCACGTCGCCTTCGGCGTGTTGTCGCTCAAGGAGGTCTATGACGGCATGACCGACGCCGAGATGAAGGACCGCCAGGAGTTCGCGTTCGAAGCTGCGATCCGCATGCGCGACCGCTTCCTGTCGCAGGAGGTCTGGGAGAAGCACGGCGTCAACCCGCGCGACGTGGTGCCGCTGGTGCTGAAGGACCCGACCCGCGACATCTTCCAGCAGATGCTGTTCTCCAAGATCGTCCCGAACTGCAAGAAGCTCGGCCTGCTCGACCGGAACGACCAGTGGCTGCGCCGCCGGTTCGAGGAGATGAACGTCATCCAGTTCGAGGACTGGGAGGACACCGGGTCGGAGTACATCAAGTTCGAGCTCGACGCCCAGCAGTCCGACGAGCGTGAGCCGCAGCCGGTCGCCGGCGACTGACATCCCGTTCGCGAACACGCCAAACGTGGTCGCTCAGCGTGAACATGCTGTTGCGCGACGCGCGACCTCCAGCGAACTCGTCGCGAATTTCCCTTCCGACCCTGGTGTCGAGGGTCCACGTGGAGTAGACGAGAGACGTCCCAACTCACTGGAGGTACACGTTCATGCAACGTTTTCGAAGCCAGCGCGCCGTGGCGGCGGCGTTCGTGGCGGCGGGTTCGATAGCTGCCGCATCGATCGCACCGATCGGTTTCGCTCAGGCGTCCCACACGCGCACTCCGACGGCGTCGATCGCTGACGCCACCGCATCGGAAGGTGACGGCGAGATCACCTTCGACATCACGCTCGACCGGCCGGCGACGCAGCGCGTGCGTGGCGTCGTCGTGTTCCTGTCGGGGTCGGCCCGATTCGGTCGCGACTTCCAGACCGTGCTCGCACCGGTCACGATCCCGCGTGGTTCGACATCGACGACCGTGTCGGCGCAACTCGTGGACGATGCGATCACCGAGCCGGACGAGAATCTGTCCGCACGATTGATCCTGTTCAGCGGCGCTCGCCTCGGCGACGGTCGGGCCGCCGGCCTCATCACCGACGACGCGCTCACGGTCAACCTCCTCCACATCAACGACCACCACTCCAACGTTGCGCCGGCGGTCATCAACGCGAACCTCGGAACCGCAGGTGGCGCACTCCGCTACGACGGCGGCGGCTTCCCGGCGATCTCGGCGAAGATGAAGGAACTCGAGGCGACGCTGCCCAACGTGGTCAAGATCCACGCCGGTGACGCGATCACCGGGACCCTGTTCTACTCGCTGTTCAAGGGTGAGGCCGATGCTGCGCTCATGAACGAGGTGTGCTTCGACATCTTCCAGCTCGGCAACCACGAGTTCGACGACTCCGACGCGCAGCTCAAGCAGTTCCTCGATTGGCTCAACGCAGGTGACTGCGGTACGACGACCCTCGGCGCCAACGTGGTGCCCGCTGTCGGCACGCCGCTCGCACCCACCTCGCCGAACGACTACATCCAGCCGTACGTCATCAAGCAGTTCGGCGCCGAGGAGGTCGGCTTCGTCGGCATCAACATCGCCCAGAAGACGCGCGTGTCGAGCCAGCCACTCCCGACCACCGAGTTCCTCGACGAGGTCGAGACGGCGCAGCGCTACGTCGACGAGTTGGACGCACTGGGCGTCGAGAACATCGTGCTCGTCACCCACTACACGTACGCGAACGACCTCGCGCTCGCCGCGCAGGTGACCGGTGTCGACGCCATCATCGGTGGCGACTCCCACACGCTGCTCGGCGACGGCTTCGGCCCGTTCAGCGGCCCCGGTACCGGCCCGTACCCGACCCGCGTCGTCAACGCCGACGGCGATCCGGTGTGCGTGGTCCAGGCGTGGCAGTACGCGCGAGTGCTCGGCGAGTTCAACCTGAGCTTCGATCAGGGCAAGAACGTCGGCTGTGGCGGGACCCCGCACCTCCTGGTGAGCAACTTCGTCCGCCAGGTGCCGGGCAGCAGCCCGGCCGTGTTCCAGCCGATCCCGGCCGACGAGCTGGCGGCCGTCCAGGCGATCGTCGATGCGGCGCCCTCGGTGTCCCTCGTGACCCCGAACGCTGCCTCGCAGGCGATCCTCGCCTCGTTCTCGGGTCAGGTCAACGTGCTCAACCAGCAGGTCATCGCCAGCGCTGCCGAGCCGCTCTGCATCCGTCGCATCCCGGATCGTCCGCGCAGCGGCATCTGTGCTGCCAACACGGTCGCTGCGTCCGGGGCCACGCAGGAGGTCAACGGCGGCTTCATCCAGCAGATCGTCACCGACGCGTTCCTCGCTCGGGCGTTCCGTGCCGACATCGCGTTGCAGAACGCCGGCGGCGTTCGGGTCGATCTCCCGACCGGCAACATCACCCTCGGTGATGCTTACCGACTCCTGCCGTTCTCCAACACGCTCGTCGAGATGGAGATGACCGGAGCCGAGATCGCCCAGGTGCTGGAGGAAGCGGTCGCGAACTATCAGAACAACGGTGGTTCCGACGGCTCGTATCCGTACGGCTCGGCAATCCGCTGGGACGTCAACGAGGGCGCTCCGACCGGGAGTCGGTTCTCGAACATCGAGGTCCGCGCCGACGACGGCACGTGGGGTCCGATCGACCCGGCGGCGACGTACATCGTGGTGACCAACAGCTTCCTGGCCTCCGGTCAGGACGGCTGGACGACGTTCGGCGCGGTGACCGCCGACGGTCGCACCGTCGACACGTTCATCAACTACGCCCAGGGCTTCATCGACTGGGTCGAGCAGGACCTCGGAGGCGGCGCGGTGAGCGTGCCCGCACCCGAGAACTTCTCGACACAGAGCTTCATCCCCGGCTGACCGGAGCGATTCGGTCACTTCACGTCCGCCGGCGGCGCCACGTTCGTCGTGGTGCCGCCGGCGGAGCGGTCGTTCCCGATCCGAGGCAAACCGGAACGTCTTCATCGTTGTCGCGCTGCGCGTTCGTGCGCCACGATGGGGCAATGCCACACTTCGGCCGAGTCCTGTCGGCGATGATCACCCCGTTCGACGAGAACGGCGCACTCGATCTCGATGTCGCCGCCCAGCTCGCACGCCACCTCCAGTCCAACGGTCACGACGGTCTCGTCATCGCCGGCACCACCGGTGAGGCGCCCGTGCTCGACGACGACGAGCGGGTCAGCCTGTTCGCGGCCGTGATCGAGGCGGTCACGATCCCGGTGGTTGCCGGCACCGGCACCAACGACACGCGCCACTCGGTCCAGATGACCAAGGAGGCCAAGGCGCTCGGCGCGGCCGGGGTGCTCGCCGTGTGCCCGTACTACAACCGCCCATCCCAGGCCGGGATCGCCGCACACATGCGGGCGATCGCCGACGCCAGCGACCTGCCCGTGATGATCTACGACATCCCGGTGCGCAGCGGGCGCAAGATCTCGACCGCGACCCTGCTGGAGTTGGCGAACGACGTGCCCAACGTCGTCGCGCTCAAGGACGCGGCCGGCAACCCCGGCGAGACAGCGGCGCTGATCAGCGCCGCCCCGCACGGTTTCGAGGTCTACAGCGGTGACGACGGCCTCACGCTCCCGCTCCTCGCGAGCGGGATCGTCGGCACGGTCGGTGTCGCCACCCACTGGACCGCCGACGACCACCAGCTCATGTTCGACCTGTGGGAGAAGGGCGACGTGGTCGGCGCCCGCCTCGTCAACAGCCGGCTGCTGCCCAGCTTCGCGTTCGAGACGGGTGACGACGCGCCGAACCCGATCCCCACCAAGGCGATGATGCGCCACCTCGGATTTGCTGTCGGACAGGCCCGATTGCCGATGGGGCCGGCGCCCGCGTTCGTCGAGGAACGCGCCCCCGAGGTGCTCGCCGACCTGCAACGGTGGCGAGACGCCTATCCTGAGCGACCTTGACAGCTCTACCTGTACGCATCATCTTCCTCGGCGGCCTCGGGGAAATCGGCCGCAACTGCATGGCGATCGAGCAGGGGAGCGGCAGCGACCGCTCGATCGTGCTCATCGACTGCGGTCTCATGTTTCCCGACGCCGACATGCACGGCATCGACCTCGTGCTGCCCGACTTCACCTATCTGCGTGAGCACGCCAACCAGATCGCCGGCCTGGTGGCGACGCACGGTCACGAGGACCACGTCGGGGGCATCCAGTACCTGCTGCGCGACCGCGACGGCATCGGGCACCTGCGCGACTCGCCGCTGCCGGTCTACGGTGCCAAGCTCACGCTCGGCCTCGCCCGCAACCGGATCGAGGAGGCGGGCCTGCTCGGCCGCATCGACATGCGGCCGGTCCAGGACCTCGAGGTCGTTCAGATCGGACCGTTCTCGGTCGAGTTCATCCCGGTCACCCACTCGGTGCCCCATGCGCACGCGATCGCCGTCACCACCTCGCAGGGCGTCATCCTGCACTCGGGCGACTGGAAGCTCGACCTCGATCCGGTCGACGGCCGGCGCACCGAGCTGTCCCGTCTCGGCCAGCTCACGGCGGGCAAGGGCGTCCGGCTGCTCATGGGCGACTCGACCAATGCCGAGGAGCACGGTCACGCCCCCAGCGAGACGTCGATCGGCCCGGTGCTCCGAGGCCTGTTCGCCGATCATCGCGGCCGGCGCATCGTCACGGCCAGCTTCGCGAGCCACCTGCACCGCATCCAGCAGATCGCCGACGCGGCGATCGCCGACGGCCGCAAGGTCGCCACGCTCGGGTTGAGCATGAAGAAGAACGTGCGGCTCGGGCTCGAGCTGGGCGTGTTGCGGATCCCCGAATCCGCGCTGATCGACATCGAGCAGATCAGCGACTACGAGCCCGGCCAGATCTGCGTCATCTCGACCGGATCACAGGGTGAGCCGATGTCGGCGCTGTCGCTCCTCGCTCGCGACGAGAACAAGTTCGTCAAGCTCGGCGAGCACGACACCGTGATCCTGTCCAGCCACGCGATCCCCGGCAACGAGAGCAACGTCAACAAGGTGATCGACGGCCTGCTGCGACGCGGCGCCGAGGTGATCCACTCGGGCATCGCCGACGTGCACGCCACCGGGCACGCTCAGGCCGAGGAGATCAAGACGTACCTCTCGCTGGTCAAGCCCGAGTGGTACGTCCCGATCCACGGCGAGTTCCGGCACATGATGGCCAACGGCCGGCTCGGCGAGCAGATGGGCCTGCCCCACGATCGCGTCGTCATGTGCGAGGACGGCGACGTCATCGAGCTCAGCGACGACGGGATCGAGCACGTCGGCCGTGTGCCGGCCGGCTACGTGTACGTCGACGGCATCGTCGGTGACGTCGGTCAGGGCGTGATCCGCGACCGGCGCGTCCTCGGCGAAGAGGGCGTTGTCGTCGTGGTGGTCACCGTCGACGTGCAGACCGGCAAGGTGCTCGTCGGTCCCGACATCATCACCCGCGGGTGGGTGTACGCACCCGAAGCGGAAGACCTGCTTGACGAAGCGTGTGACGTGGTGTCCGATGCAGTCGAGCGGGCGTTCGCGAGCGGCGTGCGCGACGTCGAGGCGCTCGAACGTGACGTGCGTCGCGCAGCCGGCAAGTTCGTCAACGAGCGCACACGCCGGCGGCCGATGATCGTCCCGGTCGTCATGGCGACCTGACGTGGCGGGCTGAGCGTGCGCAGGGTGTTCGCGGCGGCCGCGCTCGCCGCCGTTGCCCTCGTCGGCGCAGTGGCGTGTTCGGGAGACGACGACGGCGGTCCGGAACCGCGTGCCGATCTGATCTCGCCGGCGCTCGAGGCTGTCGCCGCGGCTCGTGACGGCGCACCGGAGCTCCTCGAGGTGTCTGCCACGCTGGAGCACGTCGACGTGATCGTGCGCGACACCGAAGGGACCGGGGTGCTCTACCGGTACGACGACGACGGCCTCACCGGCCCGGTCGAACCGCGCGACGACCTGCGTGAGTCGTTCACCCCAGCCGACGTCACGATCGATCCGGAACGGGTCTTCGTCGGCATCCGCTCCGAGCTCGACCGCGCGACCATCATCGATCTCGCGGTCCGTCGCGAGGGTGGTGTCGTCGTGATCGATGCCACGGTGGCCAGCGAGGCCGGTGGGATCATCCTGGTGCTGCTCGGCCCGGAGGGCGCGATCCTCGGCACGCAAGCCGTCTGAGCAGTCGTAGCGCCGCGGAGCGCGCGATTGACCCGTTCGGCGCGTCGAACGTTGGTACGGTGGATCGAACGATGAGCACCTGGGGAGCTTCGAAGAAGCCGCGCGGTCAGACGTCCGGTCAGACGCGTGGAGGCCAGCGCCCGCAGGTACGCGGCCCGAAGTCCGGACCTGCCTCGACCCAGCGGGCCAAAGCGGCCACCGGGGGAGCGGTTCGCGATCTCACGCCGCCGGGGATGCGCCGTCGCGACACCGCCCAGACCGAGTTGCGCCAGGCGGTCGCCGGCCGCGAGCACGAGTTCGCCGGGATCGCCATGATCGTCGTCGGTGCCCTGATCGGGCTCGGGATCTACGTCGATCTGGCCGGTCCGCTCGGCCGTGCGGTCGAGACGTTCATCGGGTGGTTCCTCGGGCTCGGACGGTACGTGCTCCCGATCGTGTTGGTCTCAGCCGGGATCGCCCTGGTCAAGAAGGGTCAGTCGTCGAGCCCGGTGCGGCTCGGTATCGGCTGGGGGATGATCGGCGCCGCCGTGCTGGGGTTCTTGCACGTCGTGCGCGACCCGGCATCGTTCACCGACCTCGACGGCCTCGGCGATGCGGGTGGCTGGGTCGGCGCCGTGATCGGCGAGCCGCTCGAAGCGCTCGTCGCCACGGTCGGAGCCGTCGTCGTGCTGATCGCCCTGCTCGTCGGCGGCGCCCTGCTGATCACGCAGACGTCGGTGCGCACGATGGCGATGCACACCGGCCGCGGCGTCGGCGCCGTAGCGAAGCCGCTCGGCCTGGCCACCCGGCGCGCCCTGTCCGACCTGTCGACGCTCAGCAGCGAGCGCGGCGATCGTCCAGACGCAGATCGCAGCCGTGAGCCCCGGGCCGGCCGCGGCAAGCGGCGCCACAGCGGCGCGACCGGACGCGTCGCCGGCGAACCCCTCGCTCCATCGCTGTACGACGGCGCGGCCGACGACGACGCGCTCTACGAGAGCGGCCCGACCGGAGCGCCCGCGGCAGCACCCGCCGAGGCGAAGCGGCGCAAGAAGCCCGCCGCCAAGACCACCGACCAGTCCGCGTTGCCGATCGACGGCAAGCGGATCGGCGAGTGGGTGCTGCCGCCGATCAGCCACCTCAAGCAGGCCGGGCAGCAGGCCGTCAACATGGTCGAGATCGAGGCGCGCGGCCGAACGCTGCAGGAGTCGCTCGCATCGCACGGCGTCGACACGCAACTGGTCGGCATGACCGTCGGCCCCACGGTCACCCGGTATGAGCTCGAGCTCGGTGCCGGCGTCAAGGTGGCCCGCGTCACGAGCCTCCAGAAGGACATCGCGTATGCGATGGCGGCGGTCGACGTCCGCATCCTCGCCCCGATTCCCGGCCGGTCGGCGATCGGCGTCGAGGTACCGAACCATCAGCGCCAGCTCGTCGCGCTCGGCGATCTGATGGTGTCGCCCGAGGCGGTCCAGGCCACCCATCCGCTCGAGGTCGCCGTCGGGAAGGACATCGCCGGGCGGGCTGTGTTCCTCGATCTCTCCACCACACCGCACCTGCTGATCGCGGGCGCCACCGGCGCCGGCAAGTCGAGCGGCATCAACTGCATCATCACGTCGCTGCTGATGCGCACCACACCCGACCAGGTGCGCCTGATCCTCATCGACCCCAAGCAGGTCGAGATGGGGCAGTACCAGCGCCTGCCGCACCTGCTCACCCAGCCCGTCACCAACCCGAAGAAGGCAGCGAACGCGCTCGGCTGGGCGGTCAAGGAGATGGAGCGGCGCTACGACGTCCTGTCCGAGGTCGGGTTCCGCGACATCGGCGGCTACAACGCCGCGGTCGCGAAGAACGAGATCGAGCCGCCACCCGGCGTGCCCGCCGACCAGTCGCCGTACGAGCACATGCCGTACATCGTGGTCGTGGTCGACGAGCTCAACGACCTGATGATGGTCGCTGCACGCGACGTCGAGGAGTCGATCACCCGCATCGCCCAGAAGGCGCGTGCGGTCGGCATCCACCTGATCGTCGCCACCCAGCGGCCGTCGGTGAACGTGATCACCGGTGTGATCAAGGCCAACATCCCTGCCCGGATGGCGTTCGCCGTGTCGTCGCTCACCGATTCTCGCGTGATCCTCGATCAGCCCGGCGCCGAGAAGCTCGTCGGCAAGGGCGACATGCTGCTGCTGCCGGGCAACACCTCGGTGCCGAGCCGCATCCAGGGTTCGTGGGTGAGCGAGGAGGAGGTACGCAAGGTCGTCGCGCACTGGCGCAAGCAGGCGCCCGAACCGGTCTACTCCACCAACGTCGAAGGGGATGACGAGCCGGGTGGTTCGGCGGGCCGGATGGCACCGATGCCGGGCACCGGGCCGGGCCAGGGTTCGTTCGGCTTGGCGCTCGACGTCACGTCCGACGCGAACGCGTTCTCCGCCGGCGACGACGACGAGGACCGTGTGATGATGCGCCAGGCGATGGAGCACGTGGTGCGCAGCCAGCTCGGCTCGACCTCGATGCTGCAGCGCAAGCTCAAGATCGGTTTCGCTCGTGCCGGTCGCATCATGGACCTGCTCGAGCAGCGCGGTGTGGTCGGCCCGAGTGAGGGGTCGAAGGCGCGTGAGGTGCTCATGACCGTGGAGGAGTTCGAACTCCTCCAGCAGAACGGTCAGCTCTGACGCCAACCGGCAGGGCCGCGCACCTAGCATCCCGGGATCATGCGTCGCTCTCGATCGTTCTCGTTCGTCGTCGGTCTCGCGCTCGTCGCAGCTGCCTGCTCCTCCGGCGACGGTGAGGTCTCGGAGGTGTCTGCCGTGCCCGACTCGGCCGCCGCCACGTCCACGCCAGCCACGACGGCCGGACCGACCGCTTCCACGGAGCCTGCCCCTGACGCCACACTTGCGCCAACCACCACTGACGCGCCGGTCGAACCGTCGGACGGTGGGCTCGAGTGGGCGCCGTGTGACGATCAGATCGCGCAGCTCGCGCCCACCGAGTGCGCGACGTTGGAGGTACCCCGCGACCACACCGATCCCGACGGTCCGCAGCTCGACATCGCCGTCGCCCGGATCGACTCTGCGAGCGACGCCGACCAGATCGGCTCGCTCGTGATCAACCCCGGTGGTCCTGGCGGGTCGGGCGTCGAGTACCTGGTCCAGGCTGCCCTCAGCATTCCCGTCGAGGTGCAGGAGCGCTTCGACATCGTCAGCTTCGACCCGCGCGGGGTCGGGGCGAGCACGTCGGTCGAATGTGACATTCCGCTCGACGACGAGGTGGCACTGCTCGACGAGGGCGACGACGCCGGCTGGGCCGCCCTCGTGGCCGAGGCCGAGGAGCTGCTCGACACCTGCACGCCCGAGTCGGTCGACCTGATGCCGTGGGTGGGCACCAACAACGCTGCCCGCGATCTCGACCTCCTGCGCGCGGCGCTCGGCGATGAACAGCTCACCTACATCGGATACTCGTACGGCACCCAGCTCGGCACCGCGTACGCCGAACTGTTCCCCGATCGGGTGCGGGCGCTCGTGCTCGATGGCGCGGTCACGCCGTCCACCGACATGACCGACGTGAACGGCCAGCAGGCAGTTGGGT
Organism: Ilumatobacteraceae bacterium; assembly: GCA_022843125.1. Lineage (GTDB taxonomy): Bacteria > Actinomycetota > Acidimicrobiia > Acidimicrobiales > Ilumatobacteraceae > Ilumatobacter. The sequence goes on from JALHOG010000011.1 coordinate 32,702, forward strand.
TCGATCGCGCGCTCCAGCGCTTCGCCGCGGCGTGCGACGCCGACGACGACTGTCTGCTGCAGGAGCTCGGTCCCACGCTCGACGTCATCGCCGGCCTCCGCGACGAGATCGCCGAGATCGGTTCGTTCCCGGTGACGGAACCCGGCCGCCAGCTCACCCTGGGCGAACTCGACCTCGCGATCGCTGCCGCCCTCTACAGCCAGGACGCGTGGACGTACCTCGCCCAGGCGCTCTACGTGGCCGAGGTCGAGCAAGACGGCACGATCCTGCAGGTGCTGACCGACAGCTACCTCGGACGGCAGGGCGACGGCACGTACTCGAATCAGACCGAGGCGAATGCCGCGATCAACTGTGCCGACCAGGCAGACCGCCCAGCGCCCGACGACGTCCGGACCGAGACCGAGACCGCAGCCGCACAGTCGGAGTTCTTCGACAGCTTCCTGCGTGCGTCGACAGGCTGCATCGGGTTCCCCGAGTCAGCCGAACCGTTCGTTCCCGGCCAGGGTGAGGGCGCCCCGACCATCCTCGTGATCGGCACCACCGGCGATCCGGCGACGCCGTACGAATGGGCGGTCGAGCTCACCGACTTCCTCGCCGACGCTGTGCTCTACACCGTGGAGGGCGACGGCCACACCGCCTACGGCAGCATCGACTGCGTCGCCGACGCAGTCAACGCGTACCTGATCGACCTCGAGATTCCGGTCGAGCGCTCCTGCCAGGACGACGCCGACACGAACGTGTTCCAGCCCGCCGGCGAGAGCGAGGCCGAGCAGATCATCACCTACCTCGACTGCCTCCGCGAGAACGGGCTCGAGGTGCCCGAGGTGGGCGTCGGCGATCTGCTCACCGACCGGTTCACCGACGAGATCCTTCCGCTGTTCGACCCGTCGAACCCCGACTTCGTCACGGCAGCGGGCGCATGCCTCGACGCGGCGCCGGTCTGATCCCGACGGCGCTCACAGCAGCTCGCTGGCTGCGTGGATCACGAGCCCGGCGAGACCGCCCACCAACGTGCCGTTGATGCGGATGAACTGCAGGTCGCGACCCACCTGGAGTTCCATCTTGCGGGCGGTCGCGTCGCCGTCCCACTGCTCGACGGTGTTGGCGATCAGGTCGCTGACCTCACTGCGATAGTGGTCGATCACATAGGCGACCGTGCGCTCGACCCACGAGTCGACCTTGCGCTGCAGCTCGGGCTCGTCGGCCAGGCGCTCGCCGATCCGCTGCAGGCTCGTGGTCATCCGGTCGCGCAGCTCGCTGTCGGGGTCGGTGGCGGCCTCGGTGATGCCGCGCTTCATGCCGAGCCACAACGTCTCGAGCCACCTGCGCACCTCGGGGTGTTCGAGCAGCTCGCGCTTGAGGTCCTCGCCCTTGGCGAGCAGCTCCGGATCGTCCTTGAGTCGCTCGGCGAAGGCCCGCACCCGCACCTCGATCGACTGCCGCACTTCGTGCTCGGGGTGGCCGCCGACCTCGCTCAGGAAGCGCCCGACGGCGGCGTAGATCTTGTCGAAGATGCGGTCGTCGATCGGCTCGGGCACCCACCACGGCGACTCATGATCGAGGCGCTGACGGAACGTGTGGCGGTTGTCGTCGAGAAACCCGTGCAGACCGATCAGGACGGCGTCGAGGAGCCGCTGGTGGTGGCCGCCCTCGATGCTGAGGTCGATCGCCTTCCCGACCAGCGGGGCGACCGGGGTGGCGTCGACGCGGTGGCGCACGATGCGTTCGAGGCCGTCCTGGACCTCCTTGTCGTCGAGCACCTCCAAGGTGCCGGCGAGGGCGTCGCCCAAGCCCTCGCTGGCGCGGCGGGCGTTGGCCGGTTGGCTCAGCCAGTGCCCGAGCCGGCGGCCGACACCCGCTTGTGCGAGACGCTGGGAGAGCACCTCCTGGGTGAGGAAGTTGCCCTCGACGAAATCGCCGAGGCTGCGGCCGATCTGGTCCTTGCGGCGCGGGATGATCGCCGTGTGGGGGATCGGGATGCCCAACGGGTGACGGAACAGCGCCGTGACGGCGAACCAGTCGGCGAGCGCGCCGACCATCGCCGCCTCCGCGAACGACTGCACGTAACCGACCCAGCCCTCGGCGCCGATGATCGTGGTCGCGACGTAGAGGGCGGCCGATGCGAGCAGGAGCGACAGCGCGACCAACTTCATCCGCTGCAGCCCGCGCTGCTTGTCGAGGTCGGCGGGGGAGTCGGCGAGCATCGGCAGCGACCCTATCCGTGTATCAGAACGGCGACCGAGCGTCCTGTGCCGGCGTGGCGGAGATGATCGGGTTCATGGCGTCGGCTGCGATCGTGCTGAGTCTCACGATGCGATCGATGACGCACCTGCGGTTGGTGGGGTTGTGCGGCGCGGTGCTGTTCGTGACCTACGGCGTCCTCGCGGAGGCATGGCCCGTCGTGGTGACGAACTGTGTGACGTCGGCGGTCCATGTCAGCCGGTTGCGGGCTGCGGGTCCGGGCAATCAGGCGGGGCCGAGCAGGTCCCAGGCGTTGCCGGCGATGTCGCGGAACACGGCGACCGTGCCGTAGGCCTCGTGCCGCGGCTCCTCGTCGAACCGCACGCCGTGCGCCAGCATGCGCTCGTACTGGGCGGCGAAGTCGTCGACGTGGAGGAAGAAGCCGACGCGCCCGCCGAGCTGGTCACCCAGACGCGCCTGTTGCGCCTGGCCGTCGGCCAGGGCGAGCAGGATCCCCGTCTCGGCGCCCGGCGGGCGCACCACCACCCAGCGCTTCGGGCGGCCGTCGTCGGTGGTGCTCGGCGAGTCGTCGACGAGGTCGAAGCCGAGCGCGTCGACGAAGAAGCGGATCGCCTGGTCGTAGTCGTCGACGACGATGGTGACGAGCCCGAGCCTGGCACCGACGCGGGTGCTCGGTCGCTCACCGTGATCGCAGTTGCGGTGCGCCTCGCGCTCGTCGTGGGCGCGCTGGAGATCGTCGAGGGTCTCGCCGTCGTACTCGAACCGGTCGTCGTCGATCGGTGTGTCGACGTCGAGCTCCGTCAGCGTGGCGTGCGCGTCGACGCCGAGCGACCGCAGCTCGAGCACGCATCCGGTCGCGTCGTCGATCGTCACGGCGAGGTCGTGCTCCTTGTACGCCGGTGGCCGGAGCACGAACCGCCAGCCGCGCCGTCCGTCGACCTCGACCGGCTCGCCGTGCTGGTCGCGTGGCATGGAGTAGTCGTTCGGGTTGCGGTAGCCGACGCCGAGCTCGTGCCCGGCGACCATCCGGCGCGGGTCGCCCGGCCCGTACCACGAAATGCCGTGCGTGATCCGCTGGATCCGGCCAGGTGCTTCACGCAGGTACGTGACCCCACCGTGGTGCATCGCACGCAGTCCGAGCTCGTCCTCGATCCGGATCGACGACCGGCCTTCCACCGTGCTGCGGCGGAACCAGAACCGCACCGTCCGCTCGGACGCCGAGTGGTCGTCGGGCTCGTGATACCGAACGACCCCCGACGCGCAGGAGAACGTCGCCCCCTCCATCCGAGCGAGCATCTCCGCCCACGTGGGCCGTCGCCCTGCCACATCGTCACCGTCCACGAGGCGCACCGTACGCGACCGCGGTGCCGCCGGCGACCTGGAGCAGCTTGTTGCTGTGGCGTCGTCGGGCGTGATGTATATGATCGATGTATGTCCTCGACGCGGACCCAGATCTACCTCACCGACGAGCAACGGCGTCGGATCGATCGTGTCGCCGCAGCGACGGGCATGACCATGGCCGAGGTCGTTCGGCGCGCTGTCGACGACTACCTCGACGACGAGCCGGACCCCGAGCGTGCGCTCGCCGCCACGTTCGGTTCGGCCCCCGACGCCGACGTCCCCGATCGCAGTACCTGGCAGCGTGGCTGACCTGCTCGTCGACACCGACGTCTTCGTCGACCACCTCCGTGGCGCGCACGAACTGCGGGCGAAGGGCCATCGCCTCCACTACTCGGTGGTCACCCGTGCCGAGCTGTTCGCCGGGAGCACCGCCACCGACCTGTCGACCCAAGTGCTCGCTCCGTTCCGCGAGGTCGACGTGACTCGAGCGATCGCCGAACGCGCCGGCAGGATCGTCCGTGAGTTCGGGTCCAGACTCCCCGATGCGCTGATCGCTGCGACCGCGCTCGAACATGGCCTCGCTCTCGTCACCCGGAACCGCAAGGACTTCGATCCGATCCGAGGCATCCGCATCAGAGCACTCCGCTGAGCGTGCGCACACAGCCGTGGCGATCCCAAGGGAGACTGTTCCAGCCCATCGCTGGACAGCAAGAACTGTTCCCGACACCGCTCCGGGTGTTGGCTACGGCAGGCGATCCGACCTGAACAGATTGGACTCGCGATCGCTGTGCCACGTTGCCCGGCAGGACAGCTAGTGCGAGGAGCAAGGTCAGCCGTTGCGTCAGGGCGCTGACCTGTGCCCGTCTGAGGCCGACCCAGTCGGCGGCGGTCGTAAGGGCGTTCGCCGCGGGGCTGGTGGCGGTCGGAGGGGTGGCTTGGCGGGGTGAATCTGCCCGCAGCAGGACGACAGCAGAGTCGAGTCACGCTGAAGGGTGCGCACCACGACAGTCACGTTCGCCGTGGGAGACTGCTTGCATGTCGATCAGCATCAGCGGTGTTGCCACGGCGGCGCCACGACGTGGCCGACGGGCTCGACTGGTCGTGGGCGCCGTTCTGGTCCTGCTGCTGGGCGCCGGCTTTGCTGCCACGCAGCTCATCCATCGGACCGAAGTGCTCGGCGTAGCTCGCGTGGAAGCGGGCTCCGACGACGAGACTCTGACTGTCATCGCCAGTCACAACGACTGCACCAACGACCCGACGGCGCGGATCGTTCACCAAACGTCAGATGCGGTCACCGTACGGGCGGAGCGACGGCGCGGTTTCCCTGCCGACGCGTGCGACGACGTCGGCGCGCAGACGCCATTCCGGCTCGTGTTGACCGAACCGCTCGGCGAACGCACGATTGTCGTTGAGGCCCCGTACGGCCCGAACGAGTGTGTGGTCGACGGTGTCGCGAGCGTGCGGTGCGTCACGATCGGTCCGTGACCCCATGACGCCAGCTATGCGATCGTCGATCCCCAGATGACGGATCCTTCGACGAGCAGCAGCTCGCCACCTGCCTCGTCGGTGTAGAGCGCGATGCAGCCGCGGTGTCGCTTGGTGTTGCGGACCTGCGGGAGCGCCGAGCTGAGGTGGCGCACCTGCGCGGGGTCGAGCCACTCGTATCCGCAGTAGCCGCCGCAGCCGCACGGGTCCCACACGACGACGGCGCCGCCTGCCGCGGCGCGCTGGGCCGTCGGCTGGTCGACCGAGGGTGCGGTGAGCCGGTACCGGCGCCCTGCCTGATCGACGAACTCCTCGTCACCGTGGAGGCCCGGCGCAAGAGCGGCCGGCGCGTCGGGTACCCGCGTCTCCACCTCGCGGACCAGGTCGGCGAAGGTCTTCTGCTGCTGCGGCCTCCGACCCATCCGCCAACTGTGTCACGTTCGCGGCGGTACGCCGGTCGTCAGTTGTTGTGCCAGGTGTTGGCTTGGTCGCGGCGTTCGCGGAGGGCGTTGGGGTGGGCCCAGCCGAGGCCGACCCAGTCGTAGGGGATGCCGTCGGGTGGCGGGTCGGGCGGATGACTCTGCGGGACGGGCCGGCCTGTGGCGTCGGTGAACTGGATGCCGTCGGGGGTGTCGGCGTTGCCGTGGATGCCGAGTTCGCCTTTGTGGTGCATGCGGTGATGCCGTGGGCAGAGGCTGAGGAGGCTGGGGGTGTCGGTGGGGCCGCCGTCTTCCCAGTGGATGATGTGGTGGATCTCGACGAACCGGTCAGCGGTGCAGCCCGGGACGCGGCAGCCGCGGTCGCGGCGTTCGATGCGGCGGGTGCGGTCGGGGACGATGTGCTGGGTGCGTCCGACGCTGAACGGGATGCCGTTGTTCTCGTGGACGATGGCGCCGAGCCCGTCGCAGGAGCAGAGGCGGGCGAGGTTCATGGGGATGCGCCAGCCGTCGGTGGTGGTGGTCGCACCGGTGTCGGTGTCGTGGTGGAACCAGGTGCGGAAGCGGTCGCGACGATCTCGCGACGGCACGGCATCCAACGAGCGTTCGGCGATGTCGACGAGGGCGTCGGTCCAGGTGGCGTCGGTGTTGCCGTCGTCGAACAGTCGGTCTTTCGATTCGGTGAACGCGGCTTCGATGCATTTGCCGAGATCGATGTCGAGGTCGCCGGTGAGCTTCCACCGGTTGTCGCGGATGCCGAACGACAGCCGATTCGACGGCGCTCGGGCTGCTGCCTCTTCGGCGGGTTCGTCGGGGTCGTGCTCGAACGCGTCGTCGCGGATAGCGCGGCGCAGGCGTGACACGGTGCCGATCTCCGCGAAGCCGAGCACCTGCTGCTGTGCCCAGTCGGGGGCTTTCACCAACTCGGTCATCTGATCGACGGACACCACACCCTGGTCGAACGCTTCGAACAGGACCGGGTACCGGTCACGGACCTTCGCCAACCGGACCACCTGGCCGGCGTGCTCGGGCGACAAGCCGGATCGCCACGCCAGCCACGCGGCCGGGGTCTTCATCCCTGCTTCGGACGTCTCCCCCGCGGCGATCGCGGCGGCGGTGACCTCCACCAGCCGCGCCATCGCAGTGTTCAACACCCCGGCGAGGTGCGCGACCTCCGCAGCGACATCGCGGACCACAGGCGGTGCTGCGTCGAGCGTGGCAACCGAAGACATACTGACATCGTACAGGTGTTCGACCCAAGGTGCAACTAGTCGAACGGGATTCCTCTGCGCATCGGTCGGGTCGGCAATACGGGCATGGCGGAAATCGCCATAAATCACGCTAAGGTGCGCTAATGATTCAACTGTTGAGAAAAGTCGGCCTGTCCCAAGACGTCCTGTACGTACTCGGCCTCGCCTCGGTGGGAGCGAGCATCGCCATCTGGAACGCCAAGAAGGGCGTCGACCACGCCCATGCCGAGCGCTTCGGGATCTTCGTGGGCTTGTGGGCCCCGACGTTCTTCGCGATCGGCAACGGTCTCACGAAGGACCGCACCGACGCCTGACGGTCGGTCGGGTGGAGCGCGACCGGGTCCGGTCAGACGTCTGGGCGTTGGCCGGGGTCGGGGGGCTCGGTGCGGGTGCGCTTGAGTTCCCAGAAGCCGTCCATGGTGGTGAACGCTTCCATCGCGTCCCACACCTTCAGCGATTGCTCACGGTCCGGTACCCGGGTGATGACCGGGCCGAAGATGCCGCGCTTGATGCCGTCGGCGGCGGTGAAGGCGATGATGGGGGTGCCGACGTCGTTGCCGACCAGGGCGAGGCCGACGTCCATGCCGGTGCGGATCGCTTCGTCCCAGCGGGTGTCGTCAGCGGCCGCGGCGAGTGCGGGGTCGAGGCCGACGCGCTCGAGTGCTGCGCCGAAGTCGATGTCGCGGTCCTTGTCGTGGTGGATCAGCGTCCCGCACTGCCAGTACCAGTCGAAGACCTTCGCGTCGCCGTGCTCGGCGCGGATCGCTTCCATGATCCGCAGCGCACGGTGGCCGAGCAGCGCGCCGGCGTAGTACGGCGACTCCGGATCGGGGTCGTTCTTGAACAGCAGACTGATCGGCTGCCAGTTGATCTGCAGCTCACGCTGCGGTGCCACCTGATCGACGACCCAACGGGCCGTCACCCAGCACCACGGTCAAATCGGGTCGACCCAGAAGTCCACATCGGTTGCCATCGGCGCAGTCTGACACGTTGCGCGCGCAAACACACGTCCGGCTCGAAGATGACCCGCACGGGTAGCCTCGTCGTTCGTGTCCCAGCGCTTCTACGTCGAGACGCTCGGCTGCCCCAAGAACCAGGTCGACTCCGACAAGCTGATCGGCACCCTGCTCGCCGACGGCATGAGCCCGACCGACGATCCGTCGGCAGCCGACCTCGTGGTCGTCAACACGTGCGCGTTCATCGACGAGGCCCGCAAGGAGTCGATCGACACGATCCTCGCCCTCGACGACCAGCGCCAGGAGGGCGCGCGGCTCGTGGTCACCGGGTGCATGGCCGAGCGATACGGCGACGAGCTCGCCGAAGCCCTGCCCGAGGTCGACCAGGTCGCCGGGTTCGGCGTGCCCCTTCAACGGCCGGCGTCGGCTGCCAACGGCCGCAACCTGATCCCCGTCACCTCGGCACCGCTGCCCGAGCTCGATCTCCTCAACCTGCCGCGGCCGCGCTCCACTTCTCCGTGGGCGTACGTCAAGATCGCCGAGGGCTGCGACCGGTCGTGCGGCTTCTGTGCCATTCCGTCGTTCCGCGGGCCGCAGCGCAGCCGCGACATCGAGCAGATCCTGACCGAGGTCGATCAGCTCGCTGCGCGCGAGATCGTCCTCGTCGCACAGGACCTCGCCTCGTACGGCAAGGACCGGCCCGACGAGCTCGGCGCCGGTTCGATCGTCCCGCTCGTACGCGCGGTCAGCGAGCGCGCCGACTGGCTCCGGCTGCTCTACCTGTACCCGAGCGATCTCACCGACGAGCTGATCGACGCGATCTGCGACACCGGTGTGCCGTACTTCGACCTGTCGCTCCAGCACGTCAGCAAGCCGCTGCTCCGTCGCATGCGCCGGTGGGGCGACGGCGACCGCTTCCTGCGCCGCATCGCCGACATCCGCGACCGCGAGCCCGACGCCGCGTTCCGCAGCAACTTCATCGTCGGCTACCCCGGCGAGACCGAGGCCGACCACGATCAGCTCCTCCGCTTCGTCGAGGAGGCCCAGCTCGACTGGTGCGGATTCTTCGCCTACTCGCCGGAGGACGGCACCTACGCCTACACCCTCGACGGTGCCGTCGACCGGGGGCTGATGAACGACCGGCTCGCCGAGCTGCGCGAGATGCAGGACGAGATCACCGCCACCCGGCGAGACGCGTTGATCGGACGCACGCTCCGGGTGCTCGTCGATTCGCCCGGCATCGCCCGCAGCGTTCGCGAAGCGCCCGAGATCGATGGTGTGATCCACGTCGGGCAAGATGTGGTGGTGGGGGAGTTCACCGAGGTCGAGATCGTTGACGCGCTCGGCCCCGACCTCGTCGCATCGGGCGGTGCCGTGCCCGAGGAGGATGACGACTGATGCCGGTCGCCCCTGACGCGCTCGCCACGTGGGCCAACGCGATCACGGTCGCCCGGATCCTGCTGACGCCGATCATGTTCGCGCTGATCCCCGACCACGAGCGCGGGTCGTGGATCGCGTTCGGGATGTGGTTCGTGCTGTGCATGAGCGACCTGATCGACGGCTATCTCGCCCGCCGCCACGGCACCACCTCGTCCGGCGCGTTCCTCGACCCGCTCGCCGACAAGGTGCTCGTCCTCAGCGCGATGTTCGCCCTCGTGCGCAACGACATGTTCTGGTGGTTGCCGGTCGCGCTGATCGCGGGGCGTGAGCTGGTGATCAGCGTCTACCGCACATTCGTCGCCGCCAAGGGCGTGAGCGTGCCGGCCAGCAAGCTCGGCAAGTGGAAGACGTTCGTGCAGCAGCTCGCCGTCGCCTTCGCCCTGTGGCCGTGGTTTGCAGTCGACGTCAAGTGGCTGTGGGTCGCACTGCTGTGGCTTGCCGTCGGCCTGTCGCTCGCGAGTGGCGCGCACTACCTGTGGCACGCGATCCGCCGGCAACGCTCCGTCGCCGCCTCCCAGTCGCAGGTGGCCTGATGCGTTGCGACGTGTTGGCCGTCGGCACCGAGCTGCTGCTCGGTCAGATCATCGACTCCAACTCCGCCTGGATGGGTGAGCAGCTCGCCGCGCACGGCATCGACTCGCTGCTGCAGGTGAAGGTGGGCGACAACGTCGGGCGCATCGTCGCCCAGCTCGAACGGCTGCTCGTCGATGCCGACGCCGTGATCATCTGCGGCGGTCTCGGCCCCACCCACGACGACCTCACCCGCGACGCGATCGCGGCCGTGATGGACACCCGCCTCGAACCCGACGAGGCCGTCGCCGAAGTGATCCGGGAGATGTTCGCGAGTCGCGGCCGCCGGATGCCCGACAACAACCTGCGGCAGGCGATGGTCCCGGTCGGCGCGCGCATCATCCCGCAGACCCGGGGAACCGCCCCCGGTCTGATCTGCCCCGTCACGATCGACGGACCCGAAGGGCCCGAGGAGCGGATCGTGTTCGCCGTGCCGGGCGTTCCGCACGAGATGCGCGACATGTTCGAGCGGGCGATCCTGCCTGAACTGCAGCTCCGCTCCGGCGAACCGTGGGTGATCGCGAGCCGCACGCTGCGCACGTGGGGCGAGAGCGAGAGCGGCCTCAACGAACGGCTCGATGCGGTCATCGCCGAGCTCGACGACGTCGGCAACCCGACGCTCGCGTTCCTGGCCAGCGGCTGGGAAGGGCTGAAGGTGCGCCTCACCGCCAAGGCGACCGACCTCAGGGCGTGCGACGTGCTGCTCGACGAGTGGGAGCAGCGGGTGCGCAACGAGGTCGGTGATGTCGTGTTCGGTGTCGAGCAGGGCGGCGACCCGGTCACGATGGAGTCGGTCGTACTCGACCTGCTGCGGTCGCGGGGCTGGTCGCTCGGGCTGGCCGAGTCGGTCACCGGCGGGCTGGTCGGCGCCCGGATCACCGGAGTGCCCGGTGCGAGCGAGGTGTTCCGCGGGTCGATCGTGTCGTACGCGACCGAGGTGAAGCAGTCGGTCCTCGATGTCCCGCCGGGTCCGGTGGTCAGCGAGGCGGCCGCACTGGCGATGGCGCACGGCGCCCGCCGGGTGCTGGCCGCCGATGTCGGGCTCGCCCTCACCGGTGTCGCCGGCCCCACCGAGCAGGACGGCCAGCCCGTCGGCACGCTCTGCATCGGCCTCGTCTGGCCCGACGGCGAACTCACCCAGACGGTCCGCCTCCCCGGCCAGCGCGAGCAGATGCGGCAGTTCAGCGTGATCACCAGCCTCGACCTCCTCCGCCGCACCCTCGCCTGACCCGCCACCTGACCCGCCACCCGACCCGCGCCGGTATCGCTAGCCTGGTGCGAGGCCCCTGTAGCTCAGTTGGATAGAGCAAGTCCCTTCTAATGACAAGGTCGCAGGTTCGAATCCTGCCGGGGGCGCTGTAGCCTGGGGAAGCCGTTCCGGCGTGTGGGAACGCTCCGATCACATCTGGCTTGTCCCTCTCCATGCATCGAGGTCTGCGTTGAACTTCAAGAAGGGCGACACCGTCATCTACCCCCAGCACGGCGCTTGCGTCGTCAAGGGCACGAAGAAGATGGAGGCCTTTGGCGAGAAGCGTGAGTACCTCATCCTCGAGACCGTGATCAGCGAGATGACGCTGAAGGTCCCGGTCGACATGGCCGAAGGGGTCGGCGTGCGTCCGCCCGTGAGCGCCGACGAACTCGAAGACCTCGTGGCCGTGCTCGCCAAGCCCGACCCGCGCGTGCCCTCCAACTGGAGCCGCCGGTTCAAGAACCACCAGGAGAAGCTGAAGAGCGGCGACGTCTACCAGGTGGCCGAGGTGGTCCGGAACCTCGCCGCCCGCAACCGTGATGCATCGCTGTCGGCCGCCGAGCGCACCATGTACGAGCGGGCGCGCGTCAACCTGATCAGCGAGATCTCGCCCGCCCTCAAGGTCACCTCCGAGGAGGCCGAGGCCTACCTCGACGACGCGCTCGCCAAGGGCGTGCTCAAGCCCGAGAAGCCCGAGAAGAAGGTCGTCAAGAAGTAGTTCTGCCAGACTCGACGCCATGGCACGTGTGGCGTTTCTCGGGTTGGGGGTGATGGGCGGTCCGATGGCCGGCCATCTGGCGAAGGCGGGGCACGACGTCGTCGTGTACAACCGCACCGCCGCGAAGTCGTTGGAGTGGGTGGTCGAGCACGGGCACCTGGCATCGCCGACACCTGGTGAGGCCGCCGAAGGAGCCGACTTCGTGATGATGTGCGTCGGCAACGACGACGACGTCCGCGAGGTCGCGTTGGGCGAGCACGGCGCCGTGCACGGCATGCAGCCAGGGTCGACCCTCGTCGACCACACGACCGCCTCCGCCGACGTCGCCCGCGAGCTCGCCGCAGCCTGTGCCGAGCGCGGCATCGGCTTCGTCGACGCACCTGTCTCCGGCGGCCAGGCCGGCGCGCAGAACGGGCAGCTCACCGTGATGTGCGGCGCCGACGACGAAGCCGTCTTCGCCGCAGCACGCGAGATCGTGATGGCGTACGCCCGCGAGTGCCGCCGGCTCGGCCCGGCAGGCGCCGGCCAGACCACGAAGATGGTCAACCAGATCTGCATCGCCGGTCTCGTGCAGGGCTTGGCCGAGGGCATCAACTTCGCGCAGAAGGCCGGGCTCGACGTCGACGAGGTGATCGCCACGATCAGCAAGGGCGCAGCCGGCAGCTGGCAGATGGAGAACCGGTCGCCCACGATGGCCACCGGCACGTTCGACTTCGGCTTCGCCGTCGAGTGGATGCGCAAAGACCTCGCGATCTGTCTGGCCGAGGCCGACCGGATCGGTGCCCGTCTCCCCGTGACCGCCCTCGTCGACCAGTTCTACGCCCAGGTGATCGAACGCGGCGGCCGCCGCTGGGACACGAGCTCCCTGGTGCACCTGCTCCAGAACCCGTAGCCAGGACGTCCGGCCGGTCAGCGCACCGCCAGCGGCAGGTGGTCGACGCCGCGGATCGTGATCCGCTCGCGCCAGTGCGGCTCGCCGGCGAGCTCGATCGACGGGAAGCGGCGGATCAGGCGCGTGATCGCGAGCCCGGCTTCGAGCTTCGCGAGCGAGGCTCCCAGGCAGTAGTGGATGCCGCCGCCGAACGCCAGGTGCTTGGCCGCGTTCGGCCGGTCGAGCCGCAGCGCGCCCGGATCGTCGAAGACAGCGGGGTCGTGGTTGCCTGCGCCGAGCACGGTGAGCACCAGCCGGCCCGGCTCGACGACGATCGGCTCGCCGTCGGCACCGCGGAGCTCGATCGGGACGAGCGGGACGCGCGCAGTCTGCTGGACCGGGCCGTCGAAGCGGAGCAGCTCGTCGATCGCCGAGGCGTCGAGACCGGGGTCGCCACGCCAGCGGGCGAGCTCGTCGGGGTGTCGCAGCAGGGCGTGCACCCCGTTCCCGATCAGGTTCACCGTGGTCTCGTGCCCGGCCACGTAGAGCAGCACGACGAACGAGATCAACTCCGCAGGGCTCAACGTGTCACCGTCGTCCTCGACGGCGATCAGCCCCGACAGCACGTCGTCGCCGGGGTTGGCGCGGCGATGCTCGATGATGTCGACCAGGTACGGGACGAGTTGCATGATCGCCGCTTCGCCGGCTGCGAAGTCGTCGAGCGACGCGTCGAGCTCGAGGGTGGCGGTGAGCGCCTGGCTCCAGTCGCGCAGTTCGTCGCCGCGCTCGGTGGGCATGTCGAGCAGCTCGGAGATCACGAGGAACGGCACCGGGAACGCGAGGTCGTCGATCAGCTCGATCGTGCCGCGCTCGGCCGCGACGTCGAGGCGGGCATCGACCATCGCCTCGATGCGCGGGCGGAGCCGCTCCACCGCGGTCGGGGTGAACGCCTTCGACACGAGGCGACGCAGCCGGGTGTGGTCGGGCGGGTCGAGGTTGAGGATCGTCTTCGCCGTCCGGCGCTCGCGGCGGCGCCGGGCGAGCGGGTCGCTCTCGTCGATGAGGAGGTGCTCGTCGATGTCGCGGCTGACGTCGTTGGTGCGGAGCAGGCGGGCGACGTCGTCGTAGCGGGTCACCACCACAGGGCCGCCGGGTACGTCGAGCACCGGTGCCTCGGTGCGCATCCGGCGGTAGGTGGGGTAGGGGTCGGCCTTGAACGCCGGGTCGGCCGGGTTCCAGAGCTCGCGGGCGGGGACCGCGGTCACGAGGCGTGCCCCTCGCCGTCGGCGTCGATGATGCCGTGGTTCCAGCGGTACACCCGGGGCTCGATGCCGGGCCACACGATCCACTGGGCGCCCTGCACGCGCTCGGTGAGCGATCGCACCACGACCTCGGCGATGTGGTCCGGTTCCATCAGCGGCAGGCCGCGCTGCTCGACGATGGAGCGCAGTTCGGGGCCGACGATCGCGGTGTCGACGAACCCGGGACAGATCGCGCTGACGCACACGTCGGGCGTGTCGGGGAGCTGCTCGATCCCCGCCGCGATCGACCTGACGAGGCCGACCACCGCGTGCTTCGTGAGCCCGTAGATCGGATCGAGCGCGATCGGGTGCAAGCCCGCCATCGACGCCGTGACGACGATGTCGCCCGAGCCGCGCGCCACCATCGCCGGCATCACGGCCCGCGCCCCGAACACGACGCCGTCGACGTTGATGCCCATGATCCGGCGGTATGCGTCATCCGTGAGCGCCATGATCGGCTGGCCCGGCATCGGGGCGATGCCGGAGGTCGAGATGCCGGCGTTGAGGAACGCCAGGTCGAACGGGCCCGCGGTGTCGACCACCCGCTGCCAGGCATCCGGATCGGCCACGTCGAGGTGCTCGAACCGGCCACCGATCTCCTCGGCGACCGCTTCGCCGGCGTCGCGGTCGACGTCGGTGACGACCACCGACGCGCCCCGCCGCGCGAACGCGACCGCGGTGGCGCGACCGATCCCGCGGGCGCCGCCCGTCACGATCGCGCTCCGCCCGGCAAGAGCCGGGGCGCTCGCTGCGGCGTGTTGTGTCTGCATTGACCGTATGTAAACAGAGCTGTATACATACGTCAATGTCGGAGACGCAGCACCGCCTGCCGCGGGCCGAGCGGCGCACCCAGTTGATCGGTGCCGCCGCGTCGGTGTTCCTCGCCGGTGGCTACGACGGCACGTCGATGGAACAGGTCGCCGACGCCGCGGGCGTGACGCGCCTGATCGTGTACCGGGTGTTCGAGTCGAAGGAAGCGCTCTACCGCGCCGTCCTCGCATCGGTCACCGACGACCTCCGCGTGGAGTGGGAGGCGGCGCTGGCGACCGACATCGACGCTCTGCCGGGCGGGATCGCCGGTGTGGTGCTGCGCGCCGCCCGCCGCCACCCCGATGCGTTTCGGCTGCTCTGGCGGCACGCATCGCACGAGCCGCTGTTCGCCGCGGAGGCCGACGCGTTCCGCGTGATCGTCGCCGACTTCGCCGCCGGGTTCCTCGCGCCCTACCTCGCTGACCGCACCGTCCGCCGCTGGGCGTCGGCGGCGATCGTCGACCACCTCTACGGCGGCATCTGCACCTGGCTCGACACCGGCGCGTTCAGTCGCGACGACGAGTTCGCCGTCACCCTCCAAGCCGGCATGCGCGCGATGGTCGACGCCTGGTCGAACTCCTGAACGACGGACCCTGGCGCGCTCGATCTGGCAGGATCGACGACCGAATGAGCGTGCTGCCTGCTGTGGAGTTGTTGCCCGTGCCGGCTGCCGGTCGGCGGTTCGTCGCCGAGCGCGTCGTGCGCCTCGGTGACGTCGACCCGTCGGGGGAGTTGCGGATCGACGCGATCGCGACCTACCTCCAGGACGTCGCGGGCGACGACGCGCTCGACGCCGCGGTCGGCGGGGCGCTCGCATGGCTGGTACGGCGGACGCTGATCCGCGTCGACCGGCCGCCCGTCGGCAACGAACGGCTCACGCTCACCACGTTCTGCACCGGGTGGGGTCGGAGCTGGGCGGAGCGGCGCACCACGCTCACCGGCGACGACGGTGGGCATGTCGAGGCGGCGAGCCTGTGGGTGCAGATCGACGTGACCACCGGGCGCCCGGCGCGCCTGGCCGATGACTTCTTCGCCACGTGGGGCGAGGCGGCGGGGGAGCGGACCGTGTCGTCGAAGCTGTCGCTGCCGTCGACGCCGCCCGACGGGGCAGCCTCACAGCCGTGGACGTTCCGGCGCGCCGACCTCGACCAGTTCGCCCACGTCAACAACGCAGCGGTGTGGACCGCCGTCGAGGAGATGCTGCAGGGCGATGGCCGATCACGGGCAGGCCTCACCGCCGAGGTCGAGTACCTCGCACCCGCCTCCGCAGGCACGGAGATGCAACTCGTGCGGTCAGGCGAACACGCCTGGCTCGTGGCCGACGCCAAGACGATCGTCGCAACGCGCGCCTCGCGCCCGTCGATCAGGTGAAGCCGTCGCCCCAGGAGGGGCTCTCGAAGCGTTCGATGCCGGCCTCGACCTCCTGGACGAGCGTCTCGAGGACCGTCACCCGGGCCCACTTCTTCTGCTCGCCCGACACGAGGTGCCACGGGGCGAGCTCGTGGTCGGTGCGCTTGAACATCTCCTCGACCGCATCGGTGTAGCGGTCGATCTTGTCGCGGTTGCGCCAATCTTCGGCGGTGAGCTTCCAGGCTCGCAACGGGTCGTCGCGTCGGCTCTCGAAGCGCTTGAGCTGCTCGTGGGGGCTGATCTGCATCCAGAACTTGACGACCATCACGCCCTCGAGCACGAGGTTGCGTTCGAACTGCACGATCTCGTCGTAGGCGCGCTTCCACTGGTCCTCGGTGGCGTACCCCTCCACCCGCTCGACGAGCACGCGCCCGTACCACGACCGGTCGAACAGGGCCATGCCGCCCATGCCAGGGACCTCTTTCCAGAAGCGCCACAGGAAGTGCTTGCGCTTCTCGTCGTAGCTCGGCTTGGCGAACGCCGACACCCGGTAGTGGCGCGGATCGAGCGGCTCGACGATGCGCTTGATCGCCCCGCCCTTACCACCGGCGTCGGAACCCTCGAACACCACGAGCACACCCGGCCCGAACTCTGGCCCGTCCGGCAGCAGGCCACCGATCTGGAGGCGGAGCTGCAGCAGGCGACGCTGCGCAGCGACGAGGCGCTTCTGATAGTCGTCGTCGTCGAGGCGTGCGTTCAGGTCGAGCTTGTCGAGTCGGCTCATGGTGCTCCCTGTGGTGTGCTGGTGCTGGGGGTGTCAGGGACGAGGCGTCACGCCGACACCGCGGTGTGCACGGCGTCGATGATCCGGTCGATCTGTTCGTCGGTGATGACGAGCGGGGGGCAGAACGTGCACGAGTGCGATGCGATGCCGCGTGTGATCACGCCCAGCCCACGAATGCGGTCGCGAACGGCCTGCGCGTCCTGATCCGGGCGCAGGCCGATCGCCCACACGGCGCCGGCTCCGCGGACGTGGTCGATCAGGCCGTCGGCGGCGATCGAGCCGAGACCGGTCGACAGCCGGTGCCCGATGCGATGCGCCTCACCGAGCAGGCCCTCCCGCTCCATGATCGCGAGGTTGGTGAGCCCGGCGGCGCACGCGGTCGGGTGGCCCGAGTAGGTGTAGCCGGTCTTGAGCACGTAGCTCGGGTCGGCCTCCAACGGGTCGAGCACCCGACGCCCGACGACGACACCGCCGAGCGGCTGGTACCCCGAGGTCACCGCCTTCGCGAACGACGTGAGGTCGGGCGTGACACCGAAGTGCTCGGCCCCGAACCACTCGCCGAGCCGCCCGAAGCCCGTGATCACCTCGTCGAAGATCAGCAGCGCCCCGTGTTGGTCGCACAGACGCCGCATCGACTCGAGATACCCCGGTTCCGGGGGCCACACACCGCCCGCCCCCTGGACAGGCTCGGTGATCACCGCGGCGACCTCGTCGCTGCGCTCGGCCATGAGCTGGGCGAGCGCCTCGATGTCGTCGCTCGGCACCTGGACGACCTCGGGGAGCAGTGGCCCCCAGCCCTCCTTGTTGGGTGGGAGCCCCTGCGCTGTGGTGCCGCCGTAGTTCGTGCCGTGGTAGCCGCGCATCCGGCTGATGATGAGCGTGCGCTCGGGATGGCCGGCCAGGACGTGGGCCAACCGCGCCAGCTTCATCGCGGTGTCGACCGCCTCGGAGCCCGACTGGCAGAAGAAGACGCGGGCATCGGGAACGGGGGAGAGGCCGGCGATCTGCTCGGCGAGCTGATCGGCCGGCTCGTTCGTGAACGGGTCGAAGCAGGAGTAGGCGGCGAGGGTGGCGGCCTGCTTGCCGATCGCATCGGCCATCTCCTGACGGCCGTGGCCGATCGCGCAGTACCAGAGGCTGGCCATCGCGTCGACGTACTCGTTGCCGTCGGCATCCCAGATCAATGCCCCCTCACCACGCACGATCGTGGTGAACCGCTCGCGGGCGGGGCTGGCGAAGGGGTGCAGGAAGGCGCCGGTCACGGCGGTCGACCGTAGTGCCCACGCCGGGCGGAGATCGTGTCCGCACGTTTTGTCAGTTCGCAACCGATGCGAATAAGGTGGTCGACGTGCGTTCACCCGTCGAGCTCGTCGATGCGTTCCGAACCCAAGGCTTGAAGGTCACGCCGCAACGCCAGCTGTTGTTCCGGCTCCTGCACGACAACACCCAGCATCCCACCGCCGATGCCCTCTTCGCCCAGGCGAGCGCACAGATGCCCGGCATCTCGCTGCGCACCGTCTACCAGACGCTGAGCGACCTCACGGCAATGGGCGAGCTCCAGCAGGTGTCGTTCGACACCGGCCCCGCCCACTTCGACCCCAACGTCGCCGACCACCACCACGCGGTCTGCGACGTCTGCGGCGCCATCATCGACGTCTACGTCGACGGCGCCGACCAGCTCGCGATCGACGGTCTCGACGGGTTCCGGCCCGCCTCGGCCTCGATCGTGTTCCACGGCTCCTGCGCAGCGTGCGCCGGAACGTGACCCCAACAACCCACTGACATCCACCGCCACGAGGAGTACACCCAATGGCCGACCTGCACGGCACCAAGACCCATGAGAACCTCAAGGAGGCGTTCGCCGGCGAGAGCCAGGCCAACCGCCGCTACCTGTGGTTCGCCCAGAAGGCCGACATCGAGGGCTACCCCGATGCCGCCGCCCTGTTCCGGAGCGTCGCCGAGGGTGAGACCGGCCACGCGCACGGCCACCTCGAGTACCTCGCCGAAGTCGGCGACCCCGCCTCGGGCGAGCCGATCGGCGACACCGAGCAGAACTTCAAGGCGTCCATCGCCGGCGAGACCTACGAGTACACCCAGATGTACCCGGGCTTCGCGAAGACCGCCCGCGAGGAAGGCTTCGACGAGATCGCTGACTGGTTCGAGACGCTCGCACGCGCCGAGAAGAGCCACGCCGGTCGCTTCGGCCAGGGCCTCGAGGCCCTCTGATCAACTCCCGTCGGTGAGAGCGATCACGCGCTCCGGCGCGTGATCGCTCTCACCGGGTTGATGGAAAAGTCGGCGCGCGCTCGGGCGCGCGTGCCGGCCGAGACGTTCTGAAGCCCGACGGAGAGCAGCCGCCATGACCATCACCTACGACCCGAAGCATCCGAAGTACCTCGACGAGGCCGACGTCCGCGACGAGCTCACCCGGGTGTACGACCTCTGTCACGGGTGCCGGCTGTGCTTCAAGT
Source organism: Ilumatobacteraceae bacterium (assembly GCA_022843125.1). Taxonomy (GTDB): domain Bacteria; phylum Actinomycetota; class Acidimicrobiia; order Acidimicrobiales; family Ilumatobacteraceae; genus Ilumatobacter. The sequence goes on from JALHOG010000011.1 coordinate 51,937, forward strand.
TCTGCACCTCGTTCCCGACGCTGTTCGAGATGATCGACCGCTTCGACGACCAGGACGCCGGCCGGCTCACACCGGCTGAGCAGGACCAGGTCATCGACGAGTGCTTCCAGTGCAAGCTCTGCTACGTCAACTGCCCGTACATCCCCGAGCTCCACGAGTGGGCGCTCGACTTCCCGCGGCTCATGCTGCGGGCCGAGGCGATGCGCTACGCGACCGGCCAGAAGCCGATCCGCCAGCGGGTCACCACCCAGGCGATGGCACGCACCGACCTGCTCGGCGTGGTCGCGAGTGCCACCGCTCCGCTCGCCAACAAGGTCATCCAGGCGCCCGAGGGATCCGCGGTCCGCAAGGCGGTCGCCAAGGTCACCGGCGTGTCGTCGGTACGCATGCTGCCGCCGTACGCGAAGCAGCGGTTCTCCACCTGGTTCAAGAAGCGCACGCCGAACGTCGTCGGGAAGCGCCAGGGCTCGGTCACCGTCTACCCCACCTGTCTCGTCGAGTACCAGGAGACCGGTATCGGCAAAGACCTCGTGAACGTCTACGAGCGCAACGGCATCGAGTGCTCGGTGACCGAGGCCGGCTGCTGCGGCGCACCCTGGCTGCACTCGGGAGACCTGAAGCACTTCACCAAGGTCGCCGAGCAGAACGTGAAGACCCTCGCGGCCGAGGTGCGCCGTGGCGGCGACATCGTCGTCACCCAGCCCACCTGCGGCTACGTCCTGAAGAAGGACTACATCGACTACGTGGGCGGACCCGACGCCCAACTCGTCGCCGAACACACCTACGACGCCGCCGAATACCTGATGAAGGTGCACAAGGCCGACGACACCGAGCTCGACACGAACTTCACCGGACCCGTGCCGGAGAACATCACGTACCACACCGCGTGCCACCTACGGGCCCAGAACATCGGGTTCAAGAGCCGCGACCTGATGAAGCTCACCGGCGCCAAGGTCAAGCTGGTGCAGCAGTGCTCGGGCATCGACGGGATGTGGGGCTTCCGCGCCGAGAACGAGGAGATCTCGATCCCGATCGCGAAGAAGCTGGCCGACCAGATCGAGAAAGCTGGTGGCCTCGAGCCCGGCAACGTCGTGACCGGCGACTGCAACCTCGCGAACACGGCCATCGCCGAGCAGACGGGAACGACGCCGCTCCACCCGATCTCGCTCGTCGCACGCGCCTACGGCATCCCGCCCGAGTGAGCAGCACCGCACACCCGGAACCCGTACCCCCCAACGGAGTGACATGACGGCCATGACCGAACCCGCATCCCGCAAACTGACCCTCGGCGACATCGCCGACGTTCGCGCCTACGAGCGTGAGCGCGACACGTTCCGCCCCCGCATGATCGAGCTGAAGCGGCGCCGTCGCGTTCATCTCGGCACGGTGGTGACGTTCGTGTTCGAGAACCGCGACACCATCCGGTTCCAGATCCAGGAGATGGCACGCGTCGAGAAGCTGATCACCGACGAAGAGATCCAGACCGAGCTCGACATCTACAACCCGATGGTCCCCGAGCCGGGACAGGTGTGCGCCACGATGTTCATCGAGCTCACCTCCGACGACCAGATGCGCGAGTGGCTGCCCAAGTTGGCCAACGTCGAGCGTTCTGCGCTGCTGGTGCTCTCCAACGGCGACCGCGTGCGCGGCGTCCTCGACGCTCAGCACGAGCAGGGGCTCACCCGTGAACACGTCACCGCCGCCGTGCACTATCTGCGCTGGGATCTCACGCCTGACCAGGTCGAGGCCTTTGCCGCCGGAGCTGTCCGGCTCGAGATCGATCATCCGGCCTATCTCGAGGCGGCCGAGCTGTCGGAGACCACCCACGCGGAGTTGCTCGCCGACCTCGTCGTGTGAACGGCCGAGTGTGAACGGCGTATGACAGCGCTTGCAAGAACCGTGAATTACCGAGGCAAACCTCTGGAAATCGTCACGACCCGGACGTAGTGTCCCCACTCGAACGGCCGAGCTGGGGGTCTACCAAGGTGTCGAAGACACATGAGTTCGCATGGAGGATGCTCGGGGCCTGTCGCGGCCTCGACGCCGGGATCTTCTATCCGGACACCGACGAGGACGCGGCGATCGCGAAGCGGGTGTGCGAGGAGTGCGGCGTTCGCGCAGCATGCCTCGACCACGCGCTCGCGAGCCGCGAGAAGGTCGGGGTCTGGGGCGGAGCCACCGAGCGTGAGCGGCGACGCATCCTGCGCCAACGCCGCCGAACCGCCTGAGCGGGCTGGTGGCTGCAGCACTAGCCTGCGGCGCCATGTCTTCCATCGACGAGCACGGCGGCTGGCCGGGGCTGCTGACCCTGCTGCTCGATCGGCACCACCTCACCGCCGAGCAGGCCCGTGCTGCGATGACCACCATCCTGAGCGGTGATGCAACGCCCGCTCAGCTGATCGGGTTCGTCGTAGCGCTGCGCGCCAAGGGTGAGAGCGCCGAGGAGCTGTCGGGGCTGCTCGATGCGGTGCTCGCCGCAGCCGAAGTGGTGCCGCTCACCGAGAACCAGCGCGACGCCACCGTCGACATCGTCGGCACCGGCGGCGATCACTCTCATTCGATCAACGTGTCGACGATGGCGGCGATCGTGACCGCAGCGTCCGGGGTCCCGGTGTGCAAGCACGGGGCGCGGGCGGCGTCGTCGAAGTGTGGCACCGCTGACGTGCTCGAGGAGCTCGGCGTCGCTGTGGCGCTGTCACCTGAGGGCGTCAAGCACTGCATCGATGCTGCCGGGATCGGGTTCTGCCTGGCCACCTCGTTTCACCCTGCGTTCCGATTCGCCGGCCCGTCGCGCCGCGAGATCGGCATCCCGACCGTGTTCAACCTGCTCGGTCCGATGGCAAACCCCGGTCGTGTCCGACGCCAGGTCATCGGTGTGGCGAACGCCGCGTTCGCCGAGCGCATGGTCGAGACCCTCCGCTCCCACGGGTCACGACACGCTTGGGTGGTGCACGGCATGGGGCTCGACGAGCTCACGACCACGGGCCGCAGCGACGTGATCGAGCTCGACCACGGCACCGTGCGTCACTTCCGCATCGACCCCGAACAACTCGGCCTGGCGCGGGCGCACGACGAGGACCTCGTCGGTGGCGACCCGGCGGTCAACGCCGCTGTGGTTCACAGCGTGTTGGGCGGCGAGGCCGGCCCGCACCGCGACATCGTGGTGCTCAACGCCGGAGCCGGGCTCGTGGTGGGCGGCAAGGTGCCGTCCATCGCCGAGGGCATCGAACTCGCCCAGCGCGCGATCGACAGCGGAGCTGCCGCCGAGACGCTCGCCCGGCTGATCACGGCGTCCCAGGAAGCAGCCGCCTGACCGTGTCGTGGGCGATCCGGGTGCCGGCGTCGTCGGCCAACCTCGGCGCCGGCTTCGATGTGCTCGGCATGGCGCTCACGCTCCACGCCGAGGTGGGCATCGGAACGTCTCCGTCGGGGGCCCGAGATGTCGACGGGCACCATCCGGCCGACATCGCGTTCCGACGGCTCGGCGGCACGGGCCCGCTCTGGATGCGCTCACCGATCCCGGCCGGCCGCGGGCTCGGCTTCAGCGGTGCTGCTCGCGTGGGCGGCGCGGCGGCGGCGATCGTGCAACGTGACGGTGCACCTGCGCTCGACACCGACGCCGCACGCGGTGAGGTGCTCGCGCTCACCGCCGAGTTGGAGCAGCACGCCGACAACGTCGCCGCGTCGATCTTCGGTGGCGTCGTGGTGGCGGCCGGTCGCCATGTCAGTCGCGTGCCGCTCGCCTTCAATCCGGCGGTCGTGGTGTGGGTGCCCGATGCGGCAACCACGTCGACCGATCACTCCCGCAGCCGCCTCGATGCGAGCGTGTCCCGCGGTGACGCGGTGTTCAACATCGGCCGGGCGGCGATGTTCGTGGCCGCCTGCGCTACGGGCGACCATGCCGCGCTCCGCGCCGCCACCGAGGACCGGCTGCACCAGGCCCAACGCCTCGCACAGGTGCCCGAGTCGGCGCGGGCACTCGACGCTGCGCTCGCCGCCGATGCGTGGGCGGCGTGGCTGTCGGGGAGCGGACCCACCATCGCCGCGCTGTGCGAGTCGGGCCGCGCCGACGACCTCGCCGCGGCGCTGCCCGACACCGGGCGGGCGAAGATCCTGCGGATCGATCACGAGGGCGCGGTCGTCAGTGCCCCGACGTCGGACGACGACGGCGTCACCGGCTGACTCGCTGTTGCGTGATCGGGTGAGTCGTGGTGCAGCCGGGGGAGCGCGTCCGATGCCGACACCGGGAACTGCCAGGTGCCGCTGCAGGTGAGCACCTCGAGGCTGTCGGCGCGCTGGTCGAACGAGCGGGCGAGACACAGCGCCTCGTCGATCTGGGCCCGTGACAGCGGCCTCCCCGGTTCCGGCGCCGGTGGCGGATCGACCGGCAGGGCACGTCCGGCGGTGCCGGCGATCGTGACGTCGACCAATCGGGCGGCGTCGACGACCCATGTGGCGTCACCGCGGCGCACCGTGCAGCGTCCGGCGGCGAGCAGGGCTGCGACCAGACGGTCGCGGCGCACGGCGCCGAGGAGCGCCGACAGTCGGTCGCGCACCATCGCCGCCTCCTCATAGCGCTGAGCCGCAGCCAACTCGGCCATGCGGCCGGTGAGGTGGGCGACGACAGTCGACGGGTTGCCGGTCATCGCTCGCCGCGCTCCGTCGACCGCTGCGGCGTAGCCGGCCGGGTCGGCCAGCCCGGCGCACGGGCAGTGGGTGACGCCCATCTGCGCAGGCGTGCACGCCACCGCACCCGGCGCCGGCACGTGGGACGCAGTGAGGCGCGTTGCGCAGCGGCGCAGGGGGAGTGCCGACTGCAGCCCTTCGACCACGAGTTGGGCCATCGCCCGCGACGGCAACGGCCCGAGGTGGACGCCGGTCCGGCCCGGATCCTTGACGATGGTGAGGCGCGGCCATGCCGCGTCGTCGTCGAGGCGGACGAAGCAGTACTTGTCGGCTCGGGTGCCGGCCCGGTTGTAGCGCGGGAGCATGCGGGCGATCAACCTCGACTCGACGATCTCGGCCGACAGCGGATCGGAGAGCTCGAGATGGCGTACGCCCTGCATTTCGCGCAGCATCGGCCCGATGCCTCGCCGGTCGTCGCGGCCGAAGTAGCTGCGCACCCGCTGACGCAGGTTGGTGGCCTTGCCGACGTACAGCACCTCGTCGCGGGCTCCGCAGAACAGGTAGACGCCGGGGCTGCGGGGCAGCTTCGCGGTCATCGTGAGCTTGCCCGCCTGAGGGTGGCCGGCCAGCTTCGCGAGGTTCACGAGGTCGTCGACGCCGACCACCCCGAGGCCGGTCGCGCGCTCGATCAGCAGATGCAGGAGGTCGGTGGTCGCGAGCGCGTCGTCGAGCGCGCGGTGGGTCGGTTTGTGGTCGAGGCGGAGGCGGTCGGCAAGGGTGCCGAGGCGGCAGTTCGGCACCTCGTCACGCAGGAGCCTGCGTGCGAGAGCGGCGGTGTCGACCACGGCGGGTCGATAGTCAGCTCGATCGTCGCGACCGAGTGCAGCGCGCAGGAAACCCAGGTCGAACGATGCGTTGTGGGCGACGAACACCGCGTCGCCGAGGAAGTCGACGAGGGTGCCGAGCACCGTCTCGATGCGCGGTGCGGTGCACACGACGGCGTCGGTGAGCCCGGTCAGCACCGTGATCTGCGGTGGGATCGCCCGGCCCGGATTGACGAGCGTGTGGAACGTGCCGATGCACTCGCCGCCCCGGACCTTCACGACGCCGATCTCGGTGATCATGTCGTCGTTGCGGTTGCCGCCCGTGGTCTCGAGGTCGAGTACGCAGAACGTCGCCTCGCGCAGGGGCGTGCCCCGCTCGTCGAGGTACTCGTCGAAGCTGCGTTGTCCCGACACCGCGTACGCCATGGACGAGCGATCCAACCACGAACACACGTTCCCGTCAAGAACATCCGTTCGACCGGTCCGGCCGAGTGATCCGGAGAAGGGTCGATCACGGCGGGAAGCCGCACCGGTACGCTCGCGACATGGAGGCATCGCGCGACGCTGTGATCGAGACGCGGCACCTCCGCACGGCGCTCGAGTTCGCACTCGCGATGGTGCGCGAGGGCCAGAAGATCAAGCCTCCGCTGAGGTACCCGCCGGCCCTGAAGAAGTTCCTCAAGTTGTCGCGGATCCCGACGGCGACGCTCCCGGCGGTCCGGCGTGTGATCGAGGGCGACGAGCCCTTCCGTGCCGCACTCGGCAAGGGTGCGCTCCCCGAGCTCGTCGATCCGATCGGCCGGCTGTGGCTGCAGCGTCCCGTCGGCTGGGAGGCCGAGGCGAGACAGCTCGCCCTCGACGCCGACGCGGCGGCTGACGCAGCTGACGCCGCATCGGCGTTCAAGCGAGCCGACAAGCGACGCGAGGCAGCCGAGCAGGCGGCTGCCCGGGTGCGTGCCGAGTTGCTCGTCACCGAGGAGCGCCTCGCCGAGCGCGAGGTCGTCATCGACGGCTTGCGGTCCGACGTCGTGAAGCTCACCGAGATGATCGACGAACTGCGCGTCGAGCTCGTCGACACACGCAACGAAACCCGCCACGCTCGCGACCGCGAGGCCGCTGCCGTCGCGAAGCTCGACGCCGCGCTGTCGGCGCGGGAGGCGGCGGTGTCGGAGCGGGGCAGCGCCGAGCGCGTCCGCGACCAGGTGCTCGCCGACCGTGCGGCCCTGGCCGCCGAGCGGTCTGAACTGGCGAGGATGGCAGCGCTCGCCGAGTCGCTCGCCGAGCAGCTCGCCGCACTGGCCAGCCCGCCCACGTCGGGTGCTGCGAAGCCTGCGGCGCGCAAGCCGCTGTCGATCCCCAGCGGGGTGCTCGGGTCGTCCGACGCAGCGAGCGAGTTCCTGCTGCGGTCGGGCGCATCCGTGCTCGTCGACGGCTACAACGTGTCGAAGTCGGCGTGGCCCGACCTCGACCTCGCCGGCCAGCGGGTGGTGCTCCTCGACGCGGTCGAGAACGTCGCCCGCCGCTTCGGGTGCGACATCACCGTCGTGTTCGACGGCGCCGACATCGTCGGGGCCAGGGCCGACCGGCGTCGCATCATCCGCGTGGTGTTCTCGCCGGACGACATGATCGCCGACGACGTGATCCGCGACGAGGTGCGCCGGCTCCCGGTGACCCGCGCCGTCGTCGTGGTCACCAACGACCAGCAGATCGTCCGCGACGTGCGCGGCATGGGCGCCAACACGATGGCGAGCGAGCAGCTGATCGCGCTGATGCGCTGAGCGTCACCCGACGACGTCGAAGGTCAGGCCAGCGTTCGCGACGAGGCGGTCGATGAGGAGGTCACCGAACATCGTCGCCGGGGTCCAGAACCCGCCGCCCACCTGGGTGCGGTCGACATCAGCGAATGCGAGCGCCGCCTCGGCGAGCATCTTGGCGGTCGATCCGTAGCCGGGGTCCTGGTCGCCCGTGACCTTCGTGACGAGGTGGCCGCCGCCCGGCGTGTGCCCGTAGAGGCGCAGGTCGTAGAAGCCCGCCTCCTGCGCCTCGGGGCTCGGGCCCTCGCCCGGCTCGGGCACGAGCTTGTCGACGAGCCAACGGGTGGGCTTCACCGATGCGGCCAACATGAAGCCGCCCATCGCGCCCGTGACGGCACCGGACGCCACCGCGCCCTTGATGCCGGCGCCGGTCAGCATCGCCTCGTCGTACTGGAAGCCGTCGCCCCACGGACGCCCGAGCAGCGCATGCGTCCGCTGGACGACCCGAGTGTTGGTGGCGGCCATCACGAACGGCGCCACCCAGCCGCCGGACAGTTCATCGCGTACAGGCGTCGTGACGTTCGGTTGGCGGGGGCCGCTGCGCATGCCGTCGGGAGCGAGCGCGTACGGGTTGCCGAGCAGCGCCCGCAACTCGCGGTCGTGCTTCACCTCGTCGACGATGTTGAGCATGCTGGCGACGGTGCCGCCGCTCGCCCCGCCCTTGGCGGCCTTCACCCGCAACCCGATCCGGTGGCACCACTCGCCGAACCGGGCCTGCGCCTCGCGCTGGGTGAACCACACGCCCAGGTCGCTCGGGATCGAGTCGAACCCACAGGCGTGCACGATCCGGGCCCCCGACGCCTCGGCTTCGTCCTGGTGGGCATCGATCATGGCGCGCATCCACTGCGGTTCGCCGGTGAGGTCGCAGTAGTCGGTGCCGGCCGACGCGACAGCGGCAACGAGCGGTGAGCCGTACTTGGCGTACGGCCCGACGGTGGACGCGACGACCGCGGTCGACCGGGCGAGCTCGCGCATCGCGTCGGCGTCGGCGGCATCGGCGACGGTGACGGGGACGTCGGCACCGGTCGATGCCGCTACCTGCTCGAGCTTGCTGCGGCTCCGCCCGGCGATCGCCCATCGGACATCACCGCCGGTACCGACCCGCTCGACGAGCCGACGACACAGGATCTGCCCCACGAAGCTCGTCGCCCCGAACACCACCAGGTCATAGTCGCGATCGCTCATCACCACAGCCTCTCATCAGTCGTGCCGGTGCGTGGTACGGCATGCGGATCGGCATGGGACACTCTGCGGATGATCCGAGCGCGACGTCCGTCCGACACGGCCCTCGCGGCACTGCGCGAGCGGTGCGCCGATGATGCGTTCACGTACTCCCCGGTCGGCGTCACCGAACCCGGCGTGCCGACTCCACCCGGTTTTCGGCGTGAGCGGTGGACGACCGAGCTCGGGTACGGCGCCGACGTCTTCGACGCCGCGGCGGCGACGGTGATGTCGTGGGGGATGCAGCGCGGGTCCGGTCTCGTGGTGGTCGCCGGTGGACCGCCCGCCGCGGGCGACGTCGTGGCGATGGCTGCGCCGCTGCCGATCGGCTGGATCGACGTCACGTGTCGCGTGATCGCCGTGATCGACGAACCGGACCGTCAGGGTTTCGTGTACGGCACCTTGCCGATCCACCCGGAGACCGGGGAGGAGTCGTTCGCCGTGGTGCGCCACGCGGACGGCACGGTGTCGCTCGACATCGTGGCCGTCTCGCGATCCAGTCACCCGCTGTCGCGACTCGCCCCACCGATCGCGCGCCGGCTCCAGGCGTCGGCGGTGAGGCGCTACCAGCAGGCCGTGCGCGCGGCTGTGTAGATCGTCGGCGCGGAAAATCCGGGCTCGGACCGTCGCCGGTCCGTACGATCCCCGCTCCATGGCGAGGATGCAGATCCGTACCGGTGCGCTTGGCGCCTTTCTGTTCGCCGTTGTTGCAGCGTGCGGGGGTGGAGACGACGCAGCGCCGGTGTCGACCGCACCCGTGATCGACGAGAGCGCCGCGGCAACGACGGCGACGCCGGTCGCGTCGTCGACGGCCCCGTCGACGGCTCCGACGGTCGCGTCCACGGCGCCGCCGCCACCGACCGTGGCCACCCTGCCCGAAGGCCTTCCGTGGGACGGTCCGCGCTTCGACGCAGCGATCGAACCCACGATGGCGGCGCTCTCCTCGGGGTTCGCGCAACCCTTCGACGCTGCGGTCGTCGGCCCCGAGATCGCCGTTCCAGTACCCACGCCCGTTCCGGCTCCGGCCGTGGTCACCGGCGCCGGCTGGGTGTCGGAGTACGAGTCGTTCGACGGCTCGTACGACCTCACGTTCGCGGTCGGCCTCGACCCCTCCGCCGGCGGTGCCACGCTCACGCCCGAAGCGCTCGAGGCGTGGAGCGCAGCGCCCGGCGTCCCGGGCTGGACGTCCCCGTCGTTCGCCGAGTCGGGTTCGCTGTTCACCTCGCTGCTGATCGACGCGGCCGATCAGCGACTCGTCTACGTGCTCGACACCGACGCGGCATCCAGCGGGCGGCCGGTGCTCAACCTCGAGTGGTCACCCGCGACCGATGCCCTCCGCGAGCCCGACTGGTTGGCGTCGCTGCCCCGCCCGGACGGCGGCGTGCCGACCGAGATCTCCGTCGGACGCGGACTCGTGCTGGTCGGGTTCGCCTCGGGGTTCGACGGCAACGTGTTCGTGCGGTTCGACTATGCCCCGACCGAGCTCCAGACGATGATCGACTACTTCGAGCAGGGCGTGCTGGTCGGCGCCGGGTTCGACTACGAGCCGTCACCGCTGTCGAACACCAGCTACCGCCGCGACGTCGTGATCGGTGACTGGTCGGGCGAGGTGTCGATCGGCGAGGTGACATCGGGTGACGAGGTGACGGCGCTCCAGGTCATCTGGAGCCTGACCCGGGTCTGAGCGCCTGGTCGCGCCGCCGCGCTCGTTCGGCGCGTCGTGAATCGTCACGCGGTCGGGTGCTGGTCGGGCGCGTCGTGAATCGTCACGCGACGGGTGTGGTTCGGTGCGGCGTGGATCGTGGCGCCGGCTGATGTCGTTCCGGCGGGCGCGTGACGATTCGAGACGGCGGCGAGCGAGGTCCGGCGCGCACGTGACGATTCGACGCGCATGTGACGATTCGAGACGACGCCGACGAGGTGGTGCGCCCCGGTGCGATCCCCGGCCTCAGAGCGCTCGCCAGGCGCGTCGCAGGGCGGCTACGGCGTCGTCCTCCCCGGCGCCGAGCTGTCTGGCGCTGATGACGAGCTGCTCGGCGGCGAGTTGCAGCTCGACCGCAGCCTCTCGTCGCGACGTCTGCGCTGCCTCCGACACGTAGGTGCCGTTCCGGCCGTGCCGCTCGATCACGGCGTCGCCCTCGAGCAGCTCGTAGGCGCGTTCGATCGTCCCCTTGGCGAGCCCGAGGTCGGAGGCGAGCTGGCGGATCGTCGGCAACCGCGTGCCGGGCGTGAGCGTCCCGGCCGCCACCATGCGGCGGATCTGCTCGCGCACCTGCTCGTAGACCGGCAGCGCCCGCTCCGGGTCGACCGACAGGATCATGCGAGCACCGGCGCGGGGCGTTCGCGGAGCACCCAGTCGAGCCCGAGCCGCCGGTTCCGCCACCACAGCCCCATCGCGTAGGCCTGCGCGGGGATCCCGAGCAACCCCACCGCGATGGCGTCGTCGCTCATCCGGAATCCAGCGGTCGCGACGAGGCTGAGGCCGAAGTAGGTGCACGGCCACGCCAGGTTGCGGTCGATCGCCAGCTCGCGGGCGAGATCGTCGGCGCCGCGCAGCGAGTCGGGGAGCGCTGGGCGTGGCCGGCGTGCGACCCGGCGCTGCACGAGGTGCCCGACTGCGATCACCGCAACCGCTCCGCCCGCGAGCGCCACGCTCGACCAGGAGCGCACCGCGAGCGCGACCACGGCGAACAGTGCGCCGAGGGCGGCCGTGGCCGCCATGTGCCAGCCGGCGAACGGCCACAGGTAGTTCCGGACCGACCGCACCTCGAGGCGGGCGGTGCGCGGGCCGGAGGGCCGCCGCAGGTGGTGGAGCTCGGCGGCGACCGCACCCGCGGCGATGCCCGCGAACCCCCACACGAACGGATTGCCGTCGGCGCGGGCGCCGAGCAACCACACGATGACGCCGCACAGCCCACCGACGAACCTGAACCAGCGGGCGCGCTCGATCCACCGGGTGAGCAGGCGCTGCTGGTCGGGGTCGGCGGCGAGTGCAGCGGCGATCTCCGACGCCTCGGCATCGACGCCGGCGACGCGGAGGACGATCGAGAGCGCCCAGATCACTCCCACGCAGATCATGACGACCGGGATGACGGCGGCGACCCGAGTCAGGAGGATGACCGCCGCGGCGGTGCTGATCGCCGCCAGAGCGATCAACCATCGCCACGCGCCGAGCCGGCTCGATCCACTTGACTGTCTCATTGTCCTAAGACAATATGACAAACGCGGTGGTGTCAAGCAGCACCACTGGAGCTCACACCGGGAGTCGCACCGTGGACACGATGGAACGAACCGATCCGATCGACCAGCTCGTGCCGCGGCCGCGGCCTCTCCCGGTCCGCCTGGTGTTCGGGCTGCTGATCGTCGGGCTGGCCGGCGTGGCGGCGTCGCTCGTCGGGTTCGGCTACGTCACGCCGACGCCCGACTGCTGCGACAGCGGTGGCGGCACACCGGTGCTCGGGCTCGCCTCCGACCGCGAATCGGCGGTCCTCCTCGTGCCGCTCTCCAACCCGAGCGGGCGCTCGCTGATCGTGGAGCGTGCCGATGTCGACCTGCCGGGCGCCCGTGTGCTCGACGTGGCGATCGACGTCGACGATCCGCCCGGGCCGCGATTCCCCCCGGCGCCGACCGCGCTCCCGGCCGTCGTGGCTGGCAACGCGACTGCGCAGTTGGTGATCCGATTCGTCCCCGACGAATGTCGCTGGAACTCGTTCGACCCGTGGGGCAGCGCCGTGCTGCACGTCGAGGTCGATCACGACCTGCTGCCGTCGATCGGGCGGGACGTCCGTTTCGGCTCCCTCGTCGATGCCGGAACGGGCGATCTCCTGGTTCTGCCGCCTTCGGGGGCAGACGCAGCGGCGTCGATGCGCGATCCGCTGATGGCCGCCTGCGCCATGCTCGCCGCGTAGCGCACGGCGCCGGCCCGGCAGCTGTTGCAACACCCCCTCGTCATGCTGGCGTGCATGACTGATCACCTGCACCATCGGGTTGGGGACGTGGCGGCGCGGCGCACGGGCGGACAAGTCGTCCGCCTGGGCGACACCGCCCGGCGCACCTTCAGCATCTCCTGCGACGACTGCTCGCAGCAGTGCACCGCGGCGTGTGACGACTGTGTCGTCACACACGTGCTGCGCCAGGCCGACGAGGCCGAACCGAGCGCCGAGGTCAACGGCATGATCCTCGACGTCGACCAGGCGCGGGTCGTCCGCCTCATGACCAAGGCCGGGCTCGTCCCCGAGCTGAAGTTCGAGATCGCCGGCTGACGTCACCGCATCACGGCCCCTACGCTGCTCGGATGCGCAGGCCCGATCCGCTTCCCACGTGGGAGGAGATCGTCGCGCTCGGCGCCGAGCACGGGCTCACCCACATGGGCGTCGCCCCTGCCGACGTGCTGCAGCGGGCCCGGACTGCGCTGCACGAGCGCAAGGCGGCGGGGCTCCACGCCGGGATGGGCTTCACCTACCGCAACCCCGATCGATCGACCGACCCGGAGCGGGCGGTGGCCGGCGCCCGATCGATCATCGTCGCCGCGCGCCCGTACCGCAGCACCGACGAGCCCGACCGGCCCGAGGGGGCGCAGGCGCGGGTCGGGCGGTACGCCTGGGTCGATCACTACGCGCCGTTGCGCGACGGATTGCGGGCCATCACCCAACGGATTCGACACGCCGGTCAGCGGGCGGTCCTGTTCGCCGACGACAACTCGATCGTCGACCGCGAGGTGGCCCATCTCGCCGGGATCGGCTGGTTCGGCAAGAACGCCAACATCCTCGTCCCTGGGGCGGGGAGCTACTTCGTGCTGGGCTGCGTCGTCACCACCGCCGAGTACCCGGTGGGCGCACCGCTCGACGACGGCTGCGGTTCGTGCCGGCGCTGCCTCGACGGCTGTCCGACGGGAGCGATCATCGCGCCCGGGGTCGTCGACGCCCGGCGTTGCCTCGCCTGGCTGGTGCAGCAGCCGGGCACCTTCCCCGTCGAGTACCGCGAGTCGCTCGGCGACCGCCTGTACGGGTGCGACGACTGCCAGGAGGTCTGCCCGCCCACGGTCCGCCTCGGCGAGCGGCACCGGGTCCCGCTCGACGGTGACCACCCACCGCAGGCGTGGGTCGACGTGCTCGACATGCTCGACGCCACCGACGACGAGTTGATCGTCCGGTACGGACGCTGGTACCTCGCCGATCGCGATCCGCGCTGGTGGCGGCGCAACGCGCTCGTGGTGCTCGGTAACGTCGCCGCCGACCTGCGCGGCGCCCACCTCGAGCGTGCCCGCCTCACCCTCGAGCGCTACCGTGCCGACCCGGACGCGATCCTCGCCGAGCACGCCGACTGGTCGGCTCGCCGACTCGCGTCGGTCACGGCATGAAGCACCTGCTGGTCACGAACGACTTCCCGCCGAAGATCGGCGGCATCCAATCGCTGCTGTGGGAGTGGTGGCGCCGCCTGCCGCCCGACCGCTTTGCCGTGCTCACGAGCCCGTATCAGGGGGCGGCCGAGTTCGACCGCGAGCAGCCGTTCCGAGTCGAGCGGGTGCCCGAGCCGGTGCTCCTCCCGCACCCCGTCATGGTGCGCAGGATCGACGCGCTGGCTCGCGAGTTCGGGGCCGAACTCGTGGTGCTCGACCCTGCGGTCCCGCTCGGACTCGTCGGCCCGTCGCTGCGCCTGCCGTACGACGTCGTGCTGCACGGCGCCGAGGTCACCGTGCCCGGTCGGCTGCCCGGCTCGAAGCAGGGTCTCGCGTACGTGCTGCGCAACGCGCGGCACGTCATCGCTGCGGGCTCGTACCCGGCAGCGGAAGCCGAGCGGGCCGCAGGCCGCGAGCTGCCCACCACGATCGTGCCGCCGGGCGTCGACACCAGCCGCTTCCGCCCGCTCACCCAGGCCGAGCGCGACGAGACCCGTCGCCGGTTCAACCTGCCGGTCGACGCGCGCGTCGTGGTCGGCGTGTCCAGGCTGGTCCCGCGCAAGGGGTTCGACACCGCGATCCGTGCGATCGCTCGCCTGCGCGAGACCCACCCCGACGTCGTGCTCGCGATCGCCGGCACCGGTCGCGACGCCGACCGGCTGAGTCGGCTCGCCGTCGAGCTCGGTGCGCCGGTGCGGTTCCTCGGGCGGGTCTCCCATGACGACCTGCCGTTCGTCTACGGATGCGCCGACGTGTTCACGATGTTGTGCCGCAACCGGTGGGGCGGGCTCGAGCAGGAGGGGTTCGGCATCGTGTTCGTCGAGGCGGCGGCATGCGGTGTGCCGCAGGTCGCGGGCGACAGCGGGGGAGCCGCCGACGCGGTCGCCGATGGCGAGACCGGTCTGATCGTGCGCCACCCCGACCGGGTGGCAGACGCCGCCGACGCAATCCGCCGCCTGCTCGACGACGACACCGAGCGCGTCCGGATGGGCGCCGCCGCCCGCCGCCGCGCCGAGACCGAGTTCGACTACGACGTGCTCGCCGCCCGACTCGGCAACGCCCTCGCTGTCTGAACGAGTTCACGCGTCGGCTGGGGGATCCGTAGCCTGGCGCTGTGATCGTGCGCGGCAACCTGGTGGCGACCCTCGTGTTCGCTGCGACTGCCACCTATGCGGCGGTCGACTTCTCGACCACCGCCCAGTGGGTGGGTGCCGTGACGGCGATGGTGCTGTTCTCGATCGGCGTCGTCGCATTCCTCTGGTCGTACTGGAGCGCCATCCAACGCAGCCGCGAGGACGAGATCGCGGTCAGCCAGCTGTACCTACTGCTCGGCACCGCAATTCCCAAACCCATCCGACGCGGGATGAACCTCCTGCTGGTGGCCCAGTTCGCGATCGCGTTCGCCACCGCGCTCGCCCGGCCGAACGGCCCCGACGGCAACCCGGGATCGTCGCTCGCCGTCGGGTTCCTCGTGCCCATGCTCGGCTTCGGCCTCAACGGCCTCTGGGCAGTGCAGCACGGCCGATTCCATCCGCGCCTGGAGCTGCGCTCCGCGACCGTTCCGGGCGCGGATGTCCCTGCAACCGACGATGAAATCGGGCAGAATGCAGACCATGGCTGAGACCGCGACCGACACCATCACCATTGCGGCGCCGCTCGACCAGGTGTGGGCCATCGCCACCGACCTCGAGCGGTACCCGGCATGGGCACACGACGTGAAGGACGTCGTCATCACGAGCCGTGATGACGAGGGTCGTCCCAGTCACGTCGAGTTCCGCACCTCGGCGCTCGGGCGCAGCACTCATTACACCCTCCAGTACGACTACTCCGACGCACCGGCGACGCTTGCGTGGACGATGGTGAAGGGTGACATCCAGCGTTCCATCGAGGGTGCGTACCGGTTCCAACCCGCCGGCGACGGCGCGACGATCGTGCAGTACGACCTCGCGATCGAACTCGTCGTCCCCCTTCCCGGATTCGTCAAGCGACGGGCCGAGCGCCGCATCCTGAACGCCATCAAGGAGATGAAGGCCTTTGCCGAGACGCCGGGTGCCCCGGCGCACGCGTAGGTCGTCGTCCACGTGTCAGCTTCCACCGGCCGGACGATCGGTATCGACGTCGGCGGGACCAAGTGCCTCGGTGTCGCGCTCGACCGCGACGGCCACGTCGTCGCCGAGGATCGTCGACCCACACCGCGCGGGCCCGGGAGCCTCCCCAAGCTGATCGACACGCTCGCCGAGCTCGCCGACGAACTCGGCCCGTTCGACGAGATCGGCGTCGGCGTGCCCGGGCTCGTCACCCACGAAGGCGTCCTGCGGGCGGCGCCCAACCTCGACGGGGTGGCCGATTTCGACGTCGCCGGGCTGCTCGGTCAGCGGGTGGGGCAGCGCGTGCACGTCGACAACGACGCCACCTGTGCCGCCGTGTCGGAGTGGCTGTACGGCGCCGGCAAGGGGGCGTCCGACATGGTGCTCGTGACGCTCGGCACGGGCATCGGCGGTGGGCTCGTGATGAGCGGCAAGCTCCAGCGCGGCAAGCACGGGTTCGCGGGCGAGTACGGCCACATCGTGGTCGACCCCGACGGCCCGCCGTGCCCGTGCGGGCGGCGCGGCTGCTGGGAGCGCTACGCCTCCGGCTCCGGACTCGCGCGCCTCGCCCGCGAGGCAGCCGTCGGCCGCCGTGTCAACCGCGTGCTCGACCTCGCCGGCGGCGACCCCGAATCGGTACGGGGTGAGATGGTGATGCAGGCCGCCCGCGAGGGCGATGCCGATGCGCTCCGCGTGATCGACGACTTCGGTCGCTGGGTCGCGCTCGGCCTCGTCAACCTCACCAACGCCCTCGACCCCGAGATGTTCGTCCTCGGTGGTGGGCTCGCAGCAGGGTCAGACCTCTACCTCGGGCCGATCCAGTACTGGTTCAAGGAGTTGATCTACCAGCCGGACCTCAGGCCGATGCCCGAGGTCGCGTTCGCCCACTGGAACGAGCGCGCCGGAGCGGTCGGCGCGGCCCTGCTCCACAGCGTCCACGACAGCTGACCCGTTCTGCCCCGAGGCAGTCGATCGGCCGTCGCGACGGGCTTCACCCGCCGCCCGGCACCGGGTGGACGTAGTTGGCCCTCGCGTCGTCGATCTCGCGCCAGGCCGCCGCGCGACCGGCCATCCCCTGCGACGAGGAGTGCTTGTCGGGCTCGAGCGCCTTGTAGACCTCGAAGAAGTGCTGGATCTCGGCGCGCAGCGCCGGGGTCAGGTCTTCCAGGTCATGGACGTTCGCCCACCGCGGCTCCTTCGGAGGAACGCAGATGAGCTTCGCGTCCTCGCCCGCCTCGTCCTGCATGTAGAGCACGCCGACGGGCCGGGCCTCCACCCACACACCCGGGTAGACGGGATCTTCCAGGAGCACCAGGGCATCGAGCGGGTCACCGTCGCCGCCGAGCGTGTCGGGGACGAACCCGTAGTCGGCGGGGTACGTGGTCGCCGTGAAGAGCCGGCGGTCGAGGAAGACCCGCCCGCCCTCGTGGTCGATCTCGTACTTGTTGCGCGAGCCGCGCGGGATCTCGATGACCACGAAGATGCAGCCGGGGGAGGGTTCTTTACTCACTCGATCATGGTGCCACACGAGGCTGTAGCGTCCCGGGTCATGGAATTCCGCCGGATCACCAATCTGCCGCCGTATGTGTTCACGATCATCAACAACTTGAAGATCGAGGCACGTCGGGCAGGCGCAGATGTGATCGACCTGGGGTTCGGCAACCCCGACATCCCGTCACCGCAGATCGCCGTCGACAAGCTCGCCGAAGCAGCCCGCAACCCGCGCAACCACCGGTACTCGCTGAGCCGCGGGCTCCCAAAACTGCGTGAGGCGATCGCCGGCTACTACAAGCGCACATGGGACGTCGATCTCGACCCGGAGCTCGAGATCACCAACACCATCGGGTCGAAGGAGGGCTTCTCGCACCTGATGTGGGTGCTGCTCGACCGCGGCGACGCAGCGATCGTGCCGAGCCCGAGCTACCCGATCCACATCTACGGCCCGCTGTTCGCCGGAGCCGATCTGCGTCAGGTGCCGATGAAGGGCCTCAGCCACCCCGACGCACGTGAGAACTTCACCGAAGACTTCTTCAACAGCCTCCACACTGCGTACGACGTGGGCTGGCCGAAGCCGAAGGTGCTCGTCATCTCGTTCCCGCACAACCCCACCGGCGCCACCGTCGATCTGCCGTTCATGCAGCGCGTCGTCGACTTCTGCCGCGAACGCGAAATGATCGTCGTCCACGACTTCGCGTACGCCGACGTGGGTTTCAACGGCATCCAGCCGCCGTCGATCCTCCAGGCGCAGGGCGCCAAGGAGGTGGCGGTCGAGCA
Organism: Ilumatobacteraceae bacterium; assembly: GCA_022843125.1. Lineage (GTDB taxonomy): Bacteria > Actinomycetota > Acidimicrobiia > Acidimicrobiales > Ilumatobacteraceae > Ilumatobacter. The sequence goes on from JALHOG010000011.1 coordinate 70,181, forward strand.
GTACTCGATGACGAAGAGCTTCTCGATGGCCGGCTGGCGGAGCGCGTTCATGGTCGGCAACGCCGAGGTCGTGCAGGCGCTCGTGAAGCTGAAGAGCTATCTCGACTACGGCACCTTCCAGCCGATCCAGATCGCATCGACCGTCACGCTCAACGAGCAACCCGACTTCCCGAAGGAGATCTGCGCGATCTACGAGCGGCGCTGCGATGCGCTGATCGACGGGCTCGGCAAGCTCGGGTGGGACGTCCCCAAGCCGGGCGGCTCGATGTTCGTGTGGGCACCCATTCCCGAGCCATATGCCGACATGAACTCGGTCGAGTTCTGTTCGATGGTGATCAAGGAATGCAACGTGGCACTGTCGCCGGGCGTCGGCTTCGGCCCTGGCGGCGAGGGCTATGCTCGGTTCGCCCTGATCGAGAACGAGCAACGGATCCAGCAGGGCCTCCGCAACCTCCGCAAGGGACTCACCAAGCTGGGATGACTCGGGTCGGTGCAGACCGGGTGCCACGCACCAGGTGTTCGCCACCAACCGTCACTTCGCTGTCACGCTCCGGATACACACCGTGGATACTCTGCCGCCCGTGCACACCGTCGTCGTTCGCGTCTGGCTCCCCGATCGTCCCGGCGCGCTCGGTCAGGTCGCGAGCCGGATCGGTGCGGTCAAGGGCGACGTCCTCGACATCGAGGTCCTCGAAGTCGGAGGCGGCCGGGCGATCGACGAGATCGTCGTGGCGCTGCCCGACACTGAACTCGTCGACCTGATGGTGAACGAGGTGCACGCGATCGACGGGGTCTCGGTCGAGCACGTCCGCCCGATCGTCGGCGAGCACATCGACAGCGGCATGCTCGCCCTCACCGCGGCCGCCGAGCTCGCCGAAGCCGACGATGCCGATCCCTATACGGCGTTGCTGTCCGCGGTCGATCTCCTCACCGATGGTTCGTGGTCGCTGCTCGCCCGCGGCACCGAGACCCTGCGTGCGCACGGGGAAGCCCCGTCGGCCGACTGGGTGCACTCGCTGCTCGCAGGGAGCCGGCATCTGGGCGATCCGCATGCCGCATCGGGCGACATCTTCTGGGCCGATCTGCCGACGTCGGGCATGTGGTTGGCCGCCGGGCGCGCCGACCGCCCGATCCACGAGCGTGAGCGGCTTCGGCTCGACATGTTCGCCCGCATCGCCGACGCCCTGCTGCGGGCGTCGCCCGCCGTCTGAGCCGGCGCCGTCAGCCGTACGTGCCGAGCACGTCGATGATGAAGTGGGCGGAACCGGCGCCACCGCACGTCACCTTCAGCCGCGCGAACTGAACGGCCGACACGGTCAGGTTCGCGACCGTCTGGCCGGTGCCGGTCCAGTTGACGCTCGACACCGTCGGCGGGGCGTTGAGCGCAGCGGAGTACACGCTCAGGAAGCCGCCACCCGTGGTCTGCGTGACCGTCAGGTTGATCATCACGCCGTCGATGTTCTCCGGGATCTGCTCCGTGCCCGATTCGAGCAGGTCGATCGTGCGTGTCTGTCCGGTGCTGATGACGCCGTCGGTCGTCAGGTCGGGCAGCGAACCGGCGCGGCTGTCGAACACCCGCTCGGGCGGCGCGAGGAACGTGAACGCTCCGGCCGTGCCCGGTCGTGCGAGCAGCGTCGGCTTGGGCGTGGTGGCGGTGATCTGCCAGATCTCGAGGCCACTGCTCGAGTTGTAGGCGAGCGTGCCCGCCGGGTAGGTGCCGAGCACGGTGTCGCCGGGCGCGCCGATGAAGCGGAGATGACCGCCGGGCGACTCCAGCTCGAGCGCCACCGGTCCGGGGCCGGACAGATCGGGGAACGGGCCGTCGTTGCTGACTCGGGTGGGCAAGGTGGCACTGTTGTCCTGTCCGAGCAGGACCGGGTCGCCGTTCGCCGCGGCTGCTTCCCGGCCCATCGCAGCAGCACCGATCGCCCCGGCAGCGGTTGCGGCAGCGACGTGGAGCAGGCGGCGGCGCGACGGCTGGGCATCGTCCGAGGTGTCGGCGGTGGGCTGCGGAACGTGGGTCATGGCGGTCCTCCTGGCGTACGTGGGTCCCGCGGCGGCACACGCCGCCGCGGTCGCCAGCACAGTACGACGAGGACCCCGTTTGACGCCGGGGATTTCCGGTCGGCCGCCGCGCCGCGACGAGGGGCTACGTCGCCCAGGCGCGGCTGCGCTCGACCGCCCGGGTCCACTGCCCGTGGAGCAGCTCGGCGACCGTTCGGTCGGGGCTGGGGTCGAACGTGGCGTCGAGACGCCAGGTGGCGGTGATCGCGTCGAGGTCGGGCCAGACGCCCTCGGCGAGCCCGGCCAGGAAGGCGGCTCCGAGCGCGGTGGTCTCCTGATCGACCGGGCGCACCACCCGGACGCCGAGCTGATCGGCCTGCATCTGCAGCAGCAGATCCATCACCGAGGCACCGCCGTCGACGCGGAGTTCGATGATGCCCGTGCCGCTCGCCGCCACCATCGCGTCCACAGCGTCGCGCACCTGGTACGCCATCGACTCGACCACCGCGCGTGCGATCTCGGCGCGCCCGGTACCGCGCGTGATGCCGACGATCGTGCCGCGGGCGTACGGGTCCCACCAGGGGGAGCCGAGCCCGGTGAAGGCGGGTACGACGAACACGCCACCGGTGTCGGGCACGCTCGCCGCGAGCGGTCCGACCTCGGCCGATTGCTCGATGATGCCGAGCCCGTCGCGCAACCACTGGACGGCGGCACCGGTGACGAAGATCGCTCCTTCGAGCGCGTACGCGACGGTGCCGTCGGCGAGCTCCCATGCGACCGTGGTGAGCATTCCCTCGGTGGGCGCCGGGCAGGTGGCCCCGACGTTGAGCAGGACGAAACTGCCGGTGCCGTAGGTGTTCTTCGCCATGCCGGGGGTGAAGCACGCCTGGCCGAACAGTGCCGCCTGTTGATCGCCGGCGACCCCGCTCACCGGGATCCCGGCGGGCACGCCGCACCGGTCGGAGGTGATCCCGAAGCGTCCGCTCGACGGGCGCACCTTGGGGAGGGCGTCGATCGGCACGTGGAGCAGATCACACAGCTCATCGCTCCATCGCCGATCGACGATGTCGTAGAGCATCGTTCGGCTCGCGTTGGTGACATCCGTCGCGTGCACCTCGCCGCCGGTGAGGTTCCAGATCAGCCAGGAGTCGATCGTGCCGAGCGCGAGGTCGGGACCGATCGGGATGTCGCGCTCGCGGAGCAGCCACTCGAACTTGGTGCCCGAGAAGTACGGGTCGAGCACGAGCCCGGTGCGTTCACGCACGAGCGGCAGATGGCCCGCCGCAGCGAGCTCGTCGCAGCGGGCGGCGGTGCGACGATCCTGCCAGACGATGGCGGTTCCGTACGGTTCGCCGGTGTGCCGGTCCCATGCGAGAACGGTCTCGCGCTGATTGGTGATCCCGATCGCTGCGACGTGCTCGCGGCCGACGCGGCCGATCACGTCGTGGATCGTCGCCGTGACGGCGTCCCAGATCTCGTTGACGTCGTGCTCGACCCAGCCAGGGGTCGGGTAGTACTGCGTGAATTCGCGGTACGACGCCTCGGCCGGTCGCCCGTCGGCGAACACGGCGCGGCTGCGGACGCCGGTGGTGCCGGCATCGATGGCGATGACACAGGTGTCGTTGGTGACCACGGGCGTCACGGTAGTGCGGTCAGCGGCGTCGCTTGCCGCCCGGACGCGAGGCGCCACCTCCGCCGGTGCGGCGGGTGGGTGCCGGGCGCGGCCGCGCAGGGGTCGACGTGCTCCCGCTCGGTGCCCCGCTGCGAGCGGAGTCGCGGCTGGCGTGCGCCGCTGCGCGGGCCTCGCGGAGGCCTTTGCGCTGATAGCCGAGCTTGGCGAGGACGAATCCGAACGCGAGGTACAGCGGGCCGCTGACGAGCAATCCGGCGAAGATGCCGAGCAGCGGCTCGTCACGGAACAGCACGACGAACAGCACCGACATGATCGCCACGTACACGAGCCACTCGCGCACGAGGCGCTTCCACGGTACGGGTCGAGACGAGTCCCAGGCCATGACCGACATCCTGGCATCCGGGCGTGGCGCGCGCCTCACGATCGTGACGGATCGGACCGTTCGGACCGGCCGCAGCACTCCGGATGTAAGCGGTTGCAGGGTTGGCTTCGTCGCGTAGGCTCGGAGCCGTGCGCGTCGGAGTGCTGACTGGTGGGGGCGACTGTCCCGGCTTGAACGCGGTGCTACGCGCCGTGGTGCGCAAGGGCGAACGGCACTACGGCGACGAGATCGTCGGCTTCTGCGACGCCTGGGATGGCGTGATGGAGCGTCGCACGCTCCCGCTGACGGTCGAGACGATGCGCGGGATGCTGCCCCGCGGTGGCACCGTCCTCGGCACCCGACGGGGCAGCCCGTTCGACCATCCCGACGGGGTCGAGCTCGTCCGCGCGACGATGCGCGACATGGGCCTCGACGGCCTGATCGTGATCGGCGGGAACGGCTCGCTGAGCGTCGCTTCCAAGCTCGCTGCCGAGCACGGGCTCCCGATCGTCGGTGTGCCCAAGACGATCGACAACGACATCGAGGGGACCGAGGTCACGTTCGGCTTCAACACGGCGGTCCAGATCGCCACCGATGCGATCGATCGGCTGCACACGACCGCCGAGAGCCACGACCGGGTGCTCGTGGTCGAGGTCATGGGACGCCACAGCGGGTGGATCGCCACGCACGCCGGCATCGCCGGCGGAGCTGCGGTCGTGCTGATCCCCGAGCGCCCGTTCGACATCGACGAGGTGTGCGACCGGATCATCCGCCGGCACCAGCGCGGCCGGTTCGCGTCGATCGTCGTCGTCGCCGAGGGCGCCGTGCCGAAGGAGGGCTCGATCGACCTCGCCGATCGCGAGATCGACAGATTCGGGCACATCCGCCTCGGTGGCATCGGCAACCTGGTCGCGGAGGAGATCGGCGCGCGTACCGGCTTCGAGACCCGCCCGGTGCTGCTCGGTCATGTGCAACGCGGCGGCACACCGACCGCGTTCGACCGGGTCCTGTCGACGAGGTTCGGCGTGGCTGCGATCGACGCCGTTCACGTCGGTGCATGGGGCCACATGGTGGCGTTGCGCTCCGACAAGATCGTGCACACTCCGCTCACCGAGGTGGTGGGCCGCACCCGGCCGGTCGACCTGACGCTGTTCGAGAACGTCGCCGAGGTCTTCTTCGCCTGATCGCCGGCCGGTTCAGTCGCTGGCCGGCACCGACGGGTACGCCGGCTGCGCCGAGCGCACGAGCCCGGGAAAGTCGTACACACGAAGATCGCCGGTCGTGGTGGTGAGGTCGGAGGTCGGCCACGCCTTGGGCTCACCCTCGACCTCGATCGCGACCGATTGCACCCCGTCGATCTCGCTGGCGGTGTAGACGATCTGAGCGAGCGCCTGGATCAGACCGCTACCGCTGAGGTCGAGCAACTCGGGGGTGACGTCGAGCAGCAGACGCGACCCCTGTTGCCGGATGTCGAGGATCTCGAGCGTGGCGGGGATCGCCGATCCGTACCCCACCTCGACCTGGTTGGGGCCGCGGAGCAGGACGTCGACGAGGTTCTCGCCGGGCTCGGGCTCGCGCGGTACCGACCGCAGCAGACGATCCTCGCTGGGGCCGACCAGATAGATGCGGCTGGCGCCGGACGCAGCCCCACCGACTGCGACGACCACACGATCGGCGCGCTGCGCATCGGGGACTTCGCGCGGTGCCTCGTCAGGGCGCAGGCCGCAACCGGAGACGACGACCAGTGCGGTCGCGAGCGCCAGGGACGCACCGGCACGCCGCAGGCGCGTCATCACTCGTCCAGTTCCTCGGCGGGCAGCTCGATCACGAAGCGCGCCCCTGGTTCGCCGTCGATGCGGTCTTCGACCCAGACGAGGCCACCGTGCATGCGGACGTGTTCGTCGACGAGCGAGAGGCCGAGGCCGGCGCCGTCGTTGCCGGCGCGTCGGCCCGCTACGCCACCGCGTGCGAAGCGTTCGAAGACGAGCGTTCGCTCATGTTCGGGCACGCCGGGGCCGTGGTCCTCGACGGCGATCCGGACGCGGGTGAGCGGCTGGCCCTCGGGCTCGACTTCGGTGATCGAGATCTCCGGGTCTCCACCGCCGTGCAGGCGGGCGTTGTCGATCAGGTTCGCGACCACTCTCGCAAGACGTCGCCGGTCACCGTTGATGAGCGCGGTCTCGCAGCGTGGAGACACGGCGATCGGTGACGTGGGCACGCTGCTGACCGCCACGGCATTGCGCATGAACTCGGCGAGCAGCAGCTCCTCCATATGGAGCCGCACGGCTCCGGCGTCGAACCGGCTGATCTCGAGCAGGTCTTCGACGAGCCCCTGGAATCGCACGACGTCGCTCTTCAGCAAATCGAGCGCCGACTGGGCGCGTTCGGGCATGTCGTCCCGGCGGGCATCCATCACCTCGACCGACGCCGACAGCGTCATCAGCGGCGAACGCAACTCGTGACTCACGTCGGACGCGAACCGGGCGTCACGCTCGATGCGGGTCTGGAGCGCTGCGGCCATGTCGTTGAACGAGTTCGCGAGCACGCTCAGATCGGGGTCGTCGGTGGGCTCGAGCCGGGTGTCGAGACGTCCGCCGGCGATCGCCTTGGCGGCCTGCGCCGCGACCCCGACCGGGCGCACGGCGCGGCGGGCGGCGAACTGCCCGGCGAGAACCCCGAGCGCGGTGGTGATCACCGTGCCGAGGATCAGCGAGAGCCGCACCGACTGCAGGGTGTCGTTGACCTCGTCGAGGCTGAAGAACTCGAAGTACGCGGCTTCCGCGCCGAGCGGCTGCCCGACGACGATGTGCAGCTCTCCGTTGACGGACACGCGCATGAACATGGGGACCCGGTCGTCGATGACCCGGTCGACCATCTCCTGGTCGAGCCACTCCTCGCCGTAGCCGACGACCGGGCCCGGCGTGAACTCGCCGTTCAACCAGATGAGGAAGCGTTGCACGCCGTTGTCGATGAGCCGTTGGGTGGCGGCCCCGCTGTCGGTGGCGTTGTTGCCGATCGCGGCGCTGGCGGTGGTGGTGTTGCGGCTGGCGGCCTCGAGCGCTGCAGCCTCGCGCTGCTGCACCACGCTCGACCGGGCGAGCCCGTAGGTGACGAACGCGAGGAACAGCGACAGCACGAGCGCTCCGAGCGCGAACATCAATGTGATGCGTCGCCGCAAACCCCATCGCTGCCGCGGGGCGCGGCGGGCAACGGGCGCCGCCGACTCGGTGTCGTCGAGCTCGTGCGCGGCCTCGCTCGCGACATCGATGGTCGCGGCACTCATCACGTCACGTCTGCAGCCGGTAGCCGAGCCCGCGAACGGTCACGACATGACGTGGGTTCGCCGGATCGATCTCGACCTTGGTGCGCAACCGGCGCACGTGGACGTCGACGAGGCGACCGTCGCCGAAGTAGTCGTAACCCCACACCTTGTCGAGCAGAGCCTCACGGCTGAACACCTTGCCGGGGTTCTCGGCGAGCTCGCAGAGCAGGCGGAACTCGGTCTTGGTGAGGTGGACCTCGGTGCCGTTGCGCAGGACCTTGCCCTCCTCCGGGATCAGCTCGAGCTCGCCGAACACGAGCCGGGCGTGCCCGGGTGACACGGGCCGGATGCGCCGCAGCAGGGCGCGGATGCGCGCCGACAACTCCTTCGCCGCGAACGGCTTGGTGAGGTAGTCGTCAGCGCCTGCCTCGAGCCCGGCGACGATGTCGTGGGTGTCGTTGCGGGCGGTGACCATCACGACCGGGACGTCGCTCGTGCGGCGGATGGTACGGCAGAGCTCGAAACCGTCGATGCCCGGGAGCATGATGTCGATCAAGACGACGTCGGGAGAGACACGATGGAACAGCTCGATCGCCTGCTCGCCGCTCTCGGCCTCGTCGACGGTCCACCCTTCGTCTTCGAGGGCGAGCTTCACCGCCGATCGGATGCGTTCATCGTCCTCAACGGCCAGAATGCGGGTTCCCACGCCACCATGATGCCCGAAAAGGGTGGCGCTGCGTGATCACAGGCGCGCGAGCAGCTCCACGACCGCTGCGTGGATGCCCGGCGCAGAGGCCAGCGTCTCTCCAGGATGGGTCGGGCCGCCCGAGAAATCGCTCGTGATCGCGCCCGCTTCGCGGGCGATCAGCTCGCCCGCCGCCATGTCCCACGGGTTCAGGTTGCGCTCGAGATAGACGTCGACACGACCTGCTGCGACGAAGCAGAGATCGACGGCGGCCGACCCCATCCGACGGATGTCGCGGACGTCGCCGATGATCCGCGCGATTCCGGCAGCATGCTCGCGACGCCGATCTGCGTCGTAGCTGAACCCGGTGGCGACGAGTGCTCGGCCGAGCACGGTCTCGGTGCTCGGCGAGATCGGCTGCCCGTTCATGGTGGCCCCGTGGCCCTCGGCAGCGACGAACAACTCGTCGAGCGCAGGGACGTAGACGGCGCCGGCGACGGTTCGACCGTCGTGGGTCACCGCGATCGAGCAGCACCACGTGGGGAGGTCGTACACGAAGTTGGTCGTGCCGTCGATCGGATCGATCACCCAGGCGTAGCCCGATGTGCCCGCCCGATCAGCGCCCTCCTCACCGACGATCGCATCGTCGGGCCGGGCCCGCTCCAGGGCGGCGACGATGGTTGCCTCTGCGGCCCGGTCGAAACGGGTGACGATGTCGGTGAGCGACGACTTGGTGTCACTCCCGAGATCGCTGGCGGGCGGTTCGGACCTGCGTCCGGCGAGGGCGACACGGCCGGCGTCGACCGCGAGCGTTGCGGCAAGATCGCGCAGAGCGCAGCGGTCGTCGGCGACCAGGGAGTCAGCGGGGTGCATGTCCCGCCCGCTCGCGGTCGGTGACCTCGCGCCATTCGCCCATCGCACGCAATGCGAGCACCGAGACGATCGCCATGCCACCGGCGCACAGAACGGACCCGATGAGGATGCCGAGCCCCGTGGGGAGCGAACAGTCGCCCTCGCACTGGATGTCGATGAGGGCGTAACCGATCAGCCCTCCGGCGAGCCCTCCGAGCAGGATCGCGACGAAGGCGATCGCCCGTGCGGTCACGGGAGGGATCGCTGAGAGCGGGCGCTGGTCGGGGGCTTCCGGCACGAGTGGGAGGCTACCCAGCCACCGGATCGTGTGAACGATCCTGGTCCCATGGCCGGTGATGGCTCGCGTCGGGTCATAGGCTGCCGGGCCGTGCGTGTGGCCGTGGTGGTGCCGACCTACAACGAGGCGGAGAACATCGTCGTGCTGTGCGAGCGCGTGCGGGCCGCGCTGCCCGACGCCGAGATCGTCGTGGTCGACGACGCCAGCCCCGACGGCACCGCCGACGTGGTGCGCTCGATCGCCGAGCGCATCGGGCGTACGGTCGTGCTCGACCGCCCGTCCAAGGCCGGACTGGGTGCCGCCTACCGGGCCGGCTTCGAGCTCGCGATCGAACGTGGCGCCGACGTGTGCGTCCAGATCGATGCCGACCTGTCCCACGACCCGGCGGTGCTCCCGGCGCTGATCGCCAACATCGAACACGGTGCCGACCTCGCGATCGGCAGCCGGTACGTCCCGGGCGGCATCACCCTCGACTGGCCGTGGCGCAGACGTTCCCTGTCGCGGTGGGGCAACCGGTACGTCGCCGGGATGCTGGGGCTGGCGGTCAACGATGCGACGGCCGGGTTGCGCGCCTATGCCGTCGACGCCCTGCACCGCATGGACTATCCGACCGTCGGCGCCGAGGGGTACGGGTTCCAGGTGGAGATGACGCACCGGCTCGTGCGTGCCGGCGGCCGGATCGTCGAGTTCCCGATCACGTTCCGCGAGCGCACGGCCGGCGAGTCGAAGCTCTCGAACGGCATCGTGCGCGAGGCGATGGTGCTCGTCGTGCGACTGTGGGCCGAAGACCGTCGCGGCCGGCGCCAACGCCGACGTCAAGGCCGCTGACCGGCAGCGGCCGGGTCGTTGTTGCGGCCACACTGGAGTCGTGCCCGCGTCCCCCGCCACGAGGACCATCCTCCATGTCGACATGGACGCGTTCTACGTGTCGGTCGAGCTGCGGCGGCGGCCGGAGCTGCGCGGGAAGGCAGTGGTCGTCGGGGGAACCGGCCCGCGTGGCGTGGTGGCAGCCGCGTCGTACGAGGCGCGCCAGTTCGGAGTGCACTCGGCGCTGCCGTCGTCGGTGGCGCGACGGCGCTGTCCGCACGCGATCTTCCTGCCAGGCGATCACGCCCTCTACGGGCAGGTGAGCGAGCAGGTCCACGAGATCTTCCACCGGTACACCCCGCTCGTCGAGGGCCTCGCGCTCGACGAGGCGTTCCTCGACGTCACGGGGGCCGTGCGGCTCTTCGGCGAGGGAGCGGCGATCGCCCAGCAGATCCGCGACGACGTCGTCGCCGAACTCGACCTCACGTGCTCGGTCGGGGTCGCCCCGAACAAGTTCCTCGCCAAGCTGGCGTCGGTCGAGGCGAAACCGAGGGCGCTGCCCGACGGCATCCGCCCCGGTCGCGGCGTGGTCGAGGTGCGGCCGGGACACGAGCTCGAGTTCCTCCACCCGCTGCCGGTGAAGCGGCTGTGGGGTGTCGGCCCGGTCACGTTGGAGCGGCTGGAGCGGCTCGGGGTGCGTACCGTCCGCGACCTCGCCCAATTGGGGGAGCCGACCGTGGTATCGGCCCTCGGCCGGTCGCAGGGTGTGCACCTCATCGCGCTCGCGAATGCCGTCGACGACCGGCCGGTCGAGGTCGGCCGCGACGCGAAGTCGATCGGCCACGAGGAGACCTACCCCAGCGACCTGGTCGACCTCGAATCGCTCGAGCGCGAGCTCGTGCGCCTGGCCGATGCGGTCGGCGCCCGGCTGCGCCGCAACGGGGTTGCGGGGCGGACGATCACGCTGAAGGTCCGGTACGCCGGTTTCCGCACCGTCACCCGGTCCGTGACCGTCGACTCGGCGATCGACACCGGCCCCGAACTCGTCGCCGCCGTCCGTCCGGCGTTGCGTGCGCTCGACATCGGACCGGGGGTGCGCCTGCTCGGCATCTCGGCGGGCAACCTCGGGGCCCCGAACCGCCAGCTCAGCCTGCTCGACGATGTCGAGTCGCCCAGCCGAGCGGCGGGAGCGATCGACGAGATCCGGGCCCGATTCGGCACGACGGCGATCGGTCCGGCGAGCGCCGTGGGGCCGTCCGGGCTACGGATTGCCCGCAAGGGCGGCCAGCAGTGGGGTCCGGATGCCCCCGCCGAGCGCGACGGGCCAGTGTGAACATCCGCACCGATTCTTCGCTGCGCGTTGAGTGAGGGCCTCCGACGTGCGAGACTCTCCCTCGCATGCCGCTGTCTGAGCACGAACAACGGATCCTTCGCCAGATCGAACAAGAACTCGCGTCCGATCCCAACTTCGCCGATCGTGCGTCGCGCATCTCGCGCCACCGCACGATGTGGCTCGTCGTCGGCATGGTGCTCGGCACCGTGCTCACCGTCGCCAGCTTGGCCGTCAGCTTCTGGCTGTCGTTCGCTGCGTTCGTGGGTGTGCTGGTGCTCGGCGTGATGCTGGAGAACGAGCTGCGCCTGATCGGCCGCGACAAGCTCGCCAGTGTGTCGCTCAACGCCTGGCTCGGCGGCGCCCGCCGGCCACGCAATCCCGAGTGACCGCGCAACCCTGAGTGACCGTGCAATCCCGAGTGATCGCGCACCTCTGCGTGACGCGGCTCAGTTCCACTCGCTGAAGTAGCGGGCGGCTTTCCTGGTGACCGGCAGCGTGTCGGTCGCGATGCGTCCCACCTGTACGGCCCATGCCTCGCAGTCGTCACCGAGCGTCTCTGCCTGCTGTTCGTCGATCGACTCGGGCCGGGCGTACTCGACCCGGTCGAGGGTGGCGGCGAGCGACGCCATCGGGCGTGATGCGACCGGCAACTGGCTCGCCGTTGCCTCCGCCCACTCGTGAGAGGTCATCGACGGACGGGCATCGACGCCGGCGCGGGCCACGTCACGACACGCCCGCTCCCACGCTGCAACGATTCGTTCGCGGGTCGCCCGGTGCCGTGCCCGGCTCGCTCGCAACCGCCGGGCGATCGCCGGTGCGGCGACGACCAGGGCACCCAGGCCGAGGATGACGAGCGGTGTCCACGGGATCGAACCGTCGCCGTCGGAGGTCGTCGTGGTGGTCGCCGGCCGCGGCGTCGGCTGCGCAGGGGCCTGGCCGTCGGGTCGGGGAGCGGCGGTGGTGGGCGGGCGGAAGACCGTGGTGGGGGGCGGGGGCAACGTGCCGGCGCTCACGCCTCCCTCGCCGGGCGCCTCCGCCGGGGACGTGTCCTGCTGGGCAGGGACACCGGTGACGTTCTCGGCGCCCGGGATGCCGCGGCTCGGGGTGGGTTCGAACGCAACCCAGCCGACGCCGTCGAACCAGATCTCGGGCCAGGCGTGGGCGTTCTTGCCGAGCACGCTGTACCAGCCGTCGTCACCGAGCACCCCGGGCGTGAACCCGACGGCGACTCGCGACGGGACCCCGAGCGAGCGGGCCATGGCCGCCATCGTCGCCGAGAACTGCTCGCAGTAGCCCGTTCTGATCTCCAGGAAGTTCTCGATCGCACTCGAACCGTGCCCGGACTGGACTTCCAGGCTGTAGGTGAAGCCGCGGAAGAAGTCCTGGAGGGCGAGCATCCGGTCGTAGTCGGTCGTGGCGCCGGCGGTGACCTCGGCAGCGAGGTCGCGCACGGAGTCGGGGAAGTCGCCGGGCAGGCCGAGGAAGATGTCGTCCGGGGGGTTCGATGTGGTCGCTGCGCGCAGCACCTCGGGCGTGACGTCGGGTGTCTGGGAGATGATCGTGAACACCTCGCGCGGTTCGAGCGGGGAGGTCTTCACAAGGGTGCTCGTGTCGGTGTTGAGGCGGATGTCCTCGTTCGGGGCGACGCGTTGCGGGTCGGCCGCGGCGGGCAGGAGCGGCCCACCCAGCGAGAGGATCTGGATCTGCTGGCGGATCTCGCGTCCGCCGCCGGCCCCGAGATCGTCGTCGATGCGGGTGAGTGATCGCTTGGGGAGCTTGAACGTGCTGCCGTCGAACTCGGGCAGGGTGGTCTGCCGCCAGTACGCCTCGGCGTCGGCGTTGACCCGGAACAGCTCGACGTTGCCACGATTGACGAGGCGCGAGCGGATGTCGACCAGGGGGCTGAGCACCTCGGTGATGCCGCCGCCCCGCCCGCGGGTCTCGTAGAGGGGGTCGGCGCCGGCCCCCGGGATGCGCGGCCCGACCACTCCCGCGGCCACCGCCACGACAACCGCGGTCGCCGTTGCAGCGGGGAGCATCCACGCGGGTCGTCGCGACGACGAGAGCTCGACGCGGCGGCTCCGATCGTGCAGCACTCGCAGCGCCACGACGGCGAGGACCCCGGCGGCGATCAGCAGCACCGTGGCGGTGATGCGCAACCTCGGGCTGCCGAGCGCAGCGATGAAGACGAACAGCACACCGCCCGGCACGAGCGACTCGCCGCGCGCCTCGGCGCGGAACGCGAACGCGTCGGCCATGACGACGACGAGGACCATCGCCAGCGCAGCGAGAGTGGCCCAACCGACGTCGTAGATCACCGGCGCGACGGCGGTCTGGAATTGGTCGCGCACGACCGTCATGTCGAGGCGGAACTGTCGCCAGGTGTCGCGCCACGGGAAGATCGACGCGAAGGTCGACGGGTATTGGACCGCAGCGACCAGCCACAGCAGACCGATCGCCATCGCAGGGATCGTGAGCCAGCCGCTGAGGTGCGCGCGCCGCAGCAGGAACGACAACCCGTGGCCGACCACAGCGATGAGCGCGAGGTCGGAGAAGAACTCCCACCCGCTGAACACACGAGCGAACCCGAGCGCGACCGCAAGCGAGTAGGCCGTGACGGCGAGCGTCGCGACCAGATCGCGGTCGAGTGGGGTCGACCGGTCGGCTGCCGTGCTCGGTGCGTTCACGAAGGGGCGCCCGTCCCGCTCTCGGCAGCCGAGAACGAATGCGTCATGCCTCGGGCGCCGGCGAGCCGTTGCCAACCAGCTCGGAACGATGCGATCGACGAGGCGTCGACGCCGAGCCGGCCGCGCTGTGCCGCCGACGTGACGCCGGTGAACACGCCGATCCGCGTGAGGGTGGGGTCGGCGATGCGCGCCGTGCGCCGCCACGCATCGGCGCTCGGTGTCGAGGTCACGACGATCACGAGACCGAGGCCCTCGCCGGGGTCGCGTTCGAGCTCGCCGAGCGGCCCGCCGAGTTGGAGCGGTGCGAGCACCTGCAGCGCATGGCCCGACACGTCGGGCCCGCGGAGGTCGGCGCCGTTCGTGACGAAGCGTGTGGTGAGCCCGCTCCGTTCGGCGCTGAGCACGATGCTGCCGGCGGCGACGATCGCCCGTTCGAACACGTCGGCGCCCTCGGTGGTGACGGGAGCGGGGTAGGCGTCACCGTCGCGGTCGAGGACGATGATGCACCGTCGCACCCCTTGCGCCTCGTGCTGGCGAACCTTGAGGCCTTCCGAACGCGCCGAGGCCCGCCAGTGGATCGACCGCGGTTCGTCGCCGATCACATACTCGCGGAGGCTGTGGAACTCACCCGGCCCGATCCGTTGCGACAGCGCGAGGAGGTGACGGCCGAGCACGCCACTGCCGAGCGACGGCATCGGGAGCTCGAAGGTCTGCGGAGCGACGGTGATCTCGGTGGCGCCGGCGACGACGCGTTGGTCGATCGCGAGCCCGAGCAGGTCGCGTCGCTGGAGTGTGGTCGGGCCGACGACGAGCACACCGCGCCGACCGGCCGGCACCCGATAGCCCGCGGTGACCTGTGCGCGTGGGCCGAGCGCGCCGATGGTCATGTGGGCAGTGTTGGTCGTGCCGACCGGTTCGGCCAGATCGGCGCGAGGAGAGCGGCTGCGCCCGCGGTTGTCGATCAGGAGATCGACCCGACCCGTGTCGCCGACGGTGAGGACCGACGGGTGCACCCATCGTGAGATGGCGAGTTGCGGCCGTCGGAGGCGCACGGTGAGCACGGCGACGATCGCTGCGATCGCGAGCCCGGCGCCGATGACGAACAGCTCGAGGATGCCGAACACGCGCCCGATCACCAGCGCGGTCGCCGCTCCGACGAGCACGGTCCAGCCCTGGCGAGTCGGCATAAGGTCAGCGGGCCACCGGCACCGAGACGTCGGCGAGGAGCTCGCGGACGGCGTCCTCGGACGAGGTGCGGGCGTTGCTACCGGCCTTCAGCAGCAGTCGGTGGGACAGGACGGACACGGCGACGGCCTTGACGTCGTCGGGGGTCGCGTAGTCGCGGCCGCGCGCAGCGGCGTGGGCTCGCACAGCGGCGGCCAGCTGCAGGGTGGCACGGGGTGACAGCCCCAGCTCGATCGCCGAGTGACGCCGGCTCGCCTCGGCGATGTCGACCATGTAGGACTTGAGCGCGCTCGCGAGGTACACCGATCGAACGCTCGCGATCATCGACAGCACCTCGGCCGTGGTGACGACGGGTCGCAACTCTCGAATGGCCTCGGTCGAGCCCTGACCGTCGAGGATCGCGATCTCGGCGGTGCGGCCCGGGTAACCGATCGAGATCCGCAGGAGGAAGCGGTCGAGCTGGCTCTCGGGCAGCCGGTAGGTGCCCTCCTGCTCGACAGGGTTCTGGGTGGCGATCACCATGAACGGGGGTGAGAGCTTGTGGGTGGTGCCGTCGGCCGTCACCTGTCGCTCCTCCATGGCTTCGAGGAGCGCCGACTGCGTCTTCGGCGACGCACGGTTGATCTCGTCGGCGAGCACGATGTTCGCGAACAGGGGGCCGGGCTGGAATCGGAACTGCTCGGTCGAGCGCTCGTAGATGCTGACACCCACGAGATCGGTCGGGAGCAGATCGGGTGTGAACTGCACCCGTTTCCAGGTGCAGTCGATCGACGCGGCCAGGGCCTTGGCGAGGCTGGTCTTGCCGACCCCCGGCACGTCCTCGATCAGCAGGTGGCCCTCGGCCAGCAGCGCCATGACCGAGAACTCGATCGCCTCCCGCTTGCCGTGAACCACCGTGGTGATGTTGGCGACGACGCTGTCGAAGAGGTTTGCGAAGCTGGTCGTCGGCTGAGCGGTGTCCGTCACGGACGGGAAGGGTAGACGCTGGCCGGGTGACGTGCGCCGCGCTGCGGTACCGTGCGACCAGTGGAACACCCGTCGGCACGCGCACGATCGTCTGCCCGAGCGTCGAGGCGTCGACGGTGAGCGACCCCGGCCCGCGGGACCCAGGCCAGCGCGAGACCACCGGGCCACGCGGCGTGCGGCGATCCGTTCCCGTGACCGAGCGGGTCGTCGTGCTCGACCCGGCATCGGGTCGGCGCGCCGGCCAGACGGCCGACGCCGAGGCCGAGCCGACGCCACCGCCACGACCCGGCGTCCCCGGGTATCTCGCGATCGACCTCGGGGCGAGCCGGCTCGCTGCCGGGATCGTCGACCAGGACGGCGAGGTCGTCCTCCGCGACCGGGTGGCCACGCCGGCACGCAACGTGTGGCCGGTGCTCACCCAGTTGGTCGGTCGTGTGCTCGCTGCCAACCCCGGCGATGTCGAGCCCCAGATCGTCGGCGTCACGTGTCCTGGCCCGATCGACCGCGGCACGGGCTCGATGAAGCCGATCGGCATGCCGATGTGGCACGGATTCCCGATCCGTCGCGAGTTGGTCGAGATCACGGGGCTCGATGTGGAGATGGAAACCCCAGGCCGGGCGCTGGCCCTCGCCGAGATGTGGCGGGGCGACGCGGCCGAGCAGCCGGCTGGTTCCACGTGCTTCGCGACCATGGTGCTGGGCGACGACGCGGACGGTGGGTTCGTCGTGCACGGACGCCTGGTGAACGGGCTCACCGGCAACCTCGGTCAGTTCGGGCACCTCGTCGTCGAACCCGAGGGCATGCCCTGCGCCTGCGGGGCGGCGGGATGCCTCACGATGTACGCGAGCGCTCGCGGCATCGAGGCCAGCACCAATCGAGAGCTCCGGCGCACTCCCGTCGCGATCGTCGAGCGCACCGGGATCATGGTCGCTCGGGCCTGCGCCTCGGTCGCAGCGATGCTCGACGTCACCGAGATCGTGCTCGGCGGCGTCGTCCCGTCCGTGTTCGGAGACCCGTTCTTCGAGGCGCTCGATCGCGAACTCGATCAGCGCAGCGGGCTCGGGCACCTCGAACGGATGCGGGTTCGTGGCGTCAGTCCGGGACGCATCGGGCCGCTCGTCGCCGCGGCCGCAGTCGCGAGACAGCGTCACCTCTCGGAGCCCATCGACGCCGCCGATGCCACCGACGATGCCACCGCCGATGCCACCGACGACGTGCCCGGCGCCGAGGGTGAGGACGATCGCAGCGGTCCTGGCGTCGAAGCGATTACCGCTCGGTAACTCTTCCCGCCGGGGCCATGGATACGCTCGACGCGATGCGGCCCACGTACTCCCGAGACGCCGAGGTCTACCGCCAGAAGGTCCAGGCGTTCCTCGCCGAGAAGCTCCCCGCCAACTGGGGTGGCATCGGTCAGCTGACCGGCGATGCCCTCACCGACTTCGTCACCGAGTGGCGGGCGACGCTGTACGAGGCGGGCTACCTCGCCCCGGGCTGGCCGGTCGCCTACGGCGGAGCGGGCCTCTCGGCGCTCGAGCAGGTGATCCTCGCCGAGGAGTTCGCCCGTGCCGGGGTGCCGACGGGTGGACCCAACGACGTGTTCGGCATCCAGATGCTCGGCAACACGATCCTGCTGATGGGTTCGGACGAGCAGAAGGCGCAGTACCTGCCGCGCATCCTCAGCGGCGAAGACACGTGGTGCCAGGGCTACAGCGAGCCGAACGCCGGATCAGACCTCTCCAACGTCGGCCTGAAGGCCGAGCTCGACGGCGACCAGTGGGTCCTCAACGGCCAGAAGATCTGGACGTCGGCCGGGCACCTCGCCGATCACATCTTCACGCTGGCCCGCACCGATCCCGACGCGCCGAAGCACAAGGGGATCTCGTTCCTCCTGGTCGACATGCGCCAGCCCGGCGTCGAGGTGCGCCCGATCAAGATGATCTCGGGTGAGAGCGAGTTCAACGAGGTGTTCTACACCGACGCTGTCTGCCCCAAGGAGAACGTCGTCGGTGGGGTGAACGACGGGTGGCGTGTCGCGATGGCGCTGCTCGGCTTCGAGCGTGGTGAGGCGGCTGCCACCCAGCCGATCCGTTTCCAGGCCGAGGTCGATCGGCTCCTGCTGCTCGCCAAGGAGCGCGGCGTCGCCGGCGATCCCGTCGTCCGCCAGAAGCTCGCGTGGGCGTACTCGATGGTCCAGATCATGCGGTTCAGCGGTATGCGGGTGCTCACCCAGTTCCTGCAGGGTCACCACCCCGGTCCCGATGCCGCGATCTCGAAGCTCTACTGGAGCGAGTACCACAAGCTGGTCACCGAGATCGCCGTCGACATCTACGGTGCCGAGGGGATGACCATCACCGGTCGCACGCCGTCATCGGCATTCGCGTCCGACGATGCCGGTGCGCCCAACACCACGGGCTCGTGGGTCAACACGTTCTTGAACGCCCGGGCCGGCACCATCTACGCAGGCTCGTCGCAGATCCAGCGCAACATCATCGGTGAGATGGTGCTCGGTCTGCCGAAGGAGCCGAAGCCCGGGTGAGCAGCCAGCGTGTCGGCGTGATCGGCGCGGTCCGGATGGGCGGGGCGGTGGCGAAGCGCCCCGATCTGTGGCGCACTGCCGTGCGTCAGGCCCGGCGCACGGCACAGCCGGGCTGGTGGCGACGCCGGCCCTTTCTCCCCCTGCCGTCGGGCGAGTATCTCCACTTCCGGTTGGTCACCCAGTACGGCGAAACCGGTGATCCGCCGACGCCGCACGATGTGGTGGACTATCTCGCATGGTGCCGGGAATGGGAGCGTTCGCTCGGATGAACATGCGCACCGGACCTGCGAGGGGACGGTGAGCCATGCGACGCGCGCTCGTGCTCAACGCCAGTTACGAGCCCCTCAGCATCGTGTCGTCGCGACGGGCGGTGTGTCTCGTCCTCGATGAGAAGGCCGAGCTGGTGGAGGCCGACGGTCACGAGGTGCTCCACTCGGTCTCGCTCGCAGTGCCGATGCCCGTGGTTGTCCGGCTCCGCTACATGGTGAAGACGCCTCGCCGTTCCGCAGCGACCGTGTCGCGGCGTGCCGTGTTCGCTCGCGACGAGTACCGGTGCCAGTACTGCGGGGCCAGGGCCGACTCGATCGACCATGTGCTGCCGCGGTCGCGCGGTGGCCCGCACGTGTGGGAGAACCTGGCGGCGGCGTGCCGGCCGTGCAACACGCGCAAGCGCGATCGGACGCCCGACGAGGCCGGTATGCGGCTGATGCGTCCGTGCCGCGCGCCCCGGCCATCGGCCTGGGTCACGCTCGGGGCGCCGCTCGTCCTCGATGCGTGGAAGCCGTATCTCGCTCTCGCGAGCTGACCAGACGCGGTCGGCGTTGGCGGGCTGATCGGACTCACCCGCCGCACGACGACCGTGTCGTCGCGTCGAGCGCCTTATGGTGAACGGGTGATCACGTCGCTGATCGAGCAGCAGGGGAGCGTCGCTCAGTTGCATGCGCTCGACCCGTTCTCGGGCGGCGGGCTCGATGCCCCGCAGGTCTGGTGGTGCCGGCCGGATCGCGATGCCATCGTCCTCGGCTCACGCCAGGCACCCGACCTGCTCGACGCGGCGGCATGTGACGAGGCCGGGCTCGCGATCGCCCGCCGGCGGTCGGGCGGCGGGCTCGTCGTCATCCGGCGCGACGCGATGGTGTGGATCGATCTCGTCCTGCCGCACGGGGTCGCTCCCGACGATGTGCGCGGGGCGATGGTGTGGGCGGGCGAGCGGTGGCGCTCCGCGTTGATCGAGGTGGCGGGTGCACCTGCGGACGGGCTCCGGGTGCACGACGGTGGCATGGTCGACTCGGCGTGGTCGACGTTGGTCTGTTTCGCGGGGATCGGGCCCGGTGAGGTGCTCGACCACGGCGCCAAGCTGGTCGGTCTGAGCCAGCGGCGCACCCGATCGGGCGCCCGGATCCAGGGCCTGCTGCACACCGCTGCGATCGTGACCGACTACACCCACCTCGTGCGCAGCGCCGTACCTGTCGGGATGCCTCCGACGCCGGCGGTGCTCGCGGTCGACGCCGGACGGCTCGCTGCGGCGCTCAGCGAGCGACTGTGTTGATCAACTGACACGATTCGCGCGCAGCGCGCGAACGAGAGCCGTTGGCAGCAGCGTTCCCTTCGATCGCATTCTCCCTGGTCACAGCGTTGTGTCGGGTTGAATCGGGGCTATTTGGTGAACATTGGTTGACTTCGGTGAGCTGGCCAGACCATACTGACCGCCACGGAGGGGGAACCCGCGCCCTCCGGCGAGGCAGCGGACGCGGGAGCATGGAAGGGACGAGGCGCGCATCGTGTTCGTCGGTGAGTACGACCGCAGCGTTGACGGCAATGGCCGTCTCGCCCTGCCGTCGACCTTCCGCGACCTCCTCGGCGACCGCTGCTTCGTCACCCGCCATCCGCTCGGCTACCTCGCTCTGACCTCGACCGAAGCGTTCGGCGCCGGCGCCGCCGAGATCCTCGACAAGGTGCGCCGAGGCGAGCTGCCCGAATCGGCCACCCGCAACTACGGCGTGAACTCCTCGCTGCTGTCGATCGACAAGCAGGGGCGGATCACGCTCGACGCCGAGTCGCAGCGGCACGCCGGACTGGCTGACGGGGGCACTGCGATCATCGCCGGCGCGCTCGACTGCCTCCAGATCTGGCGGCCGAGCCGGTTCCGTACCATCCGCGGCGAGGACGACGTCAAGCAGCCGGCGCGCGTGTGGAACGACGAGGACGAGACGACCGGGGTGACCGCATGACCGCGTCCGGACAGCCGCAGTTCGAGCACGCGCCCGTGATGCGCGACGAGATCATCGAGGCGTTCCGGGACGTCCCCGCCGGTGTCGTCCTCGACGCGACCCTGGGCGGGGGAGGGCACGCGGAGGCGATCCTCGAGTCGCGTGGCGACCTCCGCCTGCTCGGCGTCGACCGCGACCCGATGGCACTCGACGCCGCTGCGGCACGCCTGCACCGATTCGGTGACCGGGCGATGACGCACCGGTGCCGGTTCGACGCCCTCGACGAGGCGATGGAGGCGCACCGGCTCGACGAACTCAGCGGTGCGCTGTTCGACCTCGGCGTGTCGTCCCCGCAGCTCGACCGCGCCGACCGTGGGTTCTCGTACCGGCACGAAGGTCCACTCGACATGCGGATGGACACCGATGCGCCGTGGTCGGCCGACGATGTGGTCAACGGCTACGCGGAGGACGACCTCGCGCGTGTCATCCGCCAGTACGGCGACGAGCGCTTCGCGAAGCGGATCGCCGGCGCCATCGTCGCCGCCCGCCCGATCGAGACCACGACCCGGCTCGCCGAGGTGGTCACCGCTGCGATCCCGGCGGCCGCCCGTCGCACCGGAGGGCACCCCGCCAAGCGGACGTTCCAGGCGATCCGGATCGAGGTCAACGGTGAGCTCGACGCGCTGCCGGAGGCGATCGACAAGGCCATCGACGCGCTCGCTCCGGGCGGACGGCTGGCCGTGCTCGCCTACCACTCGGGCGAGGACCGGATCGTGAAGGACCGGATCAGGTACGCGCAGACGGGCGGATGCGAGTGTCCGCCGGAGCTGCCGTGCGTCTGCGGAGCCGTCCAGACCGTTCGCATCGTGCGCGCACCGAAGCGCGCCTCGGCCGCCGAGCAGGCGGTCAACCCGCGTGCTTCGTCGGCCCGGTTGCGCGTCGCCGAGAAGCTCACAGCAGGGGAGGTGCGTCGCTGATGGCTGCACCCGTTCGTTCCGGAACTGCGGCCCGCCGCCCGATCGGGAGTCCGGCCGCACAGCGCTCGGTCCAACTCGAGCTGCTGCCCGGCCGCCGCCGGGTCGCCTGGTTCATGGTCACCCTCCTCGTTCTGGTGGGTGCCGTCATGATCGGTGCGGTCCTGCTGCACACCCGCCTCGCCGACCGGCAGCTCGACATCGACGCGCTCGAGCGGTCGGTGCGGGAGGAGCAAGCCGCGTTCGACCTGCTCCGCTCCCAGCGTGCCGAGTTGCGCTCGCCGACCCGATTGGCGACCGCAGCGGTCGAGCTCGGCATGTCGCCCGGATCCGAGACCGAGTACATCCCTGTCGACCCGATGGTGCTGGCGATCACGATCGCGCGGACGGGCGAGATGCCCGTCGGGGCCGACACCGAGGTCGGGAACAACGCCCGTCTGCGACCGCTCGACCAGTTCCGGCTCGTGAAGTCCGTCAGCGCGGAGGCCCCGTGAGTCGTCGCACGCCGCCGCCCCGGAGCACGGGCCGCACGGCGCCCCGAGTCGTGCGGGCCGATCGGGATCCCCGTGGCCGGGCCGCAGCAGCGGCGGCGCCGTCGTATGCGCCGCGCCGCACCGCACCAGCCGGCGCGAGGAGCGGCCGTTCCACGTCGTCGCGCCCGAGCGAGGCGC
>JALHOG010000012.1 GCA_022843125.1 Ilumatobacteraceae bacterium
GCCCTGTCCACGATCGACGTCGACACCTTGAGCGACGCGGAGCTGCACGCGGTCACGGTCGGTTCGCAGCGGGCGCGGGATCGTCTCGCCGCTGCGGCCGCGCCGGTCGTCGCCCGCTGGGATTCGCGGGTGGTGTGGGCCGACAACGGGGCACGCACGGCCGGGACGCGGTTGGCGGTCGAGACCGCATCGGCGAAGCGCACCGCGAACGACGTGGTGCGTCGGGCGCGTGCGTTGCAGACGATGCCGGGCACGCTCGCCGCCGCGCAGGCCGGTGAGCTGTCGATCGACGTGGTCGATCTGCTGATCGCAGCGAACACCCCGGTGCGTCGTCAGGTGTTCGCCGAGCTCGAAGCCGACCTGATCGACGTGCTGCGCGGGCAGCGTTACCGGCTCGCGGCCCGATCGGTGCGCTACTGGTGCGACAAGGCCGACGGTCTGCTCGGCCTCGATGGCGAGCGTGCCGAGGACGACCGAGAGCGCGCCCGTCTGCACGCGTCCGAGACGTTCGACGGGTCCGTGGTCGTCACCGGGCAGCTCGACCCGGTCGGTGGTGCGATCGTCACCGCCGAGCTCGACCGCCTCATCGCCGATCTGGCCGCGGCCGACGCTGCGAACGGTGTCGAACGCAGCCTCGCCCAGTCGCGTGCGGCGGCGTTCGTGGAGATGGCGAGACGATCTGCTGCGATGCCCGGTGACGCCCGGTTCTCGCGTCCGTTGTTCAGCGTGGTGATGGGTGACGACCGCTTCCGTGAGGTGTGCGAGCTCGCCAACGGCACGGTCATCACCCCGGCCCACCTGCTGCCGTTCCTCACCGATGCCATGTTCGAGACGGTGTTGTTCGACGGGCCGCGCACCGTGGTGTCGGTGTCGAACAAGCGGCTGTTCACCGGCGCCCTCCGGCGTGCGATCGAGCTCCGTGACGGCTACTGCCAGCACCCCTCGGGTTGCGACGAGCCCGCCGAGCTGTGCGACGTCGACCACATCATCGCCGCCAGCCAGGGCGGCCCGACGTCGCAGTTCAACGGCCGGCTCGAGTGCAAGGTCCACAACCGCAACCCCGACAAGCACGACCACGGCGCCCGTCCCTTCCCCGACCAACCCGTCGACCCGCTCCGCGCCTACATCCGATGGCACATCCGCCAACACCACCCCGACGAACTCGCCGACACCGCCTGACCCTCCCGCCGCTCCGCGCCGTCGCTTGCAGCACGAGCGCGGAGCAGGCAATCGGCGCTACTTGTCGTTGCCGGGCGGCTATGGCCTAACCGGCGATAGGAGGCAGGTGATGTCGAGTGGTCTGACCATTTCTCGACGCAGCACCGGTCGACTTCGGTTGGCGTGCCGCAGCTCACCAGGTGTGGGCTGTGTGGCAGCCGAGGCGCACGGCCTCGTTC
The DNA here is from genome assembly GCA_022843125.1 of Ilumatobacteraceae bacterium. Lineage (GTDB taxonomy): Bacteria > Actinomycetota > Acidimicrobiia > Acidimicrobiales > Ilumatobacteraceae > Ilumatobacter. Next base: position 1,398 of record JALHOG010000012.1, read on the forward strand.
TTGATGCGGGCCAGCACGCCCGGATCGAGGCGTGGCTTGACGTTCGCAACGATCGCTTCAAGGCTTCGGTAGTCCCAGAACGGTGGCGAGGAGCCGGACAAGACGTGGAGGAGGAGTCGGCCGGTTGGTTCGGCCGGCTTATGCCGTGTCCCAAGTTCGCGGACGAACCAGTCGGCGTTGGCGAGGTTGACGGCGTGCCGGGTTGCGATCTCAACGGCCTCCTCGTAGAAGCCGGCGAGGTTGGTTGTCCAGCCGACGAGAGCACTTGCCTCGTCGTTGCTGAACGCAGTCGGTGTGTTGTCCAGGCGAGCGAGCCAGTAAGTCCGCATCCATTTCGTCCACTGAGCGTCGGCTGCTTCGGCGTCCAGTTGGCCGACGCGCCAGGCGACCTGCTCGATCCACTGCACTACGAGGCCGAGAGCCGCTCGTCTAGTGAACTCGGCGAGCCATGAAGTTGGCTCGACTTCGCTGTAAACCGCTATCGCTGCGAGGTGTTCCGCGAGCTGTCGGCGGTGTTCGTCGGTGAACCGATCTGCGTTTGCCGCTGCGTTGAGGTACTCCTTAAGTAGCCCTGCGATGAGGAGCCGATCGCGTGGCTGACCCAAGATCAGGAAACCCTGCCAGTTGCGCAAGGCCCTGTCGGGGTCCTCCCAGCGGAGGCGGCAGAGCAGATGCTGCTCGCACCATGAGGCGTCCGCGGCGTGCAAGAAATGGAGGTTGCTCGCCAGCATGACTTCCGCGAGTTGGCCGTGCTCGTCCTCTGCGCCGATCATTGCATCGAGGGCCGCACGCGAGTCGGCCGGAATGCCCTGCCAGTCGTCCCCTTGAGCTTTCCACTGTACGGAGATCGCGTGAAGCCAGAACTGAGCAAGGTTTCCAGCTGGCCGGTTGATAGCGGTTTCGAGCCAGTCGTCGACATCGAGAATCACGGAATCGTCGGGTCGAGGGAGGGCCGACCAGACGGCAACGGCCAGGCTGCGGGCGCCCGGTAGCCGCGCCCAATCGGTGGGGCTGTGGTCGTACCGTCCGCCGTCACCTAGTAAGCGCGCAAGGTCGTCGGCGAACACGGCTTTGTCGAGTTGGCCGAGGCGGTCGATCACTTCGGCGGCGGTGGGCTCATCAAGCGTCGCCCTAGACCATCCGTGGATCACTGCGCCCGTCAGATCGCCCGGCGTACGGTCGACGTCGAGCACAGTGAGGCCGTCCCGTGGTGACTCGGCGACGGTTTGGGCGACGAGCTGGAGGACCCCGTTCCAGCTGGGGCCGTTCCAAGGGGTGTGAGCGTCCCGGTAGCTGTAGAGCAGTTCGATCGCCTGAGCCGGGTCCGCCGCCAGCTTCGTGCGAAGTTCCGCACTAGTCACGGGGGGTTCGTCGGAAACTGCTCCACCGGAGATCCGTGACTCAAGCGCTCGCGCCGCAAGGCCGCGCAAGTCGGGGTGGCTGGACTCAAGTTCACCAAGGGCGGCGTTAGTTGCAGTGTGGTCATCTCGAATGCGGTGGATTGCTCCGAGCAGGGGGAGTTGCCACCTCGCCAGCCGGTGTGCCAGCGTCTCGTCGTCACGCGGGGCAGGCATTGCTGGTGGCGACAGTACGGAGGACACCAGCGCGTCAAGGCGCTCTGCGGGAGTGCTCTCGGCGGCCGCCTCGATCAGCTCGATGACCTCGGGGCGCGGGTGCGACTTGAACAGCAACTCCGGTCGTTCAAGGAGCCAGTCGAGCTTGTCGGTCGGGTCGAGCTTGGCTGCCCGGCCGATGGCGTGTGCGGCCAATCGCTCAAGGATTGGGACACCCGAGGCGGCCCACTCGTCGCAGCACCTCAGGCCCGAGTTCCGATCGGAGTGGAGCGTTCGAAGCAGGCTGTCTCTGGCGGCGTCGATGAGGGTGTCGATCGGGTCGGCGAGCCGGTCCGGGGTAGAGGCGATGGAGTCACGGCGGAGGGAGACCGGGTCCCGGCCGAGGTTCGCGGGTGCCGACAACTCGTGGAGTTGTCTAGCTCGTCGCAGGTGCCGCTCGGCGATCGCAAGGACCGAGCTGGCGGCCTCGCCGAGGTGCGGCTTGAACACCTTCTCCCAGATCTGGGCGAGGTGGTGTCCACTGGCTCGAAGTCCGACGCGTCCTCGTCGACCAAGGCCTCCGAACCTGTAGTTGTCGAAAGCGACGCTTGGCTCCGTGAGGTAGTCGAACAGCAGCAACGCCGCGGCCTGGTTGTCGGTCCAAGTAGAGGCCAAGAGTGCGTACTCCCACCAACTCTCGTCCGGCGATTCGGCCTGCAGCAAGTACGGCAGCCATCGGTCGAGCCAGCAAGGGCGTGGTGTCCGAGCGGTGTGGTCGATGTGGAGCAGATGACCAATCGCGCCAACGCAAGCTGGTGAGAGCGTCCCGCCGCGGTCCGCCATGATCTTGAATGCAATGTCGTTGAGAGTCTCGCTCGCAACGACAAAGGACTCGGCGTACCAGTAAGCGAGTGTCCGTGTCACGTCGTCCGACGCCGCCTTCGGGTCGAAGAGCTTGTCGAACTGAGGCCGGGTGTTCGCCCACTCCAGCCACTCGTTTCGTGTCGCGAGCTGCGTGAACTCGCGTGCCGTCTCGGGCTGCTCGAGCATCGACTCAAGATACGACATGTCCTCCGGGATGTTGTTGGGCGGAAGCTGGACCAACGATGCAATCCGTTGATGGTGATCAAGCAAGTTCATCGATGCTCGCTGGCCCCATCGTTGAAGGGCGTCGGGGAGTTGGCCCCACGAGTTGTTCACGACATCGAACCAGACCGGAGTGATCCCGAGTGCCTCCCAGTTGGTCAGGCTTGTTCTTTGGTCGAGCGCAAACCTGCGGGCGTTGGGCCCGAGGCCGCGTGCGAGGTAACGCATCACAATGTCGCCGTGGCTGTAGCCGATGAAGAGCGCTGTGTACGAGTGGAACATCCGCTGCAAAAAGGTCGTCGCCCATCCTTCGGTGAGGTACGCGCGTCCGAAGTCCCTGTCGGTCACGACTAGGCGACGAGGCTGCTGAGACAGCGTTCCGTGGAGATACACGAGTCCATCGAAGTCGTCCCCGATCGGGAGAGCCGGAGCGAGGTACTCGGCCACGTCCAGTCCCCGAGCGACGGCTGCCCCGGATAGATGCCGGTCGTAGTTCGTGGTCACCACGCGGAAGGATCCGGTGGCATGCGCAAGATCGACGATCGCTTCGTGCACCTGATTGGGCTGCGAGTTGGGCGGAGACAGCATCGACCAGACTCGATGGTGAACGTCCGCCGAGCCGTCGAGCCGACCGAGTAACGCGTCGGGTTGAGCGAGCTCCTCCTTAGTTGGAGTCTGACCGACCTCCCCTGCGATCCGCGTGGCGAGTTCGACGAACGACGGCAAAGAAGCGGGACTGTCGAACGAGGCCCCGGCGCCAACGAACAGGACGAGACGGCCCTCCGCGTGCGCGCGGATCAGCTCATCCGGAACGTCGACCTCGCCCATCCACACCCGTCGGACGCTACGTCACAGCCAACGGGTTCACGACACAAGTCGACACCAGGGAAGTCCTGGCGGCGCCGTACGTGGTCCTGTGCGCACCACGCCGTCAGCGCACGTTGAGTGCACGTGTCACACAAATCCGGCAGCCCACATGTGCCGTGTGGTCGCGTTGGGGTCAGCCGCTGGCGACGAAGGCGACGACGACGTAGGCGGCGTGTCGGTCGAAGTTCTGGCGGCGGCGGTCGTAGATCGTCGTCGTGCGCTGGTCGGCGTGGCGGGCGGCGAGTTGGACGTTGCGCAAGGGAACGCCGGCATCGAGCGCAGCCATGATGAACGCGGCGCGCAGCATGTGCGGGTGGATCGCACCGGGGCCGGCTCGTTTGCCGATCGAACGAACCCACCGGTGAGCGGTGCGTCGATCGATTCGTTGTTCGTCGTGGCGGCGCAGGATTGTGCCTTCGTGGCGCTCGCCGATGGCGAGGTCGATTGTGCGTGCGGTCCGGGGTACGAGTGGAATGACAGCGGGCTTGTTGCCATTGCCGATGATCCGGAGCGTGCGATGGCCTCGTCCGAACGCCAGGTCCTCGATGTTGGTCGCGCAGGCTTCTGACACGCGTAGCCCGTTGAGGCCGAGCAGCACGGCAAGCGCTGCGTGGTCGCGGTCGCAATGCTCAGCAGCGAACAAGAACCGGCCGAGTTCACCTCGGTCCATGGCGTGCTGCTCGGACGGTTGGACTCGTGGGCGGCGAACGTACTAGGCCGGGTTCGACGAGATGCGGCCGTCGAGTGCGCGAACCGGTAGTAGCCGCAAACCGTCGACAAACGCCGGTCGATCGTCGACGCCGCCAGTCCGCGCTGCTCCATCGTCGAGCGGTAGATCTCGATGTGCGCTCTCGTCGCGGCCAGCACCTCGAGGCGCGGGTCGGCGGCCCACTGGAAGAAGTAGCGCAGATCCTGGCGGTACGCCTCGAGCGTTCGGCCGCTGTAGCGGGCCAAGAACGCTGCAGCCGCCAACTGCGCCTCGTCCGGCGCCGGCACCGCCTCGTCGGCGAACGCGAGTGCCGCGGTCGGCATGATCAGAGTTGTCGTCATCGTGAACCTCCTCGATTCGAGAGGATTCACACAACACGACTGGACGCCTCAGGTACCGACGGCCCGCCCATCCAACAGCCGGCGTTCGGAGGCAGTATCCGGTACCACGGTCGGCTGATGAATCATCGTCGAGCGATGAACCGCACCTTCTGTGCAAGTCGAGCGGCTCCTCGCCGAGACATTTGCGCTCTGAACGAAGCGGCCGATGTCATCGATGTCGGCCATGATGATCTGATGCGTTTCGCACCAGGAGGCCGGTGTCGGTGACCCTGCTGTTCGCCGTGGATGAATCAGCAGACCGTCAGCATCACTTCCACGTCGGAGTGCTCGCCACTGGCGAGCAGGCGGCGGCCGCCGAACGTGACCTGAACGCCGTCGCTCAGCGAGCCCTCGAACTCGGCTACAACGACGGTTGGTCACCGGCACCCGAGCTCCATGGGGCGGAGATCTTCTCCGGCAAGAACGGATGGGGCGAACTGCAATTCGATCAGCGCTTCGAGATCGTAGAAGCGGCGCTCGATGTGCTCGAAGCCCACGGGATCGAGGTCATAGCACGTGGCATCCAGCTAGCCCGCTTCGACCAGCGGTACAACAAGGACAAGGCGTTCCTTCACCAGATAGCGTTCCGGAACCTCCTCGAGCGGCTGTGTGAGCGTCTGAAACAGCGCGATGAACTCGCACTTGTGATCGCGGACGACCACTACTCCAGATCGCTCATGCGTGAAGACGTCCGGCGGGCGAAAACCCTCAGGACGCCGGGGTACCGTGGGACGAACTTCAACTCGATCCTCGACACTGTCCATTTCGTCGACTCGGCTGACAGCCGGCTCGTGCAGCTAGCCGATCTGGTCGCCTACGTCCGGCGCCGCCGCCAGTCAATCCCGACCGAGGCTCACCCGAACGCCGAAACCGCGATGTCTCGCATTGACGCCCGAGTGATTGCCGCCGTTCCCGATCCAACGGGCCAGTTCAACACGGTGTACTACGCATAGGTCTAGCCGCGGACGCTGTCCCCGGGCGCCGGCGCGCCAGCATCCCGACCCGATTGACGCCAACTATGCAGCCGTGCGCTCAGCGTCGACGTGGGGGCAAATGAGACTGAGCCGTCGCATCGACCTTCGTGATCCACAGATCGGGCATCCCGGAAAGTGCCGCTCTGCAGCGGGCACACCAGCGTCACGCAGTCGGCGATACGGGACACGCATGACGGACGACGGAGGATCGCTCACTTCTCAGCGTTCCGTAACGCCTCATGGCAACGGCCGTTCGAGAAGACGGGGGTGGGAGCGTCGAGCGAAGCAGGTGGTCGTCATCGCCGTCGCTCGTGCCACATCCGTGCCACTCGCGGGTTTAGGTCTCGCGGCAGAGGTGAGTGACTGCCTTGTCGCCGAGGAACTCGTGCAGTGAGCCGGGCCCCTGGACTGTGCCTGCCGCCGGACGAACGAACTCGCCCAGCGCCTGTCCGACGAGCACCTCCCACGGCTTTGATGTGCTGAGGATTACACCCGCAAGCACCATCCGGATGTCCTTCAAGTCGGACCCACGACGGTCGAACCCACCGGCGCGGAACGCCGACATCTGGTCGAAGCGTGGGTGGGTAGGGTTCGCCTCGATCCACTCGGAGATGAGTTCCTGGACGCGCTCCCAGTCCAGATCCACAGAGTGAAGCACCTCATCGGTCAAGAGGAGGTTCTCGGCGGCCCGGCACCCAAGCCTGATTCGCACGACGGGCGGCATGTCATCGAGTTGGTCGGCGACCCCGTCACCATCGCGCAACGAGTACGCCATCGCGTCGTCGTAGACGCTCGCGATGATCTCGGACACCCACTTCTCGTGCTCAGCCAGCGCCGTGACCGTGTCGCACGAGACTGGGAATACGCGGACCTTGCCGAGCGAAGTCCGGACGGCCTGCTGCCAGATCCGGACATCGTCGTCGCCTTCCAGAAGGAGCACGGGGGCCTGATTGAAGACGTTGGACAGCGGGTGCGCACCGAACACGGGAAGCACACGCCGATGAACTTGGCCGATCGGCTCGAACTTGAGCGCCTTCTGTCCCGCGCGCATGAACGCGACAGAGGCGCCGTCGTAGGCCGACAATCCGCCGAGCATCGCTGTGCTGTGTGTGGCCATAAGCACCGTGAACGAGTACTCCTCTGCTGCGGATGTCAGAAACGCCACGAATCTCGCCTGTAGGTCGGGATGTAGGTGAACATCCGGCTCGTCAATGAAGAGCACGTTGTCTTTGTCAGCGGCGCATTGGTTCCCGAACGTAAGGATCTCGATAGCGAGAGAGATCAACTCGGCTTCGCCGCTGCTAATGCTCTTGGTGTCGACGGGTTCGCCAGTCGCCTTGTTGTGGACCTTGAATGTCATCTCGTCGCGCCGAACCTCGACGTTGTCGAGAAGGGTATTCATTCGATCGACGGTGGGCTGAAAGGCAGCCACCTGGCCAGCCGCCTCCGATGCCCGGTAGGTCCCAACCTCGAGCTTCCTGAACTGCGCCATGCTTTGTTCGCGGAACTGGCGGAACTGGTTGACGCGACGCGTCTCCTCAAGCCAGTTCGTGTTGATCGACATGTTGTTGTCAACGTTCGGCTCGTAGACGAGAACTCCGCCGCGCTCCGGTGTTACGTACTTCTTGCGACCGACGTTCGGGCCAATGAGTCCTTGCTCGACGTTCTTGAGCAGCGTGCTCTTGCCGCAGCCGTTCCTACCCAGCACGACACTGATACGCGTGACGTGGCTCAACTGATACTCGCCGACTTCGATGTCCACACTGCATTGTCGCACGGCACCTTGCGCAGGGCGCCATTGTCGCGCAGATGGCACTCACCACGAGTGCGGCGGCCGTGGCCTACCGCCGCGCCCATCGGACCGGCGCGCTGTCACCGAAGTGCCGGTCTGCGACGCGCCGATCTGCGGATCGGTGCTACCGGCTCGGAGCCCGTACCCCGGCGCGACGTGAGCACCGGTCTGGCTGTGCGACGGGGGATCGGGCTCTTTGGCGGGTCAGGTGATCGGGAGGTCGGCGGCGTCGATGGTCTCGGTCCGGAACGAGGCCGGGCCGAGGTGCGGCCCGTGGCGGCGCATGACCGCGGCGTGGACCGGGTGTTCGACGAATCGCTGGATGGCCTCGGGGGAGGTCCACACCGACGACGTGTCGTAGCGGTTGGCCCACGGGCGGGCGATCAGCTCGTACCGCACGAGGCCGCTGGTGGGATCGTCGAGCATGCCGGCGAGCACCCGGCCGAGCCGGATCGCCCCGACCATGAACGACATCGTGTGCCGCCGGCTGCTCAGTGTGAGCTCGCTGGTGAAGTGGATCACCTGACCGGCCCGGGCCGAGTCGGGGCGTGCTCCTTGGAGGGGGGGCATGGTGCGGGTCAGCCGGTCGGAGCGACCGAGCGGTCGCTCACCCAGTTGCCGTGGAAGCCGAACGGGACCCGCTGGGGGAGCGGGACCTGGGCCACGTAGCCGCGATCGAAGTCCTGTGCGTCGATCACGACGAACTCCGCAGTGCCGGCGCCGAGGTCGTGGACGTAGGTGACGAGCCACCCGTCGTCCTCGACGGTCGAGCCGGGGCGGCCGACGAAGACCGGCTCGCCGGCGGCACGACCGGGCCCGTGGTCGAACACCGAGCGCGCGCCTGTCTGGAGGTCGTGCTTGAGCGTGGGCCAACCGGCGGTGGCATCGGTTGCGGGCGAAGCGCAGTAGCCGTAGCGGTACGGCCGGGCGGTGAGCGACCCGCGGTGGCGCGGGAACTCGTTGGTCGATGCATCGACGACGGTCACCGACACCGTGCGCCGGGCCGGGTCGAGCTCCCAGCGCTCGAGCCGGCCGAAGCTGCGATCGCCGAACGGGCCGAGGATGTCCTGGTCGAACATCTGGTCGTACTGGCACAGGTCGATGACCACGCGCCCGTCCGGTGTGTCGTATGCGTTCATCGGGTGGAACGAGTAGCCGAGGGGCACGTCGATCCAGATGATGTCGTCGGCGGTTGCCGAGCCGTCGTCGCCGTTGCGGGGGAGCAGGCCGACCCGGTTGCCGTAGCCGGGGTTCCAGAGGAACGGGAACCGGCCCGCGAACGCGAGGTCGAGGTCGACCGTGACCGGCTGGTCGTAGACGACCGCGTAGCGCTCGGTGAGCGACATGTCGTGCAGCATCGTCATGCCCGGCAGCGGGATGTCGAGGGTGTGCCGCACCCGACCGTCGGTACCGACGATCACGTACTGGACGTGGTCCATCCACTCGGCCCACGCGTAGACCATGGCGTGCATCTCGCCGGTGGTGGGGTCGACCTTCGGGTGCGCGGTGAACGCTCCCGGCAGGGTGCCGTTGAAGTCGTTGCGGCCGACGGTCTCGAGCTCGTAGGTGAGCTCGACCGGGCACCCGCCCGCCTCGATCATCGCCCAGGTGGTGCCGGCGAATCCGCCGACGTTGGTGTTGGGGCCGAGGGTGTTGTTGTTCCAGTTCGGGCCGGCGATGTCGGGCTGGCCGCGATGCCGGGCGACGTTGGACGAACCGACGTACCGGTTGCGGTACCACTCGGCCTTCCCGCCGCGGAGCCGGATGCCGTGCACCATGCCGTCGCCGACGAACCAGTGGTGGGTGGCCATGTCGACGGAGGCGATCGGGTTGGGCCCGTTGCGGAGGTAGCGGCCGTCGAGCTCGACCGGCAGTTCACCGATGACGGGCAGATCGAAGGCGGTCACCTCCTCGCTCACGGGTCCGAAGTTGCCGGCGACGTAACGGTTGGTGGTTGATGCGCCTGCGCCGTCGGCGTCTGTGTCGTGTCGATCGACGATGTCGGTCATGGGAGATCTCCTGGGTGGTGGACGCGGGTGGGTGCGTCGACGTAACTTTGTTACAGCGGGTAACTTAGTTACGTGATGATGGCGCCGTCAACCCCCTCCATGCGGGACCGTCTGGTCGAGGTGGCACTCGACCTGATCCGCAGCGAGGGCGCGGCGGCCCTCACCGTCAGGAACATCACCCAGCGCGCGGGGTGCTCGACCACCGGGATCTACACCTACTTCGGCGGCAAGCACGGTCTGGTCGAGGCGATCTTCGTCGACGGGTTCGAGTCGTTCGATCGCGCCGTCGGCGAGGGCCTCGACCGTGGCGACTTCCGCACGTCGGGCCGCGCCTACCGGCGCTGGGCGCTCGACCACCCGGCGCAGTACATGGTGATGTTCGGGCGCGCTGTTCCCGACTACGAGCCGACGCCCGCCGCGGTCGAACGCTCGCTGCAGTCGTTCTTCCGGCTCGCCCAGGCGGTCGAGCGAGGCGCACCGGGCAGCGATGCCGCCGAGCGCGCGTACCACTACTGGGCGACGCTGCACGGCTACGTCATGCTCGAAATCGCGAACATGGGCGCGCCTACGCCAGCCGAGTCGGATGCGCTCTTCGAACGAGCGCTCGACCGGCTCGTCAAGGCCTGACGTCCACGCCGTGTCCGACACGGCGTGAACGTCGGTCGGTCAGCTGCCTGCGTGGCGGGCCAGATGGCGGACGAAGCAGTCCGAGCCCGGGAAGAACAGCGTCGTGTGTCCGTTGTCGTCCCAGCGGACGACGAACGGGGCGGTGCCGTCCGGGCCATGGGCTTCGAGCACCTCGCCCGTGCGGTCGTGCTCGCCGACGCGGTGGCCTCTGATGATCAGTTCATCACCGATGTGAGCCTGCATCACCACTCCTTTCGATTCCTGGAGATTCAGTTCCGGGTGATCGGGACCTTGCGGGCCTCGGTCTCGGCCGCCACCGGAACGCGCACCTCGAGGATGCCGTCTCGGTAGGTGGCCTCGACGTCGGACTCGCCGGCGCCGGTCGGCAATGTCATCGAGCGGACGAAGGAGCCGTACTCGAACTCGGACCGGTAGCCGTCCTTGTCCTCGACCTGCTCCTCGCGACGCCGCTCGGCGCGGATCGTGAGCGTGTGGTCGGACACCGTGATCTCCACGTCCTTGTCGGGATCGATCCCCGGCAGCTCCGCGCGAATGACCAGCCGGTCTCCGTCGGTGAACTCCTCGACCTTCATCTCGGGTCCGTCGGCGAACAACGCCCAGCTCGGCCAGTCGACGAGCGACCGGTTCGACAGCCAGGTCGGCCACAGCGTCTCGGGACGCACGGGTTCGACACGCTGCTTGCGTTGCATGAGTGTCATGTCTGCCTCCTCTCGGTCAACGGGTGACGGCGAGCGAGCGGTGGCGATCGCTCGCCACCATCATCATGCGCCGGTCGAGCGACGGCGTACAGGGCCCATCGTCAGCAGCCGGAGCGCGACACCGACGGCGAGCACGATCACCCCGCCCACGACCGCGCGGAACGGGAGGCACACCACGAGGGTCACGCACCCGACGAGCCCGAGCGCGGCGACCCACCGCGGCCAGCGTCGTTCGTCACCCGTGAGCGTGAGCGCGGCAGCGTTCGTGATCGCGTAGTACGTGAGGACGGCGACACCCGACACGGCGATCGCCGAGCGCAGCTCCAGCACCATGATCAGCACCACGATCACGCCGACGAGCGTCAACTCGGCCCGGACCGGCAGGTTGCGGCGGCCGTCGATGTGGGCGAACGCGCCGGGCAGCTCGCTGCGCCGCGACATCGCGAGCACGGTGCGCGACACGCCCGGCACGAGGTTGAGCAGCACGCCGAACGAGGCGATGGTGGCACCGATGCCGACGATCGGTGCGACGGCGTCGAGCCGCGACGCCTCCATCAGGGCCCGCAACGGCGCGTCGGTCGAGCCGAGGTCGCCGACGGGCACCGCAGCGACCGCGGTGACGCCGACGACGGCGTAGATCACGAGGACCCCGGCGAGCGCCCGGGTGATGGCACGCGGGATCGTGACCTGCGGCTCGCGGACCTCTTCGCCGAGCGTGGCGATCCGGGCGTAACCGGCGAAGGCGAAGAACAGGAACCCGGCGCTCTGCAACACGTCGAACGCACTCGCGCCGGTCGGCTCCAGGCGGCTGAGCGACACCCCCTCCGTCGACCAGCCGGCCACCACCACGATCACCAGCGCCACCGACGTGCACGCGAGCACGACCCGCGTGACTTGCGCCGTGCGTTCGAGCCCGCCGAGGTTCACGGCCGTGACCACCAGCACGGCGGCCACGGCGACGAGGCGTTCCTGCGCCGGCCACACGTAGGCCCCGACCGCCAGCGCCATCGCCGCGCACGATGCCGTCTTGCCGACCACGAACCCCCAGCCGGCGAGGTGCCCCCAGCCGTCCCCGAGCCGATGGCGGGCGTACACGTAGGTGCCGCCCGACTCGGGGTGCAGCGCAGCGAGCTGCGCCGACGAGGTCGCGTTGCAGAAGGCGACCACGCCGGCGATGAGGAGACCGATCAGGAGTGCCGGACCGGCGGCGGTGGCCGCAGGTGCCCATGCCGTGAAGACGCCGGCCCCCACCATCGACCCCACGCCGATCACCACGGCATCGCCGAGTCCGAGCCGGCGTTGGAGCGTTCCCGGCCCGTTCACGGGCGGGACCGTAGACCAACGAGGTGAACGGAGGGTGTACGTGTATCTGGATCGACACCTCCGACTCTGTGGAGGCATGCAGCTGGTCGCAGAGCCCGGTCCGGTCGAGGGCCTAGAGTCCCCGACGTGGCCGACAACCAGCGTTATGCGGCGGCCCAGCCGCTCCCCGAGCTGGTCACCGGCGCGCTCGCCGGGCACCAGGACGCCTGGGACGCGCTCGTCGCCCGCCTCGAACGGGTGGTGTGGAAGGCGGTCAACATGATGTCCTTCGACCACGAGGTCCGCGACGACGCCTTCGCAGCAACGTGGCTCCGACTCGCCGAGCGGCTGCACACGATCCGTGAACCGGAGAAGTTGCCCGGCTGGCTGGCGACGACGGCGACCAACGAAGTTCGCCAGATCGTCCGCCAGCGCGGGCGCAGCGTGCCGCTTGCCGATCCGTCGGCCTCGGGTTCTCGGGCGGCCGACCGGTTCGACTCGGTCGTCGGCGACGCCGGCGACCACGCCTCGTCGATGATGCTCGATGACGCCCGTCGCGAGGTGCGTGACGCATTCGCTCAGCTCGACGAGGGCTGTCGCGAGCTGCTCACGGTGCTCGTCCTGGCCGACCCGCCCATCCCGTACGACGAGGCGAGTCTGATCCTCGGACGTCCCGTCGGAGCGCTCGGACCCTCCCGGCGCCGATGCCTCGAGAAGATGAAGGGCCTGCTGCCCGCGACGGAAGGTGACGTATGAGCGACGTGCCGATCCCGGATGACCTGGAATCGATCCTGGCGCGGCTCGACGACGCGTTCGAGCAGGTGCTCGAACCGGTGCCGACGCGTCTCAGCGACGCTGCCCGTCAGGCGTTCGGCTGGCGGTTGATCGACCAGCAGCTCGCGACCCTCATCGACGACTCGTCACAGAGCGAACTCGTCGGTATCCGCGGGACGGCGAGCGACCGCCGGTCGTTCCGCTTCGCAGCGGGTGAGTTCGTGCTCCGGGTACATCTCACACCCGACACACTGATCGTGATGCTGGAACCGCCGATGTCGGTGGTGTGCCGGGTCGTGACCGAGGAGGCCACGGGCGAGCATCGCACCGACGAGTTGGGTGAACTCGTCGTCGACGCACCTGACGTCCCGGTCCGTATCGAGATCGACCTCCCCGGCGGACGTTTCGTCACGCCGTGGATCACCGGCTGATCGACGACGGCCCGGCTGTCCCGGGAGCGATGATCAGGGGACGTTGACGACGGTGCCGAGCCCTGGGTACCGGAAGTGGCCGGGCCGATCGAGCACCCATGCAGCCACGTCACCGGGCAGGCCGGCGTTGCCGCGGCACATCCACTCCCACGCGATCGTCGCAGCGACGATCGGACCGGAGAACGACGTGCCGCTCCACTTCGCCCATCCGTCGAAGTCTTCGCCGTCGTCCCTGGCGTCGGGGCCGAGATCGAAGAACGTGCTGATCACGTCGACGCCGGGCGCGCACGCGTTGACCCATGGGCCGTGGTTGGTGAACCAGGCAGGCCCATTGGGGCCGAGCGCACCCACACCGATGACGTTCTCGAACGACGCCGGCCAGGTCGGCTTGCATGTGGCGTCGTTGCCGGCGGAGGCGACGAACACGACCCGGTCGCGGATGATCTCGTTCGAATCGGGATCGACGGTGTTGTAGCGCGCCTGGATCGACGCGATCGCGCTGGAGATGGCGATCGGCGGATCATCATCGTCGCAGTATCCGCCGAACGACATCGACACGATGTCGAACGGTGGGTCGGTCGACCCGTCGTCGGGAAACATCTCGGTCAGGGTTCTGGCGATCGCGGCATCGTCGGTGTCGCCGTACGAGCTGAGCGCCCGCTCGCAGTGCACCTTCGAACCGGGGGCGAGGTTGGCGAAGATGCCCGCGATGAACGTGCCGTGTCCGGCCGCCGGATCGAGCACTCGGTTGCCGTCGGCGTCGTAGACGTCCGGGTCGAAGCCGCTGAGCACGCTGCCGAGCAGGGTGTGAGCGGCGCGCGCCGACGCGTTGGTGGGGTTGCCCGATCCGTCGACGGGCGCGCCGGCCGCGGCGATCTTCGGCCACGCCCCGGTATCGAGGACGAGCACGTTGCACCCCGTGCCGGAGATCGGCGCGCGGTGCGATCGCTCGTCGTGTGTCAGCCCCACCGCTGGACGCGCCGTCGATGTGCGGGGCCCTTCGATCTGCCCCGTCCACCAGCCGCACGGCGGTGCACCGTCGCAGCCTGACCCACCATGACCGAATGGGTTGGTAGACGGGAACGGGTTGGTCGACGGGAATGGGTTGGTCGAGGGGAATGGGTTGGTCGAGGGGAATGGGTTGGTCGAGGGGAATGGGTTGGTCGACGGGAACGGGTTGGTCGACGGGAACGGGTTGGTCGACGGGAACGGGTTCGTGGACGGGAACGGGTTCGTGGACGGGAACGGGTTCGAGGCGGGATGGGCGAAGAAGACGTGGTTGAGGCGAGCGTCCTCGTCGATGCGCCGTAGATCAGCCACGGCGGCGACCGGATCGGGTACGCCGAGCACGAGCAGCAGGTCATGGGGGGACGGCTCGCGCGACGACGCGATCACGGTCCGGACCGTGAGCTGATCGACGCTGCGGCTGAGTCTGGACGCGAGCGCATCGAGCCCGCGGCGACGCACGAGCACCTGGTTCGGGCGATATGCGACAGGGCTTCCGGCGCCGTCGGATCTGAACTGGACACGCGTGTCCCAGGGCGTCGTCGGCGGCTGCCGTTTGTCCTTGCCTGTCGGATCGGGCTCCATTCCATGGAAGCATGTCACACGGTGAATGAACTCGATCCCCGAAATCTCGACGCGGCGGGATGGGATCGGCTCGTCCAGCGGTCACCTGAGCAGGCTCTCGTCGCGACGCAGGCGGCGCTGAGTGATGCCGGCGCAGCGGGCGGTGCGCGCGCCGTCGTCCTCAACGCCGCAGGGCGGTCGTTGCTCGAACTCGGTCGGGTTGCCGATGCGAGCGCCGTGATGAAGGACGCAACAGCGCTCGTCGTCCAGGACTCGGTCGATGACGAGACGCGGCGCTCCGTCCTCATGACCGCGGCAGCCGTGTTCGCCGAGGCGGGCGAGATCGACGCTGCGCTTGCGAGCCTGGCCATCCTCGAACAGGAGTGCACCGGCACCGTGCTCGGTCGGGTTCGGCTCCAGCAGGCGGTGGTGCTGCACCATGCCGGCCGTCTCCACGAGTCGCTCCGCGCGCTCGACCAGAGTGATCGCCTCTTCGCCCGCGATGGGTCCGATCAGGAACGCTTCCGCGTCCACATCAATCGGGGAGTGGTGCTGCTGCAGCAGGGCGAGCTCGATGCGGCCGAGACCGACTTTCTGACGGCTGCCGAGCTCGCCCGCCGTCTCGGGATGACTGCGGCGGAGGGGCAGTGCCATGCCAACGCCGGTGCGCTGTACGGCCGGGCGCGTCGTCTCGTCGACGCGCTCCGTGCGTTCGATCGGGCCGCCGAGCTCCTCGAATCCGCCGGCCGGCCCGACCGGGTCACGGCGTGGATGGAGATCGACCGCGCCGAGGTGTTGATGCACTTCGGCCTCGTCGACGACGCCGTCGCCGCCGCGCACCGAGCATTCGCCACGGCCGAGCGGTCGGGGAACGACGTGCTCGTCGGCGACGCGTTGATGATGTGCGCGCGAACGGAGCTGCGAGCGGGCCGCACCGGGCTCGCACGGCGGACGTCGGAGGCGGCCTCGAAGCATCTGACCCGCACCGGCCGCCCGGAGATGGTCGGCCACGCCGACGCGATCGCTGCGCACGCAGCCCTGCGGCAGGCCGGCGCCGATGTCATCGGTGCGGCGCTCGAGCGTTCTCGCGACCTCGTCGAGCGTCTCCGCAGCCTCGGTTGGCACCGCGAAGCCGACGAGCTGTCGGTCGAGCGGATCCGCGCAGCGTGGCGAACCGGTGCCTGGGCCGACGTCGATGCCGACGTGCAGGCGCTCCGGCTGCATGCGTGGGGCAGTCGGCGCGACCTGGCGCTGGTGGGGTGGTTTGCGGAGGCCGTCGCTCGTCGCAAGGAAGGGCTCGAAGGCGAGTCGGTCGACGCGGCCATCCGCGGCCTCGAGATCCTCGACGACATCACCGCCGAGGCGACCAACCTCGAGGATCGTTCGGCAGCGATGCGGCTGGGTCACGATCTCAGCCGCTGGATCACCGAGGTCGCGATCGACCAGCACGAGCCCGATCTCGTCCTCGCAGCGAGCGAGGGCACGCGGGCCCGATCGTTGCACGACGAGCTCGGCGGTCGGAATCGCCACCGTGCGCTCACGCAGGACGGCGCCGACCGTTTGCGTAGCGAGCTCCGCTCGCGGCTGCACGGTCGCTGCCTCGTCCAGTGGGTCGTGACCGGCGGCAGGGTGCATGCCGTGGTGTGCGGCGAGGAGGGGAACCGGCTGGTCGATGTCGCTGATCTGCGGGCCGTGATGCGCGAGCGCGATCGGGTGCTCGTGTGGCTCGATCGGGCCGCGGCCGAACCGGACGAGTCGGACAGCCGGGCTCGGCGCGCGGCAAGCCTGCTCGACGAGATGCTCATCGCCCCGCTCGGTCTTCCCGACGGGGCGAGCATCGTGATCGTGCCGGTCGACGAGCTGCACGGTGTCGCCTGGTCCGGACTTCCGTCGATCGCCGCGCGCCCACTGGTCCTCAACCCCAGCAGCCGTCTCTGGCTCGACGCCGATCGCCGTTCGAGCTCTGCGCTGCGCACGGTCGGTTTCGTGTCGGGGCCGAACATCGGGAGCGGCGAGGTCGAGCGCTCCACCCTGGCCCGCCTGCACGGACAGATGGACCACGCCGGAGGGGCGGGGGCCACGGCTGCGACGGTGCGCACGATGTTCGGCGCGCACGACCTCGTCCATGTCGCCGCCCACGGGAGGTTTCGGGCCGATCGGCCGCTGCTGTCGACGTTCGAGCTGGCCGATGGGCGGGTGACGCTCCACGACGCCGTTCCCGAGCGCGTGCACACGCGCCTCGCCGTGATGTCGTCGTGTGAGGGCGGTGCGCACGGCCGCAGCGGCGGTTCCGAGGTGCTCGGTCTGGCCGCAGTACTGCTGGCGCGAGGCGCAGCGTCGGTCCTGGCACCACTCACGTTGGTTCGAGACCTGGAGTGCGGGGAGTTCGTCTCCGCAGTTCACGAGCAATTGGCCGCCGGTACGTCGTTCGCAGCATCGGTCGCCCAGGTGCGCACCGCCTGGCTGAGCGAGGACGACCTGAGTCGCTGGGCCGTAGCGTCGTCGTTCAGTTGTTTCGGCTCGGGGGCGACCAGGTTCGTCGCCGCACCGGAGTAGGGCAGCGCTTCCTGCGGTGCCGCACGCCGTACCGCTCGGCCGGCGGGGGGTCTCGTGCATACGATTCGATTGTGACCATCACCGCGCCTCCGTCCTGGTTCGTCGACGCCGACTTCGACGTCGACGCGTTCCGTGCGCTCACATCCCGGACGACGCACCACAGTGACGTACCGACTGCGATCGCCATCGAGCGCAACATTCCGATCTACGACGGGCGGGCGATGCGCGACATCGCCCGTGATCCGGAGCGCCGCAAGGCGTTCATCGGTGAGCTCGCGTGGGCGCTCGGTCAGGGTCCCGGCACCGTCGCGTTCAAGCGCGGGCTCACCGACGACGAGAACCGGCTCGCCGAGGCGACCGAGATCTTCCAGCAGATCATCGCCGATCAGCACGCCGCAGGTCGCCCGGTGGGAGACCACTTCGCGAAGCCAGGTTCCAACGATCGGGTGTGGAACTCGCACGAGAAGCTGGCGCAGCGTTCGCCCGAGGTGTTCGTCGCCTACTACTCGGCCGACGTGATCGCGCTGGGGTGCGAGGCGTGGCTCGGCCCGCACTACCAGATCAGCGCCCAGGTCAACCGGGTGAACCCTGGCGGTACGGCGCAGGTGCCGCACCGCGACTATCACGTCGGCTTCTACACCGCCGAGCAGATGGAACGCTTCCCACGGCATGTGCACCTCATGTCGCAGACGCTCTCCCTCCAGGGGGGTGTCGCGCACACCGACATGCCGATCGAGTCGGGCCCGACGATGCTGCTCCCGTTCTCCCAGCTCTTCCCGGCAGGGTTCATCGCCTCGTACCGCGACGAGTTCCGCGAGGTCTTCGCCGAGCGGATGGTGCAGTTGCCGCTCGAGCGGGGCGACGTGGTGTTCTTCAACCCGGCGCTGTTCCACGGTGCCGGCGCGAACGTCACCACCGACTTCGAGCGCATGGCCAATCTGCTCCAGGTGTCGTCCGCGTTCGGGCGCACGATGGAGACGATGAACCCCGACATCACGACCCTCGCGGCGTACCCGTACCTCGCCGGGATCGACGACGAGCGGACCCGCGAGAACGTGATCGCGGCCGCCTGCGAGGGATACGCGTTCCCGACCAACCTCGACAGCGACCCGCCGATCGGTGGTCTCGCCCCTGCCAGCCAGGCCGACATCGTTCGCCAGGCCGTCACCGACCGCTGGACCGTCGATCAGCTCCGCGCCGCCCTCGAAGCGAGAAACGACCGCCGCGCCGGCCTCACGTGACGGAATGGGTCAGACCAACTCCGTCACAGCCCGTCCGTGACGGAGTTGGTCTGACCCATTCCGTCACGCACACTCGGTGACATGCCTGAGGGGGACACGCTTCGGCGGTTGGCGACGAGGATCAGCGAGCGCTTCGCCGGGCAGGTGGTGGAGCGGTCGGTGATGCGCGATCCTCGGATCGCCACGGTCGACCTGCGCGGGCGCACCCTCGTCGATGCCGATGCGTACGGGAAGCACCTCTTCGTGCGCTTCGACGACGGCCGCACGCTGCACGCCCACCTGCTGATGACGGGCAGCTTCGACGTCGGTCGCCCGTCGAAGGAAGCCGAGTGGAAGCGGCGCATCGAGCTGTGGATGGGGGACGGTCGGCTGACCGGTGTGCAGGTGCCGCTGCTCGGGATGCTCGACACCGCCGACGAGCACGAGATCACCGACCACCTCGGTCCCGACCTGTGCGCCGTCGCGGGGCCGCCCGCCGCCGGCACGATCGTCGAACGCCTGCAGCGCGAACCCGACGCACCGCTGACCGGAGCGATGCTCGACCAGCGACGCGCCGCGGGATGGGGGAACATCTACGTCCACGACGTGCCGTTCCTGGCCGGCCTCAACCCGTACCAGCCGGTCGGGAGGATCGGGGCGCTCGAACCGGTCGTCGCCCTCGCGACTGCGCTCATCCGCGTCAACGCCGAGCGCGGCCCGCAGAACACCACAGGCCGCCGGCTGCACACCGACGCGCGCTGGGTGCACGGCGTCGGCCGCCGGCCGTGCCCGGTGTGCGGCACCCGGCTCGAGTACCGCGACGCCGACCACACCCCCTGGCGCCGCTCGATCACCTGGTGCCCCGAGTGCCAGCCGCTGAGCGACACCGGCGCCCGAGCCGACATGGCCCGGGCACGCCGGCTCTCCGGCCTCCACCCCGCCTGGAAGCGGATGTAGCCGGTGTCAGGTCGGGACGGTCAGGACTGGTCGCGGAGCATGCGGCGGAGGATCTTGCCGCTCGGGGACTTCGGGATCGAGTCGGTGAACTCGACGATCCGGATGTGCTTGTAGCTCGCGACGTGCTGGGCCACGTGCTCCTTGACCTCGTCCTCGGTCATCTCCATGCCGGGCTTCACGACGACGAACGCCTTGGGCAGCTCACCGGCTGACACGTCAGGCACGCCGATCACGGCGACGTCGGCGACCTTGGGATGGGTGACGATCAGGGCCTCGAGCTCGGCTGGCGGGACCTGGAAGCCGTTGTACTTGATCAGCTCCTTGACGCGGTCGACGATCGAGACGTGGTGGTGCTCGTCGACGACGGCGATGTCGCCGGTGTGCAGCCAGCCGTCGTCGTCGATCGTGATCCGGGTGGCCTCCTCGTTGTTGAGGTAGCCCTTCATCACCTGCGGGCCGCGGATCCAGAGCTCACCCTCCTGGCCGACGTCACGGTCCTCGCCGCCGATCGGGTCGACGATGCGGATCTCGGTGTTCGGGACGGTCACGCCGGACGTCCCGGGCCGTCCGTCACCTTCGGGGGTGCAGTGGCTGATCGGGCTCAGCTCGGTCATGCCGTACCCCTGGATGACCTCGCACCCGACGCGGTTGGACGCCTCGATCCCGAGCTCGGCACCGAGGGGCGCGGCGCCCGAGAAGATCTGCACCACGCTCGACATGTCGTACTGGTCGACCATCGGGTGCTTGGCCAGCGCGAGCACGACGGGCGGCACCGCATAGAACCGCGTGACCTTGTGCTGCTGGGTGAGCTGCAGCGCCTGCTCGAGATCGAAGCGGGGCATCGTGACCACGGTGCCGCCGAACGACAGCGACAGGTTCATCAGGACCGACATGCCGTAGATGTGGAAGAACGGCAGGAACGACAGCACCACCTCGTGGTCGCGCAGCACGAAACACGGCTCGGCCTGGCGCATGTTTGCGACGAGGTTGTGGTGGGTGAGCATCACGCCCTTCGGCAGGCCGGTGGTGCCCGAGGAGTACGGGAGTACGACCACGTCTTCGTACACATCGACCGGCACCTGGTCGATGGGCTCACCGAGCAGGGCGAGTGCGTTGCCGGTGCCCTCGGCCCCGTCGAGCGTGAGCACCTCGGTGATCGGCGTACCCTCGATCGCCTTGGTCGCCGTCTCGGCGAACATCCCGACGGTGATCAGCATCGTGGCCCCCGCATCGAGCAGCTGGAACCGGACCTCTTCAGGCCCGTACGTGGGGTTGACCGTGGTGATCGTGCCGCCGGTCATCGCGACGCCGTGGAAGACGACCGCGTACTCCGGACAGTTGGGCGCCATCAGCGCGAGCGTGTCGCCCTTGCCGAAGCCGCGGGCCTGGAGCCCGCCGGCGAAGCGCCGCACCATGTCTCGGAACTGCGAGAACGTGTAGGTCCGCCCGCTGGGGCCGTCGATCAGCGCGGGCCGGTCGGGGTAGGTGTCGACCATGCGGAGCACGTAGTCGGTCACCGACATCTCCGGGATCTCGACGTCCGGCATCGGGCTGCGGTGGATGATCATGCCGCGGATACTACGGATCTCGACGGCGCGGTCTCGCACGGGCCCTCCAGGCGCGCAGCAGGTCCGTGAGGTTGTTTCCAAGCGACCTGGATGGTTTGGGATCAGGAGCCACGTTCAGCGCCTCGGCGCTGTCGTGGGACTGAGTCCCCTCGACCAACCTCACGGACCTAAGGAAAGTGTCGCGCCGCCGTCAAGCGCGGTGTTATGGCCGAAAGTCCCTGATCGGGGAGCTGCACGCGTCAGAGGACGATGTTGACCATTCGGCCGGGGACCACGATCACCTTCTTGGGTGTCGTGCCGTCGATCGCGGCGATGACCTTCTCGTCCGCAAGGGCTGCTGCCTCGACCGCCGCGTTGTCGGCGTCGGCGGCGACGGTGATCCGGCCACGCACCTTGCCGTTGACCTGCACCGGGTACTCGACCGTCTCGTCGACGAGGTACTGCGGGTCGGCAACGGGGAACGCTTCGTACGCAACCGTCGCGGCGTGGCCGAGGCGCGACCACAGCTCCTCGGCGAGGTGCGGCGCAAACGGCGCCACCATGATCACCAACGGCTCGGCGATCGACGCCGGGCATCCGCCGAGCTTGGTCAGGTGGTTGTTCAGCTCGATCAGCTTCGCGATCGCCGTGTTGAACCGGAGGTTGTCGAGCTCGTCGCGCACGGCGGCGACGGTGCGGTGCAGGACGCGCAGCGTCTCGACCGACGGCTCGTCGGCGAGGGTGCGGATCGTCCCGGTCTCCTCGTCGACGATGTTGCGCCACACGCGCTGGAGGAAGCGGTAGACGCCGACGACGTCCTTGCTCTCCCACGGCCGTGAGGCGTCGAGCGGGCCCATGCTCTCCAGGTACAGGCGCAGCGTGTCGGCGCCGTACTCGTTGCACAGGTCCATCGGGTCGAGCGCGTTCTTGAGGCTCTTGCCCATCTTCCCGTACTCGCGGTTCACCGGGCGGCCCTCGTACACGTACCCGCCGTCGCGCTGCTCGACGTCGGACGCCTCGACGTACATGCCGCGCTCGTCGGTGTAGGCCGCCGCCAGGATGTACCCCTGGTTGAACAGCTTGTGGAACGGCTCGACCGAGCTGACGTGGCCCAGGTCGAACAGCACCTTGTGCCAGAACCGTGCGTACAGCAGGTGCAGCACAGCGTGCTCGACACCACCGACGTACAGGTCGACCCCGCCCGGGTGCCCCGGCCCCTGCGGTCCCATCCAGTACGCCTCGTTGGCCGGGTCGACGAACGCGTCGTCGTTGGCCGGGTCGAGGTAGCGCAACTCGTACCAGCACGATCCGGCCCATTGCGGCATCACGTTCGTGTCGCGGCGGTACACCTGCGGGCCGTCGCCGAGGTCGAGGGTGACCTCGACCCAGTCGGTCAGGCGGTCGAGCGGGCTCTCGGGATTGCTCATCGCGTCGTCCGGATCGAACGTGCGCGGCGAGAACTGGTCGGTGTCGGGCAGCAGCACCGGCAGCATCTCGGCGGGGATCGCGTGCGCGTTCCCGTCGGCGTCGTACACGATCGGGAACGGCTCGCCCCAGTACCGCTGCCGGCTGAACAGCCAGTCGCGCAGCTTGTAGGTGATCGTGGTGTGGCCGTGGCCCTGCGCCTCCAGCCAGCGGTTGGTCACAGCGACGCCCTCGGCCTTGGTGGCGATGCCGTTCAGGTCGAGCGACTCGTTCGCACTGTTGACGTACGGGGCGTCGCCGGTGAACGCGTCGTCCCACGTGCTGCAGTCGGTACCGCGGCCGTCGGTCGGCTCCTGGATGGCGACGATCTCGAGCCCGAACTTCCGGGCGAACTCGAAGTCGCGCTGATCGCCGCAGGGCACGGCCATGATCGCGCCGTACCCGTAGCCCATCAGCACGTAGTCGGCGATCCAGACGGGGATCCGGGCGCCGCTCAGCGGGTTGATCGCGAAGGCGCCGGTGAACACGCCGGTCTTCTCGCGCGTCTCGTCCTGGCGGTCGATGTCCTTCTTCGACTCGGCGGCGCGCCGGTACGCGGCGACGTCGTCGGCGTGGTCAGCGGTGGTGAGCACGTCGACGAGCGGATGCTCGGGCGCGAGCACCATGAACGTCGCGCCGAACAGCGTGTCGGGGCGGGTGGTGAACACGGTGATCCGCGTGTCGTGCCCGGAGACGTCGAAGTGGACCGTAGCGCCTTCGCTGCGCCCGATCCAGTTGCGCTGCATCGCCTTGATCGCGTCGGTCCAGTCGAGCAGGTCGAGGTCGTCGATGAGGCGGTCGGCGTACGCGGTGATGCGCATCATCCACTGCCGCATGTTGCGCTTGAACACCGGGAAGTTGCCCCGGTCGCTGCGGCCGTCGGCGGTGACCTCCTCGTTGGCGACGACGGTGCCGAGCCCGGGGCACCAGTTGACCGGAGCGTCGCTCACGTACGCCAGGCGCCACTCGTCGAGCTCGCGGAGCCGGTCGGCGGCAGACATCGTGGACCAGTCGCCCGTCTTGGCCGACCGTGTGCCGGCGTCGAACTCGGCGACCAACTCGTCGATGCGGCGGGCCCGCTGCTGCTGGGGGTCGAACCAGGCGTTGAAGATCTCGCGGAAGATCCACTGCGTCCAGCGGTAGTAGCCGGGGTCGGTGGTGCTGATGCTGCGACGCGGATCGTGGCTGAGACCGAGCCGCTTCAGCTGGCTGCGGATGTTCGCGATGTTCTGGTCGGTCGTGATCGCCGGGTGCTGACCGGTCTGGACGGCATACTGCTCGGCCGGCAGCCCGAACGCGTCGAACCCCATCGTGTAGAGCACGTTGTGGCCGGTCATGCGCAGGTAGCGGGCGTACATGTCGGTCGCCGTGAAGCCGAGCGGGTGGCCCATGTGGAGCCCTGCGCCACTCGGGTACGGGAACATGTCGAGGATGAACTGCTTCGGGCGGCCCCCCACGGCATCCGGATCGGCCAGCGACCCCGCCGGGTTCGGCGTCTCGAAGGTGCCCTCCGCTGCCCACCGGGCCTGCCACGTGGCCTCGATCTCCTGAGCGAGCACACCGGTGTACCGATGCGCGTGGGTGTCGCCTGGGCTCGTGTCGTGCTGCTCGCTCATACCGGTCGGCCAGCCTACGGCGAGGGCCTCGGCTCGCCGCGCTGGAGCGCGGTCGTCACCGTGCTACCGCGTCGTCACCCGCCGGCCCGAAGCGAGTCGAACGTGCAGCAGGAGCAGGGCGCACGGGGGCGTCAGCGGGCGACACCGACCGCCCTCTCGTCGGTCCCGTGGAGCGACGTTCGGAGCATCGCGTAGACGGACTTTCCGCCGGCGAACAGGGCAACTCCCCACGCGAGCGCCAACGTGTCGACGATCACGAGGCCAAGCCCGCCGATGTCTTCGACGGACCGGTCGACGACGGCGGGCGTCCCACCACCGAAATCGGCCACCGTCAGGACGCACTGATCACGGTTGGCGGCCACGAGCTGGCACAACACAGCGCCAGACCCGTGACGGACAGCGTTCGAGGCGAGCTCACTGACGATCAGCACCGCCTGCTCGACGCATCCGTCCGGTGCATCCGAGCGACGGAGGAAGTCCCGCATCCAGTCGCGGGCCACTGAGATCGAGCGGGCGTCGTCGAGTGTCATCACGTCGACGCGCAGGCGTTCGGGCGTCATGATCCAGACGCGCCATGCGAGTCGATGAACGCAGCATCGGCCGGGTCGATCCGAACGGTTCGCCCACGCGCGGTTGCGGCGGTGACGCACTCGTCCACCTCGGTCGTCCCGTCCGCGCCGGTCCCCACCGTCCACCTCACATCCATCTCGCTGCCTCCTGGAACCCGCGTCGGTGGATACCACCCTCGGGTCATGTTCAATCCCGAGGGGCAGGTTTGCCGGGTGCCGCCGGGTCGAGCCCGATCCGGAGCGGTTGCGGGAGGTACCGTCGGCCGGTGCCTGTCGAGACCGCCGCCGAGAACGCCGTGACCGCCGACGTCGTGTTCGACTTCTCGGGCCGCACCGTGCTGGTGACGGGAGGCACGCGCGGGATCGGGCGGGCTGTCGCCGCCGGGTTCGCGTCGGCGGGCGCCTCCGTCTGGATCACCGGGACCCGTGCACGCGACGCCTATGACGATCGGTTCGACGGGCTGGAGTTCCGGCAGTTCGACCTCGCCGATGCGGCCGGTGCTGCCGAACTGGCGGCGGCGATGCCGGCCTGTGACGTGCTCGTCAACAACGGCGGCCTGCTCCACCGTTCACCCAGCGAGTTGACGAACGAGGGGTTCGAGGCGACGGTGGCGGCGAACCTGACGGGGACGTTCCGGCTGTGCGCGGCCATGCATCCGCACCTGTGCGCGAGCGGTCGGGGAGTCGTGGTGAACTTCGCGAGCATGCTCGCTCTGTTCGGATCGCCTCGCGTGCCGGCCTACGCAGCGACGAAGGGCGCCATGATCTCGCTCACGAAGTCGCTCGCTCAGGCGTGGGCCGCCGATGGCATCCGTGTCAACGCGATCGCTCCGGGGTGGATCGACACCCCGCTGATGGCGGCGCACGTCGCCGATCCGGAACGGAGCGCTGCGATCGTGGCCCGCACGCCACTCGGCCGCTGGGGGGCCGCCGACGACGTGGTGGGCCCCGTGTTGTTCCTCGCCACCGACGCCGCCCGCTTCGTGACGGGGGCGCTGCTCACGGTCGACGGCGGTTACTCGAGCGCCTGAGCTCGCCGGGCCGGTTCAGGCCTCGAGCGCGCGGGTGAGGTCGGCGACGAGATCGTCGGCGTCCTCGAGACCGACCGAGACACGCATCAACCCTGGCGTCACCCCCGACTCGGCCTGCTCCTGCGGCGTCAGGCTGGCGTGGGTGGTGGTCATCGGGTGGCAGATCAGCGTTTCCGGGCCGCCGAGTGACGTGGCGCACCGGATCAGCTCGATCCGGTCGAGCAATTGAGCGGCAGCGTCGCGGCCGCCGGCGAGTTCGAATGCGAGCATCGTGCCGAACTGGCGCATCTGCCGTTTCGCGAGATCGTGCTGCGGGTGCGTCGGCAGGCCCGGGTAGTACACCGCAGCCACGGCTGGGTGATCGTTCAACCATTCGGCGATCCGTTGCGCGCCGGCGCTCTGGTGGGTGGTGCGGACCGCCATCGTGCGCACGCCTCGGAGGGCGTTGAGCGCATCGAACGGCGACGCCATCGCGCCGTGCAGCACCCCGTAGCCCCAGATCGCATCGACCAGCTCGCGTTCGGCGGCGACAACGCCGATCGTCGCATCGTTGTGCCCGGCGATTCCCTTGGTGGCCGAGTGGATCACGATGTCGACGCCGTGTGCGAGCGGTTGCTGGCCGAGCGGGGTCGCGAACGTCGAGTCGACCGCCGTGAACGGTCCGGTGATCGCGGCCAACTCGTCGAGGTCGACCAGTTCGAGCCGCGGGTTGGACGGCGTCTCGGCGAGCACCATGGTGGTGCGTCCCGGCTGGACTGCCGCCGCCATTGCGCCCGGCTCGGTGCCGTCGACCAGCGTGACGTCGATCCCGAAGCGCCGGCACGGACCCTGGAGGAATGCGAGCGTGCCGGCGTACAGCTGGCGCGCTGCGACGATGTGATCGCCTGCTGAGCAGAGAGCGAGCACCGTGGTCGCGATCGCCCCCATCCCGGACGCGAACGCCATGGCGTCGATGTCGTCGAGCCGGTCGCCTTCGAGTTCGGCGATCGCCTGCTCGAACGAGCGCACCGTCGGGTTGGCGTAACGGCCGTAGAACTCGCCTGACCTGACGCCGGTCGCGCGGCGGTGAGCGTCGTCGAGGCATGCGGATTCCCACACGCTCGATGCCCACAGCGCGGGTGCGAGTGCCGACCCGCTCGCGCCACGGCCGGCGTTGATCGCCGTGCTGGCCGGTTTCAGATCAGGGCGACCCGACATAGGCGATCAACGGTATCGGGATTCCCCGAGTGCGCCTGTGGCGCGCCGGGCTCAGCCGCCCAGCAGGTCGACTGCAAGGTGGTGGAGCGCGCCGTTGCTGCTGATCGCGGAGTCGCTCTCGAAGGTGACCGCTCCGTGCCGGTCGGTGAACCGGCCACCGGCCTCCTCGACGATCACCTGTACCGCAGCCAGGTCGTACGGCATCACACCGACGGCGTCGACGGCGAGGTCGATCGCCCCCTCGGCCACGAGACAGTGCTGCCAGAAGTCGCCGAAGCCACGCGCCCGCCGCGCCCCCTCCACGAGCGACACCAGCGCACCCGACAACCCGAGGTCGGTCCAGCCCTGGCTGAAGGTCACGCTCACCTGGGCATCGGCCAACGCCGTGACGTCGGAGACCGTGCACCTGCGACCGTCGGCGAACGTGCCGTTGCCGCGGCTCGCCCACCAGCGGCGCTGCAGCGCCGGGGCGGAGACGACGCCGACGACCGGGCCGTGCGAGCGGTGGGTGAGGGCGATCAACGTGGCCCACACCGGGATGCCGCGCACGAAGCCCGAGGTACCGTCGATCGGGTCGACGATCCAGCGCCACGGTGACGTGACATCGCCCTGCACGCCGTGCTCTTCGCCGAACAACCCGTGGTCGGGCCGGGCGGCGAGCAGGTGCTCGGCCATGCGGTGCTCGGCCTCGCGATCGGCCTCGGTGACCTCGGTGCGATCGTTCTTCCAGCCGAGCGTGAAGTCGGCAGCGAAGAACCGCGGCAGGGTGAGGGCATCGGCGAGATCGGCCAGCTCGAGCGCGAGCGCGAGTTCGGCGGCGAGATCGACGTCGGAGTCGGTCGGCTCGGTGTGCACGCAGGCCAGGTTAGGAGAGCCCAGGCGCGGCTAGGCGAGGCGCTCGCGGAGCATCGCGGCGAGTCCGTCGACGTCGAGGCCGAGGCGGGCGAGGATGTGGTGGGCTTCGCCGTGCGGGATGAAGCGGGTGGGAAGTCCGAGCACCTCGACGGGCAGCTCCGGCTTGAGGGCGCCGAGCGAGTCTGCGATCGAGCTGCCGATGCCACCGGCGCGAACGCCGTCCTCGATGGTGATGACCGTGCGGCAGGCGGCGGCGGCGGTGAGCATGTCGGGATCGAGTGGCGCGCACGACCGAACATCCCAGACCTCGATGGTGTGGCCCTCGCCGGCGAGCCGCTCGGCGGCCTTGATCGCTGTCTCGACCATCTTGCCGACGGCGAGCACGCAGGCAGAGCCGTCGCCGACGAGGACCCGCCGGGCCGACAGGCCCGACCCGACCTCGTGCTCGTCGACCATTCGCGCCGCGCCCCGGGGGTAGCGGATGGCGACGGGACCGTCGTCGGCGAGGTGCACCGCGTCGAGCAGCATCTGCTGCAGTTCCTGCGCGCTCGACGGCGCGAGGACTCGCATCCCCGGCACCTTCGACAGCAGCGCCATGTCGTAGACGCCGTGGTGCGACGGACCGTCGGGGCCGGTGATGCCGGCGCGATCGAGCGCGAAGATCACCGGCAGGCGGTGCAGGGCGACGTCGTAGACGACCTGGTCCCAGGCGCGGTTCAGGAACGTCGAATAGATCGCCACGACCGGGCGCAGACCAGACATCGCCATGCCGGCCGCCGCCGTGACGGCGTGCTGCTCGGCGATGCCGACATCGAAGAAGCGATCGGGGAAGTGCTGCTGGAACGGCAGCAGACCTGTTGGCCCCGGCATCGCCGCGGTGATCGCGACGATGCGTGGGTCGAGCTCGGCGGCTTTGATGACGGCCTCGGCGAATGCCTGGGTGTAGCCCGTGGGGACCGCTTTGGGCGGGCCCATCTTCGGGTCGAACACCGGCGCGTCGTGGAGGTGCTTCTCGTCGTCGTCCTCGGCGGGCGGGTACCCGCGACCCTTCTGCGTGAGGACGTGCACGATGATCGGCCCTTCGGCCGACAGCGCCTCGGCGTTGTGCAGGGCTGCCTCGAGTTCGGCGATGTTGTGCCCGTCGACGGGCCCGATGTAGCGCACTCCGAGGGCCTCGAAGAACGACGGCGGCTGGAGGAACTCACGTACGCCTGCCTTGAACGCCTCCATCGCCCGTTCCGCCTGTGAGCCGACACCGGGCAGGTTCTGGAGGTAGCTCTCGAGTCGACGCTGGCGCCGGACGTACACCGGGTTCATGCGGATGTCGGTGAGGGCGTTCGCGAGCTTGCCGGCCACACGGTCGGGCAGGCTCGGATGACTGGCGCGTTCGTCGCGGCCCTGCCAGTTGGCCGACAGGTTCGACTGGGTGGGCGCGTAGCTGCGACCGTTGTCGTTGAGGACGACGATGACACGCCGCTTGTGATGGCCGAGGTTGTTCAGCGCTTCATACGCCATGCCGCCCGTCATCGCGCCATCGCCGATCACGGCGATGATGTGGCGATGGTCGGTGGTTCCCGCGTCGCGGGCGACCGCCATGCCGTACGCATAGCTGAGCACCGTCGAGGCGTGGCTGTTCTCGATGAAGTCGTGCCGGCTCTCCTCGCGGCTCGGGTAGCCCGACATCCCGTTCGCCTGACGGAGCTGCGAGAACATCGCCTTGCGGCCGGTCACGATCTTGTGGACGTAGGCCTGGTGGCCCGTGTCCCACAGGATCGCGTCGAGCGGGGACTCGAACACCCGGTGCAGCGCCAACGACAGCTCGACGGCACCCAGGTTGGAGCCGAGGTGGCCGGCGTTCTCGGAGACCGCTTCGACGATGAGATCGCGGATCTCGCCTGCGAGTGCGTCGAGCTGGTCGTACGACAGGTCTCGCAGGTCGGCCGGTTCGTTCACGCGATCGAGGTACATCACCGATCGACGCTACCTCGTCCGTCGCCGAGGAGCCTGGCGGTGACGTCGACGGAGTCGACGTCGATCGCGGAATACGGGAGCCGCGCGAACAGCTCGTCGGCGTTCCTCGCGAGCGCCCGAACGGCGACGTAGTTGGCGGTCCCGCCGATCACGGCGCCGAGCCCGAGCGGGACGACGCGGCCGAGGGCTGCCACACCGCGCCGGCTGCCGTAACGGCGCAGGAGCCGCTTGCCCATGATGCGATTGGCCGTCTGCAGCGTGGTGAGCGGGATCCGGTGCTCTCCCGCCAGGGTGACCCCCGTGGACGCCTCGTTGATGCTGCGCGCCAGCCCGTCGCGGGCCGACCCGCCGTAGATCAAGACGGCGAGGACCCAGGCGCGCCGCTCGTCGATCGTCGGATCGGGGTGCCCGTGGAGCGCCGCCATCGTGAGGACGAGGTCGCCGGCGCGCGCCGTGAAGTAGGCCAGTTCGGCGGTGGTGGCCGCCAGCGTGGCCATCGTGCCCACGGCGGGTGCGGCAGCCGCTGCTCCCGCAGCCGCACCGGCCATGCCGAGCTCGCGCGCGAACTGGTCGCTCAGCGCGTTGACCTTCTCCGGGCGGATGTCGCCCGGCAACTCCGCCGCTCTCCGGACCGCCGCCTCCCACCGGTTGGCCGACACGTCGTCGATGGTGGCGAGCAGCTTGGTCGCCAACCGCTCGGCATCGGCCGGGGAGACGCGTGCCGCAAGACGGGCGGCCCACTCGGTCGTCCGGAACGACGGCATGCCCTCGTTCCTACCAGCCGGAGAGCCGTACTGTGCAGGCATGCCGCACATCGAAGGACACGCCGGCCATCAGACGATCGCTGCGCTCGGCCAGTTCGGGATCGACGTCATGTTCACGCTGAACGGTGGCCACATCTGGCCGCTGTACGACGGGGCCCGCGGGACCGAGATGAAGATCGTCGACACCCGACACGAGCAGTCGGCCGCGTTCGCCGCCGAGGCCTACGCGAAGCTGACTCGTCGCCCTGGGGTGGCGGCGCTGACCGCCGGGCCCGGCGTCACCAACGGGATCTCCGCGGTCACGTCAGCGCTGTTCAACGGTTCGCCGCTCGTGGTGCTCGGCGGGCGTGCGCCGGCTGCCCGATGGGGCGCCGGGTCGCTCCAGGAGTTCGACCACGTGCCGGTGCTGGCGCCGATCACCAAGCACGCCGCCACTGTGACCGACCCGGCAACCGCCGGAGCGGCCGTGCACGCCGCGATCGGTGTGGCGGCGATGCCGCATCGTGGGCCCGTCTTCCTCGATTTCCCGCTCGACCTGTTCGGCCCGGCATCGGGTGACGTGCCCGACGGTGGCGCCGCGCCGGGTGACGCACCCGACCCCGACGCGGTCGCCCGACTGGCGGCGATGATCGCCGGCGCCGAACGGCCCGCCTTCCTCGTCGGCAGCGATACCTACTGGGACGGGGCGTGGGACGAGCTGGCGGCGGCCGCCGAGGCGCTCGGGGTGCCGTGCTTCTTCAACGGGCTGGGCCGCGGCATGCTGCCCGCCACGCACCCGCTCGCGTTCCTGCGCACCCGTGGGCTGCTCAAGCAGCGCGCCGACCTCGTGGTGGTGATCGGCACCCCGCTCGACTTCCGGGTCGGGTTCGGCCGGTTCGGGGAGGCACAGGTGGCGCACGTCGTCGATGCGGCCTCGCGCACCGCCGGCCACGTCGACGTGCCGACGGTCGTCGGCGACATCGCGGCGACGTTGCGCGGCCTCGCCGATCACGTCGGGAGCCGCGTCGACCACGGCGACTGGATCGCCGAGCTGCGCGCCGCCGAGGATGCCGAGGTCGCCGCGGAGGCGCCGCTGCTCGCCGCCGACTCCGACGCGATCAAGCCCACGCGGGTCTACGGCGAGCTGCGCAAGGCGCTCGACCCGGACGCGATCGTGATCTGTGACGGCGGCGACTTCGTGTCGTACGCGGGCAAGTACGTCGAGGTGCATCAGCCCGGCACCTGGCTCGACACCGGTCCGTACGGCTGCCTCGGCAACGGGATGGGGTACGCGATCGCTGCGCGCACCGTGCACCCCGACCGTCAGGTGGTCGTGATGCTCGGCGACGGTGCCGCCGGGTTCTCCCTCATGGACGTCGACTCGCTGGTGCGGCACCGGCTCCCCGTCGTGATGATCGTCGGCAACAACGGCATCTGGGGTCTGGAGAAGCATCCGATGCAGTTCATCTACGGCTGGGACGTCGCCTGCGACCTCCAGCCCGACACCCGCTACGACGAGGTGGTCAAGGCGCTCGGCGGCGGCGGCGAGACCGTCACCCGCCCCGACGAGATCGGCCCGGCGCTGCGCCGCGCGTTCGACAGCGGCGTGCCCTACCTGGTCAACATCATGACCGACCCGAGCGACGTCTACCCACGCACCAGCAACCTCGCCTGAGCGCACACGCGGGTGCCGGGCGTCCCCGCCGCCGTCGGGTCAGAGCTCGCTGAACACGTCGGGGCAGGGCGACCCGTCTGCTGGGATCAGGACCGTGCCGGTTGCATCGAGCGCCCAGAGGGTCGGAGGCGCCTCCAGGTCGGCTGCGAGGTCGGCGAGCACCGTGGGTGGGCTGCCCTCGCGGGCGACGTAGCGCTCGCCGGCTGCGAAGATGTCGGCGAGCTCGCGGGCGCACGCTTCGCCACCGAACTCGGTGATGTCCTCCGGGGTCATCGCCTCGAACACGCCGTCGGCGTCGAGGAGGTCCGCGTCGGTGACCATCTGGCCCAGGTCGGTGGCGGGGGCCGACACCGGGGCCTCGCCCGATGGCGTCGTGACAGCGACCTCGCCCTTGCACGAGCCTGAGACGGCGAGCACCTGACCGTCGACCACGTCGAACAGCTCGGATTCCTCGCGCAGATAGCCAGTCGCGAGCAGCGCCTCTTCCGACTCGGCGGGCGAGCCCTCGGCGAGTTCGAAGCTCTCGAGGGCCGTGCGCAGGATGTCGGCATCGGCGGTGCATGCGAGCGATGTCGCGTCGTCGATCGCCGAAACGCCCGGAGCGACGACGTTCTCCTCGAGGGCTCCGTTCTCGGCACTGCACCCGATGAGCCCTGCAGCGAGCGACAGGGTGATCAGCGGAGCAGAGATCGCCCTGGTCAATCGGCTTTGCAGCACTTGGACATGAACCTCTCGATGTCGATGACCACGCGCGTGACCTTGCCGGCCGCCACGAGACCCCCGGAGTCGGAGGCGGTGGCGGTGAACGTGATGCGGCGGCCCTCGATCTTGTCGAGGGAGGCCTCGACGACGACCTCGGCACCGACGGGCGTCGGCTGCAGATGGTCGATCTGCACGCGCATGCCGACGGTCGACTGGCCGGGATCGAGCGCCCCCTTCAGGGCGAGGCAGGTCGCCTCTTCGAACAGGGCGACCAGGCGGGGTGTGCCGAGCACGTCGACGTCGCCGGAACCGAGGGCCCGGGCGGTGTCGGCTTCGGTGACCACCAACCGCGCTTCGCCCGAGAGACCGACCGCCACGTTCACGACGACCACGCTAACGGGTCGACCGCAGCCCCGGACAACGACCACTGTCCGCCACCGATCGGCAACCAGCCGTAGGCTTGGCCGGGTGATCGATCAGGACGTCATCGAGCGCACGCTGGGCACAGCGCTGCGTACAGGAGCCGACTTCGCGGAGATCTACGCCGAGGACAAGCGCAACACGTCCGTCGGCCTCGATGACGGGCGGGTCGAACAGGTCACTTCCGGTCGCGACCGGGGCGCCGGCATCCGTGTCATCAAAGGTGAGACCACCGGCTTCGCCCATACGAGTGATCTGTCCGAGACCGGCCTCGCGGCTGCGGCGAGCGCCGCGGCCGAGGCGGCATCACGGGGCGGCGGTGGGGTTCGTACCGTTGCGTTGACCCCAGCCGAACGGCGTGCCGTCAACGAGGTACAGCAGTATCCCGAGACGATCGGCAAGACCGCGAAGGTCGAGCTGCTGCAGCGCATCGACGCCGCAGCCCGCGCCGCCGGCACCGAGATCGTCCAGGTGTCGGCCGGGTACGCCGACAGTCGCAAGCGGGTGCTCGTCGCGAACTCCGACGGGCTGCTCGCCGTCGACGACATCGCCCGCATCCTGGCTCGCGTCAACGTGGTGGCGAGCGGTGACACCGGCATGCAGACCGGCTACCAGTCGATGGGCCGCACGATCGGCTGGGAGGTCTTCGATCCTGCGAGCGAGCTGTTCGTCGACGTCGAGGAGCTCGCCCGCGATGCCGCTCGCCAGGCGCTCGTGAAGCTCACGGCCCGCCCTGCGCCGTCGGGCTCGATGCCGGTGGTCATCAAGAACGGGTCGGGCGCCGTGCTGTTCCACGAGGCGTGCGGGCACGGCCTCGAGGCCGACCACATCCAGAAGGGGGCGTCGGTCTACGCCGGGAAGGTCGGCGAGCTCGTCGCCTCGCCGCTCGTGACCCTGGTCGACGACGGCACCATGGCGGGGGAGTGGGGCACGCTCGCGATCGACGACGAGGGTCACCCGACGCAGCGCAACGTGCTCATCCAGGACGGCGTGCTCACCGACTACATGTGGGATCACATCCGGGCCCGCAAGGAGGGCCGTGGCCCGTCAGGGAACGGCCGGCGCCAGAGCTACATGCACCTGCCGATGGTGCGCATGACCAACACGATCGTGCTCGACGGTCACGACGAGCCCGACGACATCGTCGCCAACACCGAGCGCGGCGTGTACGTCGCCGAGCTCGGCGGCGGCAGTGTCAACACCGCCTCGGGCGACTTCGTGTTCGGCATGCGCGAGGCGTACCTCATCGAGGACGGCCGGATCACCGAGCCGTTGCGCGAGGGCAACCTCATCGGCAACGGGCCGCAGGTCCTCCGCGACATCGACATGTTGGGCAACGACTTCATGATGGGCAACCCGGGCACGTGCGGCAAGGACGGCCAGGGCGTGCCGGTCGGCGACGGGCAGCCGACGCTCCGGGTGAAGCAGATGACGATCGGCGGGACGGCGTCATGAGCGCCACTGATACCACCGTCGCCTCGGGGGAGTTGGGCGCCGACCTGCTCGCGATCGTCGACCGGGTGGTCGCGCAGGCGAAGCCCGGCGAGCAGGTGGAGGCGTTCGTGTCCCGCGGTGGCGACACCGAGGTACGCGTCTACCAGGGTGAGGTCGAGCACTTCGTCAGCGCGCAGGCCGAGGGCATCGGCATCCGCATCATCAGCGACGGCCGCACCGGTTTCGCATATGCCGGCACGCTCGACGAGGCGGCGATCGCAGAGGTGCTCGCCGAGGCCCGCGACAACGTGCAGTTCGGCACCGTCGACGAGTGGGCCGGTCTCGCCGAGCCCGACGGCGTGGCGCAGACCGCGCAGGCGCTGTGGAGCGATGAGCTCGCCGGCTACGCGACCGATCGCAAGATCGAGCTTGCGAAGGAGCTCGAACGGCTCACGCTCGGGGCCGACTCACGTGTCCGGGTCGACGACTCGAACTATGCCGATGCCTTCGGTGAGGCTGCCGTCGCCACCACGACCGGGATTCGCCGGTGGGGCCGTGAGAACGGCTGTTACGTGAGCGTGTCGACGCTGGCCGACGACGGCGACGAGACCCAGACCGGCTTCGGGTTCAGCGTCGGGCGAACCCCGGACATGTTCGACCTCGGCAAAGCCGCCCGCGAGGCGGCCGACCGTGCGACCCGGCTGCTCGGTGCGACCAAGCCGGCGTCGCGACGCACCACGGTGGTGCTCGACCCGTTCGTGACGGCGCAGTTCCTGGCGATCATCTCGTCGACGCTCAACGGTGAGGCCGTCGTGAAGGGACGCAGCCTGTTCAAAGACCGGTTGGGCGACGAGGTGGCGCCGCCGTTCGTCACCCTGCTCGACGATCCCACGAACCCGCTCGCGTACACGGCCACCGATGTCGACGGAGAAGGGCTCGCCGCACGTCTCAATCCGCTGATCGAGGGTGGCGTGCTGCGCCAGTTCGTGCACAACTCGTATTCGGCCCGCCGGGCGGGGACGATGTCGACGGGCAACGCGGTCCGGGGCGGCTTCGCCGGGACGCCGGGTGTCGGTGCGCTGGCGCTCCACCTGCTGCCGGGCACCCGCTCGCAGGACGAGATCGTCGCCGGCATCGACGACGGCCTGCTCGTGCAGAGCGTGCAGGGCATCCACTCGGGCGTGAACCCGATCAGTGGCGACTTCTCGACCGGAGCCGCCGGCCTCATGATCCGCAACGGTCAGGTCGCCGAGCCGGTCCGCGAGTTCACGATCGCGTCGACGCTGCAGCGGATGCTGATGGACATCGTCGAGGTCGGCGGCGACGTCGACTGGCTCCCGATGCGCGCCGCCGGCGTCACCCTCGTCGTCACCGACGTCACCATGTCCGGCGCCTGACGCGACGAACCCCGTTCCGGTCACCGTTTGGCGGCGGGGTCGCCGCACTCTGGTGACCGGAACGGGGTTGCTGGGGGGTCAGGGGGTCAGAGGTTGACCGGGCGCAGGACGAAGCTGATGCCGTGGGCGATGCCGTTCGACGCCTTGATGTCGAGCCGCGAACGCACGAGCGTCGGGTTGACGTCGTTCGGGTCGTTGTCGACCAGGATCGCCGTGCCGAGCAGCCGGACCGGGTTCACGCGGATGCTGCCACCGGCCAGCATGGGCACTGCGGTTCCGCGGGGCACGCTGAGCGCCGTCTTCGAGTCGATGAGGCCCACGTGCACGTGGTAGCTCACGACGAGCTCGAGCGTGGCGACGTCGAGCTTGCTGAGCAGCAGGTTGGCGATCGTCTTCTCGCTCGCGAACCAGTACTTGAAGCCGTACAGGTCTGCGGCGAGCGCCTGGAACGCCCGGTCGTTGGGGAGGAAGACGGTCAGCTTGGGGCTGTTCGGGTCGGCCGCCAGCGCGAGCGGTGAGCTGGGGTTGGCGGTGAGGATGGTGCCGACGACACCGTTGAGGATGTCGAAGTCGTACCAGTTGCGGTCGCCGATCGGGCCCTGGGCTGCCAGGATCTGAGCGAGCGTCGGCTGGCTGGCCGTGGCCGAGGCCGTCGGCCCCGTCGCGATGGCGGCCGCGCCCGCCAGGGCGGCGCCGGCGACGGCGGTGGCGATGAGCTTGCGGAAACGCATGGGAACTCCTGTGTTCGGTGTCTGGGACGTCCGCCGATTTGCAGACGCCCGTACTACGCACCGGGAGGGTGTTCCGGATGCGCCCGTGACGGATCGTCACGGGCACACGTTTCCGCTGCACGACTTCAGCGCGTCGAGCTGGGCGGACAGCGACTCGGTGTCCGGATCGTTCGAGCCGTTGCCGTCTCGGTAGAGGTTCACGAGCTGGAACGGGTCGGTCACCATGTCGTAGTACTCGCGATAGGTCGGCGTCGACGTGGTCGACGGGCTCGTGCCGTAGTACTCGACGTACAGGTAGTCGGCGGTGCGGACTGCAGCCCAGGTGGGGATGCCGTTGCCGTTGGCCGTGTCGTAGTAGTACTCCGTCAGCCCGGCTTCGCGGGCGTGCCCGCCGAGGATGTCATGGCCGTCGACCGGGGCGAGGTTCTGGGTCACGCCGGTCGCAGCGAGCACGGTGGGCACGATGTCGACGTGGGTCACCGCTCGTTCGTCGATCACACCGGCCGCCACCTTGCCCGGCCACCGGATCACGAACGGGACGTTC
Organism: Ilumatobacteraceae bacterium; assembly: GCA_022843125.1. Classification (GTDB taxonomy): domain Bacteria; phylum Actinomycetota; class Acidimicrobiia; order Acidimicrobiales; family Ilumatobacteraceae; genus Ilumatobacter. The sequence goes on from JALHOG010000012.1 coordinate 38,819, forward strand.
ACTGCCGGGTCGTAGGGTAGGAACTTGCTGCCGAGCCCGTGCTCACCCCACATGTAGCCGTTGTCGGAGGTGAAGATCACGAGTGTGTTGTCGAGCTCTCCGCTGGCCTGCAATGCCCGCATGAAACGGTCGACCTGATCGTCGACGCTGTAGAGCGTTCTGATCATCGCGGTGCGGGTGCTGGCGATCTCGCTGGGGTTCACGGTCCGATTGATCACGAACGGCGGTTTGTCCGAACGGTCGGTCTCGGTGTGGGCCGGCGTGACGGCGGCTGGCGGTACGGCTGCCGACGCGTACTTCGCCTCGGCGATCGATGGGCTGTGGGGTGCCACCGGCGCGAGCTGCATGTAGAAGGGGCGACTGTCGTCGCGCCGGTCGAAGTCGGCGAGGTAGTCGATCGCCTGGTCGAAGACGATCGTCGTCGAGTAACCGGGCGGCTGCCGGCCCTCGCCGTCGAAGTTGATCCAGATGTTCTCGTAGCCGCCCTTGAAGTAGGTCCAACGGTCCCAGTGCGGCGCGATCGATCCGAGCGGCCACCAGTGCAGGTACTTGCCGGAGTGGCCGGTGAAGTAGCCGGCGTCGCGGAGGTACCGCTGCAGCGTGAGGTCGTTGTCCATGCCCACGTTGTTCTGGTTGATCTGACCGTTGTTGTGGACGTACCGACCGCTCATCAACGTCGACCGCGACGGGCAGCAGCTCGGTGTCGAGACGTAGGCGTTCGGGAACGTCGTGCCGCCGTCGACGAGCCAGTCGTTGATCTTGGGGAGGTATGCGAGCGAGACGGCGTTCATGTCGTCGAGGTCGATCACGACCACGTTCGGGCGCGTGCCCGGCGGCGGCGGATCAACCGTGCCGTCGGCGATCGTCAACGTGTACGCAGCGACCCCGCGGTACGACCACACCGCCGCGTAGTACGCGGTCCCTGCGGTGAGCGGCGCGTCGACCGTCTTCGGGCTCGTCGTCCCGGCCGTGATGTTCCTCGCGATGATCGCGCCGGTCGCGGCGAGCCGGATCTCGATGCGCAGGTCGGCGTTGCCGGTCCACGACAGACGCAACGCGGTGGTCGCCGTCCTTGGCGTCGTGAAGTCGACGCGCACCCACTTCGCAGCCGACGCCCGCGTGCTGTCCAACGAACCGGTCGACAGCGTCCGATCCGAGCCGCCGGGTGGCGGCGGGTCCGGGATGTTCTCGGCGATCGTGAGCGTGTACGTACCGACGCCGCTGTAGGCCCAGATCGCCGCGTAGTAGGCGGTGCCGGCGGTGAGCGATGCGTCGACGGTCTTGGGGCTGCTCGTCCCGGTCGTGGTGTTGCTCGCGATGATCGCACCGGTCGCGCCGAGCCGGATCTCGAAGCGCAGGTCGGCGTTGCCGGACCATGCCAGTCGGAACGTCGCCGTCGCCGTCTGACTGGTGGTGAAGTCGAGCCGTCGCCACTTCGGGGCTTGCGAGCGTGAGCTGTCGACCACGGCAGAGCCGAGCGTGCGCTCGACCACGGCTGCATCAGCCCTCGGCGCTGTGGCCGGGCTGACGGCGAGGGCCAGCAGGAACGCCGCAATGAGTGTGACGACCGCAAGGCCGCGCCGAACTCTGGATCCGTCCATCATCGAACCTCCCGTGATGCCTGGCGGTGGCACACGTCTTCGTTTCGACCAGGACCAAGCTGATCCGGATGCGCGACTCGCGCACCATCGTCGTGCCTCAATGTTCCACCCATCGGGCCCGAGGGCCCAGGGCCGAACGGCCCGCCCCGTTCCGGTCACCGTTTCGGCGTGACTGTCCCCCCGTTCTGGTGACCAGAACGGGTTTGGTGGATCAGACGTTGAAGCGGAACTCCATGACGTCGCCGTCGTGGGCGACGTACTCCTTGCCCTCGACGCGGAGCTTGCCGGCCTCCTTGGCGGCGTGCCACGAGCCGAGCTGGAGCAGCTCGTCCCAGTGGATCACCTCGGCGCGGATGAAGCCGCGCTGGAAGTCGGAGTGGATGCGCCCGGCGCACACCGGCGCGGTGGACCCCTCGTAGAAGGTCCAGGCGCGCGTCTCCTTCTCGCCCGTGGTGAAGTAGGTGCGCAGGCCGAGCAGGTGGTAGGCGGAGCGGACCATCCGGAACAGGGCGCCCTCGCCGAGCCCGAAGCCCTCCAGCATCTCCGCCCGCTCGATCGGATCGGTGATCGCTGCGGCCTCGGCCTCGAGTTGGACGCACATGCCGATCACCTCGACGTTGTCGCCGGCCGACGTGAACTCGTCGCGCACGATCTGCTCGACGGCCGGGATGCGATCGAGCTCGTCCTCGCCGACGTTCACGACGGCGAGCACGCGGCGGTTCGTGAGGAGGAAGTACGGGGTGAGCGCCTCGCGATGGTCTGCCTTGAGGCCGGCGCGGTACAGCGGTGTGCCCTCGCTCAGGGCGTCGTACGCGGCCTGGAGCGCGGCCACCTCGTCGCCGAGCGACTTGTCGAGCTTCGACTGGCGCGTGGCCTGGTTCAGCCGCTTCTCGACCGTCTCGAGGTCGGCCAGCGCGAGCTCGAGCTCGACGACGCGCAGGTGCTCGAGCGGGTCGCTCGGACCGGGCACGTCGTCGTCTTCGAAGGCACGCAGGACGAACACGATCGCGTCGACCTCGCGGATGTTGGCGAGGAACTTGTTGCCCAGCCCCTCACCCTTCGATGCACCCTCCACGAGACCACCGATGTCGACCACCTCGACCGTGGCGTGGATCGTCTTCTTGCTCTTCGACATCACCGAGAGCCGCTCGATGCGCTCGTCGGGCACCCTGGCGACCCCGATGTTCGGGTCCTTCGTGGCGAACGCGTAGGGCGCGGCCAGCGCGCCACCGCCCGTCAGCGCGTTGTAGAGAGACGACTTCCCGGCATTGGGGAGTCCGACGAGACCGAAGCGTTCCATGAGGGCACGAAGGCTACCGAGTCGGGTGACACGCAGGTCATGACGCGATCGTGCCCGGGGCCGCATCGGGGGGAGGGGGAGGGGCTGCGGCCACCGGGCACGATCGGTTGGGGGGACTCCGGCGGGTCAGCGGCGGGGGGAACCGCCGACCCGCACGAACGGGGGACTCAGTGGTTGCAGTCGGCGCCGTGCTCGTGGCCGGCCTGATCGGCGATCTGCTTGCGGACGTCGTCCATGTCGAGCGAACGCACCTGCTCGAGCAGGTCGTCGAGCGCCGACTTCGGGAGGGCACCGGGCTGGCTGAACAGCTGGATGCCGTCACGGAAGATCATGAGGGTCGGGATCGACATGATGCCGAGGGCGCCGGCGAGCTGCTGCTCGGCCTCGGTGTCGACCTTGGCGAAGGTGACGTCGGGGTTCTCCTCCGCAGTGGCCTCGAAAACCGGGGCGAACTGGCGGCACGGGCCGCACCACGACGCCCAGAAGTCGACGAACGTGATGCCGTCGGTCTTCACGGTCGACTCGAAGTTCTCCATGGTGAGGGTGCTGGTGGCCATCGTTGACGCTGTCTCCTTCGTGACATCCCGGCGACACTGCTCCGGGGACAAGGGAGACAACACGGACACCCCACCCGGTATTCCAACCCGCGGTATGGTCATCGGTGTGACCCCCGTCGCCCCGATGACTCCCGAAGCCGCCCTGCTGCGCGTGATCCACTGCCTCGACCGCGCCCACGAGTCCGGCTTCAAGACCAAGGCGTTCGTGCGGGCCCTCGACGTCGTTCGCACGGCCGACGCCGTCGAGATCGCCGAGCGCGCCCGCGACGAACGCCTCGGCGAGCTCGACGGGATCGGCGACACCACGGCGGCGGTGATCACCGAGGCGCTCGCCGGCGTCGTGCCGGCGTACCTCGCGAAGGTCGAACGCGAGTCGGTGGTGGCGATCACCGACGCCGGGGCGGTCTACCGGTCTGCGTTGCGGGGCGATTGCCACCTGCACTCGCGGTGGAGCGACGGCGGTGCCGAGATCGAGGCGATGGCCGCGACGGCGATCGACCTCGGTCACGAGTACATGGTGCTCACCGATCACTCTGCACGGCTCACGGTCGCGCACGGGCTCGACGAGGAGCGATTGACGAACCAGCTCGCCGAGATCGAACGCATCAACGGCGAGATCGCCGCCGCCGGCCACGACTTCCGCATCCTCACCGGGATGGAGGTCGACATCCTGGAGGACGGGTCGCTCGACCTCGCCGACGCGATGCTCGCCAGGCTCGACGTGGTCGTGGCGAGCGTGCACTCGAAGCTGCGGATGGAACGCACGCAGATGACCGAGCGGATGCTGGTGGCGGTCGCAAATCCGCACGTCGACATCCTCGGACACTGCACCGGGCGGATGATCGGCAAGCGCCCGCCGTCGCAGTTCGACGCCGACTACGTGTTCGCGGCGTGCGCTCGCTTCGGGACGGCAGTCGAGATCAACTGCCGGCCGGAGCGGTTGGACCCGCCGCGGGAGCTGCTCGACGTGGCGATCGAGTACGGCTGCTGGTTCTCGATCGACTCCGACGCCCACTCCACCGGCCAGCTCGAGTGGCAGCCCCACGGCTGCGATCGCGCCGCCGAACGCGAGGTGCCGATCGATCGCATCATCAACACGCTGCCGGCCGCCGAGCTCCTCGCATGGACCGACGCCGCGACGGCGAACTGAAGCTGCGAGTTCACGTCGCAGGGTCCGGCAACGTTGGGACCCAGGCCGAGTAGCGTTCCGGCCTGCAGAGTGTGGGAGGTGCGGTGAGAGAGCAGGATCGGCGGCGAGACCTCCGCCAGCGGCAGAACCCGGCGTACGACCGTGTCATCGTGGCGTGCCGGACCACCGGTCAGGTCCTCGCACTCGTGCAGGCGATCGGCAAGTCGCCCGCTCGACTGGTGTTGGCCTCGGAGGAGATGCTGCTCAACGTCGCGCCGAACGGGAGGTCGGTGTTGTGTGGGTGTTCAGCGGGCGCGCACACCCTCGACGTCTACCGCTACCAGACCGAGGTCTACCGCCAGGACGCTGACCGCACCGCGCGTCGGCCCGTTCACATCTCGGTCTGATCGGCGCAGAACCGCCTGGGCCGGTTGGGGGCGGTCACCCGTGCCCGTAGACTCCCGTTCCTTATGTCGAATAGTACACACGGCGTAGAGAGGCAAAACCCCAGGTAGATCGCCTGGTGTGTGTGACTACACAGGTTGACGTGTGTACTACAATGACCGCATGGCCGACGAGACGACGCTCCGGAACATTGTCCTGACGACGAAGCCCAGCGTTCGCCCGCTCGTCGAGTCGTGGGTTCGTTCCCTGCGGGCAGACGGCAAGTCGCACCGGACGATCGAGAACTACGCACTGGCGGTTCGTGCGGTGACGGACTGGGCCGACGAACACGGCGCACCGCTCGACCCCGCCGAGCAGACGACGGACCACCTGCGGCGCTTCATCGCCGACGAGCTTGAGCGCAATGCCCGGTCATCGGTTGTGCTCCGCTTCCGGTGCTTGCAGCAGTGGTTTCGGTGGCTGATCGCCGAGGATGAGATCGACGTCTCGCCGATGGCGAAGATGTCGGCGCCGAAGCTGACCGAGACGGTGGTCCCGGTCCTGTCAGATGAGCAGCTCCGCAACCTCCTCGCGGCGACCTCCGGGCGTGACTGGCTCGACCGGCGCGACCACGCCATCATCCGCACATTCGTCGACACCGGCATGCGCATGGGCGAGCTGGTAGGGCTGCGCCTGGTGGACGTCGACCTCGACCACCAAACGCTGCTCGTGCTCGGCAAGGGCGACCGGTACCGGCTGACGCCGATTGGTGACAAGACCGCGGTTGCGATCGACCGATACATCCGTGCACGCGATCGCCGGCCGCACGCATCGTCGCCGATGCTGTGGCTCGGCACACGCGGCACGCTCGGCACCAACGGCGTCGGAGTCATGCTCCGCTCCCGTGGCGCACAAGCGGGCGTCGACGATCTACACGCGCACCGGTTCCGCCACACGGCCGCGCATCGTTGGCTCGCTGCAGGCGGCGGCGAAGGGGATCTCATGCGCATCGCTGGATGGAAGAACCCCGCCATGCTCCAGCGCTACGGCCGCAGCGCCGCAGAGGAACGGGCACGCGACGCACACAAGCGTCTCAAGCTGGGGGATTCGCTGTGACCCGGTCAGAGTTCGCCCTGATGACTGACGATGGTGGGCGACCTGTGAAGCGCGTGAAGTGCCCCGGCTGCGGTCGCGTCGTGGCGTGGGCGTTCGCATCAGGTGCAGTCGGTTGCGTTCTCTGGCACGTCAAGGAGCGAGGGCTTCGGCGTCGCGAATGGGTGAGGCAGGAGTCCGACGAGCAGGCAGTGTTGGTCACGCCGGCCGAGGAGGGGATGCGCGCAGCTCACGGCGGAGGGGTTGACAGCCACGTCTTCTGGTTCCGTTGGGACGAGCCGATGGTGACTCCACCTCAAAGCTGCTGTGGCGATGGCGTTGCTGTGGCGACCTGCGGGAAATGTCACGTCAGCTATGACCTCCGAGACGTTCACGCGGCGGTGAACTCGATGGTCCGGAACCGGCGGGAGTCGATCAAGCTGCGCACCCGCTTTGATACGCTGTAGCTAACTGACGTCGCCTGTACGACCCCAGTGGTGACGCCCGACAGCCAGTCGGGACGCCGAGGTCGACGATGATGCACCGAGGATGGGCAGCGGTGAACCCGAAAGGGGTTCACTCCTCATGCCCACACCTCAGCAACGTGGCAGCCTTGGCGGCCACATCCGGTGGTCGCGGACCGTCAACCGAAGCGCAGCCACTCGCCCCGCTCGCGAGAAGTCGCCCGCCTCCGTGGCGTACTGGCTCGACAAGCTCGGCCCCGAGTTCAACGAAGCCACCGACGCGCAGCGACACGCCGCCGCGGAGTCTGCCAAGAAGGCCTACTACGCCCGCCTGAGCCTCAGGGGCGTGCAGGCACGCCGCGGGAAGGCAGGCGCCGCATGAGGCCCCCTGACGCGAAACGACCGGCGCCTCGGGGGAGTACGCCGGCCTGTCCAAACGCCGTGGGAAGCGTCGATGGCAGCTCCGACGATATCAGATCCACGCAACTTGTTGGTTGCGTTTTCGCCTGCTCGGCTCCGTGCTGGCGCTGTCCGTCAGTGGTGGCGTCATGACCCCGGCATGCCGCGTGTGCGGCGCGAGGGAATCACTGCGCCAGGCGCTCGCTGTTCATCTGTGCGTTGATTGCTGGTGGGACACGTTCGGCGAGGCGCACGCCCGCCACGAGCTTGCGCGCCACGGCCACGGCACGATGCTCCAGACCGGCCGCAAGCGTCCCGACTTCGGCAACGCGTTCGCTGACTGCACGTGCACCGCGTGCAGTTATCAGGCGGTCGCACCGGTTGGTGAGCCGTGCGGCCCGTGCGTCGCCTCCGCGGAACAACAGCGGGCGTGGCAAGCCGAGAAGGTACTCACGCCGCCCGACATCGACCCCGACGACCGCAACCGTGACGGCAGGCTCAAGGCGTGGGCCGAGCGACTGGCTCGCGCCGTCGCCGCTGAGCTGATCACCGAGGCGCAGGCGCGCATGGTGCTCAAGCGGGAGGTGCGTCATGCAGCAGCCTGACTCACCGCTCGACGTGTTCGATCGAACACTCGGGGCAGAGAGCCACGACGCGCCCATCACCCCGGCCGAGATGATCCGCTCGAAGCTGGTCACCACCGATCAGCTCCGCGGCATGCCGCGACCGCAACCGTTGATCGACGGGTGGCTCAACCTCGACTCACTCGCGATGGTGTACGGGCCGAGTGGTGGCGGCAAGACGCACGTCGTGATGGATATCGCCAACACGGTCAGCGCCCGCCGGTTCTGGCACGCCAACGCGGTCACGAACGGTGGCGTGCTGTACGTGCTCGCGGAAGGCGCCCCAGGTGCCAGCCTGCGCGTTACGGCGTGGGAGAGGCACCACGGCGTCACATCGGCGGTCACGTGGCACCCCGGCGCAATCAGCGTGTTCTCCGACGCATGGGCGGCAGGACTCGCCGAGGTCGTCGCCGAGCTGCGCCCGGTGCTCGTCGTCATCGACACCTACGCCCGCGCCACCGTCGGCATGGAGGAAAACGGCACCAAGGACACCGGCATCACCGTCGAGCACCTCGACATGATCCGCCAGGCCGCAGGGTCGTGCGTGCTTATCGTCCACCACGCCGGGAAGGACGTCACCAAGGGTGCTCGCGGGAACAGCGCGCTCAAGGGAGCGATGGACACCGAGATCGAAGTCGTCGGTGGCGACGGTCGGATCAAGGTCAGCAACACCAAGCAGAAAGACGCACCTGAAGCCGCGCCGCTGCACTTCAAGCTCACCCCGGTACCGGACACCGACTCCGTCGTCATCGAGCAGGCCGGAGCGCGCATCGAAGGCGACGACCTGACTGCGGCAGCATTCGACACCCTCAAAGCGCTCCGCGACATCGACGTCACCGAAGGCGTGTCCGCAACAGCATGGCGAGCCGCCGCCGACGCCACCGAGCGCACGTTCTACCGGCACCGGTCAGGACTGCTCCAGCACGGCCACGTCGTCAACATCGGGACCGACACCAGACCCCGATATCGGCCCGTCGACGAGGTCGAGGAATGAACGGGGACGAGGTGCCACCAATGCCTTTCACTGCCAGCCCAAGGGCTGCTGGCAGTGAAGACATGTCATTGGCACTGCCAAAGACATGTCATGGCAGTAAATCCCGCCTCCCAACAAAGGAAAGCACCATGACCCGCAAATCCACCGAGCCGATTCCGACCGACCATCCGGCGTGGCGACGGCTGTATGAGTCGTACGCGTGGGCGATCCCGAGGCGAAGCATCGCGGCCGATGCTGCGACGATGCGGGACGTCGCCTCGTCGTTCGACGAGTTCATTGGCGCGTTCCGGTGCGGCGCGTTGCGGGCGGCGCCGTGGGTGCAGACGGATGGGCTCTACATCGACGTGGAGCTGCGGACCGTCGACGGGTGGGTTCCGGTGGTCCGCACTCATCATCTGAATCTCGGGCTGGAGCTTTCGGAACTCGCCGCGGATGCGTGGCTCGCCGATCAGCTCGGCCGCGTCGATATCGACGTTCCCGACGTGCCACCCGCGGCGTGAGATCGTCGCCCGGTCCGGGACGCGTGGCGCCTCGCCGGACCGGGCGGCATACCCCTAGGGGTATCTGCTATAGTGGGGGGTGAGGCGCCACCTCGTACAACCGAAGGACCCCCCATGGCGCTTATCGACGATCTGCGCGCAACGCGCACCCAGGCCCGCTCGCGGGCCGACGAAATCCTGACCCGTGCGTCCACCGAAGGACGCGACCTCACCCCGACCGAAGCGACCGAGTACGCAGCGCGCACCGCCGAAGCCCGCGACGCTGACGACGCGATCGAGCAGCGACTCGCGGACGAGGTCGCCGAGCTGCGTGCGGCTTCGACCCGTACCGCTCACCGCGAGACCCCGACGTCACCGGTGCTCACCCGGGACCAGTCGGTTGCGGACTGGTGCCGCGGTCAAGGCCTCGTCACCCGCGACGACGTCCCGCTGTCGTTCGATCGCTACCTGCGCGGCATGGCGACCGGTGAATGGTCCGGCGCCGATGAGGAACGTGCGCTGTCGGGCGGCACGCTCACCGCGGGCGGCCACCTGGTGCCGACCCCGCTGTCGGCGCGAGTGATCGACCTCGCCCGCAACGCAACGCGTGTGATGCAGGCCGGCGCGGTCACGGTGCCGATGACCTCCTCGACGCTCAAGCTCGCCCGCCTGACCGGCGAGGGCTCGCCCGGTTGGAAGACGGAGAACGCAGCGATCACCGCGAACGCCGATCTCAGCTTCGACGCGGTCACGTTCACGGCCCGCACGCTGACGCGTGTCGTGACGCTGTCCGTCGAACTGTTCGAAGACGCGGACCCGTCATCGGGTGACGTCATCGCCCGGTCGTTCGCGGAGCAGATCGCGCTCGAAGTCGACCGGGTCGCGCTGCGCGGCACCGGCACCGCCCCCGAGCCTCGTGGCGTGCTGAACACCGCAGGGATCACGACCACCCCGCATGGTGCCAACGGTGGCGCCATCGCGAACTACGACTGGTGGCTCGACGCCATCGGCGCTGTCCGGAACGCGAACTTCGAACCAACTGCACACATTCAGGCGCCCCGCTCGACGACGTCGCTGTCCAAGCTCAAGGACACGACGAACGCGTACCTCGCTCGGCCCGATGGGCTGCTCCCGATGCTGTCGACCCGACAGGTTCCGACCAACCTCACGGTCGGCACCTCGAACGACTGCTCCGAGGTCTACACCGGGCAGTGGGATCAGCTCATGATCGGCATGCGCACCGATCTGCGGATCGAGTTTCTCCGGGAGCGTTACCTCGCCGACAACCTCCAATACGCGTTCCTCGCGTATCTGCGGATGGACGTGCAAGTAGCGCAGCCCGCTGCGTTCGTCGTCGACGTGGGCGTGAGGGCCTGATATGGCGTGGCTGCGCCGGCGCGGGCGCAGCGAAACCCGCGCCGACCTCACCATCGCCGACGTGCTCGACCTCGACCGGCCGGGCGACTTCGCACACATCGGACAACACGTCACCGCCGATCGAGCGATGCGCCTGTCCGCGGTGTGGGCATGCGTCCGACTACTCGCTGACACCATCTCGACGTTCCCGCTCGACGTGTACCGCCGCGCCCCGAGCGGGACTGCCGAGCAGATCGCCACCCCGCCGCTGTTCGCGTCCCCAGCGGCCGGGGTGGCACTGCACGAATGGCTCTACCAAGTCGTCGTGTCGCTGCTGCTGCGCGGCAACGCGTACGGCATCGTCACCGCCCGCTCAGGCGCCGCGATGCGTCCGTCGCAGATCGAGATCGTGAACCCCGACCTCGTCACCGTGACGGTCGAACCCGACGGCATGGTCACCTACCGGTTCCGTGGTGTCGTGATCGACCGGGCCGACATCTGGCACGTTCGTGCGTTCGCGTTCCCCGGCTCACCGACCGGTCTGTCACCCGTCGCATACGCGGCTGCTTCCATCGGGGTCGGGCTCGCCGCGACCCGCTACGCCGGGCAGTTCTTCGAAGAAGGCGCGCACCCGACCGGCATCCTGACGTCGCAGGACATTCTGTCCGCCGATACCGCCCTCATGGCGAAGGAACGATTCAAGGCAACCACCCGCGGCAAGCGTGAACCGCTCGTGCTGGGGAACGGCTTCACGTACGCCCCGCTGCAGGTCTCACCCGAGGACGCGCAGTTGCTCGACGTGCAACGCTTCACCGTTGCCGAGGTCGCGCGCATCTTCGGCGTGCCACCCGAGATGATCGGCGGAGAGGCGGGCAACAGCCTCACCTACGCCAACGTCGAAGGACGCGCGCTCGACTTCCTCCGGTACTCCGTGAACCCGTGGATCGTGCGGCTCGAGACCGCGCTCGGCCAACTCCTGCCACGCACCCACTACGTCAAGCTCAACCCCGGCGCGCTGCTGCGTTCGACCACCGCCGAACGCTACGAAGCGCACCGCGTCGCGCTCGATGCCGGGTTCCTCACCGTCGACGAGGTCCGCGCCCTCGAAGACCTCCCCCCGCTCCCCACAGGAATCGCCGCATGACCCTCGAAGTCCGCACCGCCACCACCACCCTCGAACTCCGCGACGACGGCCGCACCCTCGTCGGGCTCGCCGTCCCGTACAACGTCGAGACCCGCATCGGCTCCTACGTCGAGTCGTTCGCACCCGGAGCGTTCGACGGCACCGACCCCGCCACCGTCCCCGTGCTCGCTGCGCACAACAGGACCGAGCTCCCCATCGGCCGAGCACTGTCGCTCACCGACACCCCCGCCGGTCTCGCCGTCGAGCTGCGCATCAGCCAAACCGCTTACGGCGACGACGTGCTCGCCCTCGTCCGTGACGGCGCAGCGACGGGCCTGTCGATCGGGTTTCAACCCGTCGAGGGTGGCGACCGCTGGAACCGGGACCGGACCAAGGTGACCCGCACCCGTGCCAACCTCGTCGAGATCAGCGTCGTGGGGTTCCCCGCCTACCTCGACGCACGCATCGCCGCGGTCCGCACCGCGCTCCACCACCACACGCCGAGGCTCACGCTCGCCCGCTTGCGATGAGGCTCGCACGCCCCTGCCTGGCCTGCGGTCAGCCCAGCCGCAACGGCCCACGCTGCGAACAGTGCGCTCCACGCACCACGACCGAACGCGGCTACGGCGCAGCATGGCAACGCCTCGCCCGCAACGCCATCGCCCGACAGCCCTACTGCTCGACCTGCGGTGCCACCGACGACCTGACCGGCGACCACGTCCACCCGCTCGCCCGCGGCGGCACGATGCACGGCTCGATCGACGTGCTGTGCCGCTCGTGCAACAGCCGCAAAGGCGCCGCCAGTTCTGACCACGCAGCACCACGCATGACCCTGTCAGGCCGAGAGCCGATCACACACCGTGGCGAGGCGATCGCGTGAAGGCCGGACCCAAAGCCGCGGTCCGTTCCGACCCGCTCGACCTCGACGACCTCCCCGCGTCCGGTGCCGAACGCGTCGCCCAGTTCATTGAGCGCTACGTCGTCACACCCAAGGGCACCGGCGCACGGCAGGCGTTCCACGTACGACCCTGGCAGAAGTCCCTCATTGCGTCCGTGTTCGACGATCCCCGCCCCCGCCTCGCCCTCTGGGCGCTCCCACGCGGGAACGGCAAGAGCACCATCTCCGCGGCGCTCGGCCTCTACGGCCTCCACGGCGACAACGAGGAAGGCGCCTCCGTCGTCGTCGTCGCCGCCGACGAACGACAGGCCGGCATCGTGTTCAACACCGCCGTCCGCATGACCCAGCTCTCCGACCCGCTGCTCGAACGAACCCAGGTTTACAAAGACCGGCTCTACGTCCCTGCGACGGGCTCCACGTTCGCAGTGCTCCCCGCCGAACCGCACCGCCTCGAAGGTCTCGACCCGTCACTCGCGATCATCGACGAAATCGGCGTCGTCGATCGCCGCGTGTTCGAAGTCGTCGCGCTCGCCGCAGGCAAACGCGCACAGTCCCTCACCCTGTGCATCGGCACCCCGTCACCCGACCCCGAACAGTCCGTGATGAACGACCTCCGGCGCCAAGCGATCGAAGCACCCGACCCAAGCTTCGCCCTCGTCGAATACACCAGCGACCCGACACACCCTGTCGACTGCGAACACTGCTGGGCACTCGCGAACCCCGGCCTCGACGACCTGCTCCACCGCGACGCCATGCTCGCCCTCCTCCCACCCCGCACCCGCGAGTCGACGTTCCGCCGCGCACGGCTCGGCCAATGGATCGACCAAGTCCCCGAACCCTGGCTCCCACCAGGAACATGGGACACGCTCACCACCGCCCGCACCATCGACGACGGCGCCGACGTCGTGCTCGGATTCGACGGCTCCCACAACGGCGACTCAACCGCCATCGTCGCCGCCACCATCGACCCCGTCCCGCACCTCGAAGTCGTCGCGTGCTGGGAACGAACCACCGACACCCCAGCCGACTGGCAAGTGCCAATCGCCAACGTCGAGCAGACACTCCGCGACGCCTGCGCCCGCTGGCAGGTCCGCGAGATCGCCGCCGACCCGTTCCGCTGGGCCCGCACACTCCAAACCCTCGACGCCGAAGGCCTCCCCGTCGTCGAGTACCCACAGACCCCCGCACGCATGACGCCCGCCACCACCACGTTCTACGAAGCGGTCACGAACAGCACCGTCACGCACAACGGCGACCCCCGCCTCGCCCGCCACATCGCCAACGCCACCGTCCGCACGGACGCCCGCGGCACCCGACTGAGCAAGGAACACAAGCACTCAGGCCGGCGCATCGACCTCGCCATCGCCGCCGTCATGGCCCACGACCGCGCCGCGGTGCACTCGACGCGGTCAGTTCTTCAGGTGTGGTGACTCGTGTTCAGGTTCCGAACACCGGATTCGCCGGGCGCCGCGTGTACTCGCCGCACCAGTCGTCCTCGCTCACATGCGGCCAGATCGCCACGTGGCCGGAATCGGAGGGGAGTGGCGCATTCCGCCGACACTGCTCCTCCTCCGGCTCGTAGAACTTGCACGTGTCACATCCCGCGATCTGGCTCATGCAGGAACCCTACGACACGCCTACGGTGTCGACGGCGTAGTTGGCGGCTGGCCGCATTCAAGTTGCTGGAACACCGGGCCGATCCGTACGGTTGGACAGTGTCACACCCTTGTGCACAAGATGCACACAGTTAACCCACAAGACAATCCACAGGGTGTCAACATGACTAAGCTTCCGTTTGGGGAAGCTTGCGAAGCGGGGAGGTTGCAGCCATGACGATCGAGACACTGAGGCGGAACGAGGACACGGTTGAGGAAACCATGACCGATGCCGACGTCCACGCGGCCGTTGCCGCGCTTCTGTCGGCCGCCGGTGCCACGTTGGATGAACTTCGTGCACAAGCGGTGGTCGGCCGATTTGCCAGCGAGCAGCATCGACGTGCGTGGTTTGTGATCAGGGGCCTCGGGCACAGCTGACAGGGCACGCCGAACTTGCCGGGCGAGTCTCTCGCTGATCAGGCGCGCATCTTCGCGGACCAAACGTCGGATCTACTGAATCACACGGTTACGAACGGTGTGCGTATCACCGCGGTGACGACGCAGGCCGGATTCCGCGTCATGGGTATGGGCGTCAAGGCGTCCGACCCTGACGCAAAGCCGATCGCGGTCGCAGTCCGGGGCAAGCCTCTCGTTTGGCTGTACCTGATACACACATTCGACCTCGACCCCGAGGGTCGGTACCTCACGATGTTGGCGAGCACCATGAGCGTGTACACGTCTGAAGACATGACCAGCGACGAACTCGTCCTCGGCATCGACTACGTCCGCGAACCAGCCAACCAGTACCCGGGTTGTCACCTGCACGTCTCCGGGGCCCGGGATGACCTAGATCGCATCTATCGCGGCGATGGACGCGACTCACGGAAGCTGCGCGACCTCCATCTTCCCGTTGGCGGCCGGCGGTTTCGTCCGTCGCTGGAAGACCTCATCGAGTTCATGATCACCGAGGAGATGGTCGAACCCCGCCCAGGGTGGAGCGATGTCGTCAAACAGCACAGAGAACGCTGGGAAGAGATCCAAGTCAAGGCGGCAGTGCGTCGGCATCAGGAGCACGCGGCCGTTGCACTCCGGAACGAGGGGTGGAGCGTAACGCCGCCGTCGCAGTGAACGGCTGCCGATCTGTGTGTCCTACGATAACCACATCGGTTCGACCCGACCTGCCGATGACCTGGTGGGATCCCTTTGGCCACACCGGTAGCGTGGTTCCTCATGTCGAAGAAGACGAAAAAGCGCAAGGCCCGCCTGCGGCGTAGCAAGGCGAACCACGGCAAGCGCCCCAACATGGGCCGGGGCTGACCACACCACACATGACACCACCGCACACACGCCGTGAGGCGGTGGTCGACACGCTGCACGGCGTCGATGTTCCAGATCCATACCGGTGGTTGGAACACGGAGACGACCCCGAGGTGCAGCAGTGGGTCACCGAGCAGAACTCGCTGACCCGTTCGGCGCTCGATGCCATCCCCGAGAGGGAGTCGTGGCACGAGCGCCTCGTCGCGTTGATGGGCCTGCCGCTCGTGCAGGGAGTTGCGATCCGCGGCGACCGGTTGTTCCTGCTCGAACGGGAAGCTGGCGCACAGCAGGCGCGCCTCGTCGTACGGTCCCTCTCCGATCCTTCGGCGGGCGTCACCGTGCTCGCCGATCCGGCTGCGGCCACCGCCGATGCCGCCTCGGCGGTCGATTGGTTCCATCCGTCGCGCGACGGATCCCTGGTCGCCTTCGGCGTGAGCGAGGGAGGCACCGAGAACTCGGTCCTGCGGGTCGCCCGGAGCGACGATGGTTCGCTCCTCCCCGACGAGATCCCGAACTGCCGGGCATGCTCGCTCAGCTGGGAGCCTGGCGATGGAGCGTTCTGCTACAGCCGCTACCCGGAGGGCGAGGAGTACGACCGCACGATCCATCGCCACGTCCTCGGTGACGAGTGGCGTCACGACCCGGTCGTGTGGGACGCCCGAGTCACACCGCAGACCTGGCCCGGTGTCACGGTGTCGGAGACCGGCCGGTTCGTGTTGATCGAAGCGATGGTCGGTTGGGGGCGGAGCGACCTCCACCTGCTCGACCGCGGCGCCGACGGTACCTCGGGGGTCTGGCGCACGATCGTCGAAGGCGTCGAAGCGCTCAATGATGGCTGGCAGTTCACGGCAGACGACTCGGCACTGGTCGGCACCACGACGCTCGACGCGGGCAGTGGGCGAGTGGTGCGGGTCGACCTCTCGGCCGACGACCTGTCGCCCGCTGCGTGGCACACGATCGTGCCCGAGGGCGACGCCGTGCTCGGTGGGCCGCGCCTCGTTCCCGACGGCTTCTACCTGCCGTCCACGCTCGTCGGTGTCGACCGTCTCGAGCACGTGACGTACGACGGAGCGCGGCGCGCCGTCGACGGGTTGGGGCTCGTGGCGCTCGCCGGGCTCGCGGTCGACGACGAGACCGGAGTGGTGGTCGCGATCGTGAACGGGTTCGACACGCCGGCGGGGGCATGGCTCGTGTCGGGTGGCGCACCCGAGGTGCTGCACCCGGTTCCGGACCGCACGCTCGTGCCCGATCTGGCGATCTCCCAGGTCGAGTACCCGTCGCTCGACGGGACGCTGATCCCGATGTTCCTCATCCACCGGGCCGACGTCTCCCCGACGGTAGACACCCCCACGATCCTGAACGGGTACGGCGGCTTCTCGATCATCGAGACGCCGGTGTGGTCGCCGATGATCGCGGCGTGGTGTGCGGCGGGTGGGCTGTACGCGATCGCCGGTCTCCGTGGCGGAGCGGAGTACGGCGAGGCGTGGCACGAGGCGGGCCGTCGCGGGCAGAAGCAGAACGTGTTCGACGACTTCGCGGCGGCGGCCGACTGGCTGGTGTCGACCGGGCGCACCTCGCGCGACCGGCTCGCGATCGCGGGTGGCTCGAACGGTGGTCTGCTCGTCGGCGCGGCGCTCACCCAGCGCCCCGACCTGTGCCGTGCGGTGTGGTGTGCCGTGCCGCTGCTCGACATGGTGCGGTTCCCGCGGTTCCTGATCGCCAAGCTCTGGACCGACGAGTACGGCGACCCCGACGAGCCCGACGAGTTCGCCTGGCTCCACGCCTACTCGCCGTACCACCGGGTGGTCGCCGACGAGCGTTACCCGGCAGTGTTGCTCACGACCGCCGAGGGCGACACCCGGGTCGACCCGCTCCACGCCCGCAAGATGGCGGCGATGCTGCAATCGGCAGCGGCGGGGGTGCCCGACGCACTCCCGGTGCTCCTGTACCAGGAGGGCCGCGCTGGCCACGGCGTCGGCAAGCCGGTCGGCAAGCGAGCGGCCGAGCAGGCCGACGTGCTCGCCTTCTTCAGCTGGCAACTCGGGCACCAGTCGTGACCGGGGTGTGCCTCCGATCGGTGGTCGTCGGGGGTGACACCGCACCGTGGGAGGCGCTCGGGTTCACGGTGGTCGACGGCCTCGTGCCGTTCGTGAACGGCGCCGTCGAGTGCAACGGTGACGCCGGCGGCGTGCTCTCGCTGCGGGTGGCGGGGCTCGACGAGGCGGTCGAACTCGATGGCGTGACCGTGCTGCCCGGGCCATCGCCGGCGGCAGCCGCGACGCATCCGAACGGGTGCACCGAGATCGACCACGTGGTCATCATGACGCCGTCGCTCGAGCTGACCGCGGCGGCGGTCGAGCAGCATCTCGGTTTGCCGCTACGCCGGATCCGCGAGGCCGGATCGGTACGCCAAGGCTTCCACCGCTTCCCCGACCACGGGTGCATCGTCGAGATCGTCGAGACAGATCGCGCCGAGCGCGCATCGCTGTGGGGCCTGGTCGTGATCGTCGACGACCTCGATGCTTTCTGCGCCTCGGCGGGAGACGACCTGGTCGGTGCGCCGCGTCAGGCGGTGCAGCCGGGCCGCCGCATCGCGACCGTCCGCGCTGCGGCGGGCCTGCCGTGTGCCGTCGCGGTGATGTCGCGCTGATCGCGAGCGGCGTCGGGCTCAGAACCCGTCGTCGCTCACGCCGGTCAGATAGGCGGTGCCCTCGGTGCACTCGCCGGCGAGCGGGCACCAACGGCAGCTCGTGCCGGGGCGCTTGACGGGCTCGCGGCCTTCGACGCGCAGCTCGATCTCGGCGTGGACGGCGTCGAGCATGCGGCGGGAGGCCGACAGGAGCACCCGTTCGGTGACGTCTTCCACGACGGGGTCACCCGCGTCGAGGTAGTAGGAGGCGAGCTTGCGCGGTGGCACCTGGGAGCGGAGCGTCTCGACGAGCGCGTAGAAGCGCAGGTCTTCGCGATGTTTCTGCGACACCCAACCGGTCTTGAGGTCGATGATGACCTTGCGGCTCTCGGCGCCGGTGGGCCGGCCGATGGTGAGATCGACCTTGCCCGACAGCACGATCGGCCCGTCGATCGGCCAGCGAACGCTCGACTCTGTGGTGGGTGCGGCTCGCCGGTCGAGCGGCGGGAAGCACTCCTGGAACTTGATCAGCTTGTCGGTCGCGAAGCCGCGCAGATCGCTGAGGTCGGCATCGGTGAGGCCGGCGATCCACTCGCCGAGGCTGGTGTCGTCGCTGGCGAGGCGGGCGATCGCCTCGTCGACGACGTCAGCCGGGACCGGGTCACCGCGCCAGTTGATGAGCAGCTGGATCGCCCGGTGAGCCACCTGCCCGCCCGCGATCGCCGGTGACCACGCGAACGTGTCGTCGTGGAGGTGCTGCACCTCGCAGCCGAGCACGCTGGAGATGCGGTGCTTGCTCATGAACACGGTCTCGTCGCCGAGCCGTTCAGCGAAGCCCTCGAACGCCTCGTCGACCTCGGCGCGCAGCGACGCCACGAACGCCGTGTCGAACACCACGGGCTCGGCGGTGCGTCGGAGCAGCGCGAGCGTCTTCTGCTGAAGCGGCGACAGTGGGGAGGCGGCAGGCTCGTCGCTCACGGGGGCGACGCTAGCGAGCCGGTGTGGCACCCGACGTGTAGCCGGTCGGCGTGCGGAGCTCCGGCGGGGACCTTTCACGATGGCTGTCACACCCTGCGTTCATGATGTGGGTATGTCTTCGCCCGCCACGGCCGCCAGTACGGTCGAGTTCGCTGCCGCCGCCCGCACGCTCACGCGTGAGGCGCGCCGGCGCGGTCTGGTGGGTCCGAGCTACCGGTGCCCACCGCGCCTCGTGGGCGTCGATCGCACGCTCCGCCGCCACGGCGACGGGGTGGTGGTGTCGGTCCGCCTACGTGGTCGGCCGTGGGTGGCGGTGCTGGCCGACATGATCGAGGGCGTCGTCGTCGCCAATCGTCTCCAACCCCCGCATGCCGATCGGCTCCGCAACGAACTGTGGGCTGCGACCGGCATGGGAGCGGTCGACCGGCCCGAGCGCGCCCACCCCCGCGACGTCACCGGCCCGATCCGTCGGGTGGCGTGATGCCTTGCTGTCAGTTTGGATGACGGTATGATGTCGCTG
This sequence comes from Ilumatobacteraceae bacterium, assembly GCA_022843125.1. Taxonomy (GTDB): domain Bacteria; phylum Actinomycetota; class Acidimicrobiia; order Acidimicrobiales; family Ilumatobacteraceae; genus Ilumatobacter. The sequence goes on from JALHOG010000012.1 coordinate 58,257, forward strand.
GTGCGCACCACCGTCACGCTCGACGCCGACACCGAGCAGTTGATCCGGCGCCGGATGCGCGAGCAGAAGGTGTCGTTCAAGCAGGCGCTCAACGACGCGATCCGCGATGGGAGCGCCGGGCGGCCGCCCGACCGGTTCGAGACCCCGAGTCGTTCGCTCGGTGCCCCCACCATCAACCTCGACCGCGCGCTCCAGATCGCTGCTGAGCTCGAGGACGATGCGCTCGTGGCTCGGATGCGAGCCGGTTCGTGAACATCGTCGACGCCAACGTCCTGCTCTACGCGGTCAACGTCGATGCCGCTCGGCACGCCGAATCGAAGGCGTGGCTCGACGGAGCGCTCCGGGGCGGAGCGACCGTGGGTTTCGCCTGGGTGGCTGTGCTGGCGTTCGTGCGGCTCGCGACGAAGGCTGCGGTCTTCCCGCACCCGCTCACCGCCGAGGAGGCGTTCGACGTGGTCGACGCCTGGCTGTCGCAGCCCGCTGCAGTGGTGGTCGAACCCACGGCGCAGCACACCCGACTCGTGCGCTCGCTCCTCGCCGGTGCCGGCACGGCCGGACACCTCGTGAACGATGCCCACCTGGCGGCGCTGTCGATCGAGCACCGCGGATCGGTCGTGAGCTACGACACCGACTTCGGGCGCTTCGCCGGCGTCACGTGGCGGCAACCAGCGGCCGCTTCCTGACGCCGCGCTCCGGTGGTGATGGGCCGGGTCGGCTCCGCGAACATGTGCGCCATGAGCGACCTCGACGTGTCCCGGTTGATCGATCCCGAAGTGATCGCAGTGCTCGCGGAGATGCCCGTCGACATCGGCGCACTGCTGGGTGGCCTCACCGACGATGCGCTGCCCGGTGTGCGTGAGCTGTTCGCACAGATGCCGGTGCCGGAGCTGTCGGAGGCGGTCGAGCGCACCGACCACGTGGTCGACGAATCGACGGGTGTGTCGGTGCGGGTGCACCGCCCCACGGAGGTCGACGGTGACCTGCCGTGTCTGTACTGGATGCACGGAGGTGGGCTGGTGCTCGGGTCGAATGCGGGTGACGACGCCCGATTCGACCGGTGGTGTCAGCTGTTCGGGATCGTCGGTGTGTCCGTCGAGTACCGGCTCGCGCCCGAGACGCCGTACCCGGGGCCGCTCGACGACTGCTATGCGGGTCTCGCCTGGGTCCACGAGCACGCCGCCGAACTCGGCGTCGACCGCGGGTCGATCGGCATCGGCGGCGCGAGCGCCGGTGGTGGGCTGGCGGCCGGCCTCGCCCTACTCGCCCGCGATCGCGGTGCGCTGCGCATCCCGTACCAGTTGCTCATCTACCCGATGATCGACGATCGGCAGATCACGCCGTCGAGCGGTTGGAACGATCCGGTCTGGCCGCCGTCGGCCAACACGTACGGCTGGACGGCGTACCTCGGTGCGGCCAAGGGCAGCCCTGACGTACCTCCGTACGCGGCTCCAGCTCGTTCGACCGACCTGCGCGGCCTCCCGCCCACGTTGATCAGCGTCGGCGCGATCGACGGGTTCTCCGACGAAGACATCGACTACGCGGTTCGGCTTCGCCACGCCGGTGTGCCGGTCGAGCTGCACGTGTACCCGGGGGCGCCGCACGGCTTCGACAGCCTCGCCGCGACCTCGCTGGTGGCCCAGCGCGCCAACGCCGACATGGAGCGGTGGCTCGGTTCGCAGCTCGCCCGCTGAACGGCGGCGGTGCCGCGTGACGCGACGCCGTGTCACGTGGTGACGAAGCCGGCGAACCTCGTGGTGAGGTACTCGAGGAAGGCAGGGGAGACGCCCTCAGCGGTGAGCACGTCCGGTGTCGCAGGCGGGCGCCGGGGCTGGAAGCCGGGGTCGGCGGCGAGACGCTTCGGGTAGTCGTGATGAAGGATGCCGACGCGCCCGAGCGTCGCGATGTCGACGCCGCGATCGAGCACCTCTCGGATGTCGGACGGCTCGTACACCTGGCCGGCGACGGCGAGTCGCACCGGGCCGCGCTCGATTCGTGCGAAGACATCGAGCAGTGGCTGGCCCTCCAGCGCGCCGTCGGCGGCAACGCGGTGAACGTCCCACAGTGACATGTCGATGAGGTCGATGTCGCCCGTGTCGACGAGGCGCGCGAACACCTCCACCATCTCCTCGGTGACGATGCCGAATCGGTCCGGCGAGAGGCGCACGGCGAGTGCGAGGTCGGGGCCGCACTCGGCGCGGATGCCGGCGACGATGTCGAACAGCAGCCGGCTGCGATCGTCGAGCGAGCCCCCGTACCGATCGGTGCGGCGGTTGATCTCGGGTGCGAGGAACTGGCCGATGAGATAGCCGTGCGCGCCGTGGATCTCGACGCCGCGGAATCCGGCGAGCTCGGCGCGGCGCGCGGCAGCGACGAAGTCGGCGGTGACATGCACCACCTCGTCGGTGGTGAGGGCGCGAGCGCCGGTCTTCGGGTCGTCACTCGCGCAGACGGGTTGCTGGCCGATCAGGTCCGCCGGAGCGCGCATCCCGGCGTGGTGCAGCTGTATGTAGGACACGGTGCCGGTTGCGTTGAGGGCGCCTGCGAGCTGGGTGAGGCCAGGGACGTGCTCGGCGCCGAAGATGCCGAGCTGCCCGGGGAACCCCTGACCGTTCGCCTGGACGTAGGAGGCGCACGTCATCGTCAGGCCGAACCCTCCCTCGGCGCGCATCGTGAGCCAGCGGTGCTCCTCGTCGGAGATGGTGCCGTCGGTGTGGCTCTGGCAGTTCGTCAGCGGGGCGAGCATCAGCCGGTTCGGCATCGCCGGACCGTGGTTGAAGGTGAGGGGATCGAACGGTGATGTCACGTCCTGACACTGTCAGAACGACGAGGAGCGGGCGTGGAGTGCGTCTCGGCGACCCTGACGCCGCCGGATACGGTGACGCCAGGCCCGGGTGGTGGAATTGGCAGACACGGGGGGCTTAAACCCCCCTCTCCGTAAGGAGGTATGGGTTCGAGTCCCATCCCGGGCACCACAAGGCGCAGGTCAGGATGGGAATCGGAGCACGTCGTGGCGGGAGGGACTCGAACCCCCACCTGCTCATGAACGGTGAGAACCGGACGACGTCGGCCCGCTACGACCACACCGTTGGCGCGGCGCTCCGCGAATCATGTGTGAGATTCCTCGGGGCGTCCGCCGACAACCGATCGTCGTTGTCCGAGTTGTTGTCTACGTCGAGGTTCTTCCTCGTACTACTTGGGAGTAGGTCGGGTCGATCGCTGATGGGGTGAACTACCCACCCAGGCGAGGTGCCAGGAGACCTACTGTTCTCGCATCGGAGGAGGTCCCTCGCGCCGCAACGGGTGCGAGCGAACGAGTGGGGAGCGAGGGGTTTGTGTCTGAGGAGTCGCGGAGTCCGGGAGCTACGGCCAATCGGCCCGATCTGAGCTGTGGTTCCGAGCGGGTTCCCGTGAGCACAGGAAACGGGCTGCCCTGCGAAGTCGCGTGGGATGTCCTTCGATCGACCTCGAACCCGGTGTGGCTCGTTGATCACGTCGGTGCGCTCTTGTGGGCGAATCATGCTGCGTCGAGCTATCTCGGACTGGACGGCGGGGATGTCGCGTCGAAGAATCTGTTCGAGTGTCTTCCCAGGGACAAGGCGCAACATCGGCGTCTGATGTTGAACGCTGCGCGACGAACGAATGAGTCGGTCGAGTTCGTGGACTTCCATCAGCGGTGGTGGCAGGTGAGTATCCGTCCGACTGACCATCGCGACGTGTTCGTGTTCTGGCAGCGCGACATCGGCCGACAGTTGCAGGCCGAGGAGGATCTGCGGCGATCGTTGATGCGCGCCGTCACGATCCAGGAAGATGAGCGGCGGCGCATCTCGCGCGACCTGCACGACGAAACCGGTCAGGCGATCACGGGGCTGATCCTGGAGCTGAGGGAGTTGTCGCGGCAACTCGACGACGGTGACTTGCGGCAGCGAGCCGATCGCGCTGCAGCGATGGCGACGAGTCTGATGAAGCAGACGAGAGGGCTGTTGCATCAGTTGAATCCGCCGTCGTTGAAGTCGAAGTCGCTCGTGGCAGCGATGCAGGACTATTGCGCCCTGTTCTCGGAGCGGACGGGAGTTCGTGTGGTGTTCGACGGAGCGGCCGCGCCGCTGCCCTCGTCCGATGACCGTTCCACCACCCTGTACCGGCTGTTGCAGGAGAGCCTGACCAACGTCGCGAGGCACTCGAACGCGTCGAAGGCGTGGGTGTCGCTCGCTGCCGATGACGGCGAGGTGACGATCTCGGTCGAAGACGACGGCGTCGGAGTCGACGGCGACATCGTCGAGGGCGGAGGGCTCCGAGGTATCCGTGAGCGTTTCGCACTGCTCGACGGACACGTCGAGGTTCATGTCGGAAGCGGACGTGGCGTCCGGATCGACGGGTCGATCCCGACGATGCCGCCGGCAGCACGGCTCGACCGTGAGGAGAGTCCACTGTGATTCGCATTGCGGTGGTCGACGATCACCTGATCGTGCGGGACGGCATCGGCCGCTTGTTGGCGAGCGAGGAGGGGTTCGAAGTCGTCGCCCAGGGCGACGATGGAAGTTCGGTCGACGCGATCATCGCCACATCGAAGCCCGATGTCTTGGTGCTCGACGTCTCGATGCCACATCAAGGCGGGCTCGAAGTCCTCGAGGCGTTGGCGGGGAGGGCTGACTCGCCGGCCGTGGTGGTGTTGTCGATGCAGGACGACCTCGCCGTGGTGGAGCGCTCGCTGGCATTGGGAGCAAGGGGCTACGTGTTGAAGCAAGCGGTGAGCGACGAACTCGTCGCTGCGGTCCGCGGTGCGCATCGAGGGAGCATCTACCTGTGCTCCGAAGTCGCATCGGCATTTCGTCGGAGCCCTTCGGCGACGGAGCCGTCACTGCTCGAACAGCTCTCGCCTCGCGAGCGTGAAGTTGCGCAGCTGATCGTCAGGGGACTGTCGACGAAGCAGATCGCTCTGCTGTTCCACACGAGTTTGAAGACGGTCCAGAAGCAGCGACAGGCGGCGATGCGCAAGTTCGACACGCCGAACACGGCGACGTTCGTTCGACGGTGTATGGAGATCGGCATCGACGGAACGGGCGACCCGCATCATGTCAAGTAGGTACGTCCTCGGCATCGATCAAGGGACGACGTACACCAAGGTCGTGGTCGTCGCGGACGACGGAACGGTGGTCGCTCGATCGCACCGCCACGTCACCCGTCACTTTCCTCGTCGAGGTTGGGTCGAACAGAACGCGAACGAGATCTGGACGACTGTTGTCGACGGCGTTCACTCCGCGCTTGCCGACGCACGGGTGTCGGTGTCGCAACTCGAGGCGATCGGCCTGTGTGCGCAGATGGGAACGGCGGTCGTGTGGAACCGGGCGATGCGCAGCACTGTCGGTCGTGCGTTGAGTTGGCAGGACAACCGGACCCGCGAGATGTGCGAGGGGCTCAACCAAGCCCATCTCGACCACGTTCAGTCGCTCACGGCGAGCCCGTTCGTGACCAACAGCACCGGGCCGAAGATCCGTTGGTTGTTGGACAACGACTTCGCCGTGCAGTCCGGTGTCGCACAGGGGTCGGTCGTCGCCGGCCCGGTGAGCTCGTGGCTGCTCGCGAATCTGTCTGGCGGGAGGATCTTCGCCGCGGACTATTCGAGTGCGGCGACGACCCAGCTCGTCGATCTTCGGACGCTGACGTACCACGAGGAGTTGCTGTCGCTGTTGGGCATCCCTCGGCAAGTCCTTCCGGATGTGCGGCCTGCCGGCGACATCTACGGACACACCGACGCCGGACTGCTCGGTGAACCCATCCCGATCACCGGAGTGCTCGGTGACATTCCTTCGTCCGCGATCGGGGCTGGCTCGACGTCGGTCGGCGATGTCAGCCTGTCGCTCGGGACCGGCGCGTTCCTGCTCATCAACACCGGTGAGGTGTGCGGCGGCCCCGGGCTCCTCCCGCTCGTGGTGGATGCGGATGGCCCGGAGATCGTCTACGGCACACTCGCGAGCGCCAACGTTTCCGGCGCAGCCGTCGAGTGGCTGAAGTCGGGTGTCGAGTTGATCGGTGATGCGACTGAGGTGGATGGCATCGCTTCGCAGGTGAGTGACAGCGGCGGCGTGATCTTCGTTCCGTCGTTCGCTGGGCTGGCGTCGCCACCGGACCCGTTTGCGACGGGCTTGATGATCGGCCTGAGCCAGGACACCACCCGCGCAAACATCGTTCGCGCTGTGCTGGAGGGAATGGCGTTCCAGGTGCGTGACATGTTCGAAGGAGCGCGCGCCGCGTACTCGAAGCCGGTGTCCACGATGACGGTCACGGGTGGCGCCTCGGCTTCGGATGTGCTCATGCAGATCCTCGCCGACACCGTCGGCGTCGCGCTGCAGCGACCCGCATTCACCGACTCCGCAGCGCTCGGCGCAGCTGCTCGTGCCGGTGTGAGCGTGGGGATGTGGGGCTCGTTGGAGGAGGTCTGCAGTCTGCAGACGGCCCCCACGCAGTTCGAGCCGCGGACTTCGGTCGATCGCCGCGAGCGGTCCTACGTGCAATGGAAGCGTGCGGTGGAACGCGCTCGTCACTGGGACACCTGATCGGAGCATCGCGGCTGACACGTGCTGCGTACTCCTGAGGAGTACGAGTGTGGGGTCAAGACCCGATTGTCGGCCTCGACCTCCGTTCTTACTGTTGCCTCCGTGAGCTGCGAACCGCAGCTCGCACTCTCACGAGGGGGAAGTTCTCGGGGGCAGACGCATCCATGCGTCGAGTGAGCGTGGGACTGCCATCGGCGTTCTCGTTGCTCGCCGGTCCCGACCGCGACGGTCGTCACGCGCACGCGCACCAAGGGTTGTTCGTCGGGGGTCCCGATGGCCCGGCGCGTCGAGGGGCGGTACGCCTGAGAGTCACGTCACGAAAGGATTTTCATGCGTAGAAAGACAACAGGATCACCAGTGCGACTCCGGCGAGGGGTCACTGTTCTGTTCACGTTCTCCCTGGCTGCTGCTGCGTGCGGTGGGAACGACGATGCGGACCAGTCCTCGGAGCCAACGGGCACGGCGAATGCCGCGACATCGTCGGACACGGAGGCGGGCGTCGGTACGACGGTTGCGGCCGGCGACGATTCGGCGCCGACCTCGGAAGCGGTGGCGGACACGGCCAGCAGCGGCACGCTTGGCGAGTTCGAGGCCAAAGTGGCCGAGACGTGGGAGACCGCAACGGGTCCGGTCGACGGCTTCGACCATGCGGCCGGCCCGGCCATCGCCAGCGGCAAGAGCGTCGGCGCTGCGTGCCTGGGCAGTCAGATCACGGCATGCGTGCAGTGGTGGGACCAGGTAGAGGCGGTCGGCGAACTGGTCGGCTGGGACGTGACGATCTATGACGGCCAGATCGACGTGGCGGTCTGGAACGAACAGCTGACGCGTATGGCGCAAGCAGGCCATGACGCTCTCGCCGTGTTCGGGGGGATTCCGTCACTGTCGACGGAAGGACTTACCGCGATCGAGGCGTCCGGACTCCCGCTGGTCGGGATGACGAGTGACGATCCGGACGGTGTGAAGGCTCTCGCAGTCCGACTCGATGGCGGCATCGAGAACGACAACTTCGAGGTGGGGTACCTCCAAGGCGTCGCGGCGTACACCTTGGGTGAAGGCAAGGTCCACGCGATCGGCGGCTACGACGGCTCGGAGATCTCCGTCGCTCGCGAAGCCGGGTTCCAGGCGTTCGTCGACGAATGCGTCGCAGCTGGAGGCGACTGCTGGGCCGAACTCCGACCGACGGACAACGCCGAGATGTTCACCCAGATCGAGACGTTCTGCCCGAGCTTGGCCCAGGCGAACCCGGACTTCAACGTGATGATCAGCCAGGTCGACGACATCACCGCGATCTGTATCGACGCGATCGCTGCGGCGGGACTGCTGAAGGACGGCGACTTCGGAATCGGCGTCGACTACAACTCCATCGGCGTCGACCGGATTGCGAACAGCGACAGCTTCGGGGCGTCGATCGCCATCCCGTACTCCAGCGGTGCCTGGCAGGGAGTCGACGAACTCAATCGCATCCTGAGCGGCGAGGAGCCGCTCGATCACGAGAACCGGCCGTGGCCGAAGCGGATCTTCTTCGACGGCAACGACGACGTGATCGACCAGTCGAGCGATCAGCCGTGGGATGTCCAGCTCTTCGATCCCGAGTCGTTCTACGGGCCGCTCTGGGGCGCGAGCTAGGCACACGAACCAAGAGGGAGGAGGACCCGACTCAACTCGTCGGGTCCTCCTCCGTGGTCGTACGAACGCGCAGACACGCATCATGGACAACTCCGCTCTCGAAACCCCCGCACCCGCAACGGCCAACGAGCTCCACCGCACGGTCCGGCGGCCCCTCGCCTCAGGGCGGATCGCCTCGTTCGCTCTGCTCGGTGTGCTGGTCGTCGAAATCGCCGTGTTCTCGATCCTCTCGCCCGATGAGTTCGCGACCGCATCGAACTTCCGAACCACCTTGGTGACTCAGGCGGTTCTCGGCGTCTTGACCATCGCCATGCTGCTGCCCCTGATCGCCGGTGACTTCGACGTGTCGCTCGCGATGGTCTTCACCATTGCGATGGTCGTCGCCGCGAACCTCGAGACCGCCCACGGTTGGCCAATCTGGTTGGCAGCACTCGCGGCGCTGACGGTCGCGACGGCGATCGGAGCGGTGAGCGGTGTGATCACCGTCGTGAGCGGCGCGGACTCTCTCGTCGTCACCCTGGGGATGCTCACGCTGTTGCGAGGCTTCGCAGAAGCCATCACACAAGGTGACACCTTCACCATCGTCGGATCGAGCGGCGACGTGCTTCGACGCGTGGCCACGCCGATCCTCGTCGGAGTCCCTGTGCCGGTCTTCTACCTCGCAGCGATCGCCGCCGTGGTCTGGTACGTCACCGAGCACACCACGATCGGACGGTCGTTGTACGCGGTGGGCGGTTCCCGAGAAGGAGCGCGCCTGGCTGGCCTTCGCGTGAGTCGACTGCGGATCGGGGCATTCGCAGCCGGAGGTTTGTTGGCGGGCGTGGCCGGAATGCTCCAGCTCGCGAAGACGACTACGGCGGGCGCCAATCTCGGTGCGGGTTTCCTGTTCCCAGCGTTGGCAGCAGCGTTCCTCGGAGCAGCGAGCTTTCGTCTTGGCGCGTTCAACGTCCGCGGTTCGCTGACGGCGATCGCCGTTCTTGCGGTCGGCGTGACCGGGATCAGGATGAGCGGGGCTCCGCTGTGGATCGACGAGGTGTTCAACGGCACCGCGCTCATGGTGGCGGTCGCAGCGGTTCGCTGGATCCGGACCCGGACGGACTGACATGGACCACGAGCTGTCCGTGAGCCCCGGCACATCCCGGCTCTCGATCGACCAACACGCAGGACCGTCGGAGGCGGCTGACGACGATCGTCTGCTCGACATCGACGGTCTGTGCAAGACACTCGGTCGAAACATGGTCCTCAACGGGGTCAGCATGACGGTTCGTGCCGGCGAGGTCCACGCGCTGATGGGCGGCAACGGAGCCGGCAAGTCGACACTCATCAAGTGCCTGTCCGGCTATTGGCGAGCCGACGCTGGGACCATCCTGGTCGACGGCTCACCTCTGGAACCCGCCGCCAAGAAGATCGCATTCGTGCAGCAGGACCTCGGTCTCATCGCAGACCTGAACGTCGTCGAGAACACGTGCCTCGGTCGAGGCTTCGAGACAGGACGGCTCGGTCGGATCCGGTGGCGTCGCGAGGCGGATCGGGTGCACGAGTTGTTGGCTGACCTCGGTCACCCGGACATCGACCCGCTCGCCATGGCCTCGACGCTCGACCCGGTCGAACGAACTGTCGTCGCGATCGCTCGGGCCACGCAAAGTCTTCGGGAGGGGGTCCGTCTGCTCGTGTTGGATGAGCCGACCGCCGCACTGCCCGTCGACGAGGCGCAGCGACTCTTCGAGACCATTCTCCGGCTTCGTGCGTCAGGCGTGGGAATGCTCTACGTGTCTCATCACATCGGACAGGTGTTGGACCTCGCGGATCGGATCTCCGTGCTGCGCGACGGCGAACTCGTGGAGACCGCCCCTGCGTCGAGCATGACCGACAGTCACCTGATCACGACGATGCTCGGGCGTGAAGTCGAGTCGCTGCAGCGGGAGGCATCGTCTGAAGTCTCGACGAGCCCGACGGTGTTGGAGCTCGATCTCGTATGCGGACCGCGGGTCAACGACATCACCTTCGACGTACGCGCGGGTGAGATCGTGGGCCTGGCCGGCCTGCAGGGCGCCGGGTGCACCGAGGTCGCCGAGTTGATCTTCGGCGCTGCAGCACTTCGAAGCGGCACCATCGCCTTCCGGGGCGAAGCGGTTCGATTCAGCCATCCGGCAGACGCCGTAGCAGCTGGGATCGCGCTCGTCACCGAAGACCGACACGGCGACGGCAGCTTCCTCGATCTGACCGTCGGCGAGAACATCGTCGCCGCCGACCTCAGGAGATTCGCCCGATTCAGGGCCCTCTCGGCTCGCCGGGAACGTGCCGAGGTCGCCGGGCTCATCGATCGCTTCGGCATCAGCCCTGCCCAGGGCAACCGACGCTTCGGCACCCTGTCCGGCGGGAACCAGCAGAAGGCGATCATGGCCAAGTGGATGCGGCTGCAACCGCATCTGCTGATCTGCGACCAACCCGACGTCGGTGTCGACATCGGGGCCAAGCAAGCGATCTATGCAACGATCCGCGAACTGGCCGAGGGAGGCTCCGCGGTGCTCGTCATCTCGAACCAGTTCGACGATCTGGCAGAACTGTGTGATCGAGTCGTCGTGTTGCGAGACGGGCGGGTCGCGGCGGTGCTCGCCGGGACCGAGCTCACCGAGCACGAGATCTCGAAGGCTTCGGTCAGCCGGCGATCCTTGGCCGTGGAGGCCGCACCATGACCAGTACGACTCGGCCCGTCAGTGGCGCGACCGGTCGACGTCAGAGCGGCAGCCTGCTGAATCTCGAACGCCTGGGACCGTATGGGTTGATCGTGCTGCTGACGCTCGAGATCGTCGTGTTCTCGATCTGGGCTCCCGACACGTTTCTCACGTGGGTGAACTTCCGTGCCGTTGCTCTCAACCAGGTGATCCTCGGGCTCCTGGTTCTCGCGATGCTGGTGCCGCTCATCGCCGGTGAACTGGACGCCTCACTGCCTGCGGTGCTGACGGTCTCGTCGCTGACGTCTGCGTCGCTGATGTCGAACGGTCACTTGTCGCTGGTCCCATCGATCGTCGCTGCGATCGTGCTCGCCACGCTGATCGGCACGGTCAACGGCTTGGTGGTCGTCAGATTGGGAGTCGGTTCGTTGGTGACAACGCTCGGCACGTTCACCGTCCTCACCGGACTGATCACCGGGCTCGCCGGTGGTCGAACGATCACCGAGGGCCTGCCGAAAGAGACGATGCGCCGCTTGGCGGAACCGCGCCCCCTCGGACTTCCTCTCCCAGTGCTGTACCTCCTCGTGGTCGCCGTCGGAGTCTGGTTCGTGACCGAACACACAACCATCGGACGCCAATGGCAGGCGATCGGTTCGTCCGAGCCAGCCGCTCGGATGGCGGGAGTCCGAACGCAACGCCTCCGCATCCTTGCGTTCACCGCGGGTGGGTTCCTCGCAGGCGTTGCGGGTTGTGTCCAGCTGATCAAGGCACAACTCGGGTCACCGAACATCGGTCCAGGTCTGCTCTTCCCGGCGTTCGCTGCCGCCTTCCTCGGGGCGACGGCGTTCCGGCCGGGCAGGTTCAACGTCCGCGGCGCGCTCACCGCCATCGCCCTGCTGTCGCTCGGTGTCGTCGGACTCATCATGGTCGGCGCGCCCTACTGGGTCGACCAGATCTTCAACGGAGGGGCGCTGATCGCCTCGCTGTTCCTCGTGCGATACCTGCGTCGCGACGTCGCCTAGCTCGCCGCAACGAATCATCACCATCACCACAACCACCGCAACAACCACCGCAACAAGGAGCTCTCGAGATGACCGACAGCAAGCGAATCATGTGCTTTGGCGATTCCCTCACCTGGGGGTGGGTACCGACGACCGATGGCGCGCCCACGAGCCGCTACCCGTTCGCGCAACGTTGGGGCGGGGCGATGGCACTCGAGCTCGGTGACGGATACGAGGTCGTCGAAGAAGGCCTCAGCGCTCGCACGACGAACATGGACGATCCCATCGACCCTCGTCTGAACGGTGCGAAGCATCTTCCCGCCGCCCTCGCGAGCCACTTCCCGCTCGACCTCGTCATCGTCATGTTGGGCACCAATGACACCAAGTCCTTCCTCCACCGCACCCCATATGAGATCGCGAACGGGATGTCACAACTCGTTGCGCAGATCCTGACGTCGGCGGGTGGGGTCGGGACGATCTACCCAGCGCCAAAGGCGATGATCATCGCTCCGCCGCCCCTCGCGGAGATTCCGCATCCGTGGTTCCAAGGCATGTTCGACGGTGGTCACGAGAAGAGCCGTGCACTGGCTGACCAGTACAAGGCGCTGGCATCGTTCTTCAGCGTCGACTTCCTCGATGCAGCGGACTCCATCTCGACCGATGGCGTTGACGGCATCCACTTCACCGCCGAGACGAACATTGCTCTCGGCAAGGCCGTCGCGGCCAAAGTCCGCACGATCCTCTGAATGGGCGCCCGACACCAACGGCCGTCGACATCGTTGCGTGATGCGCAGATTCGTCGACTCGATGGGGGCCATTTCGATGTGGCGGTCGTCGGTGGCGGCATCAACGGGGCAGTCTCGGCCGCGGCGCTCGCAAGTCGAGGAGCGCGTGTGGCGCTCATCGACCGTGGCGACTTTGCGAGCTTCACGAGTCAGGAGTCGTCCAATCTCGTCTGGGGCGGCTTCCGCTATCTGGAGAACTACGAGTTCGGCCTCGTACGGCACCTCTGCATGTCCCGAAATCGGCTACTCCGTGCGTACCCGTCGAACATCGCTCAGATCGGCTTTCTCGCCTCCTTCGATCAGACCGCCCCGTTCTCGCCGCGGCTCGCTGGGCTCGGAGCGTTCGGCTACTGGGCCATCGGCAACTTCGCGACCCAGCGACCGCGGTTGCTGTCCGCTGCACAGATCAACGAGCTGGAGCCTGCAGTCGACATCCGATCGATCAGTGGGGGCATCGAGTACTTCGATGCGTTGCTCAAGGACAACGACTCGCGGTTCGTCTTCTCGTTCATCAGGTCCGCGATCGACGCGGGAGCGACGGCTGCGAACTATGTCGAGATGGTCTCATCGCATCGAGCCGATGGATGCTGGCAACTCACCTGCCTCGATCAGGTCACCGGGACGACCCTTCGGTGTGGCGCTCGATACGTCGTCAACGCGGCCGGGCCGTTCGTCGACGGCCTGAATTCGGCTCTCGACACGCGTGGCCGCCATCGAGTGGTGTATTCGAAGGGCATTCACCTCGTCGTTCCGCGGCTGACCGAACACCAACGGGTCCTGGCCTTCTTCGACGAGACCGAGCGTCTGTTCTATGTCATCCCGATGGGCGATCGTTCCGTCGTCGGCACGACGGACACTCGAGTCGACTCGCCTCGGACTCACGTCACCGCAGATGATCGGGACTTCCTGATCCGACAGATCAATCGCCTGCTCGCGCTCGACACGCCGCTCGAGGCGTCTGACGTGATCGCAGAGCGATGCGGAGTCCGTCCGCTCGTCGTCGCTGCCGACGGTGACGACATGACCTCGGTCGACTGGACGTCGCTCTCGAGGCGCCATGAGATCGAAGCTGATCGGGAGCGAGGCGTCGTCTCGATCTACGGCGGCAAGTTGACCGACTGCCTGAACGTCGGCGAGGAAGTCGCGGCTGCGGTTCAGCAACTCGGGCTCCGCCTCGACCGTCAGGACTCGAAGTGGTTCGGCGAAGATCCACCCCAAGTCAGACACCAGTTCCTCAGGTACGCGCGGCTCAACGGTCTCGACACCCCGAGCCACGGCGCCACCGGTGAGCCGCTCGCCGAACGCCTGTGGCGGCGGTACGGGCATCGGGCGTTCGCTCTGCTGGAGGAGATCCGGCTTGATCCATCACTTGCGCGGCCGGTCATCGACGGGCACGACCTCCGACTGATCGAGGTGCACCACGCGGCTCGAACCGAGATGGTGGTCCACCTCGAGGACTTCCTGCGCCGACGCACCGACATCGGTCTCGTCACTTCGCCCGAACAGCTCCGAACCTCGCCCGGCGTGCATGACATCGCACGGCTGTTCTTCGGTGACCGTGCGGAGACCGAGATCCGCAACTACTTCTCGCCCCTGACCACGGGCGCTCCAGTCCCGGGAGGAGACCGCGTTGGACATGGATGAGCGCCACATGCCGCGCCAGCACTCACCATCGTTCCCGCCCCGGCGCAGTTCGTCCGGGACGCGCTCGTGTCCGATCGGGATCTCTGCACGCAAGTCGGACCCTGCCGTGCGTCATCGACACGTGCTCCGTGTGCACACGTCAGCGGAGCAGCGCAGCGAGGTCGTGAGCTGCCCTCCCAGTCGACCTCGGAGCGCCGGCCGTACGAGGCGCGAGAACTGATCGATCACTGGGTTCCTCCGCGCAGAGCTCCCACACATTTCCCACACGGGACTCGACGACACGGAGCGGCACTCGACGGACGCCGATCCGGAGACGTAAACCCCCCTTCCACTCACGTGGAGTGCGGGTTCGAACCCCGCCCCGGGCACGCGTGCCGACGCGCGGCCGGCCCGGATTGCCCGGGCCGGCCGCAGCGTGGGTCCCGCCGGACCTGTCAGCGGTAGTAGCCCGTGACGTCGATGATGAGGTGAGCGGCGCTCGGGCCGGGCAATGCGACCAGCTGGCGGGTCGCATTGACGCCGACGATCACGGTCGTCGCGAAGGTCTGGCCGACGCTCCACCAGTTGATGCTCGACGTGCCGTTGTCGGGGGTGTCGCCGGGGCGGATCGACACGAAGCCACCGGTGGCGCCCTCCGTCTCGGTGACCGTGATGGTCGCCGACACGGCCGTCGCCCCAGCGGGCACCACGTCTGCCACGCCGGCGAGCGAGTTGGCGACCGAGATCACACGATCGGTGCCCGGCACGAGCTTGCGGTCGGGCCGCGAGTCGTAGACGCGCTGGGGTGCGATCGCATGGAACGCTCCGGCCGTGGTCGGCCCGGCGATCTCACGCCAGGAGCCGGGTGACCCGGCTGCGACGCAGATCCACAGCACGCCCGTCTCGTCCTCGTACAGCTCGCCGATCTGGTGCGCGTTGGTCAAGGTGATCGGCGCCGCTCCGCCCGGCCGGAGGCGCACCTCGGCGACACCGCCGAAGAACTCGCCGCCGTACCCGCCGGTCGGGCCGGTGAAGCCGACCACCCCGGTCCCGTTCGCTTTGCGGCTCCAGCCGACGACACCGACCTGCTGCGGCCCGGCACTGTTGGCGACACCGAGGAACGCGGTACCGCCCGCGGCGAGCACCGTGTTGAGGACAGCGTCGTTGTTGGCATCCGACGGCCCCGTCTCGACGTTGAACGCGGTCGGAGCGAGCGCACCGCCGTAGCGGGCACCGGTGCGCGTCACGTGGTCGTTGACGATGAGCAGGCTGAGGTCGTCGGGATCGGCGGCGAGGGCGGGTCGGCCGGCAACGGCGACGCTGGCGGCACCGGCGGCCGCAGCGGTCACGGCGACACGCCGCAGCATCGAGCGGCGCGACGTGGTGTCGGAGGTCTGCGTCGCCGCCGCGTCCTCACCGGGGGCGGTGTCGAGATCGAGTTCGTGCATGGTGTGCTCCTTCGGGTCGGGGCGCGCGCAGTCACGCTGATGCGTCACCGTGAGCGCCCGCTCTGGGATGGATCGCACCCGAACGCAGGGTCCGAGGGCGATCACCCGCCTGTACGACGCACATCGGCCCGCGGTTCGCGGAACGGAGAGATCTGGCGCGGTCAGTGCGGGATCGTCGGCGTGTCTGCTGCGACGGCGGACCCGCTGGAGCGGGTGACGAGCCACGCCACCGTGGCGAGCACGATCGCTCCACCGGCGAGCGTGCCGAGGCTCGGGGTCTCACCGGGCCAGATCCACACCCACAGCGGTGCCAGCACGATCTCGGTCATCAGCAGCAGCGACACCTTTGCCGCGGCGACCGAGCGGTGGCCGAGGTTGAACAGCGGGAGCCCGATCCCGAGCGCCACGCCGCCGGTCAGGCAGGCGAGCAGGCCGTCGCGGAGCGACACCGACAGGCCCGTCTGCGCGAGTGCGACGACGGCGGCGACCGAGCCGAGCGTGATCCCGGCGATCAGCGCCGGGACGACGGGGTCACTGGTGCTGTCGGATCGGAGCACGACGTTGAAGACCGCGATCGTGACCGGGATGCACAGTGCCAGCACGACGCCGGTGGTCGATCCGGCTTCGATCCCCGTCCCGACCATCACGGCGATGCCCACGCCCGTGAAGCCGATCGCGATCAGCGTGGCGCGCGCGACCTGCTCGTGGAGGGCGACCCGAGCGATGATCGCTGCGAACACCGGCGCCGACGCGAGCAGGAACAGGGTGGTCGCCGCCGACGTCCGGGACAGGGCGAGGATGTAGAACATCGAACTCGAGGCGAGCACGATGCCGGCGAACACCGTGCGTGGCGTGGTGCCGCGCAGCCTGACCGGGCGTCCGCCCCGCCGGGCCCAGATGAGCAGCACCATCGCCAGGGCCGTCGAACCGCCGCGGTAAGCGAGGAACTGCCATTCGGTGGCCGACTCGACGGCGCGATAGGAGATCGCAGTGATGCTGAAGACGACCCCGCTGACCGCGAGGAGGATCGAGCCCTGCCGCTCGGTCAGCTGGATCTCGCCAGCGAATGCACGGGCGAGATCTCGGAGCACCTGCGCACCCTAGTGAGACCTGGGCAGTGAGACCCGGGCAGTGAGACCTGGGCGGTCAGGCCTCGTCGCCGGTGTCGCGCTCGCCTTCGCCGCCCTGGTCGCGGTCGTCCTTCTCTTCGGTGGGCTCGTCGCCGGCGTCCTGCGGGCCGTGTCCGCCCTGGTCGCGGTCGTCGTCTGCTTCGGTCGGTCCGGACGACTTCATGTCGTCGTCGGAGAGAGGGCTGGTGTCGGAAGTGTCGCTCATGGGAACCAGTTACCCCAGATGGTCGATTCACAAGCGGTGCCGCAGCCAGCCACGGCTGATCAGTACGAGCCGAGCCGGAATGATGTCTGGAATGGCGTCTGGGACGACGACCGTGTCTGGGAGCTGCTCGTCGGGGATCTGCACGTGTTCGCCGAGCACTGGGGCCGGCGTGCGCTGATGCGGTCCGCCGGGGCGGACTTCGCCTGGCTGTTCGACGTCGGGGATGCCGAGCAGCTGCTCGCGAGCGGGCTGCGCCGGCCGGCGTTCCGGCTCGTGCGTGACGGGATCACCCTGCCGAATTCGTCGTGCACGAGACCCGTCCGGCTGGGTGGGAGTGATCTCGATGACGTCGCCGACGTCGAACGCATCGCGGCCGCATTCGTCGCGGGAGCGACTGTTGTCTTCCAAGGGCTCCATCGCACCCACCCCAGGGTGCGGACGTTTGCGCGCTCGCTCGCACGGACGTCGGGTCACCGGATCCAGGTCAATGCCTACCTCACCCCGCCGGCCGAACACGGCCTGGCTGCCCATAGCGACGGTCATGACGTCCTGGTTCTGCACGTGTCGGGGGAGAAGCGGTGGTGCGTCGACGGGCTCGGCGAACTCGTGCTGCGCCCGGGCGACGTGCTCTACGTCCCGGCGGGCGTCGAGCACGAGGCGCAGGCCACCGACGGGGCCTCGCTCCATCTGACCGTCGGCGTGCTCCGGGTGACGATGCGACAGATCATTAGCCGGCTGCTCGACGCGGCTGAGGAGCTCGACCGCCCCGCGCCGCTCCGGTTCGTCGGGCCGGATCGGGATGCGTTCGTCGACGACATCGCACATGCGGTCGAGGTGGCCACCGAAGCGCTCGGCAGCATCGACGCCGATCACGCTGCGGACGAGGAAGTGCAGCGCGCGGTGCGCCGGCAGCGAGCTTCGATGCACGGTGTGCTCACCTCCGCAGCGGGCCTGTCGGCGATCGACGGCGCAACGTCGATCGCGCTCCGACCGGAGGTCCGGATCGTCCCAGACGCGGCCGGGAGCGTCCGGCTCGACCTCGGCGGGCGCTCACTGTCGGTCCCGAGTGTTGCGAGTCGTGCACTCGCCCATCTCGCAGCGTCCGGCGGCTGCCGAGTCGACGAACTCCCGGCGCTCGACGCAACGAGCCGGCTGGTCCTCGTGCGCCGCCTCGTGCGCGAGCGCCTCGCCACGTCGGCATCGTCGGCGTCGTCGTCCTGATCGCTGCCGACGCGTCGCGCGCCAACATTCCTTGAGCGCGCAATAAAACTGGAGTCTGGGTTGTTGACCCGATCGTCTCTCCAGAAAGGTCCCCACATGTCCAACGCAAGCGCCCCGGCCACCGACCGCACCGACCTGTTCGCCATCGACTCAGCGGCGCAGGATCTGCTGTTCCGCGAAGCCCGCACCCCGCGCATGTTCAGCGACGCTCCGGTCACGGACGATCAGATCGCCGCCGTGTACGAGCTCACGAAGTTCGGGCCGACGCTGATGAACACGCAGCCACTCCGCCTCGTCGTCGTGCAGACCGGCGAGGCCCGGGAGCGATTGATGGGTCATCTCGCCGACGGGAACAAGCCGAAGACCGCCTCGGCGCCGCTCGCCGTCGTGCTCGCTGCCGACACCGCGTTTCACACGACGTTCGCAACCGTGTTTCCCCACAACCCGAGCGCCGGTGATGCCTTCGCATCCGACGATGCGCTCCGCATCCGGACGGCGTTCGACCAGGCATGGTTGCAGGCCGGCTACTTCCTCATCGGCGTCCGCGCCCTCGGCCTTGCGGCGGGGCCGATGGCGGGCTTCGACGCGCCCGCGCTCGACGCCGACCTCCTGGCCGGCACGGCATGGCGGTCGTTTCTCGTCGTGAACATCGGGCACCCCGCTCCGAACGCATGGCTCGATCGCCTGCCCCGCCTCGACCGGGCCGAGGCGGTCCGCACGATCTGATCGCAAGGTCGCGGGCCGCTCCCGTCATCGAAGGCGTTCGATGTGGCGGGCGACGAGCCCTTCCGAGGAGTTCCTGGCGTCCGCTGACGGGCTGCGGATCGCATGTGCCCGGTTGGGCACGTCGACGTGGGGGTACCGACGGCGCGTGATGGTGCGTATCGCCGAGATCGTCGTCGACAGCCACGACCCCGAGCGGGCCGCGGCATTCTGGTGCGCAGCGCTCGGCTACCACGCTCGCCACCGTGGTGTCGCCCGAGCCGCACTCGTTCCATCGCCTCCGCTGACGATCGGCGACGACCGGCACGGACCGACCGGCGCAACAGGCGGGTAGTCGGAACGAGTCCGGCGCGGTGCCGGAGCGGACAAGCAGCATGAGGTGGTCGTGTCGCCGGGTCGCGCTCGTCGGCCCCGACGGCCGCCGCCGGTGAGTCGCCCGCCCGGACCGTGAGTCAAGGCGCCGGGTCCGGGGGTTCGATGGGGTTGGGATTGAGGGAGTCGAGGCCGGTGTCGACGAGTTCGTCGCACCAGGCGTCGGGGATCTTGTATTCCAGCCTGTCGGTCGTGGCCGGCTCGTAGATGAGCACTGTGGCGTCGGTGCCGCGAGTGGGGCGGTAGGGGCCGTCGGGGACCGTGACGTCGACCACTCTGATGAACTGGCGTGTGGTTGATCGGGAGTATGCGACGACCATGACCGATCCGGCGTAGTTGGCCGACGGGGATTCCGCGGCGAGGGTGAGGTAGTTCTCGACCTCGTCGCGAGTGAACTCGGTCCGTTCGAGGACGGTGTCGGTGTCGAGATCGGCGAGGTCGACCTCGCCGGAGAGCCACAGGTGCTCGATCGTCGACGCCAACTCCGCGTCGATCCCGCGCCAGTCGACGAGTTCGCCGGCGCGGACCAACCGGCTGTTCGTGCTCACCACGACGTCCTTCGTGAGGTTCTCGTCGCTGTAGTTGTTCAGTGTCGCCTGACAGCCAGCGGCGATCATCTGGCGTTCAGACGGCAACGTGTCCCCCGAAAGCAGGGGCAACAGTCCGCGATCGAAGTACACGTAGTCGCCCTCCCGGACGACGAGGAACTCCTCGCCCGCACCCTGCTGCGTCTGCCAACAACCCGCGAGCGCGAGACAGGCAGCGACGCAGACGGCGGTCGCTCGGCGTAAGCCGCGCGTCGGGCGTCCGGTCATCGTCCAGACGATAGATCGACACCCACGGTCACCGGTGCGAGCCCGCCCGTGGATCTCCGGCGCCGCCGCATGAATGCCTCGAGGTCGGTCGTCCGACGACGGTGCGCCATGTACCTCGGGTCAGGGTGCCGGCGGTTCGAGGGGGTTGGGGTTGAGGGTGTCGAGGCCGGTGTCGACGAGTTCGTCGCACCAGGCGTCGGGGATCTTGTACTCCAGTCTGTCGGTGGTGGCCGGCTCGTAGATGAGCACTGTGGCGTCGGTGCCGCGGGTGGGGCGGTAGGGGCCGTCGGGGACCGTGACGTCGACCACTCTGATGAACTGGCGTGTGGTCGACGCCGAGTAGGCGATCACCATGACCGATCCGGCGTAGTTGGCCGACGGGGATTCGGCGGCGAGGGTGAGGTAGTTCTCGATGTCGTCGCGTTCGAAGTCGGTTCGTTCGAGGACGGTGTCGGTGTCGAGATCGGCGAGGTCGACCTCGCCGGAGAGCCACAGGTGTTCGATCGTCGACGCCAGCTCGGCGTCGATCCCGCGCCAGTCGACGAGTTCGCCGGCGCGGATCAAGCGGCTGTTCGTGCTCACCACGACGTTCTTGTTGAGACTTTCGTCGCTGTAGTTGTTCAGTGTCGCCTGACAGCCAGCGGCGATCATCTGGCGTTCCGACGGCAGCGTGTCCCCTGACAGCAGGGGCCACAGCACTCGATCGAAGTACACCTGCTCGCCGTCACGGACGACAAGAAACTGGCCACCCGCACCCTGCTGCGTCTGCCAACACCCCGTGAGCGCTAGGCAGACGGCGAGGCAGCGGACGGCGGTCGCTCGGCGTGAGCCACGCGTCGGGCGTCCGGTCATCGTCCAGACGATAGATCGACACCCACGGGCACCTGAGCGAGCCCAGCCCGTGGATCTCCGGCGCCGCCGCCGGCGCCACCCTCGTCGCGCTCGACAACCGCCGGTGAGCCCGGCCCGGTGATCAGGGTGGGGGTGGTTCGATGGGGTTGGGGTTGAGGGCGTCGAGTCCGGTGTCGACGAGTTGCTCGCACCAGGCGTCGAGGATCTTGTACTCGAGCCTGTCGGTGGTGGCTGGCTCGTAGATGAGCACGGTCGCGTCGATGCCGCGAGTGGGGCGGTAGGGGCCGTCGTCGACCTCGACGTCGACCACTCTGATGAACTGGCTCGACCTCGACGCCGAGTAGGCGATCACCATGACCCATGGCGCGTAGGTGGACGAGGGGGACTCGGCGGCGAGGGTGAGGTAGTCCTCGATGTCGTCGCGTTCGAACTCGGTTCGTTCGAGCACGGTGTCGGTGTCGAGATCGTCGAGGTCGACTTCGCCGGAGAGCCACAGGTGTTCGATCGTCGATGCCAGCTCGGCGTCGATCCCGCGCCAGTCGACGAGCTCACCGGCCCGGATCAAGCGAGGGTTCGTTCCCACGAAGACCACCTTGTCGAGGCTTTCGTCGCTGTAGTTGTTGAGAGTCGCTTGGCAGCCGGCTGCGATCATCTGGCGTTCCGATGGCAACGTGTCCCCTGACAGCAACTGCCATAGTTCGCGATCGAAGTAGACATCGTCGCCGTCGCGCACGACGAGGAACTGGCCACCCGCACCCTGCGGCGTCTGCCAACAACCCGTGAGCGCGAGACAGAGGGCGAGGCAGACGGCCGTCTGGCGTCCGATCATCGGCCAGACGATAGGTCGACGCCCACGGTCACCTGTGCGAGGCCAGGGCGACCGAACGTATTCGTGGGTTTCCGGCGCGTCGAGGAGCGTGCCGGGGTCCACCGTCGTATCGTCGGTGGGCATGGACCGTGGGCTCGTGTCACGGGTGGTGTACGCATCGATCGGCATGGTGTTCGTCGCCGTTGGGCTGATCGGGATCGCGGTGCCGATCCTGCCGACCACGGGGCCGTTCATCCTCGCCGCCTGGTGCTTCTCGCGATCGAGCACGCGGATGGAGCAGTGGGTGCTCGGCCTGCCGAAGGTCGGCCCGCTCGTGCGCGACTACCGCGCCGGCCTCGGCATGCCGATGCGTGCGAAGGTGATCGCCATCTCGTCGATCATCGTCGCCTGCTCGCTGAGCGCTGCGCTCACCCTCGACAGCTGGTGGTTACGTGCCACCGTCGCCGGGTTGGGCGTCATCGGCTGCGTCGTCGTCTGGCGGGTCCCCACGGCCGAGCCCGACGGGGCGGAACCCGTCTCGGTGATGGTGGAACGTCAGGACTGACGGCCGCCGACCACCGTGTCGCCGCTCAGACGGCCGACGGTGACGGTGTCCAGGTCGGGGTCGGGGAGCAGCGCTGTGGCTCGCCGGCGGGCGAGCGAACGTCGCCAGATGCCGAAGCACACGCCACCAATCGCGATCGGGAGCAGGAACGTGACCGCCCGGAAGGTGAGCACCGAAGCGAGCGCTGGCGCGTCGGCCACGCCGAAGCGGGTGAGCATGGCGGTGAGCCCGATCTCGGTGACACCGATGCCGCCGGGAATCGCGGTGAGAGACGCCGCCAGGCGCACCAGCACGAACGCGATCAGCACCTGCGCCGCGGTGATCACCGTGGCGTCGATGCCGAACGCGCGCACGATCGCGAGCGGCAGCACCACGAGCACGGCCTGCTCGGCTGCACCCGACAACAGGATGCGGCCGCCGCGCATTCGCGCCAGCTCGGCGGCGTCGGTGCGGAACCGTTCGACGAGGTGATGCAGGTCGATGCGATCGGCCAAGCGGGTGAGTCGGCGCGACCGCCGGGCCGCGCGATCGATCAGCCGATCGAGGCGATCGGCGATCCAGCGCAGCGGTGCCGGGTGGCGGAGCACCAACCACGTGACGAGCGCGGTCATGCCGAGCACTGTGACCGACGCGCCTGCGACCAACCAGAACACCCAGCGGTCGATCACGCCGTCGGCGACACCGGTGAGCCCGAGCAGTGCGATCGCCAGCGCTGCGGCCCAGAGCTTCAGCGCGGCGACCACGTTGACGCCCAGGACCGCGATGCCGATCCCCACCTCGTCGAAACCCCAGCTGCGCAACATCGAGACTCGGACGCCCAGCGCGATCGGGCCGGTGCCGATGCCGGTGTTGGTGGCGGCGAGTGTGGCCTGCTGCACCATGATCCCGCGCCGAGTGCTGAGTTTCGGCGACACCGCCCGGGCGAGCAGCCCGCTGGCGAATGTGACTGCGACCGCGTGAAGGGCGAGCACCGCGATCCAGCCCGCTGACAGCGAGGTCATCTCCCGGCCGGCAGCGGCAACCTCGTCGCGATGGATGAAGAGCGCGCCTGCGAACACGAGCAGCAGCGCCCCCGATGCCCATCGCCGCCAGTCACGCATGCGTCGAGACCACCATGTTTCGGAGCGCGATGCAGCACTGTCCCACGATGCACCACTGTCCGGAAACCTGATCCGCCGTCATCCCGGGCAGTCTGCCGTCGGTCGCCCTGTCCCGGCACGCGCCCCGGCGGTCGCACCGACCGGAGGTCTCAACGGGAGGCCGCGAGGTCGGTGAAGTCGGCGAGGAAGATCGCGAGCGCGATCGAGACGGCCACGCCGGCGAGCAACCAGAACCGGATGATGACCTTGGTCTCGGCCCAGCCGGCGAGCTCGAAGTGATGGTGGATGGGGGAGAGGCGGAACAGCCGACGCCGGCGCCCCGTGGCCCGGAACGCGGTCATCTGCAGCGCCACCGAGCCGATCTCGACGACGTTGATCGCACAGATGATCGGGAGCAGCAGCTGGGTGTTGGTGGTGAGTGCGAGCATCGCCAGCGCGGCGCCGAGGCCGAGCGCTCCGACGTCACCCATGAAGATCTGCGCCGGTGCTGCGTTCCACCACAGGAACCCTGCGCAGGCACCGGCGAACGATGCCGCGAACACGGCGAGGTCGAACGGGTGGATCACGGCGGGGTAGAGGTCGGGGTTGCGGAACACCACGTAGGCGATCACCGCGAAGGCGCCGAAACCGAACAGCGCCGCTCCGCCGGCGAGGCCGTCGAGCCCATCGGTCACGTTGACCGCGTTGGTCGTGCCGAAGATGATCAGGCCCGCCCACAGCACCCACGCGACCGCGCCGATCTCCCAGCCCGGCAGGTCGGCGCGCGTCAGCGAGATCCTCATGTCGATGTCGGTCACGACGACGAGCAGGCCGGCGAGGCCGATCGCGACGCCGAGCGTGATGTAGCCCTTGACCCGCCAGAGCACGCCGCGGTTGTGGCCGGACCGCACCTTGATCAGGTCATCGACGAGGCCGATCCCTGCCATCACCAGTACGGCGACCCACATCACGAGCACCTGATCGGAGTAGACCACGCCGTCGCGCAGGTGGCTCGCGACGTAGCCGGCTGCCGCCGAGCCGATGATCGCGAGCCCGCCCATCGTCGGCGTCCCTCGCTTGTGGGTGTGCTCGGGCACGGCGACGTTCAGAGCGTCCTTCACGAGGATCGGCTGAATGACGCCTCGGGTCCGCAGTGCGCGGCTCATCCAGCCGGTCGCAGCGAGGGAAAACGCGAGCGCCACTCCTGCGGCGAGCAGGAGCGCGATCATCGGGCCATCGCTCGCGACGTCACCGGTGCGGCAGCTCTCGCATCTCGACGGTCGCGATCTCGGCTGCGTGCTCCGGGTGGTCGTGGACGACGTGGTCCTTGACCTCCTCGTGGTACACGAACACCAGCTCGCAGAAGGGGCAGGTGTGGGTCGTCGGGGTGGGGATCATCGTGCCCTCCTCGCATGATCGGTCGCCCTGATCGGTCGGGTGGGCGGCTGCGCGATGTCGGAGCCGTCCACCCACCACGAAACGCGAGGTCGGCCCGCCGGGCCAGGGTCGGATGGCCCCGGTCAGCCGAGCGGGAGTTCGGGGGCCGACGCCCCGGTGCAGATGCGGACCGGGTGCCCCTCGCGGAACACGGTGACGGGCCCGTCCTCGCTCACCACGAATGCGATCGTGTGATGGTGGTCCCAGGTGTAGCGCGCCGCCGACCGATGCCGCATGCCGCGCTTCTGCGCGACCGCCAGCTCCGACTCGGGTGATGAGCGCAGGCCGACGCCGATGTTGAGGACCGACCCGTCGGGTCCGACCAGCATCGCCAAGTCGGTTTGCATCAGGGCGGCGAACAGCGCCGGGAAGTGGTGGCGGACCACGAGCGAGAGCGCCGGCGTCGCCATCGCCGCCTCGAGGTCGAGCGACGGACCGTCGTCATGCCGCGGGTCGAAGTCGTACAGGATCGTGGCGCCGACGCGCGACGGGCTGAGCCAGTGCACGCAGAGATCGAGGATGCCCTCGAGGACGTCGCGCGGCGCACCCTCCACCAGCGGGTCGATCACGGCGAGCAGCACCTGCGCCGTCGGGCGGTTGACCCAGCTGCGGCCGTTCCACTCGACCACGCCCCGCTCGGTGAACAGGCGCGGTACCCCGAGCACGGTGCGCTGGATGATCGATGCGCCCGTGGCCTCCTGCATCTCGACGAGGTCGGCCTCGTACTGGATGCTGCGCCGGAAGCACGCCAGCAGCGGTCCGTTGTCGGGGCGGCGGATGAGGAACGTCGAGCGCCCGTCGGCGAATCGCCGGCACTGCGCCACGGGCAGGTGGAGGTCGATCACCTCCAACAGGTCGCCGGTGAACACCAGGTCGCGCTCCGGTGGCAGCACGAACGCTCCGTAGACGCTGGTGCGTCCCTCGTGCAGCGGAGGCCGCCGCACATGGTCGAGCTCCTGGACCACCTGCTCGACGTGAGCTGGGTCGTCGGGGAGCGCGATGCCGTCATCGTCGAGCTCGTCGAGCAGTCGGGTCTCCGGCCGGGTGAGCTGCAACGACGACCGATCCATCATCCGGACGCTAGCAACGCGGTGCCGGCATCCGCTGGGCTGTCAGCGTGCGATCGGCACCATGCGGACGAGCTGGGTCACGTGACGAGGTTCGAGCTCGTCGAGCGTCGACACGCCGAGCAGTTTCATCGTGAGCACGATCTCGCTCGACAGGATCTCGATCGTTCGCGTCACCCCTGCCTGCCCGCCGGCCATCAGCCCGTAGAGGTACGCGCGGCCGACGAGCGTGAAGCGCGCACCGAGCGCCACCGCAGCGACGATGTCGGCGCCCGACATGATCCCGGTGTCGATGTGGACCTCGGTGTCGCGGCCGACCTCGCGCACGACCTCGGGGAGCAGGTGGAACGGGATCGGGGCGCGGTCGAGTTGGCGGCCGCCGTGGTTCGACAGCACGATGCCGTCGACGCCGATGTCGGCGACGCGCTTCGCGTCCTCGAGGGTCTGGACCCCTTTGACCACGAAGGCGCCGGGCCACTGATCCTTGATCCACCGCAGGTCGTCGAAGTCGACCGTCGGGTCGAACATGCTGTCGAGCAGCTCGGCGACGGTGCCGTTCCAGCCGTCGAAGCTCGCGAAGTGGACCGGTTCGGTGGTGAGGAAGTCGACCCACCACCGCGCCTTGGGGATCGCGTTCAGGACGGTGCGGCCCGTGAGCGTCGGCGGGATCGTCAACCCGTTGCGCACGTCGCGCAGGCGCGCTCCGGCCACGGGGACGTCGACGGTGACGAGCAGGGTGTCGAACCCGGCCTTGGCGGCGCGCTCGACGACCTCCATCGACCGGTCGCGGTCCTTCCACATGTACAGCTGGAACCAGTTGCGCCCCGTCGGGTTGGCCTCGCGCACTCCCTCGGGGCTCGTCGTCCCCACGGTCGACAGCGAGAAGGGGATGCCCGCGGCGCCGGCAGCCGCCGCGCCGGCGCGCTCGCCGCCGGCGTGCATGATGCGCGTGAAGCCGGTGGGCGCGATGCCGAACGGGAACGCCGACGGCCCGCCCAGCACCGTGCACGACGTGTCGACCTGTGACACGTCGCGGAGGATCGCCGGGTGGAACTCGACGTCCTGGAACGCCTGGCGCGCCCTGGCGAGCGAGAGCTCACCCTCGGCGGCGCCGTCGGTGTAGTCGAACGGGGCACGCGGCGTGGTCCGAGCGGCGATCGCGCGGAGGTCGGCGATCGTGAGCGCGGATGCGAGGCGTCGCCGCGTCGGGTTCCACTCGGGCGCCTTGAACTTCAGGATCTGGGCGAAGTCGACCGGCTTGGGGAGGCGGCGTTCCATGGGCGCAGATCGTCCCACGCGGCGCAGTCGACGGGCACATCCGTCGCGGTGCCGCTCGGCGTCGGATGCTCATCGCGGCACGGCGTCGCCCCGGCGCCCGTCGTGTGCCACGCTCGGCGGCGTGGATCCAGCCCTGCTGCGTGAGCTCGCCGAGATCGTCGAGCCGGCGCATGTGCTCACCGAGCCCGATGCGAAGTCCGGGTACGAGGTCGACTGGACCGGCCGCTTCCGTGGTGCCACGCCGGCCGTCATCCGGCCAGGTTCGACGAGCGAGGTCGCGGCCGTCGTCGAGCTGTGCCGACGCGAAGGAGTAGCCGTCGTACCCCAGGGCGGCAACACCGGCATGGTCGGCGGCGGTGTGCCGCTCGCCGGCGAGCTGGTCGTCAGCTTGCGGCGGCTCGATCACGTCGATCCGGTCGACACGGCGGCCCAACAGGTCACCGCCGGCGCCGGTGCCACCGTCGAATCGGTGCAGCGCGCCGCAGCATCAGCGGGCTTGCGCTACGCCGTCGACTTCGGGGCGCGTGGCACTGCAACCGTCGGCGGCTCCACTGCGACGAACGCGGGTGGCATCAACCTGATCAGGTTCGGCGGCACCCGCGAGCAGCTCGTCGGTATCGAAGCGGTGCTCGGCACCGGCGAGACCGTTCGCCGTCTGAGCGGCCTCATCAAGGACAACACCGGCTACCACCTGCCCTCGCTGCTGTGCGGGAGCGAGGGCACGCTCGGCATCGTCACCGCTGCCCGCTTCCGCCTGGTCGGGATGGCACCGCACCGTGTGCTCGCGTTCGTCGCGATGTCATCGGTCGACGCCGCCGCCGCGGCGGTCGCCCGCTGGCGCACCGGCATCCCGTCGCTCGAGGCCGCCGAGCTGGTGTTCCACGACGGGATCGCGCTCGTGGCGAACGCGTTCGGCCTGTCGCTCCCGTTCGCAGCACCGTCACCGGTGTACGTGATGCTCGATGCCGGAGCGCTCCATGACCCGACCGACGAGCTCGCCGAGGCGGTCGCCGGAATCGACGGAGTCGTCGACGTCGCGGTGGCCGCCGACACGGTGCGGCGCTCGGCGCTCTGGCGGCTCCGCGAGGATCATGCGCTCGCCATCAACACCGTCGGTGTGCCGCACAAGTTCGACGTGACGCTGCCCCAGGCGCAGCTCGGTGCGTTCACCGAGCGGGTGCGCGCCGTGGTCGCCAGTGTCGAACCCGAGGCCTACGTGTGGCTGTTCGGCCATGTCGGTGACGGCAACCTCCACGTCAACGTCACCGGCGTCGCCCCTGACGCCCACGCGCTCGACGACGCCGTCTACGGCCTCGTCGTCGAGATGGGCGGGAGCATCAGCGCCGAGCACGGCATCGGCACCGCCAAGGCGAGGTTCCTGCCGCTCGATCGGAGTGCTACCGAGCTCACCGCGATGCGGTCGATCAAGGCGGCGCTCGACCCGGCAGGGATCATGAATCCCCACGCCCTGTTCGCCGGGTGACACCGACGAGAGCACGGGGGCGTCACCACGACGGGTGAAGGGTGCGCGGTGCGGTTGCCCGCAGGTCGGCCGCTCGGGCGCCACGGCTAGTCTCGACCGGCCCGTGAACCTCGCTCCACCACTCTTCTCCGTCCTCCCGCGGAGCAAGGCGTCGACTGCGTTGCTCGCCGCAGCGGTGGTGATGGCCACCGTCGCCACGACGCTCGTCGCCGCCGTGCCGCTGTACTCGAACGCGATCATCGAGGCCGGGCTCCGCAGCACCCTGGCGGACGCCCCACCGGCGGAGAGCGGGGTGGAGGCAGCGTTCCGGTCGGATGCCGCCGGGTGGGCGCGTACCGTCGACCGCCTCGATGCGATCGGCGCCGCCCGACTGCCCGGGCGCGTCGACACCGTGACCCTCGCGCGGACTGCCACGTACTCATTGCCCGAGGCGCTCGCCGGTGGCGAGGACGGTACGGGGCGGATCACGAGCATCGGTGTGCTCACCGGAGCCGACGACCTGCTGTCCCCGATCGACGCGCCCGTCGCTCCCGGGCCGGACGCGATCGCAGCGACGCTGCACGTCGACGCGGCCACCGAGCTCGGCCTCGCGGTCGGCGACCGGATCGAGCTGAGCCGGTCGTCCGCACCACCGCTCACCCTGGCGGTGGTCGGTCTGTTCGAGCCGGTCGACCGCGCCGATGAGCGCTGGTTCGACCAGCCGGTGCTGCGCGACGGCCTCACCGTCAACGGATCGTTCACCGAGGTCGGCCCGTTCGTGGTGTCGCCCGAAGCGTTCACCTCGATCGGGGGAACGGCGAACTACCGGTGGCGCGTCATCGTCGACCCGGTGAGCGTGACGACAGCCGACCTCGAGCAGCTGCGGCGCGGCGCGTCCGGCATGGAGGCGGCAATCGGCGATGCACTCGACGTCGCGAGCCTCGACGTCACGACGCGACTGCCATCGCTGGCCGCCGCCACCGACACGGCCATCGGAGCCACCGCAGCCGTGATCGCCGCGATCCTGCTCCAACTCGTCGGTGTCGCGCTGTACGGCGTCGGGCTGTCGGCGTCGGTCCTGGTGTCGTCGCGAGCGGTCGAGACGTCGATGCTCCGGTCGCGCGGCGCTTCGCCCGAACAACTCGGTGCGATGGCGGCCGCCGAGGCGGTGCTGATCTCGTTGCCCGCGGTCGCGTTCGGCCCGTGGCTCGCAACCCGCGTCGTCGAGCTGACCGAGCGATGGGGGCCGGTGGCGGTGACCGGGCTCGACCTCCAGCCCACGATGTCGCTCGCTGCGGTGGCCGGGTCGGTCGCCGTCGGGGTACTGGTCGTCGCGATCGTCACCTGGCCGGCGGTCCGATCGGCCCGCGGCTTCGCTCGCGCACAGGCGGAGCGGGCGAGGCCGGAGGGCCCGCTGTTCCTGCAACGCACCGGGCTCGACATCGCAGCGATCGCGCTCGCCGTGCTCGGTCTGTGGCGTCTGCGGGGTTCGTCGGCCGCGACCAGCGACCTCGCCGGTCGGCTCGGTACCGATCCGGTCCTCGTGCTGGCTCCCACCCTCGGCGTGATCGCCGCATCGCTCATGACGCTCCGGCTGATCGCGCTCGTCGCTGCCGTGAGCCAGCGGTACACGTCGTCCCAGGGGGCGCTGTCGCTCGCGCTCGCGGGTTGGGAGCTCGCTCGGCGGCCCGGTCGGACAGCGCGGACCTCGGTGCTGATCGTGCTGTCGGTCACCGTCGGCGCGTTCGCTGCGGTGCACGGCGCCTCGTGGGAGCGGAGCCAGCGCGACCAGGCGGACGCGGCGGTGTCGGCCGACGCCGTGATCGTCCCCGATGGCCGGCCGACGTCGTCGGTGGCCGCTGCGTTCCTGCCGTCGGCCTACCGGCAGGTCGAGGGGATCGAGGCGATCATGCCCGTCCATCGCCCGACGGCGTCGTGGTCGACGGCGATCGGTTCCGTGCCGGTGATCGCCGCCGACGTCCGCGCGCTCGACGACGTGCTGCGTGTGCGTGACGACCTCGCCGGGGAGGGCGACCACGCCGCGCTCCACGCCCCCGGCGATCTGCAGCCGATCGAGCTCGGCACCGTGTCGTCCGACATGGTGATCGACTATCGGTTGAGCGCGGACGCTTCGCTCGCCCGGGGCGACATCGAGGTGATGGTGACGGTGCTCGACGGAAACGGCACGCTGGTCCGAGTACCTGCCGAACGGATCGCGCTCGATGCCGGGGCCGGCACGATCACCGTGCCGCTCACGTCGGCCGCAGTGCCCGGGTACGACCTCGCGATCGAGGGGCCGGTCCGACTGATCGAGATCGAGGTCGCAGCGCCGAGTGTCCAGGCGGACGCGAACGTCACGCCGCGACCCGAGCACGCCGTGTTCGATCTCCAGCTCGGGCCGGCCAGGTTGGGCGATCGGTCGGTTGCGCTCGACGCCGACTGGGCTGTCATCCCCGCTGCGCTTCCGAGCGCCGTCGAACCGGCGGAGGTGACGCGCCCCGCCGGGCCCGGCCTCCGACTCCGACTCGACACCGGGCTCACCGAGCAGACCAGCGCCGACCTCGTGGTCCGGGCCGGCACCGCAGCAGCCGGAGTGGGCGACGGGTTCACGGTGCCGGCGTTCGTGACGCCGACCCTGCTCGACGCGAGCGCAGCGTCGGTCGGCGACGTCGTCACGGTGCGCATCGGCGGATCGTCGGTGGACGTGTCGATCGCCGGCGTCGTGCCCGTCGTACCGTTTGCGACCGATCAGCCGTCAGCGATCCTGCTCGACTGGGAGACCTACAACGTCGACCGTTGGTCCCGGGGGCGCCGCATCGAGGTCGTGGACGAATGGGCGCTCGTCGCCGAAGCCGGTGCGATCGCCGAGATACGCGCGACGGTGTCGGGCGATCCGTTCGGGAGCACCGGCTTCGCCGATCGTCGCCAACGCTCGCGCGACATCGCCCGGGCACCGGTCGCCGTCGGCCTGTCGGGCAGCCTCGGCCTGGCGATCGCGGCGTCGCTCGTCGTCGCAGCGTTCGGTCTGGTGCTCACCGCCGTCGTCGGCGCGCGGGAGCGGCGCCCGGCGTTCGCGGTGCTGCGAGCGCTCGGCACCCGCGCCGGCGAGCTACGGCGATGGTTGCTGCTCGAGACGTTGCCGCTCGTCGGGCTGTCGGCGGCAGCAGGCGCGCTTGCCGGGGTCGCGCTCGCCCGTCTGGGCCTGCCGAGCCTCGCAGTCAGCGCCGAGGGTCGGCGCGCCGTACCCACGCCACAGCTCGTGATCCCATGGGCGACCCTGGCGATCATCGTCGCGATCGCGGCGACCGCAGGGATGGCGCTGCCGATCGCCACGGCGCGCCTCCTGCGCCGCCATCGGACCGCCGACGAACTCCGCATCGGGGACACGTCGTGAGCGGGGGAGGGTCCGGACCTCGCGCCGCGCCCGGTGGCGGGTGGCGTTCACTCGTCGGCGCGACGGGTCGGGCGGAGTGGCCGGTGTTGTTGCTGGTCGGGATCGTGCTCGCCGTCGTCGGTGCCGCCGCGGTCGCCGCCCCGCGACGGTTGACCGCCGCCGAGACCGCGAGCCTCGACCGTGCGATCGAGCAGGCACCCCCAGCTGCCCGGAGGCTCGCGATCCAGGTGATCGACGAGTTCCCCAGCGGCGACATCGCCGATCCGTTCGCCGAGCCGCAGCAGCGACTGGACGCCGTCGCTGCTCGGATCGACGCGTCGGTGCTCGACCGTTTCGGCTCGCCACGGCTCGTTGCCGACACCAATCGCTTCGAGATCGTCGGCCTCGGTGCGACCGTCGAGGCGCCGGCCCCCCCGTTGCCGACCTACCTCACGTTCCGGGTACACCCCGACCTCGCTGACCACAGCGAGCTCGTGGCCGGGCGCGATCCGGAACCGACGACACAGCGTGTCGGCGACCTCGCGGTGTTCGAGTTCGTGCTGAGCCCCGAGTCGGCAGCCGAGCTCGGATGGACGATCGGCGATCGACTCCTGCTCGGACCTGACCCGACGGATCTGGTCACGCGGCAGTTCAACGGGGGTCTGCCCGATCCGTTCGTCGCCGAACTCGTCGGGCTGCGAGGGCTCGATCCCGAAGATGACCCGTTCTGGTCGGGCGACCCGCGGCTCCACCGGCCGACCGTCGCCGACACGAACTCGGGGGCGAACATCTTCGCGTTCGGGATTGCAACGCCGCAGCAGATGCCCACCCGGCCGTTCCAGCTGGACGGCTCGGGCGCGTTCGCGCTCGAGCAGCGCCGCGACCTCGGCGCCGGACGGGTCGATCTCGCCAACGTGGATGCAACCGTTGCCGGTCTGTCCGCGCTCTCGGCCACGTTCGCCGAGCAGCCGACCCTGACCCGTCCTGGGGTCGTGGCCCAACTGGGGCCGGTGCTCGCTCTCGAGGTCGAGCAGCAGCGCGTGGCGCGCTCCACGCTCGTGCTGGCCGCGGCCGGTGTGTTCGGGGTGGTCCTCGCGACGCTGGGTCAGTTGCTGGTCGTGTCGTTCGCCCGCCGGCGGGCGTGGCTCACGGTCGCCCGCGCCCGGGGTGCGTCGCGCCGCCACGTGATCGTCGCCGCCGCAGCGGAAATGGGCATCCTGGCTGCGCTGGCGATCGCCGTGGGCGGCGTGACCGCGGCGCTGGTCGTCGGCGGCGCGACGTCGGCGACC
>JALHOG010000013.1 GCA_022843125.1 Ilumatobacteraceae bacterium
GCGCATCGACCCGCGCCTCGATCCGATCCGGGCGGCCGAGACGCTGCGCCGGGCCGCGCAGGTCGGCCTGCGCTCCTACGCGCTGCCGGTCGAGAACGATCGCGTGGGCGACGCTGCGGTGCTGCGCCTCGGTGACGGCGCCGAGACCGTGCTCGCGTACTTCCGCGGCGACGCCCCCGCCCCGAGCGAGTTCGAGACGGGTGGCGTCCCGGCCACCACCGTTCCTGCCGGGTGATGGCCTCCGCCGCGCGGGCGCGCCCCTAGGCTGCTGCCCGATGAAAGCGCTGATCCTCGCCGGGGGTGCCGGTACCCGGCTCCGCCCGATCACCCACACGCGGGCGAAGCAACTGGTTCCGGTCGCCAACAAGCCGATCCTGTTCTACGGGATCGAGGCGATGGTCGCCGCCGGGATCACCGACATCGGCGTGATCGTCGGTGACACCCGCGACGAGGTGATGGCGGCGCTCGCCGACGGCTCGGCG
This sequence comes from Ilumatobacteraceae bacterium, assembly GCA_022843125.1. Classification (GTDB taxonomy): domain Bacteria; phylum Actinomycetota; class Acidimicrobiia; order Acidimicrobiales; family Ilumatobacteraceae; genus Ilumatobacter. Next base: position 483 of record JALHOG010000013.1, read on the forward strand.
TTCGGCGCGACGATCACGTACATCCCGCAGGACGCCCCGCTCGGCCTGGCCCACTGCGTCCTCATCGCGCACGAGTTCCTCGGCGACGACGACTTCGTCATGTTCCTCGGCGACAACCTGCTCGAGCAGGACCTCGCAGCCTTCGTCGCCGCGTTCCAGGACGCCCGCTCCGGCGATGCGCCACCGGCGGCGCAGATCCTCCTGAAGCAGGTCCCCGATCCGCACCGGTTCGGCATCGCGACGCTCGATGCATCCGGCAACGTGGTGGCGCTGGTCGAGAAGCCGGCCGACCCGCCGTCCGATCTCGCACTCGTCGGCGTCTACCTCTTCACACCTCGGGTGCACGACGCAGTCGCCGCGATCCGCCCGTCACCCCGCGGCGAGCTCGAGATCACCGACGCCATCCAGTGGCTGATCGACGAAGGTGACCGCGTGCGCTGCGAGTTGCTCACCGGCTGGTGGATCGACACCGGCAAGCTCACACCGCTGCTCGAAGCGAACCGGCTGCTGCTCGAGCGGATCGAGACGACCATCGACGGCGACGTCGACGAGTCGTCCACGATCGACGGCCGGGTGCACGTCGCCGAGGGGGCGAGCGTCGTCAACTCGGTCATCCGCGGCCCGGTGGCGATCGGTGCCGGCGCCCGCATCGTCGACAGCTTCATCGGCCCGTTCTCGGCGATCGGCAACCGTTGCGTCGTCGAGCGCTCCGAGGTCGAGCACTCGGTCGTGATGGACGATTCGTCGATCGTCGACATCGCTCGTCTCGAAGACAGCCTGATCGGCTCGAACGCGGTCGTCTCTCGCAGCCGCCAGAAGCCACGGGCGTTGCGGCTGATGGTCGGCGACCACTGCCAGATCGACGTGGAGTGACCGAGGTTCGGGCGATGGCGCTGGAGATCATCGACTTCGAGATCGGCGAGGCAGGCATCGACGGCCTGGTCGTGGTGACCATGAAGCAGATCACCGACGATCGCGGCACGATCCGCGAGCTGTTCCGGCGGTCGGCGTACCGGTCGGCCGGCATCGACCTCGCTCCGTTCCAGCAGATCAACGTCACCGAGACCGGGAAGGGGGCGATCCGCGGCCTCCATGCCGAAGCGATGACCAAGCTCGTCACGGTGAGTGTCGGCGCGGCGTTGGGCGCTTACCTCGACCTACGCGCCGGCTCGCCGACGTTCGGGAAGGTCGCGACGGTCGAGCTCCGCCCGGGCACCCAGGTGCTCGTCCCGAGCGGGGTGGCGAACGGGTTCCAGGCGCTCGCCCACAACACCCAGTACGTGTACTGCTTCGATCAGGAGTGGGTGCCAGGCATGGCCGGATGGTCGTGCAACCCGCTCGACCCCGACCTCGGGATCGACTGGCCGATCGCGGTCGACGTCGACGACCCGGCCCAGATCTCGGTCAAAGATCGCGACGCTCCGGCGTTCGCGACCATGCGGGAGGAACGCTCATCGTGAAGCTCTTCGTCACCGGCGCCGCCGGGTTCATCGGCTCGAACTATGTGCGTTGGGTGCTCGCCAACACTGACCACAGCGTCACCGTGTTCGACAAGCTGACCTACGCCGGCAATCTCGACAACATCCGCGATCTGATCGACGATCGCCGGTGCCGCTTCGTCCACGCCGACATCTGCGACCAGGACGCGGTCAGTGAGCACCTCCCCGGGCACGACGCGGTCGTCCACTTCGCCGCCGAGTCGCACGTCGATCGGTCGATCGTCGACCCGTACGCGTTCGTCCACACCAACGTGTTCGGCACGAACGTGCTCTGCGACGTCGCTCGCCGCAGCGACATCGAGCGCTTCCTCCACATCTCGACCGACGAGACGTACGGATCGATCGAGGAGGGCTCGTTCCGCGAGACCGATCGGCTCACGCCACGATCTCCGTACAGCGCAGCGAAGGCCGGGTCCGATCTGATCGCGCTCAGCTATCACACCACGTACGGCCTGCCGGTGCTGGTGACGCGCTGCTCGAACAACTACGGCCCGTACCAGTTCCCCGAGAAGCTGATCCCGCTGTTCACCACCAACCTCCTCGACGGAGCGTCGGTGCCATTGATGGGGGACGGCGGCAACGTGCGCGACTGGATCCACGTCGAAGACCACAACGCCGCTGCCCATCTGGTGCTGGAGCGTGGCGACGTCGGCGAGGTCTACAACATCGGTGCCCACAACGAGATCACCAACCGCGACATCACGATGCGACTGCTCGAGCTCACCGGCCGCGACGAGAGCTTCATCGAGTGGGTTCCCGACCGGCTCGGCCACGACCGCCGCTACTCGGTCGAGATCGACAAGATCACGGCACTCGGATGGGCCCTCCAGCGCGACTTCGACGCCGGCCTCGCTCAGACCGTCGAGTGGTATCGCGATCATCGCGACTGGTGGGAGCCACTCAAGGCCCGGGTGGCCGCAGGAGCGTGACGCGCATCCTCATCACCGGTGCCGGTGGGCAACTCGGTCACGACCTCGTCGCACATGCCACGGCCGAGGGCGACGAGGTCGTCGCCCTGACGAGGGCCCAACTCGACATCGGTGACCGCGACGCCGTGCACGCAACGATCGTCGGGGCGCGCCCCGACGTGGTGCTCAACGCCGCCGCCTGGACTGCAGTCGACGCCTGCGAGTCCAACCCCGAGCGCGCCACCCGCGACAACGCCGATGCCGTGCGCTGGGTGCGCGAGGCATGCGACGAGGTGGGCGCCCATCTCGTGCACGTCAGCACCGACTACGTGTTCGACGGCACGCTCGACCGCCCGTACCGCGAGGACGACGCCACCAACCCGCTGTCGGTGTACGGCCGGTCGAAGCTGGCCGGCGAGGTCGCCGCCGGGCCTGACGCGACGATCGTGCGCACCTCGTGGGTGTGCGGCGAGCACGGCTCGAACATGGTCAAGACGGTGCTGCGGTTCATGCACGAGCGGCCGACGCTGTCGTTCGTGGCCGACCAGCACGGCTGCCCCACGTTCACCGCCGATCTCGCGCCGCTGCTGCGATCGCTCGGCGTCGGGGGCTTCGGCGGCGTGTACCACGCCACCAACCAGGGCGCGGTGAGCTGGTTCGAGTTCGTCCAGGACATCGTCGAGGTGGCGGGCGGCGACCGCGCGATGGTGCTCCCCATCACCACGGCCGAGCTGCAGCCGTCGCGGCCGGCGCCGCGCCCGGCCAACGGCGTGCTCGAGAACGCAGCGCTCGCCGCCGCCGGCGTGCCGCTGCTGCGCCACTACCGAGAGCCGCTCGCCGAGCTCGTCGCCGCGCTCAGGGGCTGATCCCGAGCAACTCCTTCACGGCCTCGACGCCGATCAGCTCGATGTCGTCGCGCCGCAGGTGCTGCTCGAAGTGGGCGCGCGGCATCTCGAAGCCGAGCAGCGTGTCGGGAGCGCTGTCGTCGCGGATCGCACGCCGGTGGCCCTGCTCGACGTAGCCGAGCCGGCGGGTCACCGCGAGGGATGGGGCGTTGTCGCGCCATGCGCCGGTGGTCGCCCACTCGGCCCCGAGCCCGTCGAAGCCGAGCGTGAGTGTCGCGATCCGCATCTCCGTGCCGATGCCGCGACCTTGATGCTCGCGCCCCAGCCACGAACCTGTCTCGAACTGCCGCATCCGACCGAAATCGGACGCGATCAGGCTGGTGGTGCCCACGACCGCACCGTCGACCTGGACGGCGAGGTTGATGTTCCAGGTGGTCGGCGACGTGTCGGCACGGCAGCGCCAGTAGAACTGCAGCGCCTGCCGCTCGAGCTCGGGTGATGCCAGCCGGCTCCACGGCATCGCGAACGGCATGACGTCGGGGTCGTGGATGCCGTGCGCGGCGAGGGCGGCCAATTCGACGGCGAGCTCGTCGGTGAGTCCGCGTACGGTGAGCCGAGGGGTACGGATCTCCAGGTCGAACAGCGGCCAGTACGGATGTCCCATCGGTCCATCGTGGTCGCCGCACGTACGCTGGATCCGATGGGTTTCACACGCGCCGAGCTCGAGTCGTTCCGCGACACGACCGTGCCCGATCTCGTGGGGCCGGGGCTCACGCTCCTGTTCGTCGGGATCAACCCGGGGCTGTGGACCGCTGCGACCAAGACCCACTTCGCGCACCCCGGCAACCGGTTCTACCCGGCGCTCCGGCTGGCGGGGATCATCGAACGCGACATCGACCGTGGCACCGGCATGTCCGACGACGACCGCGCCCACCTGATCGCACGCGGCGTCGGCATCAGCAACCTGGTGCACCGCGCGACCGCGAAGGCGTCCGAGCTGACCGCCGATGAACTGCGCGCCGGTGGTGAGCAGCTGCGGTCACTGGTGCGCGACCTGCGCCCGCGCGTCGTCGCGGTCGCAGGGGTCACCGCCTACCGGGCTGCGTTCGGCGCGAAGGGTGCGGTCCAGGGCCGCCAACCCGAGCCGTTCGAGGGGGCCGAGCTGTGGGTGGTGCCCAACCCCAGCGGCTTGAACGCCCACGACACCGTCGACACCTTGGCCGCGGCGTACCGCGAGCCCGCCGTGGCGGCAGGGCTGATCGCCGGCCCGGCGTAAGTCAGATGACGCCGAGGGCGGGTCAGATCGCGAACGTCGCGGCGACCGACAGGGCGACCGCACCGAGCACGGGGGCGACCACCCATCGGCGCATCTCCCTCGACGCGCCGACCCAGATGAGGCCGCCCTTGACGAGGGTGTTGGACGCCGTCGCGAGCACGACGGCGTTGACCGCGGTCGAGTTCGACACCGATCCGTCGCCGCGGCTCAGCTGCGCCATCGAGATCGTGATCGCGTCCACGTCGGTCGCCCCGGAGGCCAGCGCGCCCACGTAGACGCCCGCGTCGCCGAGGTACATCGACAGCGCCTTCGAGCCGATCAGCACGACGCCGTACAGCAGCCCGAACTTGATCGCCGGGCCGAGGCTGAACGGGTTGCTGAACTCCTGTTCGGCGGTGCCGTCACCGGCGTCGTCGCGCCCGAACCAGAGGAACGCGGCGAACGCGAGCACGGTCACCCCGGCGAGGCCGATCGGGAGCCACAACCCGCTCACCATCTCGCCGTTGACGACCCCGGCGACGATCAGCACCCGTGCGTACATGACACCCCACGCGAGCAGCACGGCCATCGTGAGCGTCCGGGTGAGCCCGGCTGCGTGCTTGCTGCGCTCCGCCATCGTGAGGGTGACGGCGGTCGACGACAGGAGCCCGCCGAGCAGGCCCGTGACCGGGATGCCGCGCCGTGCGCCGACGACCTTGATCGCCACGTACCCGACGAACGACAACCCGAGGATGAACACCACCATCAGCCCGACCTTGAACGGGCTCGCTGCGTCGAAGGGTGCATCGCCGATCGGCTCCGTCGGCAGGATCGGGAGGATCAGCGCCGCGAGGACGGCGAACTGGAGTGTCGCGATCACGTCGCGTTCGTCGATCCGATCGACGAACGCGCGGGTGTATGGCTTGAGCGCGAGCAGCGCCGTCGTACCGACTGCGATGGCGGCGGCGATGCGGAACTCCCCGCGGCCGGCGAAGGTGCCGGCGATGAACGTCACGACCATCGCCAGCTCGGTGGTAATCCCGACGTCGCCCCGGCGCGACAACACCCAGTAGCCCAGGGCTGCGAACAGGCCCACGAGTGCGAACACCACGATGTAGACGGCGATCGCATCCAGCTCGATCGCGAGCACGGCGCCCAACCCGCCGAGCACTCCGATGAGCGCGAACGACCGAGCACCGGCGAACAGGTCGGCGTCGGGCCGCTCGCTGTTGCGTGCCTCGACCTGACCGGCGTACTGGCGTTGCAGACCGACCAGCAAGCCGGCGGCGAGCCCGACGCCGAGGCGTCCGAGCGTGGTCGTCACCTCTGCATCGTCGAGCGCGAGGAGCACGAGGTTCACGGTACTCCTGCGGGTGCCAGGGCTCGCAGTGGTCCGTTCGGCATGATGGAGCGGTGTTACCACCGCTCCGCGTCGCCTACACCTTGGAGCAGTGCTGGCACGACGTGCCGGGCGGCACCACCGTGGCGGCGCTGGAGGTGGCGCGACGGCTGGTCGAGCGGCCCGACGTCGAGGTGATCTTCGTGGCGGGGCGACACGCCGTTGCGCCCTCGCCGCCGTTCGAGCCGCCCGGCCCGGTGCGCCAGCTCGCGATCGCCCGCCCGTGGTTGTACGAGACATGGAACCGGTTCGGTCGCCCTCGGGTCGAGCGAGCGAGCGGCCCGATCGACGTGTGCCATTCCACGCTCGCGATCCCCGCAGGCACCCGCGCCCCCCAGGTCATCACCGTGCACGACGTCGCGTTCGTGCACCACCCGGAACGGTTCACGCGGCACGGTGTCCGGGTGATGCGAGCCGGTCTCGAGCGGTGCCGGCGAGCCGATCGGATCCTCGTGCCGAGCCGGTCCACCCGCGACGATCTGATCGCGCTCGGATTCCCCGACGACCGGCTGCGGGTCGTCCCGTGGGGCGTCACCGCCCACCCGGTCGTGCCCGGCCATGTCGATCGCGTGCGCGAGCGGTACACGCTTCCCGAGCGCTTCGTCTTGTCGGTAGGGACCGTCGAGCCGCGGAAGAATCTCCCCCGGCTGGCGGCGGCGACCGCCGGATCGCGCGGGCTGCCGCTCGTGGTGGCCGGTGCGCCGGGATGGGGTGATGTGCCGGACGGCGGCAGCGATGTCCGGTTCCTCGGCTTCGTCCCGGACGACGACCTCGGGGCGCTCTATGCCGCGGCAACCGTGTTCGCATACCCGAGCCTCGAGGAGGGGTTCGGGATGCCGATCGCCGAGGCGATGGCGTACGGCGCGCCCGTGGTCACGAGCCGGGGTGGGGCCACCGAGGAGGTCGCGGGTGGTGCCGCCGTGCTCGTCGACCCGCTCGACGTCGACTCGATCGCTGCGGGTCTCTCCCAGGCGGTCGCCGACCGTGACCGCCTCGTCGAGGCGGGTCACCGGCGCGCCGCTGCACTCGACTGGGACGTCACGGTCGCGGCCACTGTCGCCGCGTACCACGAGGCGATCGCGGAGGCGTCGCGATGAGCGGGCCGCTCCGTGTCGCAGTGAACCTCACCTGGCTCGCGCCGGGCAGGGTCGGCGGGTCTGAGCAGTACCTCACGCGGCAGCTCGCCGGGCTCCCGCTCGACTCGGGTGCCGCCCCCGAGCTGTACGTGCAGCGCACGTTCGCAGCGGCGCACCCGGCGCTCGCCGCCCGGTACACGACCGTGGCGATGCCGTTCCCGCGCGACTGGCGGGCGGTTCGGATCGCCGCCGAGCACACCTGGTTGCCGGTGCGGGCTCGCGACGTCGACATCGTCCACCACGGCGGTGGCACCGTTCCCTTCACCGGTTCGCACCCGGTGCTGCTCACGGTCCACGACCTCCAGTACCGCCAGTTCCCCCACTACTTCTCGGCGGCGCGCCTCGCCTACCTGCGCCGGATGATGCCGCGTTCGGCGCGACGGGCGACCGTGATCGCGACGCCGTCCGCCTATGTGCGCAGCACGGTCATCGACGCCTTCGGCACCGACCCCGACCGTGTGCTGGTGGTGACCCACGGCGTGCCGCCACACGCCGCGCCCGACGTCGAGCACCGCCGCAGCGTGTCGGAACGCCACGGCCTCGCGGACCGTCCGTTCGTCGTCTATCCGGCGATCACCCATCCCCACAAGGGTCATCGGTTGCTGATCGACATGCTCGACCATCTCGACGGCGACCACGCACTCGTGTTGCTCGGCGGCGAGGGCGCCGCGGAGCGCGATCTCCAGGCGGCGATCGACGCCGCCGGCGTCGCGAACCGGGTGATCCGTCCGGGCCGGGTGTCGGACGTCGATCGCGACGCGCTCGTCGCGGCCGCAGCGGCGCTGGTCTTCCCCAGCGAGTACGAGGGTTTCGGCGCCCCGCTCGTCGAGGCGATGATGCTCGGCACGCCGGTCGTGTGCGGCGATCATCCGGCCATGCGCGAGGTCGTCGGCGACGCCGGCATCGTCGTCACCGAGCGCTCGGGGGAGGCGTGGGCGACGGCTGTGGGCGCAGCGGTCGGATCGGCGGATGCGCTGGCCGCCGCGGGTCGCGAGCGTGCGCTGGCGTTCACGCTCGAACGATCCGGCGAGGCGCTCGCTGCGGCCTATCGGACCGTTGCGTCGATCGGTGCGCCAGGATGAGCGCCCCGTGAAGATCGTCGTCCTCTGTCCCCACTTCGCGCCCGACACCGCACCGACGGGGACCGTGATGACGCGCATCGTCGAGGAGCTCGCCCGGCTCGGCCACGAGCTCCACGTCGTCGCAGCGCTGCCGTGGTACCGGGAGCACCGGATCGAGCCCGGGTGGGGCGGCCGGTGGATCCGGACCGAGCGTTGCGAGTGGGGCTCGATCACACGCGTCCATCCGTTCCCCGGTGCCGACAAAGCCAACCTGGCGCGCCGCGCCGCCGGTTTCGTCGGCTTCTCGGCGCTGGCAGGAGTGGCGGCGCTGCGAGCGGGCGGGTGGTTCCGCCGCGCCGATGTCGTGCTGGCGATGTCGCCCCCGCTCACGCTCGGGCTCACCGGATGGGTGGCCGGGCTCTTCCGCCGAGCCCCGCTCGTGTTCAACATCCAGGACGTGTTCCCCGATGCTGCGATCCGGACCGGTGCCATCACGAACCGGCGGATCATCGCTGTCGCCACCCTGTTGGAGCGCGTCAGCTACCAGCGGGCGGCTGCGGTCACCGTGCTCAGCGACGACCTGCGCCGCAACGTCGTCGCCAAGCTCGATCCCCACCGTGCCGGGACCGTGCACGTGATCCCCAACTTCGTCGACACCGCCGCCATCGTGCCGTCCGACCGGCTCACGCCCTACCGAGCCGAGTTGGGGATCGGCGACGAACCCGTCGTGCTGTACGCCGGCAACGTCGGCTTCTCCCAGTCCCTCGATCTCGTGGTGGGTGCTGCCCGGCGGCTCCCCGCAGTGACCTTCGTGATCAACGGCGACGGCGCCGCTCGCCGGGCGTTGGAGGCCGACGCGGTCGGCGTGACGAACCTGCGTTTCGCCGGGTACCAGCCCATCGAACGGCTGGGGGAGGTGCTCGCGTCGGGCGACGTGCACGTCGTGCCGCTGCGTACCGGGCTGGGTGACGTCAGCGTGCCGTCCAAGACCTACTCGAGCCTGGCTGCCGGTCGTCCCGTCGTCGCCTCGATCGATCCTGGGAGCGAGATCCCGCGCCTGCTCGCCGCAGCAGGGGCGGGGTTCGACGTCGCTCCGGACGACCTCGATGCGTTCGTCGATGCGATCCGCAGCATGATCGACGACCCCGCACGGGCGGCGGCGATGGGTGCTGCCGGCCGGGCCTGGGCCGAGCGAGAGGCGTCGCCACGTGCCGTCGGAGCTGCGTATCAACGTCTCCTCACCACCGTCGCAGCGCGCTGACCGCCCGACCCGGGCGGGGCGCCTCGGGATGCGGGCGCGGCCCCGCTAGCCTCTCCCGACGTGGCAAGTTCCTCGTCGACCAAGAAGGCCGCCAAGCTCGCGCAGAAGGGCAAGGGCCGCAAGGTGCGCTTCCAGGGCGGCACCGTGTTCCCGGCGGCGGTAGCGCTCACCCTCGTCATCGGCCTCGGGCTGATCGTGTACAGCCGGTCGACGCTGCCGGCGGCCGCCGCATCGCCGCCGACCATCAACGATCACTGGCACGCTGCGTATGGGCTCTACCTCTGCGACGACTGGTTCATGTTGAACGGCAACCTCGAGGAGCTCAGCGCCCAGGGCGGGTTCGTCAACACCGACTTCCGGCGCACCGGCATCCACAGCCACGACGACGGCGTCATCCACTGGCACCCGTACACGTCGGCCGCCGTCGGCGACAACGCCGTGCTCGGCGTGTTCCTCGAGAACTACGGGGTCGAGCTCACCAACGAGTCGATCCGGTTCGAGAACGTCGGCGCCGTCGGCCCCAACCCCAACTTCCCGCCCGCCAACGGTTTCGACGTCGTCGACGAGTACGTCGAGGGCGAGACGCAGTGCAACGGCGAAGACGCCGAGGTCTCGATCAAGGCCTGGGGGAGCTTCACCGACACCGACGGCGGCAACCGCTACATCGCCAACATGGACCGGATCCACCTCGACAACGACGGCATGGTCTTCGGCATCTACTTCACCCCGAAGGACACCCCGCAGAACATGCCGCCGTGGGCGAGCCAGCTGCCCGAGCTCGGCGCGGTCGACATGCAGCAGATCCGCCCCGAAGACCTGATCCAGTCCGACACCGGCACGGGCACCGATACCGGCGCTGACACGGTGACCGACGCCCCCGCCGAGACCGGCACCGACGAGAGCGCGCCGCCCACCACCGCGGCCGGCTGAACCGTGCACGCCGTCGTGCTCGTCGGCGGGTTCGGCACCCGTCTACGGCCGCTCACCAACGACGTCCCGAAGCCGATGCTGCCCGTCGTCAACCGGCCGATGATCGTGCGGTTGGTCGACCGACTCGGCGAAGCCGGGATCAGCGACGTCGTGCTCGCGCTCGGGTTCAAGCCGGGCCCGTTCGCCGAGGCGTTCCCCGACGGCACCCACGGTGCCGTGCAGGTCCACTACGCGGTCGAGCCCGAACCGCTCGACACGGCCGGGGCGATCGCATTCGCGGCCAGAGCGTGCGGTGTCGACTCCACCTTCCTCGTCCTGAACGGCGATGTCATCTGCGACGTCGACCTGACCGCTCTGGTGGCGTCGCATCGCGGGTTCGGAGCCGATGCGACCATCCATCTCACCCCCGTCGACGACCCATCGGCATTCGGCGTCGTCGAGATCGATGCGGCGGGTGTCGTCCAGCGGTTCCTCGAGAAGCCGGCGCCGGGGGTCACCGAGTCGAACCTCATCAACGGTGGCACCTATGTGCTCGAGCCGAGCGTGCTCGACCTGATCGAGCCCGACCGTCGCGTGTCGATCGAGCGCGACGTCTTCCCGGCGCTCGCTGACGATCGCCGCCTGCGAGGGGTCGCCACCTCCGACTACTGGCTCGATGCCGGCCGACCGGAGCTCTACCTGCAGGCCAACCTCGATGTCGTCCGCGGTGCGCGTCGGCTGCCCGAGAGCGACCCGATCGCCGCCACCGCCGACATCGATCCGTCGGCCACGATCGACGAGTCGGTCGTCGGTCACGCATGCGTGATCGGCGCCGGGGCTGTGGTCTCACGATCGGTCTTGCTGCCGCACGCCGTCGTCGGCGCCGGCTCGAAGGTCGTCGACTCGACGATCGCCGGCACCGTGGCCGATGGGGCGTCGGTGATCCGAAGTGTGTTGGGCCGACACGCCACGGTCACCGCCGACCACGACCTGGTCGACGACCGACTGCCGCGACCCGAGTGACGATGCACGGGGCCGGCCGGTGAACGTCCTCGTCGTCGGTGGTGCCGGGTTCATCGGTTCGCACCTCGTCGACCGCCTGCTGGCCGATGGAGAGACCGTCGATGTCGTCGACGACCTGTCGCACGGCAGCCTCGCGAATCTCGCCGATGCACGGTCGATGGGCGGCCCGCTCAAGATCCACCACCTCGACGCAGGATCCGCCGAAGCCGCGTCGTTGATCGGGATGCGCCGACCCGACGTGCTGTACCACCTCGCCGCCGTCCCGCGGGGCCTCCCGGTCCCGAGCCGGCTCGCCGCAGCGTTCGCGACGTCGCTCGCGCTGCTCGATGCAGCGCGTGTGCACGGCGTCCCCAAGGTCGTCGTCGCGCTCCCGGCGACCGCGATCTATGGTCGCCCGGCGAGTCGCGATCTGCCGCTCAAGGAGCAGCCGCTCGAGCCCCGCGGCGTCCGCGGGGTCATCGCCCGCTCGGTCGTCGATCTGCTCACCACGTACCGCGAGCAGGATGCGGTCGAGTTCACCGCGCTCGCGCTGGCCACGGTGTACGGACCCCGGCAGCGCCCTGACGGGGGCGTGGTCGCAGCGTTGGCGCTCGCGGCCGCGGAGCAACGCGCACCCGCGCTGTCGGGAGACGGCCGCCAGACCCGCGATCTGCTGTTCATCGACGACACGGTCGATGCCCTGGTGCGCGCCGGGGCGCGAGGCAGTGGTCTCGTCATCAATGTCGGCACGGGCGAGCAGACGACGCTGCGCGACCTGTGGGTGGCGTTGGCCGGTGGCGGCGGTCAGGTGCCGGTGCCCACCCCTGCCAGAGCCGACGAGATCCAGCGGTTCGCCCTGTCGCCCGTCCGGGCCCGCATCCACCTCGGTTGGTCGCCCTGGACGTCGCTCGACGTCGGTCTCCGCTCGCTCCGGTGACGGGCCGAACCCGGACGGATCAGATGTCGAGGGTCGTCGCAGCGAGCGCCTGTGCGACCTCAGGGCTCGACATGACGGTGTCGGTCACCACGCAGCGCATGCCGGCCGACCGCACCTCGTCAGCCAGATGGGCGTCGACGCGATCGATCACGAGCGTGCTCGCGATAGACCGGTACAGGCGGGCGACGCCGACCACCGATGCCTCGTGGCCGAGCTCGACGAGCATCCGATCGGCCGGCCCCTTGAGCGCCGTTCCACCGACGATCGGTGACACGGCGACGACGCGTTCCCGCCGCGCTGCCAGCAACTCGTCGACGCCGGCCAACGCGCGGATCGGGGCGATCGACACCAACGGGTTCGACGGAGCGATCACGACGGTGTCGGCCCCGACGAGCGCCGCCTCGGCCGCGTCGGTGAGCCGTGCGCCGTCGTGCTCGAACGTGACGTCACTCACCGGCACGCCGTGGCGGAGCCGCACGAAGTAGTCCTGGAACGAGACACGGCGACCCGCTTCGTCCCCGACGGCGAGCTCGACCACGGTGCGGAATCGCTGGTCGGTCATCGGCAGCAGTGTCGGCTCGAGTCCCCAGGCGCGAGCGATCTCGGCGGTGACATCGGTGAGCGTCGCACCCTCGGCGAGGCGCGCCGTCCGGTAGAAGTGGGTCGCGAGATCCTGGTCGCCGAGGTTGAACCAGGTGGGTGCCGCCGTCGAACCGGCAGGTCGCACCGAGGTGTACCGCTGCAGTGCCTCCATCGCCCGCCACGTCTCGCGGGCCAGCCCCCAACCGCGCTCGGGGTCGATCGCCCCTGCGAGCGTGTAGATGATCGTGTCGAGGTCGGGGGAGATCGACAGACCGTGGAGCTCGGTGTCGTCACCCGTGTTGACGATCGCTGTGACCGCTCGCGCCGGCACGATGCCGAGCAATCCGCGTAGATACCTCGCAGCCCCCACCCCGCCCGCCAGCACCGCAACGGTCGGCGTCATCGGCCGGCCTCGATCGCCGTGTGGTAGAGGGCCATCAGCTCGTCTGCGGTCGCGGCCCAGGAGAAGCGGGCGGCGTTCCGGTACCCGCGTTCGATGAGCGCGAGCCGCAGCCCACCGTCGTCGAGCACGCGGGTGAGTGCGTCGGCGAGCGCCTCGGTGTCGCCGGACATGACGAGCAGTGCGCCGTCGCCGCCGATCTCGGGGTTGGCCCCTGCGTCGCTCGCGACCACCGGCGTTCCGGCGAGCTGGGCCTCGACGATCGGGAACCCGAACCCCTCGTCGAGCGATGGGTAGGCGAGCGTGGTGGCCCGGCGCAGCAACCAGTGCTTGGTGGCATCGTCGACGCGGCCGAGCCGCACCACTCGCCTGGCGCGATCGGCCGGCAGTGTGGCGATCGCCGCGTCCACGTCGTCGCTCGCGTCCCCTCGTGACCCTGCGAGCACGAGTCGCACGTCGCGGTGGGGCAGGGTGCCGAACGATTCGACGAGGCGGCCGAGGCCCTTGCGGCGCTCCTCGGTCCCGATCGCCAGCACGAAGCGGTCACCGCCGAGTTCGGCTGCGCATGCGGGCACCGCCAGCGACCCCATCGTCGGGGGCGCGGTCGGAGGCCCGAGGTGGATCGTGCGTACGCGATCGGTGTCGAGGAGCGAGCGCACCTCGGCGGCCGTGGCGTCGGAGCTGGCGTGGATCCACGCCCCGTGCGCGACCGCTCGCCGCAGCCGTTCACCAGCCCGCCGCACGACGGGGATCGCGTCGTCGGGATGGCGCAGGAACCAGCAGTCGTAGACGGAGATCACTGCCGGGATCGACGTCGGTGGGACAACGTAGTTGGTGCCGTGGATGACGTGAGCACCTCGCGCCCAGCGGTCGACCGATGGGCCGTGCACGCGAGACCAGAGGTGCGATGCGACGATCCCAGGGATCGGGAGGCGCCGATGCCCGGGCATCGGATCGGAGCGGAAGCTCACGAGGAACGGGTCGACGTGGACGTCGGTGCGAGCCGTCAAGGCATCGACCATCCCGACGGTGGCAATGCCGACGCCGGTTCGGTGCCCGTACAGCGGGCCGACGTCGATGGCGATGCGCAGCGGATCGGGGGCGTCGGACATTTCGGGGGCGTCGGACATGGTGTGGCGGCGGTCGGCACGGGTGGGTCCGGCGCGGCCCGCCAGAGTAGCGGGGAGGGGCCGCGGTGGACCGATTCGCGCGCCCACGCCGTTCATGGCCGTAGACTCGCCCGGTCAGTTGGCCGGTCCGGTCTCGTCCTTCACTCGTTCAGGAGTCTTTCGCGTGCCACGTGCGTTCATCACCGGGATCACCGGTCAAGACGGTCAACATCTCGCCCAGTTCCTCCACGACCAGGGCTACGACGTCTACGGCATGGTCAAGGGACAGAGCAACCCGCGGATCGCCGCTGTGCTCGAGGAGATGCCGTTCATCGAGACCGTGCCGGGTGACCTGGCCGACCTGCCTTCGCTCGTCAAGGCGATCGAGGTGTCCCAGCCCGACGAGGTCTACAACCTCGGGGCGATCAGCTTCGTGGCGATGAGCTTCAATCAGGCCGAGTTGACCGCCAACATCACCGGCCTCGGCGTGCTGCGCATGCTCGAAGCCGTTCGTATGGTCGGCGGTGCGGAGAACAACCCGATCCGGTTCTACCAGGCGTCGTCGTCGGAGATGTTCGGCAAGGTCCGCGAGACCCCGCAGACCGAGGCGACCCCGTTCCACCCCCGGAGCCCGTACGGCTGCGCCAAGGTGTTCGGCCACGACATCGTGGTCAACTACCGCGAGAGCTACGACATGTTCGCCTGCTCGGGCATCCTGTTCAACCACGAGGGCCCCCGTCGCGGCATCGAGTTCGTGACCCGCAAGGTCACCAACGCCGTTGCCCGGATCAAGCTCGGGCTCCAGCAGGAGATCGTGCTCGGCAACCTCGATTCCAAGCGCGACTGGGGCTACGCCGGCGACTACGTCAAGGCGATGTGGATGATGCTCCAGGCCGACGAGCCCGACGACTACGTGATCGCCACGGGTCAGACGCACTCCATCGAGGATCTGGTGGAGCGGGCGTTCGCCGAGGTCGGGATCGAGGACTGGCGGCCGTACGTTCGACAGGATCCGAAGTTCTTCCGGCCGGCCGAGGTCGACCTGCTCATCGGCGATCCGTCGAAGGCCAAGCGCGAACTCGGCTGGGAGCCGGACGTCTCGTTCCCCGAACTGGTCAGCATGATGGTGCGCAACGACCTCGAGATCGAGGCGAAGAAGGCCGGCATCGCGCTTTGAGCCCGGGCCCGTGCCCGCGGCGGGCGGGTTCAGCTCTCGAGCGGTAGTTCGGGCAGCGGGCCGGGCGAGGTCGGCAGCGACTCGATACCGGCGGCCAGCCGGCTGCGGAGCGCTGCTGCGAAGCAACCGAACGCAGCCATGCTGGATGCGACCAGGCCGATCTCGATCCGCCGGAACAACAGGTCGCTCGACAGCCACGTGCCCAACAGGAACGTGATCACCGCGACGCCCCAGCCGACAGCGACGAACTCGTGCCCGCGCAGCGCGACCACGGCCTGGGCGGTCGCGATGGCGGCCATGTAGATCGCGCTCGACAGGGCGAGCATCGCCATTGTGCGGCCCGACAGCTGCGCTGCGAACACCAACTCGACGACCGGGGATCCGATCATCCACGCGCCCACGGTGCCGAGGATCCCGATCCCTGCGACCAGGACCATCAGGCGGCGGAAGCCGCTGACGAACTCGACGAAGTCGCCCTGGGCAGCGAGGCGCGCGAGGCGCGGGAGCAGGGCGGCCTGCACCGCCTGGAACATGAACAGCGGGATCCGCGCCATCAACACGCCGTAACCGAACTGGGTGACGAGCGCTCTGGGCTCGTCGTCGCGAAGGACCGTGGCGGCGATCGGGCCGGCGTTGAGCAGGGCGCCGGCGAACACCGCGCCGAGCAGCAGCCACCCCAGGTTCTGCGTGACCTCGGCCCACGGAGCCTCCGGGCCCGGATCGGTGCCCAGCTTGCCTCGCGCTCCGAGCGTGACGACTGCGACCAGTGGTGACAGGGCGACCGCGAACGCGTACGGGGCGGGCTCGGTGATCCCGATCGCGGCGAAGAGGACACAGACGACGATGCGGATCACGCCGTCGGCCCCGATGATCAGCGCGTATGCGCGGAATCGACCGGAACCGGAGCACACCCCGCGCGCGAGGTGGGCCGGGGCGTACGCCACGAACGCCATGGCCAGCGCGCCGAGCATCCACCAGTCGCCGTCGAAGTAGGCCCGGGTGATCAGCGGGCTGAAGACCGCCATCGCCACGAGCACGGCAATGGTGATGCCGATGCCGAGCCGGAGCACCCGGGCGAACACGGGCCGACCACCCTCGCCGCGTGCCCGGCGATGGGCGATCGCACGCCCGAGTTCTTGCTCGAGCGGGAGGAAGAAGCCGGGGGCGAGGGCAAAGGTCGCGAACCACATCGACTGGATCGGCTGGAATTCGTCGTCACCACCGAGAGCGTTCCTGCCGACCCGGAAGAAGGCGAACGTCGCCACGCCGGCCACGAGGAGTGAGAGTCCGACGGGCAGCGTGCCCTCGGGGAGTGGAGCGCGCCGTGGCGCGGTGGTGGCGGTCGTGGACACGAGGGCCCAACACTATCGCCGCGCCTGTGCGCACGCGGAACGGCCCGCCCGGTGTGCCGGGCGGGCCGTTCGCGTGCCCCAGACGGGTCAGCGGATGGCGTCGGCGAGCCCGCGTGCCCGGGTCGACAGGGTCTCGGTGACGGTGCCGGCGACGGAACGGACCGTCTCGTCGGCCTGCTGTACTGCGACGACGATTGCGCCGATCCCGACGTAGGCGGCGTCGCGGGCGAACTCGGCGAGGCGGTCGGTGTCGAACGGCTGCTCGAACGCCGGCTTCTGGAACGCCGGCACCTGGAGCGCCGGCATCTGGAAGCGGGTCTGGTCCAGCTTCGAGAGATCGAGTCGCTTCACCGTGCTGTTGAGCGTGTTGCTGACGGCGTCGGCGATGTCGGCCACGGCACCGTTCACGGTGCTGGTGACGTTCTCGGCGAGCTCGGTCACGGTGCTGGTGACGGTGCTGGTCATGTTGCTGGTCTTGTTGCTGGTCTTGTTGCTGGTCTTGTTGCTGGTCTTGTTGTTCATGGTGTGGGCTTTCTGTCGCGTCCGGTGGGGGCGTAGGCGCTCGAAGCGCCCGGTGTGATTGCAAAGGTATCGATCAGTGCTTGCAAATGCAAGCGCACTCGCCACCTGGCACCGTGGCGTCGGTCACCGACGTGATGACCGGTGACGGCGACCTTCCCGTGCCCCCCGCTAGCCTCGCTCCATCGTGGACGCCGACCAGCAACTCGTCCCTTCGGTCGTGTCCGTCATGGTGGTGCACGAGCCGGGCGACTGGTTCGACGAGACGTTGGCATCGCTCGCCGCGCAGGACTATCCGAACCTGCGGCACCTGTTCCTCCTCGCCCCGCCCGACTCCGACACCGATCCGATCGACGTGGTGCGTGCCCGTATCCACGCCGTCCTCCCTGACGCCTTCGTGCGTGAGCTCGGCGCCAACGTCGGCTTCGGTCCCGCGGTCAACGAGGTGCTCCGGCTCGTCGAGGGTGACAACGGCTTCTTCCTCGTCAGCCACGACGACGTCGCCCTCGACCAGCGGGCGGTCCGCATCATGGTCGCGGAGGTGTTCCGGTCGAACGCCGGGCTCGTGGGTCCCAAGCTGGTCGACTGGGACGAGCCGCGCCTGCTCCAGCACGTCGGTCTCGGGCTCGACCGGTTCGGCGAGGTCGACCCGATCGTCGGGCCCGACGAGGTCGACCAGGAACAGCACGACGCAGTCCGCGACGTGTTCGTGCTGCCCTCGGCGTGCTTCCTCGTTCGGGCCGATCTGTTCCGGGCGCTCGGTGGCTTCGATCCGTCGATCACGTTCCACGGCGACGACGTGGAGCTGTGCTGGCGCGCCCACCTCACGGGCGCCAGGGTGGTCGTCGCTCCCGATGCGCGGGTGCGGCATCGCGAGCGACTCGTCGAGCGACGCCCCGACATCAACCACCGCGCGATCAGCAGCCGGCACCGCATGCGATCGGTTGCCACCCTCACGGGCGGCTCCAGGCTGTTCGCCCGCTCCCTGCAACTCGTCGCGCTCACCGTGGTCGAGGTCGTCGTCGGCCTGTTCACCGGGCGGCTGGGGGAGGCGCTGTCGTCGCTGCGAGCGCTCGTGGGGCTCGTGCCGCGCACCGGAGCGATCATCGCCCGCCGTCGTTCGATCCGCGGCCAGCGGGCGGTGCCCGAGCGCGAGGTGCTCGGTCTCCAGGGTCGCGGCAGCTCGCGCCTCACGTCCTATCTACGCGGCAAGGAGACAGCCACGTTCGTCGGTGCCGGGACCACGGTGCGCCGCTGGCGCGAGGCGTCGTTCGGGCCGTTGCTGTGCTGGTTCTGCATCGTCGTCGCGGTGATCATCGGGAGTCGCTCGTACATCCGCGACGGCGTTCCCGCCGTCGGGGAGTTCCTCCCGTTCCCCGAGAGTCCGCGCCAGCTCCTCGACGACTACCGAGCGAGCTTCGATTCCCGCTCGTACGGAGCGACCGCCTCGACCCCGACGGGTTGGGCGGTGGTGGCGCTGGCCAGCGTCGTCGCCCTGTTCCGGATGTCGCTGCTGATGACCGTCGCCGTCATCGGTCTCGTGTTCGCCGGCGCTCTCGGTGCATGGCGTCTCGCCACGGTGTTCCCGTCCAACCGGGCCCGAATCGCCTGCACGGTCGTGTACCTCGGCAGTCCGCTGGTCCCCGGCGTGCTCGGCCAGGGCGACTTCGGCGCACTCGTCTGGTGGGCCACGTTGCCGTGGATGCTCCATCTCGTGCGTCGCATCGCCGGGCTCGCCACGGCCGATCCGTCTGCCGCCCAGTACGACCTCGTCGACGGCGTCGCCGAGGTGGGGCTGCGGCATCGGGCGCGGGCCGCCGCGTTCGCCTGCCTCGTGCTCGCCCTCGCGGCTGCGTTCGTGCCCGTTGCGATCGTGCTGTTCCTTGCCTGTGGCGTCCTCGTCTCCTTCGCCACGCTGATCGCCGGCGGCTCCTGGCGCGTGGCCGCCTGGATGATGGCCGGCACCGCGGTCGCATGCGTGGTCGCGTTCGTACTCAACCTCCCGTGGTCCCTGGCGTGGACCTGGGCCGATCTGGTGGGAGCCCAGGGTGCCGGTGCGTCGGGCCGGTCGGCTGCCGAGGTCTCGACGC
The DNA here is from genome assembly GCA_022843125.1 of Ilumatobacteraceae bacterium. Lineage (GTDB taxonomy): Bacteria > Actinomycetota > Acidimicrobiia > Acidimicrobiales > Ilumatobacteraceae > Ilumatobacter. Next base: position 19,924 of record JALHOG010000013.1, read on the forward strand.
TCGCCCCGTCGGGCACGCGCTTCGCCGGGCTGGCGCTCGCGCTCTACATCCCCGTCGTCGCTGCTCTGGCGATCACCCGCGCCTGGCGGCTCACCTGGAGCGCTCGCGGCGCCGCGCTGGTGCTCGGGTTCGGCGGTGTGCTGCTCGCTTCGAGTCGTGGCGAGATCGCACTGGCGCTCCCGCGTCCGGCACTGCTCGCCGCGCCTGTGGCGCTCGGTCTCGCGCTCGGGGCGGCGGCGGTCGTCGGCGGGTTCGTCGCCGACGTCCTCGACCGTGGCTTCGGCTGGCGTCAACCGCTGGGTGTGCTCGGCGTCGGGGCGATCGTCGTCGGCCTCGTGCCCGGCGCGATCTCGATCGGCGACGGGGCGTGGCGGTCGCCCGAGACCCCGCTCACCACCTTCCTCGACTCGCTCCTGCGTGTCGATCCGACCGTCGGCGACTATCGGGTGTTGTACGTGGGCGACCCCCGTGTGCTCCCGGTGCCGGGTCGCGAGTATGCCCCGGGCGTCGCGTACGCGGTGGTCGATGCCGGCCCGTTGACCTTCTCCGATCGCTTCCCGGTGCCTCGAACCGACGGTCACGACGCGATCGAGCGCGCCCTCCAGCTCGTCGCCGACGGGTCGACCCTGCGCGCTGGCCGGCTGCTGGCACCCCATGGCATCCGCTACCTGATCGTGCCCAACGTCGACGGTGTCGCCTCGACCGCAGATGCGCCGATCGAACCGCCGGATGGGCTGCTGGCCGCGCTCCAGAACCAGCTCGACATCGGATCCGTGCCAGGCCCACCCGTGCTCGAGGTGTTCGCCAACGAGTCGTGGATGCCTGTCGGGGCGCAACTCACCGGAGACACGGCGACGACATCGGAGCTGGCAGGCGACGACGTGCTCGTCCAGTCCGACTTCAGCGGCGCGACACCGGTGCTGCCCGGCGTCGATCGGTCGTTCGCAGCGAGTCAGGTCGTCGCCGGCGGGGTGGTGCACGTCGCCATCCCGTTCGACGAGCGGCTGCGGCTGTCGGTCGACGGGACCCAGATCGAACCGCGCCCCGCATTCGGACTCACGACTGCGTTCGATGTGCCGGCGGGGGGCACGGCCTCGGTGATGTACGACCGCGACGGCTCCCGCTCGATCTGGCTGGCCGTTCAGCTGATCCTCTGGATCGCGGTCCTCTCGATCGCAGCGGGTGCGCGCACGGCCTTCGGGCGCCGTCGCTCGCTCGTCGTGCACGACGAGACGATCATCGATCTGGCCGGCGAGCCTGCCGTGTCGGCCGGCATCGCAGGCGAGGTGCTCGGTGCGAACTGGGACGACGCCGACGGCGACGGCTGGCCTGACGAGTCCTGGGGCGACGGCGAAACCTGGGAAGACGGTGACGCCTGGCCCGAGGCCGCGAAGGGCTTCGTCGACACCGACGTCGATCCGGGGCCGGTCGACGCCAACCTGCCACCGCCGCCCCCGGCGGTGTCGTCGGCGGTCCGGCGTTCGACCGACATCACGGGTGAGACCCGTCGTGTCGGCCGGCGCTCCGACATCACGGAGGCGCTGCGGGGCTTCGATGCGTCGAAACCCGGCGCCGTCGACGATGACGACGTCGATCTGGCAGCACTCGTGCAGCGCGTCGACGAGGCCGATCCCGATCGGCCGGGAGGAGCACCTGCATGACCGTGCGCCGCATCCCCATCCTGGTCCTCGTGCTGATCGCTGCGATCGGCGTCGTGGCCGGGGCCCGCGACACCTCGTCGGCGGCGCGTCCGCAGTTCAGCCGGGCGGCCGTCGGCTGGATGCCATCCGCTCCGGTTTCCGGTGCATTGACCGAAACGTGGTTCTGCCCGGGAGTGCCCGCCACCGGAGCGGACGGGGTCAACGGTGCCGTCGTGATCGTGAACCGATCCGATGCGCAACGCACCGGCTCTGTGCTGCTCTACAACGAGCGCGCCGAGAACCGCAGGCTCGCGCTCGACGTCGCCGCCTGGTCGACCGTCACGGTCGACCTCGATGCCACGCTGCCCGGCGCCATGGTCGCCGCGTTGGTCGAGATCGACGGTGGGGGTGTGCTCGCCGAGCAGCAATCGCTGCGGCCCAGTGGCAACAGCAGCGCAGCCTGCGCGAACGCCACGTCCGACACCTGGTACCTGGCAGACGGCTCGACGGCGGAGGGGAGCCTCGACCAGATCGTGCTCTCGAACCCGTACGACCAGACCGTCGTGGCCACGTTGGAGTTCGCGACCCGTGAGGGTCCGCGCGCCCCGGGCTCCTACAGCGGCCTGACCGTCCCCGCCCGCAGCACCAGGGTGGTCGATCTCGGCGCGCCCGGTGCCGGCGCCCAGGGGGAGCCGATCCTCGCCGTCAGCGTCGAGACGTCGCGCGGCCGGCTGGTCGTGGCGCGCTCCCAGTGGTTCCTCGGTGGCGGCCGGCTGGGCACACAGGTGTCGCTCGCATCGCCCGAGTCGCGGGTCCAGTGGTGGTTCTCGAACGGCCGCCAGGGCGACGGCTTCACCGAGCAGTACTCCCTGTACAACCCGACCGACGACGACATCGAGGTCGACTGGGTCGTGCTCGGCGTGGCTGCCGTGCCGGCAGGGGGCGATCCGATCGAGGTGCCGGCCAAGGAGGTCGTCGTGTTCGACCCCGCGACGATCGAGGGCTTCCCCACCGGCGGGTACAGCATGGTGTTCTCCACCCTCGCATCCGAATCGCTCGTCGTCGAACGTGCCACCACCCAGGTGCTCGACGGCGAGACCGGCACCTCGGTGATCGCCGGCGCCCCGCAACGATCCGATGGCTATCTGGCTACCACCTGGTTCGTGCCGCAGGCGCCGTCCGGGCCAACACCTGGTGCCCTGGTGATCCACAATGCCGACAACTCGCCCGGCTCGGTCACGGTGTCGGCGATCGGGGCCTCGGGCCCGGTGCCGATCCCCGGGCTGGTCGACGTCCCGCTCGCAGCCGCCCAGCGGCTCGAGCTCGACATCGTCGACCCGGTGGCGCTCGGTCGACCGCTCGTCATCGAGGCGACGAACCGGGTGTTCGTCGAGCGCTCGTTCCCGGCCGGTCGCGGCGACCTCCGCGTGTCGTCCTGGGCGATCCCCGCCGCCTGACCGGCACCCGCACGCTGATAGAACTGGTCGACGTGGAGCGTCTGCTGATCGCCATCGTCATCGTCGCCGTCGCAGCGGCCGTCGGCGAGGTCGTCAGGCGCAGGCGCCAGATCGACCCGCCCACCCAACCGCGCCGCGAGTTGCCGTCGCAGCTCGACCGCAGCGACTTCGCACACCCGGAGTCGCCGTGGCTGGTCGCGGTCTTCTCGTCCGAGTCGTGCTCGACGTGCGCCGACGTCGTGCGCAAGGCCGAAGTGCTGCGCAGCGACGACGTGGTGGTCGAGATCGTGCCCTTCCAGACGCGGCGCGACACCCACAGTCGCTATGCCATCGACGCAGTGCCCTGCCTCGTGGTCGCCGACGCCGAGGGCACGGTGCGCACCGGCTTCCTGGGCCCCGTCACCGCGACAGACCTGTGGGCGGCCGTGGCCGAGGCCCGGTCACCGGGCAGCATCGACCGCGCCGGTGGGTGCGACCGTCACGAACACTGAATCAGTCGGGAACGCCGAGGACGTTGCCGGCGAAGTGCTCGTCGCTGCCGCCGTCGATCAAGCCCTGCTGGATGAGCTCGGCCACGGCCGGACCGTCGATCGTCTCGTGCTCGAGCAGTGCCTCGGCGATCAGGTCGAGGCCACGCCGGTGCTTGAGCAACAGGTCGTGGGCGCGCTGCTCCTGGGCGTGGAGGATGCGGGCGATCTCGGTGTCGAGCAGCTTGGCGGTCTCGTCGGAGTACTCGCGCCCCTGGGACATCAGGTCTTCGCCGAGGAACACCTGCTGTTGGCCGTGCCACGCCATCGGCCCGACAGCGTCGCTCATGCCCCACTCGCGCACCATGCGGCGGGCGATGTTGGTCGACTGCTCGAGATCGTTGGCGGCACCCGAGTTGAGGTGCCCGAACACGATCTTCTCCGCGACGCGCCCACCCATTGCCTTGCAGATCGTGTCCTCGAAGTACTCCCGCGAGTACGTGTGACGCTCCTGCGGCAGGCTCCAGGTGACGCCGAGCGCCATGCCACGAGGCAGGATCGTCACCTTGTGGAGCGGGTCACCGTGGGGGAGCACGGTGGCGAGCAACGCGTGCCCGCCCTCGTGGAACGCAGTGGCGCGCTTCTCCTCGGCGTTCAGGATCAACGACTCGCGCTGCGCACCGAGGACCACGCGGTCGCGAGCGTTCTCGAAGTCGATCCGCTCGATCTGCTTCGAGTTGCGCCGGACTGCGATGAGGGCGGCCTCGTTGACGAGGTTGGCGAGGTCGGCGCCGGCCATGCCGGGCGTTGCCCGGGCCATGGTCTCGAGGTCGACGTCGGTGCCGATTCGCTTGTCACGGCTGTGGACCTCGAGGATGGCCAGGCGCTCCCCGAACTCGGGCAGCGGCACCACGATCTGGCGATCGAATCGGCCGGGGCGCAGCAGCGCCGGGTCGAGGATGTCGGGGCGGTTGGTGGCGGCCATGATGACGATGCCCTCGGACGTCTCGAAGCCGTCCATCTCGGACAGCATCTGGTTGAGCGTCTGCTCGCGTTCGTCGTGCCCGCCGCCGAGCCCGGCGCCGCGCTTGCGGCCGATCGAGTCGATCTCGTCGATGAAGATGATCGCCCGCCCCATCCGGCGGGCTTGCTGGAACAGGTCGCGGACGCGGCTGGCGCCGACGCCGACGAACATCTCCATGAAGTCGGAGCCGGTGACCGACAAGAACCCGACGCCGGCCTCACCGGCGACCGCTCGTGCAAACAGCGTCTTGCCGGTGCCGGGAGGTCCGACGAGCAGGATGCCCTTGGGCACCCGTGCGCCGATCTCCTTGAAGCGCTCGGGCATGCGGAGGAAGTCGACGACCTCGGTGATCTCCTGCTTGACGCCCTCGTAACCGGCGATGTCGGCGAACGTGGTGGATGGCTTGTCGGTGGAGTAGGCCTTGGCGCGGCTACGCCCTATCGACATCACGTTGCCCATCTGGCCCTGCGCCCGGCGCTGCATCCAGACGAAGAAGCCGATGATCAGCATCACGGGCAGCATGATGGTGAGCAGTGAGAGCAGGAAGTTCGAGCTGGGCGGGTCGAACTTGTACTCGACACCCTGATCTTTGAGGAGCTGCTCGTCGTCTTCGGAGAGGCCACGATCGCCTCCACCGAACGAGACGAAGCTGTCACCGTTCTCGAGGGTGCCGGTGATCTTCCCGGTGCCGGTCTGGACTTCGATCGACTCGACGTCACCGGCGCGGACGAGGGCGATGAACTGCGAGTAGGTGCGCTCGTCGCCCTCGTTGCTCGGGAGAAGCGAAGGAACGAGGAACATGGCGATCAGCGTGCCGACGAAGACCCAGGGGAGCCAGCGCCGCAGTGAGTTGGCCGGGCGCTTCTCACCGTCGGGGCCGGTGCCACCACCACCACCGCCGCCGAAGCTCGGACGCCGCTCTTCGTTGCCGCCGCGACGCTCGGGGGAAGGGCCGTTGGAGTGGCCCTGCTGCCTGCCGCGACCCGGCGGGGGAGGCGGAGGGGGAGGGGGCAGCTTGTCCATTCCGACATGCTAGGGCCCCCCTACACGCTTGCCTGATCGTTCTCCAAACCGTTACAGGTGGCACAGCGCGGGTATCCCTGGACACAGCGTTGCGTCGCCGTACGGTTTCACGCATGGCGAGGCAGTGTTCCCGGACGGGATGTAGCGAACGGGCGGCGGTGACGCTGACCTATCAGTACTCACATGCGCAGGTGTGGCTCGACGCGCTCTCGGCAGAGCGAGACCCACACGCGTACGACCTGTGCGATCGTCACGCCGACCGGCTGACCGCTCCGCAGGGGTGGCAGGTCCGGGATCGACGCCAGGTCGAGACGGCCGCGACACCGATGTACCACGCCGTCGCCGTCTGACGCCGCCACCCGACCGTCGCTGTCGCCGGTTCGGGGAACGCCTACGCTCGGGCCGCGTGCTGCCACGAGGGTCGATCCGCGGTCTGCTGGTCGCCGGACTGGTCGTCGTGTGGGCCGGCGCGCTGGTGCGGTTCCGGCACTGGAACGCGAACGACGACCTCGCGATCCTGCAGCTCCACCTCGAGCGCGTGGGCAGCGGTGACATCCCGCTCGTCGGTGCCTACTCCCGGCTCGACTTCCACCACCCGGGACCGCTCCGCGAGTGGGTGTTCGCCGCGACCTACTGGGTCTCGGGACGTCGCTCGGCGGCCCTGCCCGCCACCGCGGTCACCCTGAACCTGGCCTGGACCCTGGCGGCGGGCGCCGCCGGCTGGCGGATCGGCCGTCGCACGGGGTTGATCGCCGCCGCAGGCGGCGCGCTGCTGCTGCACCTCGGGCTCGGCTGGAACCTGCACTCTGCCTGGAACCCGTACCTCGCTGTGCTCGCGGCCTATGCCGCTGCGTGGGGTGTCGTGCTGGTCATCGTCCGGGGGGCTGCCGCGTGGCCGCTCGCCGTCGTGGCAGCGTCGTTCGCCGCACACCAGCACGTGTCGGCCCTGCCACTCGGGCTGCTCGCGCTTGCCGTCGTCGCCGTCGTGGTCGGGCGCGCTGGCACTCGAACCGATCGCTGGAGCGCCGCCGGCGTGACGATCGTTCTGTGGTCAGGGCCGCTGCTCGATCTCGTTCGTGGGAGCGAGTCGAACATCGCGCGGACCCTCCGCAACGGCGGTGACGGCGAAGCGGCCGGCATCGCCGAAGCCGGACGGCACGTGGGACGCCTCGTACTCCCGTGGTCGATCGCGAGCGGCGACGCGCTCAGGGCGACCGGGCTGGAGACGGCATCGAGCGCCCTGATCGTCGCTGTCGTCATCGTGCTCTCCCTGGCCGTCGCTGTCGCCATCGCCGCGACCCGCGAGGCGGTCGTCCCGATCGCCGTTGCTCTCGGTGTGGTGTCGATCGTGTGGGTCACCGTCGCGCTCGGGTTCGCTCCCCCGCTGTTCCCGTACCTCTTCGCCCCGTCGGTCGGCGCGCTGGCGAGCGTGTCCGCGCTGGTGCTGCTCGCGCTCGTGCCCGCCGTCCTCGCTCGCGTCCCGCCCCGGCCCGGTGTCGGCACATCAACTGGTGTGGTCACCGTCGCGTGCGTCGCGCTCGCGTGGACAGTGGGGGGTTGGCGGCAGATGCAGCCGATCGCCACCGCTCCACTCCAGCAGCAGATCGACACTGCGGTCCGCGCTGCTGTCGATCCCGGGCAGCCGTACACGATCGCCGCGGGTGGCCTCGTCGACTCGGTGGCCCACGGGGAGGTGGCGTTGGCGGTGCAGCAGGCGGGTGGTGAGGGCCGCTCGGACATCTTCTCGCTCGGCTTGCCTGCGGCGATCACGTCCGATCCGATGTTCGCCGTCGCGATGGGCGCTCCGCTGACCTGTCTCCTCGCCGAACCGGGTCCGCCGCCGATCGTCCTCGCGGCCAGCACCGCCAGCGGGCTCGACGTCGGTGTCTTCCTGGCCGACGACGGGACCGAGCTCGAGTTCGCCCTGTTCTGCCTCGCGCAGTGACCGCAGCGACATCAGGTGAGGCCGGGTCAGGCCACCGCCCGCCGCGAGCGCCCACCGCTAGCGTGTCGGGGTGGCCGACACCACCGTGACCCCTGCGGCCGACGCGCCCGCGATCCCGGCCGCTTCTGCCGTCTCGGCGTGGATGGCCGGATGGGTGGGCGGCCCGTTCCTGGCCGCATCGCTCGCACTGGTCGCGATCAACGGCGGCGTCGACGATCCGTCGATCCCGGCGATCGCGGCCGCGACCACGCTCGGATGGGTCGTGTCGCTGGCCGTGGTGTGGTGGGTGTCGTCCCGGCGCGGCACGGGCGACGTGCTGCGTGACCTGGCCGTGCGTTTCGACGTGCGCGATCTGCTGGCCGTCCCGGCCGGTGTCGCCGCCCAGCTCGCGCTGGTCCCCGCGGTCTACGTGCCGCTGCGGGCGATCTGGCCCGACACGTTCGCCGGGTCCGAGGTCGAGCAGCGGGCGCAGGAGCTCGTCGACCGGGCCGGCGGGTTCGACACCGTCCTGCTGGCCCTGATCGTGGTGGTCGGCGCCCCGATCGTGGAGGAGCTCGTGTACCGGGGGCTGCTCCAGCGGTCGATCGGACGGGCGATCGGCGCCGTGGCGTCGCTGGTGCTCGTCAGCCTCGTGTTCGCCGCGATCCACTTCAGCCCGGTCGAGATCCCGGGTCTCTTCGTCGCCGGGCTCGTGTTCGGCGTCGGGGTGCTGGTCACCGGCCGCATCGGGCCGTCGATCCTCGCCCACGCGGCCTTCAATGCAACCGGGTTGTTCATCCTGCTCGCCTGACCCGACACACCGTCATCCGGGTGACTGGGTGGCGCACGGTCCACCTGCAAGACTGTGGCTCCCGCCGTGGACGCGCGCCCATGACCGATCGACTCGACGACCCCCTCGACGAACCTCTCGACGAACGCCCCGACGACACGCTCGACGGGGTCGACCCGCCGTCGTCGGCATCGAACGACGACGGCACAACCGAGCCCGCATATGTGCGGGCGCGATGGCAGGGGGTCGACGCCGACTCGGGGGAACGTGTCGATCTGGCCGAGCTACGCGACACATCGGTCCTGACCGACGATGCCCCGATCGACGATCTGGACGAGTCCGAGGCCGGGGATCGGCCCGTGGCACTGCCCTGGTGGGAACGGACCCGTCGGCGCGTGTTCCGCCGTCAGATCGAATGGTTGAACCGGCCATGGCCCACCCAGCGGGTCGTGACGTTCCTGCTGACCGTCGTGACGCTCGCCGCGACCACGGCGATCATGATGAACGTCGTCCACTTCAACCCCTTGTCGCCCGGCAAGGACCTGGTGTTCGACGACACGACCCCGACCGGCGGCGACTTCGGCGCCCACGTGTGGGGCCCGGCCTACCTCCGCGACCACCTGCTCCCGGCGGGATGGTTCAACGGTTGGTCGATGGACTGGTACGCGGGCATGCCGGCGTACCGGTTCTACATGGTGCTGCCGGCGTTCATGATCCTGCTCGTCGACACGGTCCTGCCGTACGGCGTCGCGATGAAGGTCATCAGCGTCGTCGGCCTCATCACCCTGCCCGCCTGCTGCTGGGCGTTCGGCCGCCTCGCCAAGTTCCGCTACCCGATGCCCGAGCTGTTCGCCGTCGCCGGGGTCTGCTTCGCGCTCGACGAGAGCTTCAGCATCTACGGCGGCAATCTGCGATCCACGATGGCGGGGGAGTTCTCGTTCTCCATCTCGCTGTCGCTCGGGATACTCGGCCTCGGCGTCCTCGCGGCCGGTCTCCGCACCGGCAAGTACCGGGTGTGGGCGGCGGTACTGATCGCCACCGCATGCGTGTCTCACGGCATCGTGCTGATCTTCGTGGCGGGCGCGGCGCTGATCTTCTCCCTCGTCTGGGTCGACCGCAAGCGGATCGTCTACGCCGTCACCGTCGGCATCACCACGTTGCTGCTGATGGCCTGGTGGGTGGGTCCGTTCCTCGGCAACCACGCCTTCATGACCGACATGAAGTACGGCGGCGAGCCGGGTCAGGGCTCGTTCGATTCCTGGTGGGACATGTTCTTCCCGCTCACGGCGCCGCTCGACGTCCTGATCACCTCGCTGGCGATCGTCGGGTTCGCTTCCTGCATCGTGCGGCGCAATCTCAACGGGGTGGCGCTGGGTCTCACCGGCGTGGCGCTCGTCATCGGCGTCTATCTCGCACGAGACAGCCTGCCGGTGATCGGTCTGCTCTGGAACCCACGCCTGCTGCCCTTCCTCTACATCGTGCGCTACCTGCTGATGATGGTCGGCGCAGTCGAGTTGCTCACGCTGTTCTGGAACATGATCCGCGACCGCCGAGCCCGTGACGATGCCGGCTACGTCGCCAACACGGCCTTCGCCGTCACCACGTCGCTGGTGGCGTTCGCGGTGCTCGGGTTCATGTTCCAGTCGCTGTTCGTCTTCGGCAAGAACGTCCCCGACGCCGACGGTACGGTCGCTTACGAGGCGGGTCTGTTCCTGCCGGGCTCGCTGCCCGACCTCACCGTGCGCGCCACCGAGACCAACGTCAAGGCTGCCGGCAACGGCTGGGCGCGGTACAACTTCCTCGGCTACGAGGGGCGCAACGAGTACTACACCGAGTACCACCAGGTGGTCACGCGGATGGCCACGCTCGGCAACGACCCCGACTTCGGGTGCGGTCGGGCGATGTGGGAGAACCACGAGGACAACGGCAAGTACGGCACGACCATGGCGTTGATGCTGCTGCCGTTCTGGACCGACGGTTGCATCGGGTCGATGGAGGGTCTGTACTTCGAGGCGTCGGGCACCACCCCGTATCACTTCCTCACGACTGCGGCGATGTCCAGGAAGTCGTCGAACCCGGTGCGGGAGCTGCGCTACACCGACAACAACGCCGAGGTCGGTGTGTCCCACCTGCAGGACCTCGGCGTGCGGTACGTCATGCTGCGCTCGACGGAGGCCCAGCAGCAGGCCGAGGCTCGCGACGAGTTGACGCTGATCGCCGAGTCGTACCCGTGGAAGATCTACCAGGTGGCCGGCTCCGACATCGTCGTACCGCTCACCACGCAACCGGTGGTCGTCAACGAGCGCGGCGGAGACCAGCGCGAGCGCCACCTCGAGCTCGGCACGAGCTGGTTCCAGAACAAGGACGAATGGGCGGCGCTCCCCGCCGACGGTGGTCCGTCGTCATGGCAGCGCATCGACGCCGTCGTCGACGAGGGCCGCCGCGAGCTCAACGGGGAGGGCGAGAAGAACCGCGTCGATGTCGTGGTGCCCGGTCAGGTGATCGAACCGGTGGCGCTGCCCGAGGTGCAGGTGTCCGGCGTCGACATCGGCGACCAGTCGATCGCCTTCGACGTCGACCGCACCGGAGTGCCCGTGCTGGTGCGCGTGAGCTACTTCCCGAACTGGAAGGTGAGCGGCGCCGACGGCCCGTACCGGGTGGCGCCGAACATGATGGTGGTGGTGCCGACCACGACCTCCGTCGAGTTGACCTACGGACGCAACGGGATCGATTACGTCACAGCGCTGCTCACCCTGCTCGGCCTGGCGCTGTGCGTGTTCTGGCGCTTCCGTGGCGACCTGCGATTCGACAGCGACGTCCCCGCGCCGTTGTGGGCGCCAGGACGTGGCGCGGCCGATGAAGCAACCGGTCAGACGGCCGTCGCGGCGGGCGACTCCGGCGACCGGGACGTCACCGACGTCCGGGGCGATCCGTTCGCCGGGACGGCGCTCGCCGACGTCGAGGAAGACCTGCTCGACCCCGACTCGTGGTGGGCGTCCGACACCCGTTCGGCAGCCTCTTCGTCGCCGCCCCCCGATGGCGACGGCCGGGCCGACCCGCCCGCCCGGTAGCATCCGACACCCGTATGTCAGTCCTCGATGAGATCGTCAAGGCGTACGACATCCGAGGCACCGTCCCCGACCAGCTCCACGCTGAGATCGCGCACGCCCTCGGGGTCGGTTTCGCCTCCATCTGCCAGAGCGACCGCGTCCTCGTCGCCCGCGACATGCGCCCATCGGGCGAGGATCTCGTGGCGGCGTTCGCGAAGGGGCTCAACGAGCAGGGCCTCGACGTGATCGACCTCGGCCTCGCGTCCACCGATGTCCTGTACTACGCCGCTGGTTCGCTCGATGCCCCTGGTGCGATGTTCACCGCTTCCCACAACCCGGCTCAGTACAACGGGCTGAAGTTGTGCCTCTCCGGCGCCCGCCCGGTCGGCATCGAGAGCGGCCTCGCCGACGTCAAGGCGGTCGCTGACGCCGTGCTCGAAGGCAACGGCCCGCCACCGGCCTCGCGCTCCGGCTCGTACAGCGAGCGTGCGGTGCTCGACCAGTTCGTCGAGCACGTGCTCGGCTTCGTCGACGTCGCCGCGATCCGGCCGATGCGGGTGGTTGCCGACACTGCGAACGGCATGGGTGGCCTGGTCGTTCCAGCGGTGTTCGAGCGCATCCCGCAGATCGATCTCGAGGTCATGTACGGCGAGCTCGACGGCACCTTTCCGAATCACCCTGCCGATCCGCTGCAGCCCGCCAACCAGCGCGACCTATGTGCGCGGGTGGTGGCCGGCTCGTTCGACCTCGGCCTCGCGTTCGACGGCGATGCAGATCGCGTGTTCATGGTCGACGAGAGCGGTCTCGGGTTGAGCGGCTCGACCACCACGGCCTTGCTCGCGAGCACGATCCTGCGTACCGAGCCGGGTGCCACGATCCTCCACAACCTGATCTGCTCACGCGCCGTCCCCGAGGTGATCCGCGAACACGGCGGTGTACCCGTGCGCACTCAGGTGGGTCACTCGTACATCAAGCAGATCATGGCCGAGACCGGTGCCGTGTTCGGTGGCGAGCACTCGGCGCACTACTACTTCGCACGCAACTACCGGGCCGACAGCGGCATCGTCGCATCGCTGCTGGTGATCGAGGAGTTGAGCCGGACCGAGCAACCGTTGTCGGTGCTGCGCAAGCCGCTCGAGCGGTACGCCGCGAGCGGCGAGATCAACACCCAGGTCGACGATCCGGCCGCTGTCATCCAGCGTGTCAGCGACGCGTTCGCCGATCACGAGCAGGATCGGCTCGACGGCCTCACGGTGAACTGCGGATCGTGGTGGTTCAACCTGCGGCCGTCCAACACCGAGCCGTTGCTGCGCCTCAACCTCGAGGCGTCGAACCGTGACGAGTGCGACACCAAGGTCGCCGATCTGCTCGTCCTCATCACCGGCTGACGCGTCGACCGGTCATCCCATCGCCGGCCCAGCCGGTCCTCACGATCGCCGGCTCTGCCGGCCGACAAGGAGCGTTCCCGATGTCTCTCGATGCCTCGCTGCTCGCGATCCTCGCATGCCCGGACGACAAGGGTCCGCTGTACTACATCGAGTCCGAGGCCGTGCTCTACAACCCGCGTCTGCGTCGCACGTATGCGGTTCGTGACGGCATCCCGGTGATGCTCGTCGACGAGGCCGTGGCGCTCGACGACGCCGAGCAGGCCCGCCTGGACGATCTGGTCCGTACGCAGGCCATCTCGCCCACGTTCGGCGAGTGACGAGGCACGTGTCACGCAGCGTGATGTGTGGATCGCGAAACGTGGGCGTGAGTGGTGGCATCTGACATGACGAATGAGTTACAGTCATCCCCCGTGACCCCCCGTGTGCTCCGAACCGCCGCCCGTGCCGCCGTGACCACGGCACTGCTCGTGTCGGCCGCTGTCGTTGCTGTCGCGGTCTCGCCCGGTGGCGACCGCACGGTCGAAGCGGTCGGCGAGGCGTTCGGTTCCGGCGGCGAGTACCACTCGGTCGAGCCCGAACGGATCCTCGACACGCGCGTCCCGGCGCTCGACGTGGCCCCTGCGGGTCGCAAGCCGACCGGCCCCGAGCCGTCTGGTCCGACGTTCGATGTCCAGGTCGTCGGTCGCGCCGGACTGCCGGCGTTCCGGGACGCCAATCGCGACGGCTTCGACGACAACGTGCTCGCCGTCGCGGTCAACATCACCGTCGTCAACCCGACGGGGCTCGGGTACCTCAAGGCGTACGGCGCCGGTGAGAACGCCGGTGACAGCTCGATCGTCAACTTCCGTCCCGCCGAGGTGGTCCCCAACTCCGCCGTGCTGCGACCGGGTCGTGACGGCAAGCTGACCGTGCGCGTCGCCACGCCGCTGGCGGCAGGGTCCGTCGACGTGCTGATCGACGTGTTCGGCTGGTTCTCGTCCAGTGGGTACGTGACCAACGGTGGCACCTACGGCGCACGTCTCGTTGCGCCGCCCACCGGCCCCGGTCGCATCTTCGACTCCCGCAACGCGTCGGGCGGCTCGGCGCCGCTGCGTGCCGGCGAGGAGCGGGCGATCAAGATCTGGGGAGCCGATGCGAGCGATCCGGCCGTTGCCGACATCGTGCCGAACAGCGCCGACGTGGTCGGCGTGATGGTCAACATCACCGGCGTCAACAACCTCGGTGGCAGCGCCTCGACCTTCTTCAGCCTCAACCCGAAGCCGTCGACGCCGTCGACCCCGCCCAGCACGAGCAACGTCAACCTGCTCCGAGGCCAGTTCCGCTCGACCCTGGCGATCGTGCCGGTCTCGGCCGACGGCAACGTCTACCTGTACAACCTCGCCGGCGAGGCGCACGCGATCCTCGACGTGACCGGCTACCTCGTCCGAAACCAGCCGCCGACGTCGTGCAAGGGTCGCGTGATCCCGCTCGTCGCACCGTTCCGCGCCTTCGACACCCGCCAGACCGCCTTCTTCCAGACGCCGCTGCCACCGGCCCAGGCCGAGGACTGGAGCTTCCGCGACTTCGCGAACGACGTCAGGATCGGCGGCCAGCCGGTCGGCCCTCAGCTCGGTCTGATCGGCAACCTCACTGCTGCCGGCCTCGGTCGCCAGTACGCCTGGGCGCCCGTGTCGAGCTTCCTCACGGCCTATCCCACCCCGGCCGCGTCCGGCACCCAGGTGCCGACCGTGTCGAACCTGGTGATCGCCGAAAACGAAGTCGTGCCGAACATGGCGTTCCTCACCTACGGCGCGACTGGATCCGATCCTTACCAGATCCGGTTCTACAACCGGGCCGGTTACCTCGACTACCTGCTCGACGTCACCGCTGTGGTGCTCGCCGACTGCGCTGCCTGAGCGTCGCGCCGTCCGTCACCGCCTCACCCGGCCGAGTGTGCCCACCGCTAGCATGGGCCTGCATCGCGGGCTGATCCGATGCGGGCCAGCAGGCCTCGGCTCGCTCCATACGGCCCGGAACGCCCGGGCCACCGACCCCTTCCACTGCCTGGAGGCCCTGCCATGACATCCACCATCGCTGCGCGCAAGGACTACCGCGTCGCCGACCTCTCGATGGCCCCGTTCGGCCGCAAGGAGATGATCCTCGCCGAGCACGAGATGCCCGGTCTGATGGCCATCCGCAAGGAGTACGGGCCGAGCAAGCCGCTCGCCGGCGCCCGCATTTCCGGCTCGCTGCACATGACGATCCAGACCGCCGTCCTGATCGAGACGCTGACCGAGCTCGGCGCCGAGGTCCGTTGGGCGAGCTGCAACATCTTCTCCACCCAGGATCACGCCGCAGCTGCGGTCGTGGTGGGGCCCGAAGGCACCGTCGACGAGCCGTCGGGCGTCCCCGTGTTCGCCTGGAAGGGCGAGACGCTCGAGGAGTACTGGTGGTGCACCGAGCAGATGATGAACTGGGATCCCGCCATCTACGGCGAAGAGGGTCCGAACATGATCCTCGACGACGGCGGTGACGCCACCCTGCTCGTGCACAAGGGTGTGCAGTACGAGAAGGACGGCCAGGTTCCCGACCCGACGGCGGCAGCCAACCCCGAGCTCGCGATCATCCTCGGTCTGTTGCAGCGCACGCTCAAGAGCGACCCGACGAAGTGGACCCGCATGGCGGCCGGCATCAAGGGCGTCACCGAGGAGACCACGACCGGCGTGAAGCGGCTGTACAAGATGGCCACCGACGGCGAGTTGCTGTTCCCGGCGATCAACGTCAACGACTCGGTCACCAAGTCGAAGTTCGACAACCTCTACGGTTGCCGCCACTCGCTCATCGACGCCATCAGCCGTGCGACCGACGTGATGCTCGCCGGCAAGACCGCCGTCGTGTGCGGCTACGGCGACGTCGGCAAGGGGTCGGTGCAGTCGCTGCGCGGCCAGGGCTGCCGGGTGATCGTCACCGAGATCGACCCGATCAACGCGCTCCAGGCCGCGATGGAGGGTCTGCAGGTCCTCCCGCTCGAAGACGTCGTCGACACCACCGACATCTTCGTGACGGCGACCGGAAATGCCGACATCATCACCGTCGACCACATGGCGCAGATGAAGCACAACGCGATCGTCTGCAACATCGGCCACTTCGACAACGAGATCGACATGGCCGGCCTCGCCCGCTCGGGCGCGACCCGTGACGAGCTGAAGCCCGGCACCGACGTGTGGAAGTTCCCCGACGGCCACCAGGTGATCGTGCTCGCCGAGGGCCGCCTCGTGAACCTGGGCTGCGCCACCGGCCACCCGAGCTTCGTGATGAGCTGCTCGTTCTCGAACCAGGTCATCGCCCAGATCGAGCTGTTCAACAACCTCGACCAGTACCCGATCGGTGTCTACGTGCTCCCGAAGCATCTCGACGAAAAGGTCGCCCGCCTGCACCTCGACGCGCTCGGCGTGAAGCTCACCAAGCTCACCGACGAGCAGGCCGCCTACCTCGACATGGACCCGTCGGGCCCGTTCAAGGCCGACCACTACCGTTACTGATCCGCGTGTAACGAAATGCGCTGCCCGCTCCCTTGAGGAGTGATGGAATCAGCACCAGTGATGAGCGACCTCGCGGTGCAGCGGGTGCGTCGGGTCTACGAATCCGACCACCCTCGGCTGTGGCGTTCGCTCTACGCGTACACGGGCTCACGAGCGATCGCAGACGATGCGGCTGCCGAGGCCTTTGCCCAGGTCCTCCGACGCGGCGACGACGTCCACGACGTCGCCGCGTGGGTGTGGCGCTCCGCCTTCGCAATCGCGAGGGGTGAGTTGCAGCGTCGGGGCCGATCCGGCGCTGCGGTCCCCGAGATCGCCGTCGAGGATCTCGCCGGCGATCTCGCCGACGTCCTGTCCCGGCTGAACGGTCTCTCGCCGGACGACCGTGAACTGCTCGTGCTGTGCCACGTCGCGGGGTGGAAGCCCCGCGAGCTGGCACCGGTGCTCGGCGTGCCGGTCGGTGCGCTGCGCGTGCGACTCCATCGTGCCACCCGCCGAGCCCGCGAGCTCCTGAACACGGAGGCCGTCCGATGAACGAGCACCCCGAGACCAATCGCGACCCGATCGACCGGCTCCGCGCGTTCGATCAGGTCGACGTCCCCGATCAGTGGGACGACATCGTCGGCCGCTCGGCCGCACCCGAGCTCGCCGAGTTGCGGGCGACCGATCCGATCGATCATCGCCCCCGGTGGCTGCTGGCCGCGGCAGCCGCCACGACGCTGGTGATCGCTGCCGGCGTCCTGATCGTCGCCAACCGTGACGACGAAGGTGGGATCGCCCCGGCGACATCCCCGTCGACCCTCCCCGTGTCGACCACGGCGCCGTTCGAACCGATCCCGTCGACCGAACCTCCGACCACGGAGCCGACGCCCGCGACGTCGATGGACACGACGCCCGCCACGACGCAGCCGTCAGCGCCCGCGTCGACGGTGGTGCCGAGCTCGATGAACCCGCTGGTGTCGTCGTGCCCCGACACCGAGCTCTTCGCGGCGCCGGCGTCGCCGGCACCCGCCGCGACCGCATCCTCGTTCGGCCGGCTGGGGCTCGAACCGAACCTGCAGCTGCGGCTCCCGAACGGCCCGGCGGAGGGGACGTTGCAGAGCGGATCGATCGTCCGCGGCATCACCCCCATCCCGGGTGGCGTTGCGGTGCTGTACCAGCCGGTCGACACCGACCCGGCGTGGCAGCTCGTCGGCGTCGGCGATGACGGGTCGATCCTCTGGCGTCGCTGCGGTTCGGAGCAGACGTTCGAGCTGTACTCGATGGGCTCCGACGTCGTCCACATCAGGGAAACAGCCGCCGGCTGGTCGGCCTGGCGGGCGTTCGACGTGCTCTCGGGCCAGGACGCCACGCCACTCACCGCCGACCCGACAGCGTTCACGCTCGACTCGACCGACCGGTTCCTGCTGCTCGAGGCTGCCGAATCGCTCCAGCTCGTCGATCTCGCCGACGGCCTGGTGACCGACGTCGAGCGGCCCGAGTTCGACGGTGAGTTCACGCTCTACTCGCTCGACGACCGCGACGGGGGTGTGCCGGTGATTGTCGCCCAGGAAGAGCAGTTCGGGCCCACGTTCGGCGTGTACGTCGACGGTGCCTGGCGCACCGACCGTGAGACGTTGATGGCCGAACGCGACATCCAGGCGAACGAGAACTCCGAGCTCTACGGGCCGGATCTCGATCTGGGTAACGGGATCCTTGGCCGTGACCCGTTGGGTGCGACCGTGTGGTTCCACGACACCGAGGGCCCGCTGACCACCGAGGGCTTCCACACCGCAGTGTTCGACGGTGGCCCCGACGGCGACGTGGTGCTGAGCAACGCCTGCCGCCAGGCGGGAGAAGCCGACGGCATCCCGACCTGCGAGCAGGAAGCGTTCGTGGCCCTCGACCTGCTCACCGGTGAGGTGTTGTGGGAGCGACCGTCCTTCGCAGCGGTCGGGCCGTCGGCTGACGGTTCCGTGCTCGTCAACACGGGTGCTGCCTGGGAGCTCGTCGACCTCCGCACGGGTGAGACGCTCGCCGGTCAGGTGTGGGACGAGTTCGCCTTCTCCACCTCCTGCTGCGGCGAAGGCGCTTACGTCTGGGCCGACAACGCCGGTGGCGTCGCGTGGGCGGTCAACTACGACACGATTCGCATCTACTACCCCGAGGCCGACGCCCGGCCCACAGGGGTCGAAGTCGCCCTGGCCCCCTGACGCCCTCGCCCCCGACTGCCACCCCGACGTCTGGCGGGAACGATCACGCGCTCGGAGCGCGTGATCGTTCCCGCCGTCGGGCGGTCGGGGCGAAGCGAAGTGCGAGCAGCGCGCCGATCGCGCCGCCGGTACTCGACAGCATGAGGTCGCCGATCGTGTCGCCGTAGGTGAGGTCGAGCCCGGCGGTGCCCAGCTCCTGGACGAGCCACTCGGCGGCCTCCCACCAGATGATCGCCAGTGCACCGATCCCGTAGCCCAGCGCCCAGGTCGCGACCCTCGGGAGCGCGCACCGCAGCAGGAGCAGGGTGATGCCCGCCACGAGGAGCACCCAGTTGACGAGGTGCAGGACGTCGTCGGTCGAGTCGAACGAGTTGTAGAAGTTGAGCGCGTTGCCCAACGTGTCGACGAGGAACGGCGACACGATCAGGGCGTCGGCCAGGTGTGGGTACGGTGGACGGCGCCCTCTGAGCCGCCAACCGATGGGGACAGCGGCCATCGGGAGCAGGTAGAACGGCGCCCGAAACGCCATCCCCTTCCCCTCGAACTGGGGGAGGTTCGGGAACGCCACGCTGAACACGAGCGCCAGCACCAGCGCGATCCGTACCCCCCATGCGATCCGTTCGGCCGTCGTCTCGGACATGGCGCGAGACTCTGTCACAGCTGCGCACGGGATGGGGGAGTAGCATGCTTCGCCGTGCCCGCAGAGACGCATGTGACCCACGGCCCGATCGGGCGCGACGAGATCCTCCAGATCGTTCGCGACCGCCTCGCCGACATCCTCGAGATCGATCCCGGCAGCATCAGCGAGGGGCAGTCGTTCGTCGACGACCTCGACGCCGACTCGCTCGCGCTGATCGAGCTGGTCGAATCGCTCGAGGAGGAGCTCTCCGATCGCACGGTCGGGTTCCGCATCGAGGACGAGGATCTGGAAGACCTGAAGACCGTGCGCGACGCCGTCGACTACGTGCACTCACGCGTCGGCTGAGTGCCGGGCGGCGCGGTGCTGATCGATCTCGGCTCGCTCGAGCAGCGGCTGGGCTACGCCTTCGCCGATCCCGAACTGCTGCGGCGAGCGATGTGCCACCGATCCTGGGTGGCCGAGTCGGCCGACACCGCCAGCAATGAACGGCTGGAGTTCCTCGGCGACGCCGTGCTGGGTTGGGTGATCGCCGACATCGTGTATCGCAATTTCTCCGACCAGGCCGAGGGCGCGCTGACCGACCTCCGCAAGAGCGTCGTCAACGCCACCGCGCTGGCCGAGGTCGCCGCCGAGCTCCATCTGGGTGAGCACCTCCTGCTCGGCCGGGGCGAGGACGCGGCCGGTGGTCGGCTCAAGGTCTCGATCCTGTCCGACGCCATGGAAGCGGTGCTCGGAGCGGTGTACCTCGACGGTGGCAAGGAGGTCGCCCACGACCTCATCGACCGTCTGTTCTCGGCCCGGCTCGAAGCGGCGGTCGCCACGCTCGACCGGCTCGACTACAAGTCGGCGCTGCAGGAACTCGTGGCGACGCGGTCGATGCCTGCGCCGGAGTACTCGGTCCGCTCCACCGGGCCCGACCATCACAAGACGTTCTTCGCGGTCGCAAAGATCGCGAAGCAGGTGATGGGCGAGGGAGAAGGACGATCCAAGAAGTCGGCCGAGCAGGCGGCAGCAGCAGCGGCGTTCAACGCGATCACTGCCGACTGACGCGATGCCAGAGCTCCCGGAGGTCGAGACGGTCCGTCGTGGGCTCCACCGGTTCGTCGTCGGCAGGCATGTGCAGCGCGTCGAGGTCGGACGCGAGCGCACGGTGCGACGCACGTCGCGCCAGCAACTCATCGACGGATTGACCGGGACCACGATCATCGGAGCGAACCGGCGCGGCAAGTACCTGCTGCTCCCGCTCGACTCGGGCGACGAGGTGATGATCCACCTGCGGATGAGCGGGCAGGTGCTGATCGCCGACGCCGGCGCGGTTCGCCCTCCCCACACCCATGTGGTCGCCCATCTCGCGCCGGGTGTCGGGTACGGCGCCCAGGAGCTGTGGTTCGTCGACCCGCGCACGTTCGGTGAGGTGGTGGTGTTCGACCCGACGAATGTCGCTGTCGAGATCCCCGACCTGGCGCGTCTCGGGATCGACCCGATCGCCGACGACCTGTCGCTGGCGGTGCTGCGACGGCTGCTGCGTGCCCGCCACCGTCTGCTGAAGCCGCTCCTGCTCGACCAACACGTGATCGCCGGGATCGGCAACATCTACGCCGACGAGATCCTCCACGAGGCACGCCTCCGACCCGACCGCATGTCCGACGAACTCGGCCCGGCGGGTGAGCGCCGCCTCCACGACGCGATCCACCGGATCCTGCCCGCCGCGGTGTCGGCGGGCGGGTCGACCCTCGGCGACGCCCAGTACGTCGACCTGTTCGGTGCCGGGGGTTCCTACCAGGACGCCCACCGTGTGTACGGCCGGACGGGGGAGCGGTGCATCACCTGCGGCGTCGGCTGGATCCGCCGCACCGTGAGCGCCCAGCGCTCCACCCACTTCTGCCCGCGCTGCCAACGCTGACGACGTTCACGTGCGTGTGGTCAGCCGCGCGTGCCGACGGTCTGGATCTCGATGACGTCGTACGTCAAGGACGTCGACAGCACGATGTCGTCGCGGCGCTCGTAGTGGCCCTCGGAGGTGGTGGCCTCCACGATCCAGGTGGATGTCATCGTGATCGTGTGCGACCCGTCCGGTGCCTCGTCGTAGGTGTAGCCGCAGTCGGGGCTCTCCTCGACCGAGTCGCGGGCTGAGTCGGGGATCGGTGTCCCCGCTCCGTCGCAGGTGACCACGTCGCCGTTCCCCATGTCGAACGTGGTGGTACGGAGCGTCGCCGTCACTCTCGCCCATGTTGTCGGTGATGCGCTCGCCGTGGCGGTGACGAGCGGGTCGGCGTCGACGGCGAGCCACATGCCGAGGTTGACGACGCCGGTGTTCCCCGGTGGGTTGAGGAGCGGGCGAGGAGCCCACACCAGTTCGGTCACCTCGTCGACCAGGCCGGGAATCCGGACCCGCGGGTCGGGGTCGGTCTGTCGCTGCCAATAGCCGCGATCACCGACGGTGCCATCGGCGTACGTGCACCTGTCCCTCACCCGAAGCCAGGTGACGCCCGTGGTCGGGTCGTACCGCCACCACAGCCCGTCGTAGTACGCGTACGTGTAACGACCGTCACCTCGCGCCGTCGTGTTCGACGGCCGCACCGGCACGGGGACTGTGCAGACCGGGGGCGGCTCGCCCGGCGGCCGCGACTCGCCACCGTCGACCTCGTCGTCGGCGTCGATCTCACCCCAGAGCGACGGCTGAGTCGTCGCCGGCGCCGGATTCGGCGGCGGGTCGGTCGATGGCTGCGCATGGCCCGTCGAGGGGAGCAGCACCGAGGTCAGGGTTGCTGCGAACAGCACTGCCCGTCGTCTCCTCATGGACACTGCCCCACATCCGGGAACTGCTGATCGGTCACGAACTCGGTGATTCGCCATCCGCCGCCGCTCCTGATCGCAGTAAATGATCCAGTCCGGGTCTCCACGAGCTCGGACACGACCTGCTCTGCTCCCCCCGCATCGAGTTCGATCACGACGCCGGCATCCACGACGCAGCCATCGATCGATGCGAATTCCTCGTCGAGGAGGAACGCAGACGGGAGCGCGGTCTGGACGCCCGTTTCGACATCCGGGCTCTGCCTGATGACCTGATTGGCAGCGACCAAGTCGTCCATCGATCTGAGAATCCGGCCCAGGATCGGTTCGTCGGCGACGATCGCCATTCGGTCACGGAGGGCAGCGTCGCTCGGAGCGGCTGCCAACAAGTTCAGAGCCTCGACGAATGCAGCGACTGCATCGTCGAGCTCGGACGCTTCAGGAATTGGCGTCGGCGCATCCGGGCCGGATGGCGCTGTCGAGGCAGACGGGACTGGGGCGGTGGTCGAGGCGGGCGACGATGGCGCCGGCGGCGTCGCGCGAGCCGTCGTGGGTGGTGCTGTCGTGGGCGGGGTGGTGGTCGGCGAGATCGTGGTCGGCGGGGCCGGCGCGGTCGTGGTGGATGCGGGAGGTGTGGGTGGCGGGGTGGTGGGCGCCGCGTCGTCGTTGCCGGAGCAGGCGGAGATCGTCGCCAGGAGCGCCAGAACGGCGGGGATTCGGCGGCGGGACATGGACGTACCGTAGGTGGTTTCCAATCCGGGCGGCAATGGGGACTCGTCCCCATTCGGACGTGTCGTGCGCTCGCTCACCCACGTCTCTGGCACCGTCTGAGGCCGTGGCAGCTAGATTCGGACCGCTGTGTTTCTCAAGCACCTGACCCTCAAGGGCTTCAAGTCCTTCGCCGACGCGACCACGATGACTCTCGAGCCGGGGGTCACGGTCGTCGTCGGCCCCAACGGGTCGGGCAAGTCGAACGTCGTCGATGCCATCGCGTGGGTGCTCGGCGCCCAGGCGCCCAAGGCGGTGCGGTCCCAGAAGATGGACGACGTGATCTTCGCCGGCACCGAGAAGCGCCCGGCGCTCGGTCGGGCCGAGGTCAGTCTCACGCTCGACAACTCGTCGGGCCTGCTGCCGGTGGAGTTCAACGAGGTCACCCTGACCCGCATCCTGTTCCGCAGCGGTGACAGTGAGTACGCGATCAACGGTGTGCCGTGCCGGCTGCTCGATCTCCAGGAGCTGCTGTCCGACGCCGGGGTGGGCCGCCAGCAGCACGTGATCGTCAGCCAGGGCCAGATCGACGCCGTCCTCAACGCCCGGCCGGAAGACCGGCGCGGCATCATCGAGGAAGCGGCAGGCGTCCTCAAGTACCGCAAGCGCAAGGAGAAGGCGGAACGCCGCCTCGATGCCACCGAGGCCAACCTGCTCCGCCTCCAGGACCTGCTCCGCGAGGTACGCCGCCAGCTCCGGCCGCTCGAGCGTCAGGCCGAGGCGGCGCGCCGTCACGAGGTCCTCGTGCGCGAGTTGGGCGAGCTGCGGATCTTCGTCGCCGGTCGCGAGATCACCTCGCTGCGCCGCAAGCTGGAGTCGATCGAGGTCGACCGGCTCGGCGCCGCCGAGGCCGAGGCCGACCTGAAGTCGACCCTCGCTCGGCTCGACACCGAGGTGATGTCGCTCGAAGCCCAGCTGTCGGCACGCGGGGCGAACGACATCAGCGACCGTCTCGTGCACGTCGAACAGCTCCGCGAGCGGGCCCGCGGCCTCGCCGGCATCCTCGCCGAGCGCAAGCGGTCGCTCGAACGCGACCACGGATCGCTGCTCGACGCCGGCGTCGTCGCCAACCTCGAAGCCGACGGGGCGAAGTTCCGGGCCGAGCTCGACGAGGTGCTCGTCGCGCTCGAACAGGTCGCGCCCGATGCTGAGACGTTGGCGTCAGACGAGGAGGCGTTCCGTTCCGAGCGCGAGCGGTTCACCGAGGCGTTCTCGACCACCGATGACGGCGGCGCCAAGGCGGCGAGCGCGGCGGCCGAAGTGCGCGGCGAGCTGCGGTCGATCCGCAACGGTGTGGAGCGCTCCGAGAGCGAACTCCGCCGCGCCACCACGAAGTCCGACGAGGTGCGGGTCAAGCTCGAACGTCTCGCGGAGGAGTCGGAGCGGCTGCGGGGCGAGTGCGCTGCTGCCGAGTCGGTCGAGACGCCGCTCGTCGATCAGATCGAGGAGGCCGAGCAGGCCCGCCTCTCGGCCGAGGCCGCGTTCGAGCGGCTCACCGCCGAACGGCATGCGGCGAGCGATCTCGCGTCACGGTCGAACGCACGGGTCGAAGCGCTGCAGTTGGCGCTCGACGCTGCGCGCGAGCGCGCCGGCGCAGAACGGCTCGCCGACGTCGACGGTGTGCTCGGCACCCTGCTCGACCTGGTCGACATCGACGCCGGCTGGCAGGAGGCCGTCGAAGCCGCGCTCGGCGAGGCACTCACGGCCGTCGTCGTCGACGGCAGCCAGACCGCTCGGCTCGCACTCGACGCGCTGCGCGAGTCGGGCACGAGCGGCGCCGTGCTCGCGGTCGGGGCGCGCTCCACGTCGCAGACTGCGCCCGCGGTCGGTGAGGCCGTGCGCCCGCACGTCCGCCCGCTGCGCGACGACCTCGCCGGTCTCCTCGACGCGCTCGTCGGTGGTGCGGTGTGCGTCTCCGACCCCGCCACGGCAGTCGACGCCGCGATCGAACATCCTGCGGCCGTGATCGTGACGCGCGGGGGCGACCGGTTCGCTCCCACCGGGTGGCGCGTCGGCGCGGCCGCCGGTGGTGCCACCGCTGCCGCACTCGCCGAGGCGCAGGAGCGGGCGACGCTCGCCACCACCAACCTCGCCGTCGCCGAGCTCGAACTGTCCGCCGCGAAGGACACGCTCGACACGGCCCGCCGGCTCGAGCAGGAGCTCACCCGCAAGCTCGACCAGAACGACGCCCGCTTCACCGCTGCCTCCGAGGGCCTCTCCCGTGTGCTCGGTCAGCGGCGCGAGCTCACCACCGAGATCGAGACCCTCGATCGCACGGTCGCGGAGCTCACCGGGCACGTGGCCGTCGAGCGGGGTCGGATCGCAGAGCTCGAGGCCGTCCTGCCGGCGCTCGACGCCGACGAGCAGGCCGAGGCCGACGCCGCTCGCGCCCGCGGCGAGGCCCGTGCCGACCTCGAAGCACGCGCAGCCGTCCTCTCGTCGCGGCGCCGCGAGCTCGAGGTGCGCAATGCCGGCTTGCACGAGCGTCAGCAGTTCCTCGAGCAGCGCATCGCCGAGACCGAGCGCCGGCTCGCCGCCGACATCGAGGCCCGAGCACTCGCCGCCGAGCGGCGCGTCCACATCGAGCGCTCGATCACCGCCATCGAGCGCCTCGCCGAGCTCGTCGCCGCGCATCGCACGGTGATCGAGGCGGAGCACGAGCAGCTGTCCGAACAGCGGCGCCGCCAGAGCGACGAGGTGCGCGCGCTCAACGCTGCGCTCGACGACGGCCGCAAGGCTCGCCATGAGTCGGAGCGTCGCCTCGACGAGGTCCGCCAACGGGCCCACCGCGCCGACATCGAGGAGGCCGAGGCCAAGCTGCGGCTCGAGAACGCCGTCGAGACCCTGCGCCGCGACCTCGACATCGAGCCGGAGGTCGCCGAGGCCGCCGAACAGCCGGAGCTACCCGAGGGTGCCACAGCGGCCGGCCGCGTGCGCGAGCTCGACCGTGAGCTGCGCTTGCTCGGCCCGATCAACCCGCTCGCGCTGGAGGAGTTCAACGAGCTGCAGCAGCGGCACACCTTCCTCGAGGAGCAGCTCGAAGACGTGCGCAACACGCGCCGCGAGCTCGCCCGGGTCATCAAGGCTGTCGACCACGAGATCCAGAGCGTGTTCGCCGCTGCGTTCGCCGACGTCGGCGCGAACTTCACCCAGCTGTTCGGCACCCTGTTCCCGGGCGGCGTCGGCAAGCTCGTGCTGACCCAGCCCGACGACCTGCTCAACACGGGCATCGAGGTCGAGGCGAAGCCGAGCGGCAAGAACGTGAAGAAGCTGTCGCTGCTGTCGGGTGGCGAGCGCTCGCTCACCGCGCTCGCCTTCCTGTTCGCCGTGTTCCGCAGCCGGCCGTCGCCGTTCTACGTGATGGACGAGGTCGAGGCTGCCCTCGACGACGTCAACCTGCACCGGTTCCTGGGCCTCGTGCAGGAGTTCCGCAAGGACGCCCAGCTGATCGTCGTGTCGCACCAGAAGCGCACGATGGAGGCCGGCGACAGCCTCCTCGGCGTGTCGATGCAGCCAGGTGGTTCCAGCAAGGTGGTCACCGAGCGGGCCAGCACCGCCATCGGTCGTGCGTGATGCCCGATCGGCGTGACTCTGCGCTGATCGAGGCAGCGGCCGATGCGGCTCGGGTGACCGACGACTTCGTGCGTGGTGTCATCGGGCTCGCCGACGGGCAGATCGGTGACGACAACCAGCAGCACAGCTGGCTCCAACGCCGGCTGCGCGGCCGGGGCGGCCAACGTTCGGTGGCGCGCGGCATGGGAGCGCTGTACGCCCACGACCAGTTGCGCAAGGCAGCGACCGAGGCCGACGAGTTCGTCGCCGCGGTCCAGGCGTTGGCCGGTGCCTGGACACCGCCTGCGCTCGACGCCCACGGACGGCTCGCGGCGCTCCGGGTCGAGGAGATGCCGGTGACGCTGCGCGACCCGCAGGTCACCTCCGGGTCGCCGGCGTTGCGTGATGTCCACGACAGGCTGTCGCGATCGATCGGGATCCTCACCGAAGCCCGCACCAAGGCGGTCCTCGCCGAGATGCGCGCCGCCCGCGACGGGTCGTGAGCCGGATCGCGCACCGACGCGGCTCCGCTTGTCAGGGCATGCCTGTGATCATCGAGAGGACGTCGAGGATTTGGTGCGACACGACCGGCCCGACGTTGCCGTCGGCCCTGGAGCACCGTTCGACAGCCACGGCGCGCATCTGCTCGACCAGGGCGCAACTCGCCGCCGTCAGGCCGTTGAGCTCGTCGGGCTCGACACCCACGTGACTCGGGAACGTCCGCGGCGTGGTGGTGAGCGGGACGACGAACACCGTCGATGGGCGGAACCTCAGGAACGCATCGGCTGTGGCGATCACCGCCCGGCGCGTGAACCCTGCCTCCGATCCGATCGGCGTGCCGAAGTCGACGGTGACGACGTCGCCGAAGTTCACGGCGCCGTCAGATCGGGATTGAGCCACGCGTCGCGCTCGCGGACGTAGGTTTCCCATGCGACGGGATCGGAACGGAGATGCTGCTCTGCGGCTGCCATCTCCTCGTAGAAGCGCTCACGACGCAGCGACTCCAGCGCGGCGTCCAACGTGTCGGCCATCGTCGCATTGCGATCCTCGGCGAGACGCCGGAGTCGCTCGCGCTGGTCGGTGCTCACCCGAATCGTCGTAGACGTGACTGTCATACATCAAGTCTACGCGCGGGCCAGCGGATCGACCCCGTCACCCGGTGGGGTGATCGTCGTTACCAACCTCCGAGCTTTGATTGGCGTCTTCCGGACGTTCTTATACGAAACGTGACACACCCGTCACGCAGACCACCCCGTTTGGAAGGGGATACGACGATGGAACTCATGCTGGACAACGTGATGGCTGCCGAGCGGCAGCGAGTGCGCCAGGCGCCGACCGCCCTGCTGCACCGCGATCTCGCCGAGGGTCTCGACGACCTCGTCGAGTGGGCGGCCGTTCCGGCCGCACCGCAGCGCCCCATCGATCCGGTCGACACCGATCCCCGCCCGACCACCCGCGAGATCCTCGATGACATCATCGACCAGGGTGGCCCGCAGATCGTCTTCCAACCGATCCATCACCTCGAGACCGGACAGGTGATCGGCGCCGAGGCGCTGTCGCGCTTCCCGCTCGGCCTGTCGACCCAGCAGTGGTTCGACGAGGCGTACCGTCTCGGCGTCGGCGCCGAGCTCGAACTGAGCGCTGTCGCCGCCACCGTCAATCGTCTCGACGAGGCCACCTGGGGTCGCGTCGGTTGGAACTTCGTGGGCCTCAACGTGTCGCCCGCGCTCGTTTTCGACGAGCGGTTCGGCGCCGTGATCGCCGGATACCCGGGGCACCGTCTCATGATCGAGCTCACCGAGCACGCCACGAGCATCGCCTACACGTCACTGCGCACCCGACTCGAGGAGCTGCGCGAGATGGGCATGCGGATCGCCGTCAACTCGGTGCGCTGCGAACCCACCAACCTCACCCGCCTGATGGACATCGCTCCCGAGGTCATCAAGCTCGACGTCTCGTTCACCGCAGCGCTCGTGCGTGAGCCCGGGCGCCGTGCCGTCGCCAGCGAGATCCTGCGTGAGTGCATCCGCGCCGGTGTGTTCGTGGTCGCGGTCGGCGTCGAGCACGACGACGAGCTCGCCGTCCTGCGCAAGCTCGGCGTCGACGCGGTGCAGGGGCACCTGTTCGGCCAGCCCCGCAGCATCGACAAGGTCGGCCCGCGGCCGGTCTTCCCGCCGGCTCCCCGCTGGTGACACGCCGGCCCGGTGTGGCCTGGCCGTCCGACCCGATGCCGATAGCGTCGGGTCACCATGGAGTTCTTCTGGATCTTCCTCATCCTCGCCGTGCTCGTCACGGTGTTCGGGATCGGCGTCGTCATCGCCGGCCGGCGCCGTGCGGGCAGCGTCGAGGCCCCGCCCGCCGCTCGGCCGCTACCCACCGCGCCGACCACCGAGCGAACGAAGCCATCCGTCGGCGCGCCGGTCATCGACACGCCCGCCGTTGCGGTCGACGAGCCCCCCGTTCCTCCCAAGCCCGCGTCGCTGCGGGACCGCCTCGCCAAGGCCCGGTCTGCGTTCTCGGGCGCGTTCAGCGGGGTGCTGGGTCGGGGTTCCATCACCGACGAGACCTGGGATGAGCTGGAGGAGGCGCTGCTACGGGCCGACGTCGGTCTCGGTGTCACCGACGCCCTCCTCGGCGAGCTGAAGGAACGTGTCCGGTCGAAGGAGATCACCGAGCCGTCCGATCTGCTCGACGCGCTCCAGGCCGAGATGGCCTCCCGACTCGAGGGTTCCGACCGCTCGTTGCGGTTCGACGCGTCGCTGCCCGCCGGTCAGCCCAACGTGTGGATGTTCGTCGGCGTCAACGGTGTCGGGAAGACCACCACGATCGGCAAGGTCGCCCAGCAGCAGATCAGCGACGGCCGCACCGTGCTGCTCGCTGCAGGCGACACGTTCCGTGCGGCTGCTGCCGAGCAGCTCGGCACATGGGCCGAGCGTTCGGGGGCCGAGTTCGTGCGGGGCGCCGAGGGCGGCGACCCGTCGTCGGTGATCTTCGACGGTGTCGAGCGTGCAGCGGCGCGCGAGCTCGACCTGGTGCTGGCCGACACCGCTGGGCGGCTCCACACCAAGACGAACCTCATGGAGGAGCTGCGCAAGGTGCGCCGTGTCGCCGAGAAGGGCGCTGGCACTGTCACCGAGACGCTCCTCGTGATCGACGCCACGACCGGCCAGAACGGCCTCACCCAGGCGCGCGAGTTCCGTGAAGCCACCGACGTGACCGGGGTCGTGCTCACCAAGCTCGACGGTTCGGCAAAGGGCGGGATCGTCTTCGCGATCGAGACCGAGCTCGGCATCCCCGTCAAGCTCGTCGGCGTTGGCGAGCAGATCGGCGACCTGATCGCGTTCGATCCTCGCGAGTTCGTCGCGGCGCTGTTCGACCGGGCCTGACGGAAATCCTGGATCCCCCGGAACCGCGGCGCGACACGGAACGTCGAAAGCACATGAACAGCGTGATCACTCGCCACTCCCCCCGGATCGCACCTCTCGCTCTCGCCGGTGTCCTCGTACTCGGGGCGTGCGGCTCCGACGACGACACTGCCGCGACCGCCACCGACGGCGACACGGTGCCCCCAGCCGCTGACGGCCCGCTCGCCCCGATCCCGGTTCGCACCGCCGGTGGCGGCGCCCAGGGCGGAGCCGCCGCCACCGCCGAGGTCGCGTCCGACAGCCGGATGGCGACCGACATGATGATGCCGTTCCGGATCACCAATTTCGTCGTGGGTGACGGCCTCCCGGCGCTGCCGACCAACGATCTGGGCTACGTGTTCCAGATGGGTGCGGCGGTCACGGCCGACCAGGTGACTGCGCTCGCGACGTCGCTCGGGGTCACCGGTGAGCCCGTCCGCACCGACGAGGGCTACGGGGTGTCGTGGCGCGTCGGCCCCGACGACGGCAGCGCCCCGGCGGTCTGGGTGTACGAGGACGCGCAGCTGTCGTGGAACTACAGCTCGGCGTGGGCGCTGACCCCCGGCTACGCCGGGTGCACCGCCGCCGAGTCGCCGCCGAGGGTTGGGACCGACGGGGCCACGGGCGGCGGTACGGGCACGGCCGAGCCGGCGATCGTCGAGGAGGTCACCGTCGTCGACGAGTGCATCGAACCGGCGCCACCGGCCAACGTCCCGACTGCGGATGACGCCGAAGCCCGCACTCGCGAGCTGATGGGCGCGCTCGGTCTCGATCCGGCTGCATTCACGTTCGAGCCCTACGCCGACGAGTGGTCGGCGAGCGTGAGCGCGGTCGAGCAGCTCGGCGACCTGTTCACCGGCCGACGGGTCGACGTCGGGTTCGGTGCCGAGGGCGTGATGCAGTACGCCGGCGGTCAGCTCGCCGAACCCCAGCCGGTCGGACCGTACCCGCTGATCGGTCTCGACGAGGCCGTCGAGCGCCTCCGCGACCAGTCCGGCTTCTACGCCGGCGGCATCGCCATGTCGGGCTCCGCCCGGGCGACGGCCGGCGGTGACGTCGCCGTGTCGAGCGAGAGCGTCCTCCCGGAGCCTGCGGTCGACCCGGCCGTCACCGAGGCCACCGAGCCGGGTGTGATCGAGCCGGCGCCTGTCGACTCGATCCCGCTCGAGGAGGTCACCGTCACGCTCGTCGACGTCGAGGCCGACATCTGGTGGACGATGGATGTCGACGGATCGGTGTTCCTGCTCCCCGCGTACCGATTCATCGGCGATGACGGCGGCTGGTACACCGTGCCAGCGGTGACCGACGAGTTCCTCGTCCAGGTCGAGCCCGACGTCGTTCCGATGCCCGAGCCGATGCCGGTCGAGAGCGTGCCGATGGAGACGGTGCCGTTCGAGATCACCCCGGTCGAGACCAAGCCCGAGATCCTGCCCACCGAGACGATCCCCGGTGAGCCCGTCGAGTTCGACACCGCCGTGCTCGAGGCCTCGATCGGGTCCTCGCTGGCCGACTTCACCAGTGCGGCGGAAGCGCTCGGCGCGAGCGTCCGCGTCACGAAGATCGACGGTGTCGACCAGGCGGCGACGATGGACTACAGCCCGATGCGGGTGAACGTCGCGGTCGAGGGTGACATCGTCACCGAGATCCTCGGCGTCGGCTGACCGCACCGGTCGCCTGCCGACCCGCCGGTCGTCCAAGCGCCCAGGCTCACCTCCCAACGGGGGGTAGCCTGGGCGCTCGCATGTTCGACACTCTCTCCAACCGCCTCGACGGGATCGTCAAGCGCCTCCGCGGCAAGGGTCGTCTCACCGAGGCCGACGTCGACGAGGTCATGAAGGAGATCCGCGCCGCGCTCCTCGAGGCCGACGTCAACGTCACCGTCGTCCGCTCGGTCTGCAACCGCATCCGCGAGCACGCCATCGGTGCCACCCGCAGCCAGGCGCTCGACCCCGGCCAGCAGGTCGTCAAGTCGGTGCACGACGAGCTGGTGCGCATCCTCGGCGGCGAGACGCTGAAGATCCAATACGCGCCCAAGCCGCCGACCGTCATCCTCATGGCCGGTCTGCAGGGGTCCGGCAAGACCACCGCCACCGGCAAGCTCGCCCTGTGGTTCAAGTCGCAGGGCCGCAACCCGCTCCTCGTCGGTGCCGACCTGCAGCGCCCGGCCGCCGTCGAGCAGCTCCGCACCCTCGGCCGCCAGGTCGACGTGCCGGTCTACTCCGACCCGGAGGATCCGGTGCTCACCGCGTTCCAGGGTGTCGAGGAGGCCAAGCGGCTCGGCCGCGACGTGGTGATCGTCGACACCGCCGGCCGGCTCTCGATCGACACCGAGATGATGGAGCAGGTGCGCCTCATCTCGGGTGCCGTCGCCCCCACCTACACCTTCCTCGTGATCGACGCGATGACCGGTCAGGACGCCGTTCAGACCGCCGAGGCGTTCCACCAGACGCTCCAGATCTCCGGCGTGATCCTCTCCAAGCTCGACGGCGACGCCCGCGGTGGAGCGGCGCTGTCGGTGAAGGAGGTCATCGGCCGGCCGATCGCCTTCGCCTCCACCGGTGAGAAGCTCGACGCGTTCGAACAGTTCCACCCCGACCGCATGGCGGGGCGGATCCTCGGCATGGGCGACATGCTCACCCTGATCGAGCAGGCCGAGAAGGCGTTCGAGAAGGATCAGGCCGAACGCGCCGCCGAGAAGCTGATGGAGGGCGAGTTCACCCTCGACGACTTCCTCGAGCAGATGCAGGCGCTCAAGAAGATGGGGTCGCTCGGCAGTCTGATGGGGATGATCCCCGGGATGCCGAAGGAGCTGAAGAACGCCAAGATCAGCGACGACGACCTCAAGCCGATCGAGGCGATCATCCACTCGATGACCGCCGAGGAGCGCGCCCGGCCGCAGCTCATCAACGGCTCGCGGCGAGCCCGGATCGCGAAGGGCTCCGGGCGTGACCCCGGCGAGGTGACCCGCCTCGTCAAGCAGTTCGGCGAGATGCAGAAGATGATGAAGAAGATGGGCATGGGCGCGAAGAAGGGCAAGCGCGGCGGCTTCGGCCTGCCCGGGATGCCCGGCCTCCCCGGTATGCCCGGCGGCATGAAGGGCATGCCCGACATGGCCGAGCTCGAACAGCTGATGGGCGGCGCGAAACCACCGAAGTGACGGTGGATCAGCCGAGCCAGTCGGCTGGCTCGGGTGCGTCGACGTGGGGACGGTGCTCGCTGAACGGGCTGGCGGTCACGGCGACGCCGAGGTCGGCGGCGAACGCGTCGACCCCGCGAACGCTGCCGCCGGCGCAGGTCCAGTCGATCGAGGCGCAGTCGGTGCCCGGCGGGGCGTCGGCATCCAGGGCGCCGGTCCAGTAGACGACGACCGGGATGTCGGGATCGCGCGAGCACCCGACCGTGGCCGCGTCGGTGACCGGGTCGTCGATCACGACGCCGGCGAGTCGACCCTCGAGGGTGTCGCCCGAGCACACGAGCGCGGCAGCGAAGGCCGCTCCGTTGGAGAACCCGTTGAGCACGACCCGCTCGCACGCCGCGTCGTCGACGACGCCCCGCACCCGATCGAGGCCGGCGGCGAGGTCGGTGTCGGTCGCGTAGCGCCACTCGCGCCCGCCCCAGCCCTCGCCGTTGCCCTCCGGCGCGAGGAAGGCGACTCCTTCGTCGACGACCGGGTCGGCACCCGATCCGCCCTTGCCGTGGAGCACGACGATGCAGTCGTCGGCCGACACTGCTGCAGGCTCGGGCGCGTCGCCGCCGCATCCGGCTGCGACGGCAGTGAGCGCGGCGAGGGTGGCGCAGAGCCGGATCAGCGTCACCACTCGGCTCCGAGGGCGCGGGCGTCGGCTCCGCCCTGGAGGACGTAGCCGGTGAGGAGCGCGTCGAGCTCGGTGAGCAACAGCTCGGCGTGTTCGGCGGCGAACTGGAGCGGTGGGCGCAGCTTCAGCACGTTCGTGTAGCGGCCCGTGACCCCGGCGAGGATGCCGCGGTGGCGCAACCCGGTGGCGATCCGCTTCGCGTCGGCGTACGCGATCGGCTCGCGGGTCTCGCGGTCGGCGACCAGATCGAGGCCCCAGAACAACCCACTGCCCTGGACGTTGCCGATGATCGGGTGGCGTGTCGCGAGCTCGCGCAGCCCGTCGCCGAGGACGCCGTGCATCGCCTGCGCGTTGGCGAGCAGTGCCTCCTCCTCGATCACGTCGAGCACCGCGAGCGCGACCGCGGCCGAGACCGGGTTGCCGCCGAACGTGTTGAAGTAGTTGCGGCGGGTCGCGAACTCGGCGGCGATCGCCGGGGTGGTGACCACGGCGGCGACGGGGTGGCCGGCACCCATCGGCTTGCCGAGCGTCACGATGTCGGGTAGCAGGTCGTAGTTGGTGTGCCCCCAGAAGTTCCGGCCGAGTCGGCAGTAGCCGGCCTGGACCTCGTCGGCGATCACCAGCCCGCCCCGGGTGCGGATCATCTCGGCGGTCAGCGACATGTAGTCGTCGGGCGCCACGAGCACCCCGTTCGAATCCCAGCTGGTGTCGATGAGGATCGACGAGATGCCGTGGCCACGAGCGGCGAGCGTGTCGAGGCCGTCGTCGACGAGGGCGGCGTAGTGCGCGCCGAGATCGGGTTCGGGTGCCCGGAACGGGCCGCGGTAGGTGTTGGGCGGTTCGATCACGGCGAGCCAGTCGGGTCGCTCGTGCTCGGGGTACGAGTCGGTCGAGAGCTTGCCGACCAGCTCCGAGTTGCCGTGGTACGAGCGCTCGGTCACCATCACGCCCTCGTTGCCGGTGACGACGCGGGCGATCTGGACCGCGAGGTCGTTGGCCTCGGTGCCGGTGCAGACGAAGTAGCAGGTGCCCAGGTCGCCCGGGAGCATGGCGCCGAGCCGCTCGGCGAGTGCCACGACGTGTTCGTGGAGGTAGCGCGTGTGGGTGTTGATCAGCCCGGCTTGGTGACACAGCGCCTCGACGACCCGCGGATGTGCGTGGCCGACCGACGGCACGTTGTTGTAGCAGTCGAGGTACCGCCTGCCGTCGGCGTCGTACACCCACACGCCCTCACCGCGAACGAGGTGCACGGGTTCGTCGTAGAACAGCTGATAGCTGGGGGCGAGCGCCTCGGCGCGGCGCCTCAGGAGCGGGTCGGACGTGCTGGTCACAGCATCTCCCTGATGCGTTCGGTGGCGGCGGCCGGGTCGACGTCGAGCCAGCGGGCCAGGTTGGCGAGGGTGCCGGGCCGCTCGGTGGCGACGGCGTCGGCGATGTGCGGGGCGTGCGCTATCTGGAACTCGATCAGCAGGGTGCTGAGCACGAGCCGGCACAGGACGAGATCGGGGATCGCGTCGAGCTCTGCGTCGGTGAGGGGTCGCACTGGTGCGAGCCCGGCGGCATAGCCGGCGGTGAGCGCTCCGAGCGCGCCCGTCGGGTCGGGCTGGTGGGGGGCGAGGTTGGCGCCGGCGACGGCGATGTCGGCGACCGTGACGGTGCGCACGAGGTCTCCGAAGTCGATCAGCCCGGTGACCGTGTCGGATGTTGCGTCGGCGCGCAGCAGGTTGCCGGCGTGTCCGTCGTTGTGGACGATCTGGCGGGGGAGGAGCGCCATCGCGCCGAGCGCCCGGTCGAGCCGGGGCCGGGCCTGGTCGACGAGGATGCGCGCGTCGGGAAAGAGCGCCTCGGTGAGGTCGGGGTCGACGACACGCCCATTCGCGATGTCCCACGGCATGAACCCGTCGGCCGCCGGGTGGTCGAAGTCGGCGAGCGCAGCGGCGACCCCGCCGAGCAGCTCACCGATGGCGGTCATCCCTGCGTGGGAGACCACCTGGTCGTCGTGGAAGGTGACCCCCGGGAGGTAGGTCTCGAGCCGGACCCGGTGGCGGCGGCCGGCGATCTCGACCGCGGGCACGAGCTGGCCGTTCCGTGACGGCAGCATGCGGGCGACCGGCAGGTGGGGGGCGGCACGTTCGAGGTGGACGAGCGCACGGGCGTGGAAATCGATCGCCTCGTCGGGTTCGCTCGCGCTGGCCACGCGGAGCACGAACTGCCCACCGTCGGCGGTGGTGAACCGGGTGTTGTGGGCCCGTTCGCCGCGCAGCCGGAGGGTGTCGCCCCCCACGCCGTACAGTTCGTCGGCGATCCGGCGGGCGTCGGCGTCGGTGAGCTGGGGTGGGTCGAAGCGGAACAGCTCGATCACGGTGCTCATCTGTAGCAGCCATCCGGTCGGAATGCGGGGACGGGGCCGCTAACCTTTCACGGCTGCGTTCCGTCCGGTTCGGACGCGGGCCCGTTTCGCATCAGGAGACAGTTCACATGGCAGTCAAGCTGCGCCTCACTCGTATCGGCAAGAAGAAGCAGCCGCAATATCGCATCGTGGCCGCCGACGCGCGTTCGCCTCGCGACGGCCGGTTCATCGAGATTCTCGGTCACTACGACCCTCGCCAGAACCCGTCGGGCCTCAAGGTCGACAACGACAAGGCGGTCAAGTGGCTCAACCAGGGCGCTCAGCCGACCGAGCGCGTGGCGAAGCTCCTCGAGATCTCGGGCGCCATGGCCGACTACAAGTCGGCGAAGGCCGCCAAGTGAGCCAGTCTGCTCCCACTGCGGTTGCTGTCCTCACGCACATCGTCCGCTCGATCGTCGACCAACCTGATGCGGTCGTCGTCGAGGAGACGAGCAACGATGACGGCAAGCACCGCCTCGATGTGCGCGTCGGCCCCGGCGATCTCGGCCGCGTGATCGGCCGGCGTGGTCGGACCGCCGCCAGCATCCGCACCGTCACCCGAGCCGCTGCCTCCAAGGACGGCGTCGAGCTCGACATCGAATTCCTCGACTGATCCCGTGGGCGACCTGCTCGAAGTCGGCAGGATCGGCCGTGCCCACGGCATCAAGGGCGACGTCTTCGTCGACCTCACCACCGATCGGACCGAACGTGTCGCGGTGGGGAGCAAGCTCTACACCCGAGGTCGCTGGTTGCTGATCACCGCGTCGGCGCGGTCGACAGATCGCTGGCGGGTCCACTTCGAGGGCATCGACGACCGCTCCGCCGCCGAAGCGCTGACCGGCGCGGTCGTGTCGGCCGAGCCGATCGACGACCCCGATGTGCTCTGGATCCACCAGCTGTTCGGTTGCTCGGTCGTCGAGGTCGACGGTACTCCGCGCGGGCAGTGCGTCTCGGTGGTCGAGAACCCGGCGGCCGACCTGCTCGAACTCGACTCGGGGGCGCTCGTGCCGGTCACGTTCGTCACCAGCGTCGCCAACGGCGTGATCACCGTCGACCCGCCCGAGGGGCTGTTCGAGCTGTTCGAAGGCTGATCGGTCGTGCGGATCGACGTGTTCACCCTGTTCCCGGGGATGGTCGACCACTTCTGCGCCGAGAGCCTGCTCGGCAAGGCCCGCACCGCCGGGCTGCTCGAACTGCGGCTCCACGACCCCCGAGAGCACACGAGCGACGTGCACCGCACGGTCGACGACGCACCGTTCGGCGGCGGCGCCGGAATGCTGATGCGCCCGCAGCCGCTGTTCGAGAGCGTCGAGGCCGCCGACCCGCCCCGGCCGCTCTACCTGCTCGGCCCTGGTGGACGACGGTTCGATCAGGCCCTCGCACGCGAGTTCGCCTCCGGCGACGGGTTCAGCATGATCTGCGGTCGGTACGAGGGCGTCGACCATCGGGTGCGCGAACATCTCGTCGATGGCGAGTTGAGCGTCGGCGACGTCGTGCTCAACGGCGGCGAGGTCGCTGCGTGCCTGGTCATCGAGGCCGTGGTGCGGCTGCTGCCCGGAGCGATGGGCAACGCCGAGAGCCCGCTCACCGAGAGCTTCGGGGCCACCGGACTGCTCGAGGAGCCGCACTACACCCGCCCGGCCGACTTCCGTGGCCAGCTCGTGCCCGAGATCCTGCGCAGCGGCGACCACGCCAGGATCGCCCGGTGGCGGCTCGCCCAGGCCCTCCATCGCACCGCTGCGGCCCGTCCCGACCTGATCGAGGCCCGGGGTGGGTTGACGCCCGATGAGCGCGCGCTGTTGGAAGAGTTCCCACCCGTCCCGTATCCTTGACGAGCCCCATGTTCGCGGTCTCCCGAGGCCAGGACGATCAGATCTGAGAGAGACGCCATGAAGACGACCGACCTCGTTGACCAACAGTCGCTGCGCGATGACATCCCCGTGTTCTTCCCCGGTGACGAGCTCAAGGTGCACGTTCGCGTCGTCGAGGGTGGCAAGGAACGCGTCCAGATCTTCCAGGGCAACGTGATCCGTCGCCAGGGCAGCGGCCTCCAGGAGACCTACACCGTTCGCAAGCTCAGCTACGGCGTCGGGGTCGAGCGCACCTTCCCGGTGCACGCTCCGACCGTCTCGAAGATCGAGGTCATGAAGCGGGGCGACGTGCGTCGCGCCAAGCTCTACTACCTCCGCGATCGCGTCGGCAAGGCTGCCAAGATCCGCGAGAAGCGCGAGTACTGATCGGCGAGCGGCGCTACCGCGTCGCCGCGATCACCCATCGGGCCGGCCGGCCCCGCTGTTCACGACGAACGCGGAGGTGCGCGCCCATGCCACGATCCATGTCCTCGGCCGACTGGCCGTCACCCGACCGATCGAGCGGCGCTCGCGGGCGCTGGGGCGAGGAGCGTGCTGCTGCACGGCTGCGCTCGCTCGGTTTCGAGATCATCGATCGCAACTGGCGCTCGGCCGAACGCGAGCTGCCCGGTGAACTCGACGTCGTCGCCCGTGACGGCGATCTCGTCGTGTTCTGCGAGGTCAAGGCGCGCCGCACGGCTGGACGGGCGGTGTGGGCGATGAACGACGTGAAACAGGGGCGGCTCCGGGCGCTGGCTGAGGCGTGGTTGCGCTCCCACGACATCGGTGACGTCGACATCCGGTTCGACGTGATCGCGATCGAGGGTGTTCGCCTCCACCACTACGAAGCGGCGTTCTGAACGACTCAGCCGAGGAGTGCCCAGAGGAGCATCGCGCTGGCCGCGATGCAGACGGCTCCGATCAGGATGTAGTCGGTCAGGTTTGCTCGGTACTTGCGGTACGGGTTGAAGCCCACGGCGTCATTGTGGCCCACTACCCTCGGGCTGCGTGCGGCGTGCTCGGATCATCTCGGCGCTCGTCGGCGCTGCGTTGCTGATCGGGTCGCCTGCGGCCGCCCAGGAGGAGCCGGCGCCGCCGGTCACGCTCCCGGTCGTCCCGGTGCCCGTCGGATGTGAGGCGCCACCGCTGCCGCACATCGTGTTCGTCGGTACCGTCGTCGAGCGCGACTACCGCACCGTCCGCTTCGAGATCGAGCAGATCCGTGCGGGGCGGTCGGATCCGTTCGCCGATGCCGGGCTGATCGACGTGCGGTACGGGCTCGACGCCCAGTATCTCGACGAGGGCGAGCGGTACCTCGTCGCAGCGCCGGTGGATCCCGTGCTCGGCCTGCTCGTGTCTCGCGTGACCGAGCCGATCGAGGACTTCGGCGGCGACGAGGTGATCGGCGTGTCCGAGAGCGATGTCAACTGCCCGCCGTTCGACGACCCGAACCGGACGCTGTTCGTCGACGGGACCCCGATCGACGCCGGGCTGCTCGATCCGCTCACTGGCGCGCGTCCGCAGATCCTCGGGTCGATCCTGCTGCCGCTCGCTGTCGGTGTCGGTGTCATCTTCCTCCTGGCGATGCTCCGGCTCAGCGTCAGCGGGCTCGCCCGCGGCATCGTCGACGCCGCCCGACCTCGCGCGTGATCGTTCGAGGGCGGTTCATCCCAGGTCTGACACCGGACGAACGAGGGCGGTGCGGAGTTCGGCGAGGGCGTCGGGCCAGGCGTCGAGGGGGATCTCGTCGGCGGGGCCGCTCGTGCGGCAGTGGACGAGCACGCCGCCCACGACCGGCTCGCCGAGGATCCGTTCGAGCGCGACGCCGTAGGCCGCGAGTTGGCGGCGGTAGCGAGCGATCCGCTCGGCACGGTGCGCTCCCGCTCTCCAGGCGTCGGTCTTGTAGTCGACGATGAGGAAGCCGTCGGGCGTGCGAACGAGCAGGTCGACGTACCCCTCGAGCACGCGATCGCCGACGGTGGCGGCGACGAACAGTTCGCGGTGATGCTCGCTCGCCGTGGCGGCACGCACGATCGGTGCGGCGAGCGCGGAGCGGGCCAGCGCGTCGACCGTCGGTTCCAGGCCGATGATCCCCTCGGCGGCGCACTGGGCGGCCGCGAGTGCAGCGATGTCGTCGCCGGTCACGAGGTCGCAGAACTGCAAGGTGCCGTGCACGGCGCGCCCCACGGCCGTGCCGTAACGCCCGCGCTGCCACGGCGGCAGCTCCAGATCGACCGGTTCCTTGCGGAGGCCCTCGTCGTCGGCGGCGCCCGGATCGGTCCACATCGGGAGCTCGCTCGCGAGGTCTTCGGCGAGCCGGGTGGCGCTGATCGTGAGCCGCCGGCCGGCGTGGTGCAGCGCGCGTGCCCGCTCGGCTGCCCACGCATCCGGGTCGGCCCACTCCAGTGCCTCGGGTGCCGGGCGCTCGATCGACCACCCGCCCGGGTTCGTGACCAGCGCAGCCGCGCCCGATTCGGGGTCGGCAGCACCGTGTGCCGCCAGCAGCGCCCCGCTCGGGAGCCGATTGGTGGCGGCGTCGGGCTTGG
Source organism: Ilumatobacteraceae bacterium (assembly GCA_022843125.1). Classification (GTDB taxonomy): domain Bacteria; phylum Actinomycetota; class Acidimicrobiia; order Acidimicrobiales; family Ilumatobacteraceae; genus Ilumatobacter. The sequence continues at coordinate 60,154 of JALHOG010000013.1, forward strand.
GCGGCACACGGTGGAGTGAGACGACCAGATGATCGACGGCGCGCGTGCACGCCACGTAGAGGAGGCGTCGGCGTTCGGCGTCGCTCATCTGCTCGTCGATGGGCTGGAACTCGTCGTAGAGCTCGTCGCCCTCCTTGCTCGCGATCGTCCAGGAGTTTCGGTGCCACACCACGGTGTCGGTCGACTTGCCGGGCGGCTGTGTGGTGAGGCCGGTGACCACCGTGATCGGGAACTCGAGCCCCTTCGCGGCGTGGATCGTCATGATCCGCACGGCGTCGTGGTCGTGCTCGGGCAGGATCGTGTCGGCGGTGCGTGCCTCGGACGCCTGCAGCCGGACCCACGCGAGATAGCGACGCAGGCCGTGGCCGCCTGCGTCGCACCACGCACGGGCCTGTTCGACCACGTAGCGGATGCGGCGCCACACGTCGCGAGCGTCGGGACTGTCGAGCGCGGCGTCGAGCAGGCGGCGTTCGTCGACGAGCGCGGTGATGAGGTCGGCGGGCGGCCACCATGTCGATCGTTCGGCGAGGGATCGCACGTGGGCGATCGCCTGGGCCACCGGGTGATCGGTGAGGTCGTCGGGCGGGTCGCGCCAGACGGACCACGATCCACCGCTGCGGCGCCAGTCGTACAGCTCGACGTCGCTGCATCCGTAGAGCGCCGTGCGCAGCGCAGCGATGAGCGCGAGCTCGTTGGTCGGGTCGTCGGCTGCGTGCAGCGCCAGCATGACGTGGCGGATGTCGGGCGTGGTGTACACCACGGAGCTGTTCTCCGCCCGATACGGGATGTCTCGTTCGGTGAGGGCTGCTTCGAGCGCCGGCAGCGACGTGCGTGCCGGCAGCAGGATCGTGATGTCGCCCGGCCGGCACTCGCGCAGGTCGTGGGTGTCGTCGTCGACGACCTCCCACCGCTCGTGGAGCGCGGTCGCGACGGCGTCGGCGACGTCGGCAGCCTCCCGGCCGCGTACCTCGTCGGCGACCGACTTCTGCTGTGCCAGGTCGTCGTGGGCGTCGACGCCGAGCAGCCGGACCGAGCCGTGGGCGAGGTGGTGCGGGCGGCATGCGTCGAGCGGCAGGTACTCGGGTTGAGCATCCGCCTGGAAGGTGATCAGGCGGCCGAACACGTGGTTCACCCAGCCGATCACCGCCTCGGAGGAACGGAAGTTCGCGGTGAGGCGGGCGCGCTCGGCGCCGATCTGGTCGGCGGCGCGGAGGTACTGGGCGATGTCGGCGCGGCGGAAGCGGTAGATGGACTGCTTCGGGTCGCCGACGATGAAGAGTCGTCCCGCCAGCGGGCGTAGGGCGCCCCAGTCGGTGGTCTGCTCGGGCGCGTCGGGGGCACTGGCGAGCCGCACTGCGATCTCGAGCTGGATGGGGTCGGTGTCCTGGAACTCGTCGAGCAGCAGGCGCCGATAGCGCTCGTGGAGGTTGGAGCGGATGTCGGCGTGGGACGCGACGAGGCGGCGGGCGAGGACGAGCAGGTCGTGGAACTCGACGGTCCCGTCGGCGGCGCGCTGGCGGGCGCCCTCGAGCACCCAGCTGCCGAGGATCGCACCGATCAGCCGGGTGCGGTGGTCGCGAGCTCGCTCGAGGATCGCGGACGCTTCGTCTCGCACCGCCTCCTCGCGCGTTCGTATGTCGGCCAGCGCGTCGGGACCACCGAAGGTCTTCCAGTTGTTCCTGTTGCCGATGCGGCCGGGGTTGTTGACCAGCTTGGCGACCGCGTCGACTGCCGGGAGCGCGCCGACGGTGCTGTCGAGGGCGTGCAGGTCGGCGGCGGCAACGGTGAGCTCCGCCTGGAGTTGTGCCTGCTTGTCGTCGGGTGGGCAGGCGATCTCGAGGACGGCCGCAATGAGACCGAGCAGACGACTGGTCGAGGGAGCGAACGGCAACGGTGGGGACGTGTCGACCCGGGTGGCGACGAGATCCCAGTTCTGGTGGAAGCCGATCGCGACACGCCGAAAGCCCTTGCGCAACCCGAATCCGTCGAACTCGAGGAGCTGGATCAGCTCGGCCCCGCCGTCGACGGCGCCGCCTGCCGGCGTGGGGTCGGCGAGGAGTCGTTCGAGCAGATCGGACCAGCGATCGTCGTAGGCGAGGTTGCTCTCCAACTCGTCGAGCACGGTGAAGCCCGGCGGCAGGCCCGCGGCGACGGGGAACTCGTTGAGGATGCGCCGTGCGAACGCGTGCAGCGTGCCGATCGGCGCGTGGTCGAGCCCGTCGAGTGCGGACTCGTACCGTTGCTGGTCGAACAGGTCGGCGGGCGCGTCGCTGGCGCGCTGCAGGTCGTCGCGGAGCCGGCGGCGAAGGTCGGCGGCGGCCTTCTCGGTGAACGTGATCGCCGCGATCTGGCCGATCTCGACGTCGGCGCGGACGAGGCCGAGGATGCGCCCGACGAGGCTGGTGGTCTTGCCGGCACCGGCGCCGGCTTCGACGAACAGGTTGGTGGCGAGGTCGTCGCGGATGCGGTCGCGGTCGGCGAGGTCGGGGGGCGGGGCGGCGTCACTCACGATACGCCCGCTTCCGCCTCGGCCGGATCGGCGAACCATCGGGAGAGGCGCGGGTCGAGCCGCTTGCGATCCCACTCGGCCCAACGCTCCTCGGTACCGAGTCCGTCGGGTTGGCAGTAGTGGCAGTCGACGTAGTGCTGATAGCCGGGCTTGGCGGGGATGTTGGGGAACCAGCCCGCCTCGATGCCGGCGACGACGTGGTCGAGGTCGGCCCCGATGCGCGACCACACGGCGTCGTCGAACTCGTACCCGATGCGCTGAAACCTGCCGGCCCGGAAGAACGCGTACTCGGCGCGCACGGCGGTGGTGGGGTCGCCGGTGACGGATAGTGCCGCTGCCGCGTACGCGGGGAGCTGGAAGCGGAGCCGCTCGGCCGTCGGGGACTCTCGACTGATCCCGCGGAACGAGTCGGACTTGCCGGTCTTGTGATCGGTGACGACGATGCCGGCGGCGGTCCGGTCGATCCGGTCGACGGCGCCGCGGACGGCGAGGCGTCGGCCGCCCGGGAGTGCCAGGGTGACGGCGCCGTCATCGCCGAAACGCTGCTCGGACGCGATCACCTGTGCCCGGCGGGCGACCACGTAGCCGCTGTCGGAACGTGCCCAGTCGCCGAGCTCGAGCGCGAGGTGCTGACGGTGGATCGCCCAGGTGGCGGGCCGCCCCGTGCGGCCGGCGCGCTCCCAGCGTTCGCACGTCTCGACGAACAGCACACTCAGACGGACGAGGTGCGCCGCCTCCCACCCGTCCGGTCCGGGCTGTGGCAGCTCGCCCGCGATGACCTCGCGCTGGAACTGGTCGAGCACTTCGTGCAGCACCGACCCCCGGTCGGCGTGGGTGATGGTGATCTCGTCGCCCGGCTCCTCGACCGCGCGGACCCCCAGCAGATACTGGATGAAGTAGGCGTGGGGGCAGACGGTCCAGGTCTGCAGCTGGGTCGGGGACACCGGCATGTCGAGCCTCGGGACACCGGCCGCGCTCAGGTCACCGTCGAATGCCGTGAGGGCCTCGGAGCGGCGGGCGGAACGCAGTTCGAGTGCACGGTGCAGGATGACGTCGCCGGTGACGGCGCGGATCGCGGCCGGCCCGGCGGTGGCCACCAGCGCCGAGCGGGTGCGGAGGCGGTGTTCAGTGACATGGGACGGGAACGGCACCTGGAGCAGCGCTGCGGCGTGGCTGGCGACGACGGTGGTCGGGACCGGCGGGGCGTCGGGTGCGGCGTGGGACGCGAGCGCGGCGAGCCAACGCGACGGCTGGCGCACGGTCGAGGCGCGCAGGTCGCCCCGTGGACTCGTGATCACGACTCGAGCCGCGCTGTCGAGCACACCGAGGAACTGGCGGTGGGCGCGGGCGGCGCCCGCATCGGAGGTGGGGAGCCCGGCGATGCGACGGTCGGCGTCGCCGAGCAGCGGGTCGATCGACGGGGCAGCCGGCAAGATTCCGTCGGCGGCGCCGAGCACGATGACGAGTTCGGCGTCGAGACCGGCGGCTCCGGTCAGTGAGCCGATCGTCACGCCGGTGCCGATCCTCCCGAGCCGCCCCGGTGCCACGTCGAACTCGGCCGCGAACACCGAGCGGAACTCGCTGCGGTTGGGCGGACCGCCGACGGCATCGAGGTGGCGGAGCCGGTCGAGGACGCGCACGGTGTGCTCGTACGCCTGGTACTCGGCTTCGAACGCGGCGTGCCCCGAGCGGTGCAGCACGTCGAGCCCGAGCCGGGTGTCGATCTGGGTCACGGCCCAGTCGGCCCACTCGGCCCACGTGCGGGCGGCGCCGTGCCGGCCGAGATCGTCGCGGAGTTCGATGACGAAGGCGAGCAGCGACTCGGCGGCGTCGGCGGTGTGGCTGACGACGGGGGCTGAGGGCTCTGGGCTCTCGTCGTCGTCGCCCACGTGGCGTTCCTCGGCCCGTCGCCGCTGCCACGCGGCGTACGAGCGCAGTCGTGGCACCCAGTGGTCGTCGCCGACGATCCCGGCATCGCGACTGACACGCTCCCACATGGCCGTGGGGACGGGGTCGCCGGCGCGGTTGCGGACCGGCAGGTCTGCCAGCAGGTCGAACAGGTCGCGGCGGCGGAGCCCGCGACGGTCGACGTCGAGCAGGTCGAGCAGGAAACGCGGCACCGCCCGCTCGCTCACGTTGGTGCCGGGGCGCCCGTTCCAGGGGATGCCGGCGACACCGAGGTGATGCTCGACGAGACGGGCATACGGGCGGTCGGTGGGCCAGACGACGGCGATACGTCCGAGTGCGGTGCCCGTGCGGGCGGCGTCGGCGAGGACACGTAGGGCGTGGCGGACCTCCTCGTCGGCGTCGGTGACCGAGACCACCTCGGTCTCCGCTCGTAGGACGACGGGCGTGGCTGCGGGCGCGACGCCGACGAGGGCGGTGGCGGCGGTCATCAGGTCGCGGTCGGCCTGGCGCTCGCCGGTGAGACCGAGGAGCACCGTGACGTCGCCCTGCTCACCGAGCGCTCGCAGCAGCTGCAGATCGAGCTGGCCCAGCGACTGGGGGAGGAACACGGCGATGCGGGCGAGGTCGGCGGGCAGGCCGCTCGTGAGCACGACGTCGATCGCCCGCTGGAGCAGGTCGCCCTCGTCGTACCACCGCTCGGCGAGGCGATCGGCGACGAGACGCGACACGTGGGCGGCGTCGCGTCCGCGGCGCGAGGCCTGCTGTAGTCGTGCGGTGGCCGCAGGGCCGGCCATCCGCAGCTCGCGGTGCAGGTCGCGCAGGGCGACGACGGTCGAGGGATGATGGGCGACCTCGTCGAACGCGGTGCGATGGTTCGACAGGACGGCCCGCACGGCGAGGTCGACGACGGCGGTCGACACCGGCAGGCGTTGCTCGGCTCGCAGCGCGGGCCCGGCCAGCCGCTCGGCGAGGCGGTAGAGGGTGACGAAGTCGACGGCGGCGATGCCGACATCTCGCCCGAGGCGGCGCCGGCACATCACGCCGGCTGCGTTGGTGGGGACGAGCACGGTCACCGGGCGGAGCGGGTCACCACGTTTTGCAGACCCGACCGCAGCGGCCAACGCGGCGTGCGCGATGCCGGCGGTGACCGGTGTGACGGTGAGGCTCACCCGGTCGACGGTAGTGGAGGGGTGTGACGGCGCGGTCGAGCGTCAGCGGTTGCGGGCTGCCTCGGCCCGGGCTCGCAGGTCGGAGACCGCATGCTCGAGGCCGTCGGGATCCTTGTACAGGGCGCTGCCAGCGATCAGGACGTTGGCGCCTGCAGCGACCGCACCGGCGATCGTCGACGGGCCGATCCCGCCGTCGACCTCGAGATCGACCGCGTCGGTCAGCCCACGGTCGTCGATCATCCGGCGCACTTCGGCGATCTTGCGTTCCATTGACGCGATGTACGTCTGACCACCGAAGCCTGGGTTGACGGTCATGACGAGCACCATGTCGACGAGGTCCAGGACGTGCTCGACGGCGCTCGCAGGGGTCGCCGGGTTGAGCGCGACAGCGGCGGTGGCACCGAGCGACGTGATGTTGCCGAGCGTGCGGTGGAGGTGCGGGCATGCCTCGACGTGCACGATGAGGCGGGAGCAGCCGGCGGCGATGAACTCGGCGGCGAGCACGTCGGGCGTGTGCACCATCAGATGGGCTTCGAAGGGCACGCTGCAGTGGGCACGGGCGGCTCTGATGACGTCGGGCCCGAAGGTGAGGTTGGGGACGAACTGGCCGTCCATCACGTCCCACTGGATGTGGTCGACGCCTGCTGCTTCGAGGGCAGCGACCTCGTCGCCGAGGCGGGCGAAGTCGGCGGGGAGGACCGATGGGACGATCTGGATGGGGCGGGTCACGGCGCCCGACGATAGGGGATCGGTCGGTGGTCGGGCGCGGTCATGTGCGGTCATGTGCGGTCGGCGGCGGCCTCGTCACCCCATGTGGCCCATCGCTCGTCGTCATCGTCCCACGCCTCGTTGCGCGCCTCGTTCGCCGCCCTCCAGCTCTCCGCACGTCCCTTCGTCGGGTACGGGCCGAGGATGTGGTCTCCCGGACCACGCTCGCTCGCTCGCACCGCGACTCCCTTGTGGAGGTCGAAGTACCACTCCTCGGTGACGGGATCGGAAGCCATGATCGCAAGGTTCCCACATTGCCGTCGCCGTGAACCTGCCGTGAACCATGCCGTGAACCAGGGCGACGTTCCGTAGAGTCGCAGGATGCTCCGTGTCCGGCCACATCGATTCGTCGCCGGTGGCGAGACCCTTGCCCGTGATGAGGATGGGCGGATCGTGTTCGTGCGCGGCGGGTTGCCGGGGGAAGACGTCACGGTCGAGGTGATCGAGGAGAAGAACGACTGGCGGCGCGGTGTGGTCACCGAGGTGCACAGTCCCTCGGCCGACCGGGTGGTGCCGCCGTGCGTGCACCGATTGGAGGGGTGCGGTGGGTGTGATTGGCAGCACATCGAGCTCGGCGCGCAGCTCGACGCGAAGGTCGCGATCGTCAGCGATGCACTCGCCCGGACGGCGAAGCTGAGCGATGCGGTGGTCCGGCCCGCGGGGGCGGTGCCGCCGTGGGGGTACCGCACGACGATCCGAGTGGTCGGCGACGCCGATGGGCGCGCGGCGTACCGGGCTGAGCGGTCGAACGACACGGTTTCCGCGCTGGGCTGTCCGGTGGCACATCCGGCGCTGGTGGAACTGCTCGACGACATCCGGATCAGCGCCGGGCTCGAGGTGGCGCTCCGGGTGTCGGTCGCAACCGGCGAGATGTCGGCCCATTGGGACCGTGACGCCGGTGAGGTGACGGGGTTGCCCGAAGCCGTGGCGGTGGGTCGGGGGGCAGCCGTGCACGAGGTCGTCGCAGGGCATCGGTTCCGGGTGTCGGCTCAGTCGTTCTTCCAGAGCGGACCTGCCGCGGCGGAGTTGGTGGTCGCGACGGTGCGGCGTCTGGCACCGGAGCTCGACCGGGCTCGGCGGGTGCTCGACGCCTACGCAGGCGTGGGTCTGTTCGCGCTGGCCGCCGTGTCGCCCCGATCGCACGTCGTGCTGGTCGAGTACTCGAAGTCGTCGGTGGGGGACAGTCGGGTGAACCTGGCCGAGCGGAACGCGACGATGGTGCCGCGCGAGGTCGCCCATTGGAAGCCGCTGGAGCGGCAACGTTTCGACGTGGTGATCGCCGATCCGGCCCGGACCGGCCTCGGCAAGCCCGGTACCCGTGCGCTCGTCGCTGCGCGGGCTCCGGTGCTCGTGCTGGTGAGCTGCGATCCGGCGTCGTTGGCGCGCGATGTGACGCTGCTGTCGGCTGCGGGCTATCGGCACGATGGCACCGAGGTGCTCGATCTGTTCCCGCACACCCATCACGTCGAGACGGTGACTCGATTCGTGCTGGCAGACTGACCGGCGTGATCCAGCCTGTTCTTTCCGACGATGTGGCGCGAGCGGTTGCCGACGGTCGGCCAGTGGTCGCGCTCGAGTCGACGATCTTCTCCAATCTCGGGTTGCCGTCCCCGGCGAACGCCGAGGCGCTCGACCGATGCCTGAACGCGGTGCGCGACGGTGGCGCGATCCCTGCAGTGACCGCCGTGCTCGATGGGGTGCCACGGGTCGGGCTGTACGCCGATGAGCACCCGAGGATCCTGGGGAAGGCTCGCAAGGCTGCTGAGCGCGACCTGGCGGTTGCGGTCGCTCAGCGGTGGGACTTCGGAGCGACGACCGTGTCGGCGTCGGTGGCATTGGCCGCTGCGGCCGGCGTGAGCGTGTTTGCCACGGGCGGTATCGGTGGTGTGCACCGTGGGGCCGAGCTCACCGGGGACATCAGTGCCGATCTGGACGCGTTGGCCCATCATCCTGTGGTCACCGTGAGCGCCGGGGCGAAAGCGTTCCTCGATCTGGCCAGGACGTTGGAGTACCTCGAGACGTACGGCGTTCCGGTGCTGGGTTGGCGTCACGACCAGTTCCCGGCGTTCTACACGCGCTCGTCGGGGTTACCGGTGCCGCATCGGGTGGAGGGCGGCGCAGAGGTGGCGGCGATCCTGACGCATCGTCCGCGGGAGCGGACTGGTGTGCTCGTCGTCGTTCCGATCCCCGAGTCGGCCGAGCTCGACGCTGATGCGTTGGACGACGTGTTGGCGGGGGCGCTCGCCGATTGTGATGCGGCCGGGATCGTCGGTGCGGCGGTCACGCCGTTCGTGCTCGGGCGGATCGGGGCGGCGACGGCGGGCCGGAGCGTGCCGGCGAACCTTGCCTTGGCCGAGAACAATGCCGCGGTCGCTGCCGAGATAGCGGTCGCCATCGCCTCGTGATCGGGCCTACTGGAATGGCGGTGGCGGTGATCCGGTCCGCGGTGGGTCGGACGGCTCGAACGGGGACGGGTCGGTCAGGCGGGCGCACACCTGGCAGGTCCAGAGGGTCGCGTCGGGTCGGAAGCTTGGATCTGGCGCAGAGGTGTAGCGAGCTGGACGGGCGAGCACACCGCACACGGTGACTTCGCGTTCGAGGATGTCGCGGCGGCGCGACATCGGGTCTCGCGGTGAGCGGAGGGCGTGCCTACGGAACGGGATGTTGCTCTCCGCTCGGGCGCGCTCGAGTGGACGATCGTCGGTGCGTACCGAGCGTGCGCCGTGGCGGCAGCGCCAGCGGTAGGCGCGCTGGCGGCAAGCGTGCGAGCAGTAGAGACGTGGCCGGCCGGGGCGGTAATCGAGCGGGAACGAGCGATCGCACGCGGGACAATCCCACTGCTGGATGACACCGGTGATGTAGGCCTCGCGTGGCATGGCGTGGCGGGGGCGAGGCGGTGGCTGATCGATCGGTCGGCGGGAGGTCGGTGTCATCGGTGGATCGTGCGCAGAGGGGTGTTGCAGCGGCCGTCGAGGCCGGGTCCCCGATCGTGGTGGTGTCGGGCACTTCGTGAATCGTCACGGAGGTCGATGGTGGTGGTGTCGTGTTCATCGTGAATCGTCACGCCGGTCGGTGGTGGTGTTGTGGGCTCTTCGTGAATCGTCACGCACGTGGTGCTAGTGGTGTTGTGGGGTCTTCGTGAATCGTCACGCACGTGGTGCTGGTGGTGTCGCTCCGTCGTGAATCGTCACGCAAGCGCAAACGTGCCCGCTCCCCGAGTTGTGGATGATGCGTGACGATTCACGATGGGGGCGAGCGGTCTGCGGTCGATGCGTGACGATTCACGATGGGGGCGAGCGGTCTGCGGTCGATGCGTGACGATTCACGATGGGGGCGAGCGGTCTGCGGTCGATGCGTGACGATTCACGATGGGGGCGAACGGCCTCTGTTCAGCGACTCTCCGAACGTCGAGGGTCAGAGCTTCGCGGCGGTGCGCTCGACCCGGTCGAGCCAGGCGACCCGCTTGGCGTCGTCGGCTCGATCGAGGCCGTAGATCGCACACCACGTCGTGCGTGTCCGCTTCGAACACATCGCTCGGATCGACCGGAACGCGACTCGCTTGCCCGTCTCGCCCTCGAGTGCGTTCATGTACTTGGGGGACCCGTGGCTCGTGACTACGACGATGCGCCGGATGTTGGTGAGCAGCGGACGCAGGATGTTCGCACCCGCCGGTAGCTCCCAGGCAACCCCCGACACCCACACCCGGTCGATCCAGCCCTTCAGCATCGCAGGCTGACCACTCCACCACGTCGGGTACACCAGCACGAGCGCCTCGGCCCACGCCAGGTCGTCGGCGTACTGCTGCAACTCGGGCGCGACACCCGGGTCCGCGTGGGTGCGCCGCTCCTCACTGCTCATCGTCGGCTCGAAACCCTCGGCGTACAGGTCGGTGATCCTGGTCTCGTGGCCGGCACGCGCCAGCCCGATCAGAACCCGATCCTTGGCCGCAGCGACGAGCGACTCGGGATTGGGATGGCAATGCACCACCAGCACCCGCATCACGGCCACCTCGTCACAGCCGTGCCATCCGCTTCTGGATGCGGGCGAGGAACTCGCGCCTGTCCTCGTCGGTCGTGGTGTCCATCGCGTACAGCGCGAGCCACGTCGAACGCGCGAACGTCCCACACGACAACCGTAACGCCCTCGTGATCACGCGGCGCCCGTTGTCGTTGATCAACCACACGTACCGCCGCGGCGACCCGTACGTGCTGATCCCGACGATCCGGCGGATGTGTTTGAGACCGGGCTGCACCTTGTTCCGCTCGTCGAGATAGAACCCGACACCGGGCACCATCACGCGTTCGAGCCAACCCTTGAGCACCGCCGGCTGGCCACTCCACCAGGTGGGGTAGACGAACACCAGGGCGTCGGAGCGCTTGAGCCGAGCCGCATAGTCGGCCACCTGTGGATCCTTGATCGGGTCGTCGCCTTCGTAGCCGACCCGTTCCTCGAGCGACATCTGGGCGCGGAAGCCGTCGGCGTAGAGGTCGATCACGTCGGTCGTGTGACCGGCTGCCTCGAGTGCCGTCACGGCGGTATGTGCCGCAGCGTGCGTGAAGCTGTCGTCGCAGGGATGGGCGATCAGGACGAGAGCGTGCATCGGGTCAGTTCGCGAGCCTGTGCTCGAGGCCGACGCGCACGTCGGCCCACTCGGTGTCGGTCACGGAGTACATCGCCGAGTCCCGCGGCTCGACCGGGTCGGAGTTGTACCGCACACGATGGTGCCGCAACACACCCTCGAACGTCGCACCGATCCGCTCGATCGCCGTGCGACTGCGCACGTTGGCGGCATCGGTGCAGAGCGCCACCCGCCACACGCCGAGCGTGTCGAACGCATACGAGAGCAGGAGCAGCTTCGCCTCGGTGTTGATCGGTGTGCGCTGCGCCGCGGCGGCCAACCACGTCCCGCCGATCTCGACCTCATCGGGGGTCGCACGCCCGCGCCACCAGCGGATCTCCATGAACCGGGTGCAACCGACGACTTCGCCGGTGTCGAGCCGGCGCTGAGCGAACGGCAACGCCTCGCCCTCGGCCTGGAGCCCGAGCAGGGTGTCGACGTACTCGGCCATCGCCGACCGCGACGCGGGCACCCAGGTGTGCGCGAACGTGCCGCGATCAGCATCGGCCGCGTTGACGAGGTCGTCGACGTGAGCGGGCTCGAGCGGTTCCAGCTGGGCGAAGGTCCCGGTGAGGGTGACACGTTCGAGTGGGCGAGGCACGCCGGTCACGGTACTCGCCTGCCATGATCGGGCTCATGAACGCTCGGCGCGACGCCTACGGTCTTCGGTCACTCGACATCGAGCGGCTCCGCACCAAGGGCGGCACCAAGTGGCAGACGCCTGGCCTCCCCTTCGCCGCATGGGTGGCCGACATGGACTTCGACGTCGCGCCAGAGATCGCAGACGCTCTCCGACACCTGGTCGATCGCAGCGAGTTCGGCTATCCCGACTGGGGCGGGATCTTCGCGTTGTCGCCCGCCGCCCGCCTTTTCCCGTCCCGCCAGGCCGAGCGGTACGGCTGGGAACCGCGCATCGACCGGCTGCACGACCTCGCCGACGTCATCCAGGGCGTCCGGGCGACCATCTTCCACCTCTCGCAGCCCGGCGACGGCGTCGTGCTCCATCTCCCCGCGTACCACCCGTTCCTGCACACGATCGAGGAGATGGATCGCGAACTGGTCCCGGTGAGCTGGACCGGCGATGCCTTCGACTACGACGATCTCGAGCAGCGGCTCGCCGCATCCGGCGGCGCTCGCGTCTGGATCCTGTGCCATCCGCACAACCCGCTGGGCCGCGTCTTCGAACGTGACGAACTCGAGCGCATCGCCGACATCGCGACCCGCCACGACCTGGTCGTCATCTCCGACGAGATCCACGCCGACCTCACCCTGCCCGGCCACGCGCACATCCCGTTCGAATCGCTCGACCCCACCGTCTCTGCGCGCACCGTCACCGTCACCTCCGCCTCGAAGGCGTTCAACCTCGCCGGGCTGCGGTGGGCGGTGCTCCACGCCGGTCACGAACCGATGCACCGCGCGCTCGAACGCCTCCCCGGCCACTACCTCGGCGCCCCGAACATCATGGCCGTCACCGCCACCGTCACCGCCTGGACTCACGGTGACGACTGGCTCAGCGCCGTCATCGACGTCATCGACGAGAACCGTCGCGTCCTGCCCGAGCTGCTGACCGAGCACCTCGATGGCGCTCGCTGCCACCCACTCGAGGCGACCTATCTGGCCTGGGTCGACTGCCGCTCGCTCGGCCTGGGCGACGACCCGGCGCACACGTTCCGTGCCCGCGGGGTCGAGGTGAACCCGGGCAACCAGTTCAGCCCGCACGGCCACGGCGCAGGCCACGTGCGGCTCAACATCGCGACCAGCCCGGCGATCCTGGCGGCCACCGTGATGGCGATGGCGGGATGACTCGAACGGCGACCGACGGCACGTCCGAGCGCTGTGCGGGAAGCCTGATCGCCGTCTACCGTGTTCCCCACTTGTGCTGAACGGACCATTCGCGCTCGCCCTCGTCGCCGGCATGGTGGCGACCGTTAACCCGTGCGGCTTCGCGCTGCTCCCCGCGTACCTGTCCGCCTTCGTCGGCATGGACGACCGCGGCTCCAGGATGAGTGCCGTCGGCCGAGCGATCGCAGTGTCCGCAGTGCTCACCGCCGGCTTCGTCACCGTGTTCGGCCTGATCGGCGTCGTGTTCGGCAGCGCCCTCAGCGAGGTCCAGCAGCGAGCTCCCTGGTTCACGATCGTCCTCGGTGTCATCCTCGTCGGGCTCGGCATCTACATGCTCACCGGCCGCGAGTTCACCCTGCGCATCCCCAAGCTCCAGCGCGGCGGATCGGACGGCACCATGCTCTCGATGTACCTGTTCGGCCTGTCGTATGCGCTGGCGTCCCTCACCTGCGCCATCGCGCCGTTCCTCGGGGTCACGTCGAGCGCCGCCACCGGCAACCTGGCGTCGCGCATCGTGACGTTCTCCCTGTACGGAGTGGGCATGGGTCTGGTGGTGACCGTCCTCACGGTCGCCGTCGCGTTGGCCCGCTCTGGTGTCGTCGCCCGGTTCCGCTCGTTCATCCCGCACATGAACCGGATCGCCGGGGTGCTCATGCTGATCGCCGGCGCCTATGTCGCGTACTACGGCTGGTTCGAGCTGCGGGTGCTCGAGTTCGGCTCGGACGGTGACGATCCGATCATCGACGTCGCGCTCGACGTGCAGTCGAGACTGCAGAGCCTGATGCCGAACCAGGGCAACTACGGCTGGTACACGCTCGGCGCGTTCGGTCTGATCGGCGCCGCAGTGGCCTGGTCGAAGCGCACGCACAGCGTCGACCCGGCCTGACGTCACGCACGCATCCGCAGACCCTCCGGATCGAGCACCGGCTCGTGGCGGATCACCGCCGGGCGACGCCGCCCGATGATCTCGATCTCGAACCGGCCCTCGCTGTGCACCAACTCGGTCGGGATGTACCCGAGCGCGAGTGACACCCCCGAGTAGTGGGCGTATCCACCCGAGGTGACCCAGCCGACCACGGTGCTGCCGTCGGCTCCCTCGTGCCACACCGGCTCGTCGCCGATCACGTCGGCCGGAGCGTCCGGATCGACGTCGACCTCGAACATCACCAGTGAGCGCTGAGGACCACCGTTGGCGATCTCGGCCTCGACGGCTTCCCGCCCGATGAACTCGTGATCGAACTTGAGCACCCGGTCCATGCCCGCCTCGAGTGGCGTGTAGATCGGCCGGTACTCGCGGAACCAGGTCCCGAAGCTCTTCTCCAACCGCATCGTGATCAACGCCCGGAACCCGAACAACCGCATGTCGAACTCGCGCCCCGCATCCCAGAGCAGATCGAACAGATACCGCTGATACTCGGGCGCACACCAGATCTCGTAGCCGAGATCACCGGTGTACGTCATCCGCGACAGCCACACCGGTGCCATGCCGAGGTCGACCCGCCGGAACGCCATGAACGGGAAGTCGGCCGTGGCGAGTGACGTGTCGGTCAGCGCCTGCAGCACGTCGCGCGAACGCGGCCCCGCCACCGTCAACCCGACCATCGACAGCGACAACACCTCGAAACGGATCGGCGAATCGGTCGGCAGATGGTCGAGGAACCAGCGCGGGTGGTGGACCTCGGCCGCCTGGGAGCCGAACAGGAAGAATTCGTCGTCACCGACCCGGCTCACCGAGAACTCGCCGACGATCATGCCCTGGCGGTTGAGCATCGCCGTGAGGTTGGTGCGGCCGATCTTCGGGAGCCGGTTGGTGAACAAACCCTGAAGCCATGCAGCGGCACCATCGCCCGACACCCGGTACTTCGCGAAGTTCGAAGCCTCACTGAGGCCGACCCGCTCGCGCACGGCCCGCGACTCCTCGGCGACCAGCTCGAACGCGTTCGAACGGTAGAACGTGACGTCCTCAACCGGTGGCTTGCCTGCTTCCTGGAACCAGAGCGGGTGCTCGAGGCCGAAGCCGGCGCCCATGACCGCATTGTGATCGAGAAGACGGTCGTAGATCGGGGTCGTCAGCAGTGGCCGGGCGGCCGGCAACTCCTCGTTGGGGAACGTGATCCGGAACCGCCGGGAGTAGTTCTCCCGGACCTTCGCGTTGGTGAACGCGAGCGTCGCGAAGTCGCCGTACCGGGCGACGTCCATCGCCCAGATGTCGGCACCGGGGTCACCGTTCACCATCCACTCGGCGAGCGAGAGCCCGACGCCGCCGCCCTGCGACAACCCGGCCATCACCGCGCACGCCGACCACATGCCGCGCATGCCCTTGATCGGGCCGACCAGCGGGTTGCCGTCGGGGCTGAACGTGAACGGCCCGTTGACGAACTTCTTGATGCCGGCGCGCCCGACCGCGGGGAAGTGCTCGAAGGCGCGTTCGAGCTCGGGCGCGATCCGGTCGAGATCGTGGGGGAGCAGCTGGAACACGAAGTCCCACGGGGTCTCCTTCGCCGCCCACACCCGGTTGTCCTGCTCGTAGGTGCCGAGCAGGATCGACTGGCCTTCCTGCCGGGCGTAGATCTCGCCGGCGAAGTCGATCATGTGCGGCAGCTCGCGGCCGTTCGCCTCGTTGTACGAGATCACCTCGTCCATCGGCTCGGTCATCAGGTAGTGGTGCTCCATCGCGAGCACGGGCAGCTCGAGCCCGGCCATGCGGCCGACCTCGCGAGCCCACAGGCCGCCGGCGTTCACGACGTGCTCGGCATGGATGGTCGCGCCGTCGCGGTCGGTGATGACGTCCCACGTGCCGTCCTGGCGCTGGCTCAGACCGGTGACCCAGGTGTCGGTGTAGACCTGGGCGCCACGGTTGCGCGCGCAGATCGCGTAGGCGTGCGTCACGCCGTACGGGTCGACGGAGCCCTCGTCCTCGTCGTAGAGCGCACCGACGAAGAACTTCTCCTCCAGGAGCGGGTTGAGCTCCTTGGCCTCCTTCATCGAGATGATCTCCATGTGCATCCCGAGATAGCGGCCGCGCGCCTGCGCCATCCGCAGCCAGTCGAGGCGCTCCGGCGTGTCGGCGAGCTGGATTCCGCCGGGAAGATGGATGCCGCAGTTCTGACCCGACTCGGCCTCGATCTCCTTGTAGAGGTTGACCGTGTACTGCTGGAGGCGGGCGACGTTGGGGTCACCGTTGAGCGTGTGCATGCCGCCCGCGGCGTGCCAGGTCGACCCGGCGGTGAGCTGCTTGCGCTCGAGCAGCACGACGTCGGTCCAGCCGGCCTTCGTGAGGTGGTAGAGCACGCTGGCCCCGACGACACCGCCGCCGATCACCACCACTTGCGCAGACGACTTCACGTTCGGTTCTCCTTGGCTGGATCTGTCAGTAGTCGACGGGGACGCCGCCGTCGGCGACCCGACGGTCGACGAACTCGCGCAGCTCGGCCTTGCGGTCGGGGTCCATCGCGGGCGGCTCGTAGGCGGCGAGGAATCGGTCGGACAGCGAGTGCGCCTTCTGGTCGGCCGTCGGGCTGCCCGCCTCGACCCACGCCTCGTAGTTCCGCCAGTCGCTCAGCAGCGGCCGGTAGAAGGCGTCCCGGAAGCGGGCTTGGGTGTGTGCGGTTCCGAAGAAGTGTCCGCCGGGCCCGACCTCGTCGATGGTGTCGATCGCGAGCGTGTCGGCGCTCACGTCGAGGGGATCGAGGATCGCGCTCACCATCTGCAGCAGGTCGGCGTCGAGCACCATCTTGTCGAGGCTGGCGTGGAGGCCGCCCTCCATCCATCCCGCACCGTGCATCAGGAAGTTGGCGCCGCCCATGACCGCGCCCCACAGCGAGAACACGCTCTCGTACGCCGCCTGAGCATCGAGTGCGTTCGCCGCGCATGCGTTGGAGCTGCGATATGGGACGCCGTACCGGCGGCACAGCTGGCCGGTGATCATCGCAGTGCGCACGTACTCCGGTGTCCCGAACGCCGGCGCTCCCGACTGCATGTCGACGTTGCTCGTGAAGCCGCCGTACATCACCGGGGCACCGGGGTTGACGAGCTGCACGAAGGCGATGCCGGCGAGCGCCTCGGCGTTCTGCTGGGCGAGCGCCCCGGCGAGCGTGATCGGCGCCATCGCGCCCGCGAGCGTGAACGGCGTGACCACCACGGGTTGATTGTTGAGGGCGAACTCGATCATGCCCTGTGCCATCGGCACGTCGAGCCGCAGCGGCGAGTTGGTGTTGACGATCGTGATCACCGACGGTTCGCGGCGCAACGTGTCGAGGTCGACCCCGCGTGCGATGCGCATCATCTCGATCGCATCGATGTTGCGCTGGCGGCCGAGGCTGTAGCAGTGCAGGCCCTTGTCGGTGAGCGTGAGGATGTCCCACGAGGCCTCGAGGTGGCGGATCGAGGCGTGGATGTCGACCGGTTCGACCGGGTAGCCCGGCACGTGGTGCACGGTGTCGAGCATCTGCGCGAGCTTGAGCAGGTCGCGGAAGCCCTCACGGTCCCCGGTTTTCCTCACGCCGTTGCGGTCGATGTAGTGGGGTGCGCTCGCAACGGTCCCGAAGGCCATCCAGTTGCCGCCGATGCGGAGGTCGTGCGCCGGGTTCCAGCTGTGGAGGGTGAACTCCGACGGCGCCGTGGTGATGGCACGCTCGATCAGCTCGCGCGGGAACCGCACACGGTTCGTCGCCTCGTCGACGTCGGCGCCCGCCTCGCGCACGATCCGGCGCGATTCGGGGCACAGGAACTCCATGCCGATCCGCTCGAGGATCGTGAGCGACGCCTCGTGGATCGACTCCAGTTCGTCGGCGGAGAGGATCTCGGCGTGGTTGAGCCGCATCTGCGGTTGGCGGAACGGGCGTTGCTCCGGGAGGCGCGGGCCGCGGTCGGCGCGATCGGCGCGGTCGCGCCCGCGGCGACGGCCCCCGGTCGCCGGCTCCTCCCCGGTGTGGGTCACGGCGTCGGTCACGGCCGGGACACTACACCCGCACGGCCATTCCCGGAACAGCCGTGTCAGGAATCGAGGAGACGTTCGAGTCGTCGGTCGAAGTCGACGAGGACCCGATCGAGCGCGTGCGTCAGCCGGCGCCGATCCCCGGTTGCGAGCAGGTCGAGCGTGAGCCCGGTGAACGCCGCCTTGATGACGGTCGCCTCGGCGCACGCGTCGGTGGGAGCGATGCCGAGACCGAGCAGTCGGTGCTCGATGTTGACGCGCCACCCGCCGATCTGTTCGGCCCGTACCTCGCCGGCCAGCCCGGTGACGGTGGCGTCGAGCGTGACCGCCTCGAGCCCGAGCCGCACCTGGTTGAGGTTGGTGCGCGACGCGAGCATCCATCGCCACCAGCGCCGGAGGATCTCGCTCTGGCTGATCGACGGCTGGCGAGCCACCCAGCGCAACTCCACCTGGCGGTGCAGGAGCTCGGTGCGGTGCAGCGCCGCGGCGAGCAACGCCTCCTTGCTCCCGAAGTGGTGCATCAGGCGATTGGGTGTGGTGTCGAGCGCAGCGGCCATCGGACGCAGCGAGCTGTCGCCGAGGCCGTGCTCGGCCAGGTAGTCGACCACCTGGTCGAGCAGTTCCTGCCTGGCGGCGAGGTCGGGAGTGCGGGCCACGCCGGGGGACGCTAATCGGGGGCGGGGGCCAGGGCCGCCAACGCGCCGTAGGCATCAGCGTCGAGCGGGGTGAACCCGTCGACCATCAGCACCGCGTTCGCGTCGGTCTGGCGGCCCGCTGCGTCATCGAGCGCCGTGCGCAGCGCGGTGATCCACGTGTCGGCGGCGTCGGCCGCGGCGATCACCGGCAGGCAGGGGACGGTCGGGCCGTGCCCGATCGGGATGACGCCACGAACGAGCTCGGGACGGTCGCGCAACACGTGTGCGAACGTGACCGCATCGATCGACGCGATGTCGGCGGCGCCGTCGCGCACGGCCGTCAGGCTGGCGAGATGCGACCCGGTGATCGAGGTCGAGCCGGGCCGGTTGCCGTCGCCGCTCTGGCCGATGAACCAGGTGAGGCTGACCCAGCCCGACAGGCTGTCGGTGCTGTTGACGGCGGCTCGCGCCGTGGCGAGGTCGAGCGTGACCTGGCCATCGCGGGCGACGATCACCGAGCGGTAGTGGTCACCCGACCAGTCGGCGGTGCGGTACCGGAACGTGCCGACCGTACGGACTCGGCCGGCGAGCTCGGTGATCAGTGGCCAGCCGCACGCCTGGGAGACGAGGAGCTCCGGGTCGTGCCAGAGCGCATGGACGTCGGTGCGGACGTCGGTGCGGCCGTTGGTGCGGCCGTCGGTGCCCCACGGCGCCAGGGGTGGGAGTTCGGGGAGCGCGGAACGCACGGCGTCCCAGAGCGACTCGGTGGCGGAGCGCCACGTCTCGAACGGGTACATCGGGAGGCTGGCCGTCCCCGAACCCGGTGGCGTCATGCGGCGAGGCTCCGCTGCTCGCTCGCGCGTACCGGTTCGCCGAACGGGCGCACGAGGTACCGGCGGGCGATCTGGGCGTAGCCGCGATACCAGCCCGCACCGGCCGCCGCCAGCTCGTCGGCGCCGAGGTCGGCGTGGAGCTTCGGGAGCCGGTACCAGGCCGCGCCGGGCAGTGCGTGGTGGGTGTGGTGCAGGTTGTTGTTGAGGTACAGCACCGAGAAGAACAGGTTCGACCGGACCACCGCGGAGGCGGTCCCCGCCCCGGCGGTGTCGCGGTGTTCCACGAAGCTGCGCAGGAGCGTCAGCGCCGTGCCACCCCACACCAGCCCGACGACGTACTCCCATGCGGGCAGCCCGGCGAGACCGACCACGACCCAGACCGCCAGGGCCGCGACGACGAGGTGGCGAGCCCACATCCTGCGGGCCGCAGGATCACGTCGGATTGCAGGCAACGCCGCCCGGACCGTGCGGGCGATCGACCACCACGGCCCGATCACGAGCCGGCCGGCGAGCGTCCGGTTGGCGACCAGCAGCCGGCGGGTGAGCGGGCCCGATCGTTCCCACTCCTCGAGCGTGACGTGGAACGACTCCGGGTCGACCCCGGGTGCCGTCAACTCGCTGGCGTGGTGGTCGAGGTGGGCGATGCGGTACTCGCGGTACGGGCACCACAGGGCGAACGGCGTTCCGACGAGCGCGATGTTCACGCGGCGCCACGGTGTCGGGTGGCCGTGGATCACCTCGTGCTGGAGCGAGAACTGCAGTCCGCTGAGCACGGCCAGTGCCGGAATGCTGACGAACCACGGGATGCCGCCGTGGCCGACCACGACCGCCGCCAGCGTGATCGCCCACCCGACGATGAGCAGCACCGTGGGCCACTCGATGCGGGCCGGGTTCGGCGGTGTGAGCGGGTCGTTGGTCACGGCTCGTCAGTTTTCGGCATCGCGAAACCCCAGGTCGATGGCATCGCCGGCGGTGAAGGCGCACATCCCGCTGCACTTGCGGGCTGTTTCGCGACAGTTGTGGCGAATCCACAACATCTGTCGTGGATAGTCTGCAGTGATGACCGATCGCCGGGAGATGCTGGGGACGTTCCGTGAGCGTTTGGCCGGCGTCATCGCCGGCAGCGGCCTCAACCAGAGCCGGTTCGCAGCGTCGACCGGCGTCGACCGATCGACCCTGTCGCAGCTGCTCTCGCCGGGGAACCGGCGCCTCCCACGGGTCGAGACCCTCGCGCAGGTGGCCGAGACCCATCAGGTGTCGATCGACTGGCTGCTCGGGCTCACCCACAGCGGTCCGATGCAGGCCGAGATGATGCGCGAACAGACCTCGTTCGCGTTGAACGCACTCGCCCCGAACGACGAGCGCCTGATCGCATGGTTCGCCGAGGCAGAGGGCTACAAGGTTCGTTACGTGCCCCAGACCTTGCCCGATCTGCTGAAGACCGAGGCCGTGATCCGCCACGAGCTCGACCACTCGGTCGCGTCACGCCCCGAGCAGAAGATGGAGACCGCAGCAGTGCGCCTGGCCTGGACGCGCACCGCCGGGAGTGATCTCGAGTGCTGTTCGAGCGTCCAGTCGATCGAGTCGTTCGCGCGCGGTGAGGGCGTGTGGCGCACGTTCCCGATCGCACATCGACGCGATCAGCTCCGCCAGATCGCCTCGCTCGCCGACGAGCTCTACCCGATGTTCCGCTGGTTCCTGTTCGACGGGCTGCAGCGGTACGCCGTGCCGGTCACGGTGTTCGGGCCGCAGCGGGCCGCGCTCTACCTCGGGCAGATGTACCTCGTGCTCACGTCGGCCGACCACGTCCGGACGCTCAGCGCGCACTTCGACGACCTCATTCGTGGTGCTGTCGTCCAGCCGCCCGACGTCCCGGCGCTGGCGCGGCGGCTGGCTGATTCACTGGAGTGAGCGTGACCGTCGCGAGATCGAGCGTCGGCAGGTAGTCGGTCATCGTCGTGCGCTCGAACCCATCGATGCACAGCGCGTCGCGGACGGCGTCGAGATCGGGGTCGGCGATCGCGTCCTCGAACGCTGCGGCCAGCGCCGCGACATCGCCGTCTCCACGCAGGGTGATGGCCGGGCTCGGGATCAGCGGGCCGACACCGACCCGGTGGAGCCCGGCGATCAGCTCGGGTTCCTGACGGCCGATCAACTCGAGGCTCCACGAGTCGATGCAGGCCAGGTCGGCACGGCCGGCGGCGAGCATCCGCAGGCTCTCGTAGTGGGCCGACGTGTACTCGACCGCGCCGGGCCACGAGTTGGCCGGTCCGACGGTGCCGGCCAGCAGGCTGACCCAGCCCGACAGGCTGTCCTCGCTGTTCGCGACCGCGCGCACACCGGGGCGAACGAGCTCGTCGAGCGTCGCCGGCCGATCCGACAGCAGGACGCTGCGGTACAGGTGGCCGACGGCGTCGCCGATCGTGAGGCGGAACGTCCCGACGACCACATGGTTCTGCGCGTACCAGCGCGCGAGTGGCCAACCGCACACATGGTTCACGACACAGTCGGGGTCGGCCCAGCGGGCATGGACGTCACCGGTGTGCGCGAGCTTCGGCGGCGTCCAAACGGTGCGCTCGTGCACCGCCGCCCAGAGCGCGTCCCATGCCCACCGCACGGAGTCGAACGGGTACATGCCCAGCTCGGCGATGTGGGCTGGGCGATCGGGGGCCACGCCCCATGATCGCTCACGCGGGCGTAGCGTTCCGAGACATGCACGTGGCGGTGGGGCAGTACGTGTTCAGCGGCACCGATCTGCGCCGGACGATGCACCAGGCCGACGAGTTGCTCGCCGCCAACGGCGCCTCGTCCGACCGGCGCCGACGCGTCGGGGAAGCGCTGCACGAGCTCGACCCGGTCGCGGCGATCGGCGTGCTCTGGCCGGAGTTGCTCGCCGCCCGCGACGACCGGGTGCTGCCACACCAGGCTGTCGGTGTCGTCGTCAGGCTCAGCCGGTCGGATGGCGGTGTCCCGAAGCGCTCGGCCGACGACGTCACGGTCGGATTCCGCGGCGTCGCCGGCGACCGGCAGGCAACGCGTGCCCATCACGGCCGACCGTGGCAGGCGCTGTGCCTCTGGTCGCGCGAGGTGATCGATGCACTCGTCGCCGAGGGACATCCGATCGCGCCGGGTGCCGCGGGTGAGAACGTCACGATCGCCGGGCTCCCGTGGGAGGACGTGACGCCCGGCGTCCGCCTGCGCATCGGTGAGGTGCTGTGCCAGGTGAGTGCCTACGCGGTGCCGTGCCGGCAGAACGCGCGCTGGTTCATCGACGGCCGGTTCGATCGGATCCACCACTCGAACGGACCGGTCAGCCGCGTCTACGCCACCGTGATCCAGCCCGGCGCCATCCGCTCCGACGACACGGTGGTCCTCGAACCCTGACACCATCGCGCGATGCCGCGACTCCGCCAGGTCTCTCGCGCCGACGCCGACGAGCGCACGGTGCTCCCGCTCTACGACTTCCTGTTCGGCGACCGTGATCCCGTTGCCGAACCGGGCACTGCGACCGGCACACCGGGCGACTGGTGGACCGTCTTCGCGCTGGTGCCCGACGTGTTCGACCACTGCGTCCGTGGCTTCGGCCTGTACCGCAGCCCGAAGCGTCGACTCGACCCGCTGCTACGCGAGCTCGGCCAGACCCGAGCCGGCTGGTTGACGTCGAGCCAGTTCGTGTACTCCCAGCACTGCAAGAGCTGCCGCGGCCTCGGCATGCCGGAGGAGAAGATCGCCGCGATCCAGCACTGGGAGGTCGCCGAGTGCTTCGACGCGCGTGAGCGTGCGGTACTGGCCTACACCGACTACCTGGTCGACCAGCACGGCCGCGTGCCCGACGCGGTGTTCGCGGCGCTGCGCGACCATCTGAGCGACGAGGAGATCCTCGAGCTCACGTACATCACCGGCCTCTACTTCATGCACGCGGTGATGACGAAGGCGCTCCGCCTCGAGTTCGACGACCGCGACGATCCGATGGTCGAGGTGCCCGCGCCGGACGGCTTCGACGCCGAGCGCTTCGCCCGCGACTGAGCGAGACTGGCGCATGGCCCGCAACGACAAGTTCGAGCTCCGTGGGGTCAACCACATCGCGCTCGTGTCGTCCGACATGGCGCGCACGGTGCGCTTCTACCGCGACGTGCTCGGCATGCCGCTGGTGAAGACAATCGAACTGCCCGGCGGCATGGGCCAGCACTTCTTCTTCGACATCGGCAACGACGACTGTCTCGCGTTCTTCTGGTTTCCCGGTGCGGCCGAGGCGCAGCCCGGCGTGTCGAACGCCGCCACGCTGCCCGACCGCGGCGACATCACCTCGGCGCACGCGTCGATGAACCACCTGGCGTTCGACGTGCCGCTGGAACGCTTCGAGGAGTACCGCCAGCGGCTCATCGAGGACGGCGTCGAGGTGAGTGCGATCCTCGACCACGACGACTCCGAGTGGCAGGTGGCCCGCAGCTTCCATCCCGGCGTGTTCGTCCGATCCTTCTACTTCCGTGACCCCGACGGCATCCTCCTCGAGTTCGCCAGCTGGACCCGCGACATGGGCCGCCCCGACGACGTCGCGATCCCACCCGTCGACGCCACCGGTACCCACGTCGACGTCTGACCCCTCTGCGATCCGCACCGGAACCGCCTGCGAACATGGTGGTGGCACAACCTGGGCACGGAGTGCCGGAGTCGCTACCGTTTCCGGCATGTCCGACGCCACGACCCAGGTCCCCGCTCCACCCACCGCCCCGTTCGGCTCGGTGTTCGCCGGCGTGGTGGCCACGGCGACCTACGAAGGCGGCGTCTGGAGCGAGCCCGAGCTCGGCCCGCTCGCCCCGTTCTCGCTGCATCCGGCCACCCACGCGCTCCACTACGGCAGCACCTGCTTCGAGGGGTTGAAGGCACACCGTGGCGTCGACGGTCAGGTGCGCCTGTTCCGGGCCGCTGCCCACGTCGCACGCATGCGCCAGTCGGCCGACCTGCTGTGCCTGCCGAAGCCGAGCGAGGAACTGCTGTCGGGCATGATGCACGCAGGGGTCGCGGCGAACCTCGACGAGGTGCCCGCTGCGCCCGGGTCGCTGTACCTGCGCCCCACGCTGATCGGGACCGAGCCCAACATCGGCGCCGCGGCCGCGCCGTCCGCGAGCGCGCTGCTGTTCGTGCTCCTCAGCCCGGTCGGCGACTACTTCTCGGGTGGCATCCGTCCGCTCAAGCTCGCGATCGAGACCGAGCAGCCGCGCACCACGCCGCAGTTCGGGATGGTGAAGTCGGGCGCCAACTACGTGATGGCGCTCGGCCCGACCCTGAAGCTGAAGGCCGAGCTCGGCATCGACCAGGTGCTGTTCTGCCCGGGCGGCGAGGTGCAGGAGACCGGCGCGTCGAACTTCATGCTGATCGACGCCGAGCGCGTCGTGACCCCAGCCCTCACCACCTCGTTCCTCCACGGCGTCACCCGCGATTCGATCCTGACGCTGGCCCGCGACCTCGGCTACCAGGTCGAGGAGCGCACGATCACCGCCGACGAGGTCGTCGCATGGGCAGGCCGACCCGGCGCCGAGGCGGCGCTCTCGGGCACTGCGGCGGTGCTGTCGCCCGTCGGGACCGTCGTCAGCGCCGGCGAGACCATCACGGTCGGTGACGGCGGCATCGGCGAGCACACGATGCGCCTGCGCCAAGCCCTCACCGACATCCACACCGCTGCTGCACCCGACACCCGCGGTTGGTGCACCATCCCGTTCTGACGGGCGGTCAGATCAAGCTCTGATCAAGATACGAACGGAGATCCTGTTCAAGAGGACGGGTGCACCGGACCGTCGGGTTCATGCTGCATCGCATCTGGCTCAAACTCGCGCTCGCATTTCTGGCCGTCGGGTCCGCCTCTGTCGTCATCGGGTCGATCGGGACGACCGCCATCGACGAGCAGGACCGTGCCACCACCGAGGTCGCCGAGGGCGCCGAACGGGTCAAGGCACTCGCGGCTTCCCAGCAGGCCTACGCCGCAATGCGGCAGGACCTGTTGATCATGGTGCTCGCCGCCGTCAATCCCGACCAGTTCGATTCGTCGTTCCTCCCGACCGTCGCCGCCAAGCGCGAGGCCAACGAGCAGCTTGCGTTCGGGCTGTTGGACAAGTGGGTCGAGTCGACCGAGCAGCCGGACGACGTGGTCGCCCGACTGGTCGACGCCCAACGCCACCACTTCGAGATCGTCGAGACGGTGGCGCTGCCACTGGTCAACGGGACGACGCCCACCATCGCGCCGCCTGCGGGATTCGAGACGTGGACGCTCGGCGCCACGCTGGCCGAGTCGAACCTC
This sequence comes from Ilumatobacteraceae bacterium, assembly GCA_022843125.1. Classification (GTDB taxonomy): domain Bacteria; phylum Actinomycetota; class Acidimicrobiia; order Acidimicrobiales; family Ilumatobacteraceae; genus Ilumatobacter. The sequence goes on from JALHOG010000013.1 coordinate 85,667, forward strand.
CGGTACGGCCTGCTGGGCGAGGTGTATGCATCGACGATGACCGCCGAGCGCGACGCCTACGACGCCGTCATCGTCGAAGCCGCTGCCACCACCGCGTCGGCCCGCTCGCAGGTGCAGATCGGCATGATCGTCGCCGTGGTGTTCGGGCTGGCACTCGCGATCGTGGTGGCGTTGCGACTGAGCCGGCGCGTCGCCAAGGTCACCGCCGTCGCGGAACGGCTCGCTTCGGGCGACCTGCAGGAGCGTGTCGGCCCGAACGGCCGCGACGAGATCGGGCGCCTCGGTGGCGCCGTCGACCAGGCCTGCGACCATCTGGCTGACATCGGGCGCGCCCTCAACGCGACCGCGGTGCCCCTCGGTGGATCGGCGGCGCGCCTGGCGGAGGCAATGACCCAGATCGGCGAGTCGGTCCGCTCGGTGTCGGCCGGCGCGGCGTCGGTCTCGGCTGCCGCCGAGGAGCTCACCGCATCGATCTCCGAGATCGCTCGGAGCACCAGCGCAGCAGCCACGAACGCCACCGAGACCCGTCAGGCAGTGTCGGTCGCCAACGACGCGTGCCGTGAGATGTTCACCGGCTCGCAGGCCATCGGGGAGGTCGTCGGCACGATCTCCGACATCGCCGAGCAGACCAACCTGTTGGCATTGAACGCAACGATCGAGGCCTCCCGCGCCGGAGACGCTGGCCGCGGGTTCGCGGTCGTCGCCAGCGAGGTCAAGGGGCTGGCCGGCCAGACCACCGAGGCGCTCGACACGATCGGCGGCCGGGTGTCGGCGATCCGGGCGCAGTCGAACGAGGCGGTCAACTCCGTCGACCTGATCGCGCAGATGGCGGATGCGATCAGCGAGCTGCAGATGTCGATTGCGTCGGCGGTCGAGCAGCAGTCGGCGAGCGTCAACGAGATGGCCGCGGCCATCGCAGCCGTGGCCGCCGAAACTGAACTCGTCACCGGGCAGCTGTCGTCGCTCGACGACGGCAGAGGCCGTGGCCTCGTGCACAACGTCGCCGAGGCCGCCGTCGAACTGCGCGAGCTGGCCGCCCAGCTCCCGACCTGACCCGCTCGTCAGGTACGGAGGATCACGAGGAACTGATCGCCGCCACGCTCGACGCCGGTTGTGGCGTGCATGTCGGGAGCGAGCCGTGACACGCGGTCTGCGAGCCACGCCGCTGCGTCCTGAGCGTCGTCGTGCGTGGGGCAGCGCGCCATCACCTCGCGTCCGCCCTTGCGCTGCAGGCGGTCGACGGCGGTGATGATCGGGGCCGGGTCGACGACGAACAGGTGACCGGGCCACGGCACCACGGCGGCGATCGCACCCTTCTTCGTGTTGCAGCTCCGGTGCGCGAGGCGGTCGGCGGCTCCCTGTTCGGTGCCCTTGGCCTTCGCCTTCGTCAGTCGGCTGTCGACGCTCGGCCCGCGGTCGTCGTTGGCCGAGCGGGTCGGATCGACCGGCTCGTCGCACAGCCAGCACCGCCACCCGTCACGTTCACCGATGTACTCGAGCCGCCCCATCCCGACGACGCTACGGGGCACGGTCTCGTTCGGCTCACGTGAGCTGGGCGAGCACCATGTGCGCAACGTCGTCGGCGCCGCGCCGGATCGGTTCCAGGCCGGCCGACAGGACGGTGACGCCCGACCGATCGAACGCATCGCGGAACGCCGGCCACAACGGCGTCGCGACCACCCACGCGATGAGTGCGCCCGGCGTGAGCATGGCCAGCAGCTGCGGCACGGCGGTCGCACCGACGTGCCCGTGGGTGAACGTCCCCGCGGACACGGATGCCCCGAACGCCTGGCGCCACCGGACGCCCAACAACTCGTCGTTGAGATCCGCCACGACGAGTTCGTCGTAGGCGTGCTTGGTCCGAGCGACGTCGAGCATCTCGGGCGACAGGTCGAGCCCGGTGACGTGGTGCACGCCCCGCTCAGCCAGCCGGACACCCACGGCACCGGTGCCGCAACCGAGATCGACGACGCGCACATCGGGGCCAGGCAGCGCGTCGGCGAGCAGGGCGGCGATCCGGTCGCTGCCGATCACGCCCGACCGCTCGAACACATCGCGGTCGTAGTCGGCCGCCCAGGCCCGGTAGAACGTCGCGGCGTCCTCCACGGAGCGCAGCGACCGTGCCCGCGAGAGGTGATCGACCGGCCCCAGCCACGTGTCGAGCACGTCCGGCCAGTCGCCGTGTTCGAGCCCGCCGGCGACGAGCACATCGCGCCAGTCGCGCTGTGAGAGCTCGACGAGCCGGCCGAGTTCGAGCACGTCGCCGTGCGCTCCGAGGACCGCTGCGGCGACGACTCGCTCGCGGTCCTGGTTGCCCGACTCGACCGCAGCGAGGAGCAGCGTCACGTGGTCGGCCTCCTCGCCGAATTGCGCTGCGATGTGGCGCGCCATGCGCTGCGTGATGCCGTCGTCGATGCGGGCGATCGTGCCCGACCGCCCGCGCCCGCCGCAAGCCGCCGGCGGCCGGCGGCCGGCACGAGACCGGCCTGCGTGCAGAACCTGCTTGGCGCACGACGTCGTGGGCAGCCAACATCGACGCTCCCATGAACACGACGATCTCGACCGTGCTGCACGTGGACCCGCGGCTCCACGACGCCCTCTGGGCGCAGTTCGTCGCGCCCGTGCTCGACGGATCCGAAGGACACGTCCGCCACCTCACGCTCAGCGGGGTGGACGACGTCACCACGCTGTTCCCACTCGGCTCGGTCGTCACGGTCATCACCGGCCCCCAGGGGGCACAGATGATCGCCCGGGGCGATGGTTGG
>JALHOG010000014.1:0-43079 GCA_022843125.1 Ilumatobacteraceae bacterium
ACGGCGCGGCCGCTGCAGCCGGTCTCGCCGAGGCGGTCGGGAACTGCGATGTCGTCGTGACCATGCTGCCCACCGGCGTCGAGGTACGCGACGTGCTGACCGACCCGGCGGTGCTGGCCGCCGCGCCGGACGGTCTGGTGGCGATCGACATGAGCTCGGCCGATCCGGTGGGCACCCGCGCGCTCGGTGCCGACCTGGAGGCACACGGCATCGCACTCGTCGACGCTCCGGTGTCGGGCGGGGTGCCGCGGGCGGAGGCGGGCTCGCTCGCGATCATGATCGGCGGTGACGCCGCTGCCGTCGAGCTCGCCCGTCCCGTGCTCGCCGCGATGGGCGACCGGCTGTTCGACGTCGGTGGGCTCGGCAACGGGCACGCCATGAAGAGCCTCAACAACTTCGTCGCCGGGACTGCGTTCGTGGCGTGCTGCGAGGCGATCGCGACGGGCGAGCGCTTCGGGCTCGACCCCTCGGTGATGATCGACGTGATGAACGTGTCGACGGCACGCTGCTTCAACACCGACCTGGTGATGAAGCAGCACGTGATCAGCGGCGAGTTCGCGAGCGGGTTCGCGCTCGGCCTGCTCGCCAAGGATGTGGGGATCGCCGACGGCCTTGCGCACGCCGTCGGCAGCTCGAGCCCGCTCGCCGATCTGGTGACCGCACTGCTCGCGTCGGCGCGGGACGAGCTGGGGCCGTCGGTGGACCACACCCGCGCCTACGAGGCCTGGCACCAGCGCTGAGCTGCGCGCCGCTCGGCGCCGTCGGTCAGGGGTGGCCGTCGATGTTCGATGCCGACAGCTCGGCGGCGCACGGTTCGCACGTCCACGTCGTGCTGGTCGGACCGGGTTCACTGCCGCCGGGGAACAGAAGCCGGCAGCGGGCGCACTGACGCAGCACGACGGCCGGCTGCGAATCCTCGGTGATGTCGTCCGGCTCCACGTCGGTCCCGTCAGTTGCTCGCGTAGAAGCGGTCGCGGTCGGCGTGCGCAGCGACTCGCCGGTGCACGAATTCGAGTTTGGTCACGACGCGACCCGTCGGGTCGAACGGGTACGGCGGCGGGGCGCCGACGCACGCGGCGAGCTCGGTCAGCGAGGCATTGATCGGCCGGAACCGCGCGAGCAGATCGCCGAGCTCGAACGCCGCGATGTCGAGCCCCCAGCTCGCCGGATCGGGTGACGGTTCGCCGTCGTCGAGCGTGGCGAACGACTCGGCGGTGGTGACCACGTCGAGGATGTGCAGGTAGTGGGCGAAGGTCTCCGCCCAGTCCTCCAGCGGGTGGGCGCTGGCGTACGCGGTCACGAAGACCTGGTCGTCCCACCCGAGCGAGCGGCGGTCGTGGTGCGCAGCGAGGGCCTCGGCGTAGTTGGCGCGCTCGTCACCGAACAGCTTGCGGAACTGTGCGAGGTGGTCGGATTGGCCGACGAGCCGGTTCCAGAAGTGGTGGCCGATCTCGTGGCGGAGGTGACCGATCACGGTGCGGTAGTGCTCGGCCATCTGCTCGCGCACGACCGCCCGGTGGAGATCGTCTGACTCGGTCAGGTCGAGCGTGACGATCCCGCCGGCGTGTCCGGTGGTCGCCATCCCGATCGCGTCGTCTCCTGCGCCGAGGTGTACGAGATCGAACGCGAGACCGTCGGGAGCCCCGTCGGATCGGGCTTCGATCGGCAGCGCCAGCGAGTCGAGCTGGTGCACCAGACGCCGCTTCGCGCTCTCGGCGATCATCCAGGCCGACATCGCATCGGTCCGCTCGGCGTCGGGTCGGTTCCGGGTGAGGCGGCACGCCCGGCACCAGATCTCACCGGCGTCGGCGGGCACCATCCAGTTGCAGCCCCATGCCGCGTTCATGCAGCGCCACAGCGCATGCCGCTCGCCGCGCACGAGGAAGACGGCGGGGTCGTCGGTCGTGTCGAGGGTCCGCACGACGCAGCGGTCGGGGAGATAGCCGAGGGGCGAGCCGCACCCTGCGCACGTCTGTGCGTCGAAGGGCACGATCGTGCGGCACGTGTCGCAGCGGGAGATGCGCACGCGACGCAGCCGGCAACGTGTCGTCACGCCGCGGCCGCAGTGCGGCCGCTGGCGTAGTGCGCCGGAGCGCTCGGACGGTTCAGGGGCATGGGGTCTCCTCGGAGCTCGATGCTCAGGTCGAGGCGTCGGGCCTGCACGGGGCGACATGATGCGCGGCCGTCCTGCCCAAGCGAGGCGACTCACCCAAGGATCGGAGCTTACCCGGCGCCCTGCGGTCTGCCGTAGCGTGCTTCCGGCCACGCTGCGTGGCCGTGCTCAGTCGTCGACGTACGCCACGAAGTCGCACTGGGCGGCACGTCCCGAGCTGAGCTGGGTGTGGCGTGCGGGCCGTGCGTCCGGGTCGGGGAAGTGGGCGACCCACGGGTCGTTGAGCTCGGCCCGCAGGTCGAGGCTGGGGAGGTAGAACGTCATCTTGACGACGTGGCGCCAGTCGGCACCGGCCGCGGCGAGCATCTCGCCGGCGTGGTGGAAGAGGTTGTCGAGTTGGGCCCGCACGTCTTCGGGGACGTTGCCGTCACCGGGGTTGCGGGAGGGGATGATGCTCGACATCACCAACGGGCCGACCCGGCTCACCGCCGGGATCGGGTTGGCGTGTGTGACCGATGTGACGTCGAACGATCGGCGTGGCATCAGCGACCGCGTTCTGTGAGTGTGTGCCGACGACGATCGCCTGCCGATCGTTGCGGGCTGAGACCAATCGACATGCCAGCATTCCTTCCTGCGGAACACCGAGCCGGTTCGTGCCGGTTCCGCTGCTGTAATCAGGGCAACGTACTCAATCGGGTGCAGACGACACACAAGGGGCGACGCGCACATGGGGAGCATCCTCGGCAATCGGGTGGAACGGGTCGAGGACCCGCGCTTCCTCACGACCGGCGGCGACTACGTCGCCGACCTCCACTTCGACGACGAAGCCCACGTCGCGTACGTCCGCTCGCCCTATGCCCACGCCGAGATCACCACGATCGATCTCGACGAGGCGCGCGAGGCGCCCGGTGTGCTCGCGATCTTCACCGCCGCCGACTTTGCCGGGCTCAAACCGATCCCTGCAGCCCGCCCCGGCATCCCCGAGGCGATGGGGCAGGTCGTACTCGCGTCCGATCGTGTCCGGTATGTCGGGCAAGCGGTGGTCGCGGTCGTCGCCGAGACCCAGGCCCAGGCGATCGACGCATCCGAGCTCGTCTTCGTCGATTATGAGGCGTTGCCCGTCGTGGTCGACGTCGAGAAGTCGATCCGCAATGACGACCTGCTGTTCCCCGACGCCGGCACGAACCACGTGCTCGAGCTCGCATCGCCGTCGCGGGCCGACTTCAGCGGTTGTGAGGTCGTCGTCGATGAGCGGATCGTCAACCAGCGCCTGTCGGGCGCGCCGATGGAGGCCCGGGTCGGTGCCGCCTACTGGACCGAGGACGGCCGGCTCGTCCACTACTCGGCGTGCCAGGGCGCACACCCCACCAAGGTCCTGCTCGCCACCATCTTCGACCTGCCGGCCGATCGTGTTCGCGTGGTCGTGCCCGACATGGGTGGTGGCTTCGGCGTGAAGTCGCGCACCTACCCCGAAGAGGCCGCGCTCGGCTTCTACGCCAAGGCAGTCGGACGGCCGGTTCGCTGGACCGAGACCCGGACCGAGAACTTCCTGGCGATGCCGCAGGGCCGCGGCCAGGTCCAGTACGCCAAGCTCGGCGGCACCCGCGACGGGAGGATCACCGCGTATCAGCTCGACGTGATCCAGGACGCGGGCGCGTACCCGATGACCGGTTCGATCCTGCACGGGATGACCATGCGGATGACGAACGGCTGCTACGACATCGCCAACGTCGGCTTCACGGGCACGTCGACGGTCACGAACACCACGTCGATCACGGCCTACCGCGGCGCCGGCCGGCCCGAGGCCGCGGTGGCGATCGAGCGCATGGTCGACCGCTTCGCGCTCGAGATCGGGATGGACCCGGCCGAGGTGCGCCGCATCAACCTCATCCCGAAGTTCCTCGAGAAGTACACCACCGGGATCGGCACGCCGTACGACGTCGGCGACTTCCCCGAGTCGTTGGAGCGGGCGCTGCAGCAGGCCGGGTACGACGAGCTGCGTGCCGAGCAGCAGCGCCGCCGCGAGGCCGGTGACGTGAAGCAGCTCGGGATCGGCATCGCCACCTACGTCGAGATCACCTCCGGCGTCGGCGGTTCCGAGTTCGGCTCGGTCGAGCTCCAACCCGACGGTTCGCTGGTCGTGCGCAGCGGCGCCACGCCCTACGGCCAGGGGCACGTGACCACGTGGGCGATGATCGTCGCTGACCGCACCGGCGTGCCGATCGACCGCATCCGCGTGATCCACGGCGACACCGACCAGGTGCGCACCGGTGGGTTGACGGTCGGGTCGCGCTCGGTGCAGCTCGGCGGTTCTGCGATCGCCGCGGCGAGCACGAAGCTGATCGACGCCGCACGCGATCGCGCCGCGCAGCTGCTCGAGGCGGCCAAGGAAGACGTCGTGCTCGACGATGCCGGTGGCGTGTTCCACGTCGCCGGCACGCCGGCCCGCTCGGTCGCATGGGCCGAGATCGCTGCCGCTGCGGTCGCCGACGGTGTGGAGCTCGCGGGCGACCACGACTTCGAGGCCGAGATGCCGACGTTCCCGTTCGGCACCCACGTCGCCGTGGTCGAGGTCGACACCGACACCGGACGCACCGAGCTGATCCGTCACATCGCGTGCGACGACGCCGGCAACCTCCTCAACCCGCTGATCGCCGACGGCCAGGTGCACGGGGGCATCGCCCAGGGCGTCGCCCAGGCGTTGATGGAGGAGATCGTCTACGACGAGGACGGCATCCCGAAGACGGCCAACTTTGCCGACTACCCGGTGATCTCGTCGGCCGAACTGCCGAGCTTCGAGATCGTGCACATGTCGACGCCGACGTGGGTCAACGAACTCGGCGCAAAGGGTGTGGGCGAGAGCGGCACGATCGGCGGCATCCCCAGCGTCTACAACGCGATCATCGACGCTGTCTCCCACCTCGGCGTGAAGCACATGACCATGCCCTGCAGCCCCGAGAAGGTCTGGCAAGCGATCCAGTCCGCGCGCGTTCACGTTGTGTCCTGACACAACGTGAGCGCCGTCTGCGCCCCGCGACGTGGCATGGTGGCTGGCATGCCGACGATGTTGATCACGGGTGGGTCCGGAGGGATCGGGGCTGCCACGGCGCTGGCCGCGGCCGAGGCGGGTTGGGACGTGGCGGTCAACTACCGGTCCCGCGGCGACGTCGCCGCAGAGCTCGCTGACCGCATCACCGCCGAGACCGGGCAGCACGCGATCGCGGTCGGAGCCGACGTCGCGGTCGAGGAGGAGGTGATCTCCATGTTCGACCGGACCGTCACCGAGTTCGGCGGGATCGACTGCCTCGTCAACAACTCGGGGATCGCGCCGGGCTTCGGCCCGTTCGTCGACGTGTCGCTCGCCGACATCGAAGCGACGTGGGCGGTCAACCTGACCGGCGCGTTCATCTGCGCCCGCGAGGCGGTTCGCCGGATGGCGCGCTCTCGCGGTGGCGCAGGCGGCTCGATCGTCAACGTGTCGTCCCGCGCCGCAGCGATCGGGAGCCCGTTCGAATGGATCCACTACGCAGCCTCGAAGAGCGGGCTCGACACGCTGACGACCGGGCTGTCGAAGGAGGTTGCGTCGGACGGCATCCGGGTCAACACCGTGCGTCCCGGTCTGATGACGACCGATTTCGGCCCGTGGGCACCCGAAGGTCGAACCGAGCGGTTGAAGCCCGGGGTGCCGATGGGCCGCGGTGGCGAACCCCACGAGATCGCCGCCGCCATCGTCTGGCTGGCGAGCGACGAGGCCAGCTATGTCACCGGCGCCTTCATCGACGTCAGCGGCGGCCGGTGACACGTAAATAGTCGAACGCTGACTAATCTCTCCGGCATGCGCCGGGCACGTCGACTCACGATCGCGCTGATCGCTGTGCTCGGTGTCGCATCAGCTGCGTGCGGCGGTGGGGACACCGAGTCGGCCGGCACGGTCACGGTGTTCGCGGCGGCGTCGCTGACCGATGCGTTCACCGAGATCGGCGATGCGTTCACGGTCGAGCATCCGGACACGACGGTGGTGTTCAACTTCTCGGGGTCGTCGGCGCTCGTCACCCAGATCGTCGAAGGGGCCCCCGCCGACGTGTTCGCTTCTGCCGATCCGAGCAACATGACGAAGCTCACGGACGCCGACGCCAATGCGACCGAGCCGGTGGTGTTCACCACCAACCTCGCTGCGATCGTCGTCGCGCCGGGCAATCCGACGGGCATCACCGGTGTCGCCGACCTTGCGACCGACGACCTCATCGTCGTGCAGTGCGCACCTGAGGTACCGTGCGGCCGCTACGCCGCGCAGGTCTTCGAGAACGCCGGCGTCAGCGTGAGCCCCAAGTCGCTCGAGGAGAACGTGAAGGCCGTCGTGACCAAGGTGACGCTGGGTGAGGCCGATGCCGGCATCGTCTACGTCACCGACGTCATCGCAGCAGGTGCCGATGCCGAGGCGGTGGAGATCCCGGCCGCCGTCAACGTCGTCGCCGAGTACCCGATCGCCGTGACGGCGGGCGCCCCGAACCCGGATGCGGCGGGGGCTTTCGTCGACTTCGTCCTGAGCGATCGAGGCCAGACGATCCTCACCTCGTACGGCTTCGTCGAACCGTGACGCGCGCCCGGCCCAGGGGCAGGCGAGTCGGCCTGCCGGTCCCGGTGCTGGTGCTCGCGTGCGTGGCGATCGTGTTCTTCGCGCTGCCCCTCGTCGGCCTGCTGTGGCGGACCCCGTGGGCGGACGCCTGGACGTACCTCGCCGACGACGACGTGCTCACCGCGCTACGACTGTCGCTCGTCTGCTCGCTGTGGGCGACAGCGCTGTCGCTGGTGTTCGGCGTGCCGCTCGCCTGGCTCCTCGCACGCGTCGAGTTCGCGGGGCGCGGCATCGTGCGGGCGCTGTGCACCCTGTCGATGGTGCTCCCGCCCGTGGTCGGCGGCGTAGCGCTGTTCGCAGCACTCGGGCGGCGCGGGCTCGTCGGTGAGTACCTCGATCGCTGGTTCGGGATCACCCTGCCGTTCACGACCGCCGGCGTCGTGGTGGCTCAGACGTTCGTCGCGATGCCGTTCCTCGTGATCACGGTCGAATCGGCGCTCCGCCAGCTCGACACCCGCTTCGACGATGCATCACGGACGCTCGGCGCCACGCGCTGGTACACGTTCCGCCGCGTCACCCTGCCGGCGATCCGCCCGGCGCTGGTGGCGGGTGCCGTGCTGTCGTGGGCACGCGCCCTCGGCGAGTTCGGCGCCACGATCACGTTCGCCGGGAACTTCCCCGGCACGACGCAGACGATGCCGCTCGCGGTCTATCTGTCGCTCGAGACGAACACCGACGAGGCGATCGTCCTCGCGCTGGTGCTGATCACGATCTCGTTCGCGGTGCTGATCGGGTTGCGCGATCACTGGTTCGGGCGCCCCGACCGGCTCCAGGGCACGGCCACAGCGTGACGCTCACCGCCGACATCGCGCTCACGCTCGGCACGCTCGACCTGCGCGTCGACATCGAGGTCGCTCCGGGCGAGCTGCTGGCGCTGCTCGGGCCCAACGGCGCGGGGAAGAGCACGGTGCTGCGCTGCCTCGCCGGCCTCGCGCCGCTCCGTGAGGGCTCGGTCGTGATCGACGGTGAGGTCGTCGACGACCCCGCAGCCGACGTGTTCGTCGAGCCCGAGCACCGCCAGGTCGGTGTGGTGTTCCAGAACTACCTCCTGTTCGACCACATGAGCGTGCTCGAGAACGTCGCCTTCGGCCTGCGCGCCCGCCGGACGCCGCGAGCCGACGCCCGCAGGATCGCGTACGACTGGCTCGACCGTGTCGGGCTCGCCGAGTACGCCGGGCAGCGGCCCCGCGTGCTCTCGGGCGGCCAAGCGCAGCGGGCGGCGCTCGCCCGTGCGCTCGCGACCAACCCCCGGCTGCTGCTGCTCGACGAGCCGCTCGCCGCGCTCGATGCCGGCACCCGTGGTGCCGTTCGTCGCGACCTGCGCCAGCACCTGGCGACCTTCGACGGCATGCGCGTGCTGGTCACGCACGACCCTGTCGACGCGTACGCGCTCGCCGATCGTGTCGCGATCCTCGATGCCGGTCGGCTCGTCCAGGTCGGCACGTTCGCCGAGGTGACGGCACACCCGAGGTCGCGGTACGTCGCCGACCTCGTCGGGGTGAACCTCGTGTCGGGTGTGGTCGCCGACGGTGCGCTGATGACGCCCGGCGGCGCGACGGTGGTGATCGCGGATGCCCTTCCGGGTCCGGCGTTCGCCGTGATCCGCCCGACGTCGATCACGATCGACCGTCACTCACCGGTCGGCTCGAGCGTGCGCAACACCTGGCCGGGGGTGGTCGCCGACGTCGACCGGCTCGGCGATCGGGTTCGCGTGGGCATCGACGGTGCGCTCCCGCTCACGGCGGAGATCACCGTCGCGGCCCTCGAGTCACTCGCTCTGCGCCCCGGTGACAACGTGGTCGCCGCGGTCAAGGCGACCGACATCGAGTGCTACCCGGCCTGAGCGCCTCGCCGCACGCGCCTCCGCGCGACGATGTGGCCGTGGCCCGGACCCGCGACGACCATCTGCTCCTGGGCGAGTGGGCGTGCCTCGGCATCCTGTACGGCGGGCCGTCCCACGGGTTCGCGGTGGCGGCTCGTCTCAAGCCGACCGGTGACGTGGGGCGGGTGTGGTCGCTGTCGCGGGCGTTGACGTACCGCTCGCTCGACCAGCTGGCGATCCACGGTTACGTCCAACCCGTCGGTGTCGAACCCGGGATCGCAGGTGGCAACCGGACGATCCTCGCGGCTACCCGCAGCGGCCGCGCCCAGCTCCGCACATGGCTCGCCACACCGGTGACGCACCTGCGCGACCTCCGTAGTGAGCTGCTGCTGAAGCTGGTCATCGCCGACGTCTGCGAGATCGACGTCGCAACGATGCTCGACCAGCAGCGGGCGCACGTCGCCGAGTTGTCGGAGGCGATCGACGCGCAGATCACAGCGGAGCCTCACGACATCGTCGCCCTCTGGCGCGGTGAGTCATCGCGAGCCGCGCTCCGCTTCCTGGACCTGCTCGCCGACGGCAGCGGCTGACGGGCGTCAGCTCGATTCGTTCAGGTCGGCCGACCGGCGGAGCGTCGAGGTGAAGCCGATCAGTCGGAACAGCGGCCGGACCACCCGTGGCGCGACGTTGCCGAGCACGATCAGCGGCCTGACCGGCGGCCTGTTGATCGTCGCCTCGGGCTTGCCGGTACGGATGCACCGCAGGGTGGCCTTCACGACCTGGTCCGGGGTGCACGTGCCGGCGATCCGGTTGGAGCGGATCCCCGCCTCCTCCCAGCGCGAGTACATGCCGATCTCCGTCACGAACGCCGGGCAGACCGCCGAGAATCCGACACCCGACCCGCGGTACTCGCAGTAGAGCGACTGGGTGAACCCGACGAGGCCGTGCTTGCTGGCTGCGTACGAGCCCATGTACGGCGGGCCGAGTTTGCCCGCGCCGGACGAGATGTTGACAACGTGCCCCTGTCGGCGGGTGAGCATGTGGGGGATCACCTCGCGGGTCAGCAACATCGGTGCCGTGAGGTTGACGTCGATGACGCGAGCGAGGCTCTCGGGGGTGGTGTGTTCGAACCGGCGGACGTCTTCGATGCCCGCGTTGTTGACGAGGATGTCGATCGGCCCCAGTTCGGTGATCGTGCGCTCGACCAGCGCACTGCGATGCGCCGGGTCGGTCACGTCGCCGACGGTCGCGATGGCACGTACGCCCGACGTCTCGAGGCGACGCCGCACGGCTTCGAGCTCGTCGCCCGAGCGCGCCGAGATCGACAGGTGCACACCCTCACGCGCCAACGCCTCTGCCAGCGCGACTCCGATGCCCCGCGAGCAGCCCGTGACGATCGCCACCCGTCCCCTGAGGTTCTTCATGGCGTCATCGTCGCACGCTCGCGGCGGGGCGACGATTCGGCCGCGCGGTCAGCGGATCGCGGAACGATCGCCGAGCAGGCTCGGGATCGTCCGCGCCATGATCGTCATGTCGAGCCAGAACGACTGGCGTTCGATGTACTCGACGTCGAGCGCGACGCGCCGCAGCACATCCTCGGCCTCGTGGAGCGGGCCGCGCGATCCGTGGATCGCCGCCCAACCCGTCATGCCCGGCTTGATCCGGTGCCGGTGGGCGTACTCGGCCACCAGATGGGCCGATTCGACGTCGCCGGTCTTCATCCCGATCGCGTGCGGGCGCGGCCCGACGAGCGACATCTCGCCGGCGATCACGTTGAACAGCTGCGGCACCTCGTCGAGGCTGGTCGATCGGAGGATCCGGCCGACGCGTGTCACGCGGTCGTCGCCGGCCGTCACCTGCCGTTCGGCGCGGGCGTCGGCGGCCTCGTGCCGCATCGTGCGGAACTTCCACACGACGATCTCTTCGTTGTTGAAGCCGTGACGCCGCTGACGGAAGAACACCGGTCCTGGGCTGTCGAGGCGCACCGCGAGCGCGATCAACGCAAGGAACGGCGCCGCGACGATCGCGACCACGAGCCCGATGACGAGGTCCTGGGCGCGCTTCGCGAACGCGCGCCGGTCTGCGTCGGCAGCCGGGTGGAGGGGGGCGAGCGGAGCGTCGGCGAGCTGATCGATGGACGACGCTCGGCGTCCGGCGACCGGATCGTCGAACAGCAGCGTGACAGCGTTCGGCAGGACCGACAGCCGGGCCGTGATGTCGCGAACGCGAGAACTCGCTGCCTGGTCGATCGTCACGACGACCAGGTCGACGTAGGGCATGATCCGGTGTTCGAGCATGTCGTCGGTGGCCCCGAGCACCGGGACGCCACGCACGGCGAGCGGTGAACGCTCGCGGCGGTCGTCGAACACGCCGAGGATGTTCATGTCGCGCCGGTCGATGGCGGTGGCGATGAGGTCGTCGGCGTGCGCCGTCGCCCCGACGACCACGAGGTTGGGGGTCAGCCAGCCCTGGGAACGCCAGCGGTTGACGAGCCCCCACCAGGTCACGTGGAGCATGAGCAGGCCGCCGCCGCTCCAGGCCGCCCAGGTGAACAGGGCATCGGACGCAGCTCGACCGGTCGGCAGAGCGAGCTGGGTGAGCCAGGCGGCGCCGAACGCACCCCCGACGGCGATGAGGACGCGCGCCAGATGCGAACCCAGCCGCTCCGCCCGACCGAGCCGGTAGAGGCCCATCGCCCGGAGCAGCCGCCACGAGGCCCAGGTGGCGATCGCCACCGGCGCTACGTCGGCGACCGGCATGGTCGACACGGTCGTGCCGACCATCGTCCGGAGGCCCACGATCGAGATCACGAGCAGTACGAGCGTGTCGACGGCGCGGAAGCGGTGCCCGGCGAGCCGCCGGCTCTGACGTTGCCGCACGCTGAGCAGCTGGCCCGGCCGCATCGGCCCGCGCCGATGGGAATCGCTCACGCCCGTCTGATCGACGAGCACCGTCCGCGTGTCCACCAACATGTCGATCCGCCTGCCGTACCGGCCCCGCCACGGGGTCCGTGGTCTTCATCGGAACCGCGGGGGGATCCCTGTAGTGGCAGTTCGCGGCGCCACCCCTCGTTCCGGACAGGGGGACGACAGGTGGGACACGGTCGGGGCGCTTCGGTACGGTGCGGATCCGTGCCCGCCCGACATCTCCTCTTCGACTTCGGTGGCCCGGTGCTGCTGACCCCCTTCGAGCTCTTCGAGGCGGGCGCAGCGCGCATGGGCGTCGAGCCGTCGGCGTTCGCGATGGGCCCGTTCGATCGGGCTGGCGACGAGCGCTGGGCGGCACGCGAGCGGGGCGAGATCACCGAGCGCGAGTACTGGTCGGGGGAGGCCGCCAAGTTCGGCCTGGACATCGTCGGCTACATGCAACCCCTCTACAACCCGAGCGGCGATCATCTCGTCCGGCCTGCCTCGTGCGATCTCATCGACGAGGTACTCGCCGACGGTCGCACGGTCGGCCTGCTCACCAACGATCTCACCGCATTCCACGAACCGGGCTGGCACGAGGCGATCAGCGTGCTCCAGCGGTTCGATCCGCTGGTCGACCTGTCGTCGACCGGCTACTTGAAGCCGCACCCCCGTGCGTACGAGGTGGCGATCGAGGCGATGGGGGTCGACCCCGACGACATCGTCTTCGTCGACGACCACCTCGACAATGTCGCCGGGGGAGCCGCCGCCGGACTCGCCGCAGTCTGGTTCGATGTCACCGACCCGCCGGGCTCACTGGTGCGCGTGCGCGCCGCCCTGGCACGAGAAGGAGCCACACCGTGACCGCCCCGACCCCACACGAACTCCTCGAGGTCTGCGTCGCCGCAGTGCGCGCCGGCGGCACGGTGCTCGTCGACGGCTTGCGTACCGAGCGCCGCGTCGAGATGAAGAGCGCCCGCTCGTCGATCGTCACCGAGATCGATCTCGCGTCGCACGAGGCGATCTTCGCCCTGATCGGTGCGTCGTTCCCCGGGCACGCGATCCTGGGCGAGGAAGGCAACGGCGGAGGGAGCGACACCAGCTACACGTGGATCGTCGACCCGCTCGACGGCACGTCCAACTATGCGAGCGGTATCCCGTTCGCGTGCGTGTCGGTGGCGGTGGCCGATGCCAGCGGCGTGATCGCCGGGGCGATCTTCGAGCCGTTCCGCCAGGAGCTGTTCACGGCACTGCGCGGCGAGGGCGCCTGGATCGACGGTGCGCCGATGTCGGTCAGCGAGAACGCCGCGGTCGAACGGGCGCTGATCGCGACCGGACTCCAGTCCGACGACCCCGAGGAGATCAGGGCGCATGCGCGCCGGATCGAAGCGCTCCACCTGTACTCGCGAGGCGCTCGGGCACTCGGGTCGCCGGCGCTGTGCCTCGCCTACGTGGCCGCCGGTCGCCTCGACGCCTTCTACGAGCGCGACGCCACCTACGCGTGGGACGTTGCAGCCGGGGGCCTCATGATCGCCGAGGCCGGCGGCCGCTGCGAGGACCTCGACGGTGGACCGCTCAACCTCGGGCCGGGCATCGCCAACGTGCTCGGCACCAACGGCCGCGTGCACGACGGGCTGTTCGATCTGCTGCAGCGCACCGACCGGGGCGAGTGAGCCGTTCCGCTCCGCGGGACAACGATCCGACGTCCCGGCTGGCGCGTGTGTAAGGTCCGCTCCAGAAACGTCGGGATGGACCGGCGTTCGGGGACACACTCATGAGTGGGGGCAATTCGCGATGGCTGAAGTCGTTTCCGTCGACTCGCTGCTGGACGGCTGGTATCCGGGCTGGAAGCCCGAGCACCTCGACAACAACTGGCTGCGCATGCGGCCACGTCCCTTCACCAAGGAGGACGAGGACAGCTTCTGGTTCGCCGACTTCCACTGGCCACGTGGGTTCTCGCCGCTCGGCATGATGTTCGTCGCCGACGCGGCGTGGGGCACCCAGCTCGCGGCGCACCAGCTCCCGCTGCCGCCCGCCGGTGGCCTCATCCAGCGCATGGGTGGGCCGTTCCTCTACGAGGGCGAGGTGCCGATCACCTCCGAGTGGGAGATCGGCAACCGCGCGGCCCGTATCGAGAAGAACATGGGGCCGTTCCTCATGAACTTCGACTCGATCTGGGACGAGCGCAAGTGGGAGCTCGACCTCGGCCTCCAGTACTTCGAGAGCTACGAGTTCGACGGCAAGTCGATGGGCCAGCTCGGCCAGTACATGCTCGACGCCACGCGCTTCCAGCAGCGGGCGTGGGAGATCCACTTCGAGATCATGTACCCGCTGCTTGCGATCTACCTGCAGCTCTACGGCGTGTGTGCTGCCAACGGCGTCGACCCGGCGAACATCGCCAAGATGCTCCAGGGCCGCGAGCACAAGATCACCGAGACCGACCGTGCGATGTGGGACCTGGTCGACGAGGCCCGTCGCCTCGACGTCGGTGGCATCTTCGCCGCCAACGAGGCGCCGAACATCCGCGGCGCCCTCGCATCGGCTGGTGGGAACGCATCGATCTGGCTCACCAAGTTCGACGACTTCCTGCAGATCTGGGGCCACCGCACCGAGGGCATCTCCGACATCAACATCCCGTCCTGGATCGAGGACAACACGTCGCCGCTCGGCCAGCTCAAGAACTTCATCGGGTCGGGTGAGCGCCACGACTTCGACGCCCACCTCGCGCACTCGATCGAGGAGCGTGACCAGGTGGTCGAGGAGGCCCGTTCGAAGCTCAGCGGCGAGGCGCTCGGCGCGTTCAACGAGCTGCTCGGCATCTGTCAGGTCGCCAACTTCGCCTGGTGGAACGAGGAGCACAACTACTACATCGACCTGCGCGCCTCGATCCCGGTCCGCACGGGCGCCTTGGCGATCGGCCGCGAGCTCGGCGTCGACCGCGTCGACGAGGCGACGTTCATGTTCATGCCCGAACTCATGGACGTCTGCAACGGCAACGAGTCGTACGCCAACCTGCGCTCGATGGTGCAGGAGCGGTGCGCGTACTACGACAGCTACCAGTCGAAGCGGTCGGAGATCCCGAAGGTCGTCGGCACCGTCCCCGAGAAGGTCGAGGACCCGGTGCTGATCGAGATCTTCGGCATGCACAGCCACTACTTCAACGGGCTCAAGGCCGATGCCCACACCACCGAGCTGACCGGGTTCCCGGCCTCGGCGGGCGTCTACACGGGCCGGGCGCGCGTGATGGTCAATGCCATGGAGCTCTTCGAGCTCGAGGACGGCGAGATCCTGGTCACCGAGGCCACCTCGCCGAACTGGACCCCGGCGTTCGCCATCATCGGCGCCTGCGTCTGCGACGGCGGTGGCTCGCTCACCCATGCCGCCACGGTGTCGCGTGAGTACGGCATCCCGTGCGTGGTCGGCACCTCGGTGGCGACGCTCCGCATCAAGACGGGCGACCTGCTCGAGGTCGACGGCAGCAAGGGTGTCGTCAAGATCCTCGAGCGCGCCAGCGGCGAGCCCGTCTGACGATCACTCCATCTCCTCATTGAGACCACGGGCCGGCGCGAGAGCGCCGGCCCGTGCGCGTCCGGGATGGGGATCGCGAGTAGACTTAGTCCGATGACTAAGTCCATCAACGTCCACGACGCCAAGACCCACTTCTCGCGCCTGCTCGACGAGGTCGCGCACGGCTCCGAGATCGTCATCGCCAAGGCGGGAACGCCGGTCGCCCGGCTCGTGCCCGAACACACCGGGCCCCGCCGGCTCGGTCAGCTCGCCGGGGTGTGGCCGAGCGTCCCGCCCGGCTCGCCGTTCTTCGATCGGCTGCCCGACGACGAACTCGAGGCGTGGGACTCGTGAAGCTGATCCTCGACACCCACGCGTTCATCTGGGCGATGGCCGAGCCGGAGCGCCTCGGAGCCGACGCTGCTGCGGCGATCGGCGACCGGTCGAACGAGGTCGTCGTGTCCGCGGCGTCGGCGTGGGAGGTCGCGACGAAGCACCGCATCGGCAAGCTCCCCGAGGGCGCGCTGATCGCCGCGGGCTTCACCCAGGCGCTCGCCGCGCTCGGAGCGGCGCAGCTCCCGATCACCGTCGAGCACGGCCTCGCGGCCGGTGCCCTCGTCGGAGCGCATCGCGACCCGTTCGACCGCATGCTCGCCGCCCAGGCGATGATCGAGGGCGCTGCGCTCGTCACCTCGGATCGAGCGTTCGACGAGTTCCCCGTCACCGTCCTCTGGTGAACGACGGGTGTCCGCCCGGTCGCCACACGCGACGTCGTGTGACGGAATGGGTCAGACCAGCTCCGTCACAGATCGTCGTCATGTGACGGAGTTGGTCTGACCCATATCGTCACACCGCTTGTTCCGGACGGTCGTGTTCCCGTCGGCGGAACGGTGGTTGCGCAGGGGTCCGGGACGGCGTGGCATGGTGGCCGGGTCCACTGGGGGACGTTGAACGGGGGTTGATGTGAGTCTGGACGGGAAGCGGATCGTGGTCACCGGTGGTGCCCGGGGGATCGGGGCCGAGGCGGCCGCCGAGATGCGCTCGCGAGGTGCCACGGTCGTCACGCTCGACATCGGTGACGGGGCCGACCTGCGCTGCGACGTGTCCGACGCCGGGCAGGTCGACGCCGTGTTCGGCGAGATCGCCGCGTCGGGCGCGATCGACGGGTTGCTCAACAACGCTGCTCTGCTGGTTGCTCGTAAGCCGTTCGACGAGATCTCGCTCGACGAGTGGGACCGCATGTTCGACGTCAACGTCAAGGGCACCTTCCTGTGCGCCCGGGCCGCGGTCCGGCACATGGGTGCAGGGGGAGCGATCGTCAACATCGCCTCCGAGACAGCGTTCAGCGGGTCGCATCACTTCGCCCACTACGTCGCCTCGAAAGGCGCGGTCGTCTCGCTCACACGGGCGCTCGCCAACGAGCTCGGCGACCGGGGCATCCGGGTCAACTGCGTGGCCCCCGGCTTCACGCCGACGCCCGGCGCGGCGGTGCTCGGCAGCTACGACCCGTCGCGCACACCGCTCGGCCGCGTGATGGAACCGAACGATCTGCTCGGCACGTTCTGCTACCTCCTGTCGGACGACTCGGCGTTCGTGTCGGGCCAGACGATCCTCGTCAACGGCGGCCGGTTCCCGCACTGATGGGTGACGCCGTGTCACTGCCCGAGTACGACGACCTCGACGCCACCGCGCTTGCAGCGCTCGTGCGCAAGGGCGAGGTTCATCCCCGTGAGCTCGTCGTCGCCGCCATCGAGCGGGCCGAGGCCCGCAACCCCGACCTCAATGCGATCGTGCACACCCAGTTCGAGCGGGCGCTCGCCGACGCCGAACAGGTCGACCTCGCCACGGCTTTCCCCGGTGTGCCGTTCCTGCTGAAGGACTACCAGGGCATGGAGGCCGGCGAGCGCTACCACATGGGGTGCCGGACGCTCCGCGATCTCGACTACCGGGCAACCGCCGACAGCGCGTACGCGTTGCGGGTCCGCGCCGGCGGCCTGATCCCGATCGGGCGCACCAACGTGCCCGAGATGGCCGTGATGGGCACCACCGAGCCACAGCTGTACGGCCCCACGCGCAACCCGTGGGATCTCGCCCGCACACCGGGCGGATCATCCGGTGGCGCCGGCGCGGCGGTGGCGGCGCGCATCGTGCCGGTCGCTCACGCCAACGACATCTCCGGGTCGATCCGCATCCCGGCGTCGCACTGCGGTCTCGTCGGGCTGAAGCCGACCCGTGGCCGCGTGGTGATGAGCGCGGCCGACTCGCCGATCGGCATGACCACCGAGGGCGTGCTCACGCGATCGGTCCGCGACACCGCTGCGGTGACCGACTGGCTGGCGGTCACGTCGCCGTGGTGGCCGGCACCAGCGCTCGAACGCCCGCTCGTCGCCGAACTGGGCGCCCCGGTCGCCGGGTTGCGGGTCGGTGTGTGGACCGAGGCGTTCAACGGCAGCGAGGTCGATCCCGGGTGCGCCGACGCCGCCACCGCTGCGGCCCGGGTGCTGGCCGACATGGGATGCCACGTCGAGATCGCTGCGCCGACTGCGCTGAGCGATCCGGCGCTCTGGGACGACGCGAAGGGTGCCCTCGCGGTCGCCGCAGCGGCGGAAGCGGCCTCGTGGCTGCCGCGCATCGGTCATGCGCTCGGCGAGGCTGATCTCGAACCCAGGACCTGGTCGATGGTGCAGGCCGGCAACGCGGCCGGCGCGATCGAGCTGTACGCCCTCGTCGAACGGCTGCAGGCACACGCCGCTCGCGCCCTCGCCTGGTGGGAGCAGTTCGACCTGCTCGTCACGCCGACCGTGGCGGCGCCCCCGGGAGCGCTCGGCGACTACCTGTCGCGGTACGTGTCCGGCCTGGGCAGCGCCTTCACCCGCCCGCTCAACGTCACGGGTCAGCCCGCCCTGTCGATCCCGTTCGGCTGGCCCGACGACGGCCTGCCGAGAGGCGTCCAGCTGGTGGGCGCGTACGGCCGCGACGATCTCGTCGTCCGGGCCGCCGCCGCACTCGAGGCCGCGGCTCCCTGGTCGCACCGGAGGCCCGCATGAGCGCGTCGATCGACCCGGCAGCCGAGGCGGCACGGATCGTCGACGCCCACGCCCGCGGAGCGACGATCGAGCCGATCAGTGATCGCGGTGAGCTGACTCTCACCGACGCCTACGCGATCCAGGCGCACGTCACCCAGGCGCGGCTCGACCGCGGCGAGCGGACGATCGGCTGGAAGCTCGGCTACACGTCGCTGGTGATGCGCGAGCAGATGGGGGTCGATGCCCCCAACTTCGGGCCGCTCACCGACGCGATGCTGATCGCCGACAGAGAGGCGGTGCCGGCATCGTTCACGCAGCCGCGGGTCGAGCCAGAGGTTGCGCTCCGGTTCGCCACCGACGTGCCGGTCGGCGCCGACCGGGCAGCCGTGCTCGCGGCCGTCGCGTCTGCCCACGCCGCACTCGAGGTCGTCGACTCGGTGTGGACCGACTATCGCTTCCGCCTCGAGGACAACACCGCCGACGGCTCGTCGGCGGCCGGTGTGGTGCTCGGTCCCGAGATCTCGCTGGACGAGATCGACACCGTCGAGGTGACGCTCTTCGTCGACGGTGAACCCGCCGGCAGCGGCCGGGGGAGCGATGCGAGCGGGCATCCGGCCGATGGTGTCGTGTGGCTCGTCGAGCAGCTCGCCGGACGCGGCGAGCGTCTCCGTGCCGGCGACGTCGTCATCACGGGCGGCCTCACGCGCGCCGCTGCGCTGGAGCCGGGCTCGACCATCGAGGGGTCGTTCAGCACCGGCGCCTCGGTCTCCGTCACGCGCCGGTAGCAGCAGCGCTCGCGTTCGTTCGTGGCGAACGGGTAGGAGTACGGTCGCAGTCGTGATCGTCGCAGTGGTTCGCTTCCCGATGGACCCGTCAACATCTGCTGAAGCCGTGCGCGCCTCGTTCGAGGCGAGTGCTCCGGCCTATCAGTCGGTGCCCGGCCTCGCCCGCAAGCACTTCCTCCACGCCGCCGACGGCACCGAGGGTGGCGGCGTCTATCTCTGGGAGAGCCGTGAGGCCGCCGAGGCCTGGTACACCGAGGCCTGGATCGAGCGCGTGACGCAGAAGTTCGGAGCGCCGGTGATCGACTACTTCGAGAGCCCGGTCACCGTCGACCCGGACGGGATCAGCGTCGGGTGAGCCCCGCTCCCGCCCCGAAAGCAGCCGACGCCAAGCCGGCGCTGCAGTCGGTCTCCATCGCGCTGTCGGTGCTCGAAGCGCTGGCGGTCGCCCCCGAGCTGAGCCTCAGCGAGCTCGCCCGACGCATCGGTGTCGCGAAGAGCACGGCGCATCGGACCTGCGCGGTACTGACCACCGCCGGTCTGCTCACGCGCACCGAGGCCGGCAAGTACCGCCTCGGCCTGCGGCTCATCGAGTACGGGCAGCTCGCGACCGCCCGATCACCGGTGGGCGAGCATGCGCTGCCGCTCCTCGTCGAGCTGCGAACGTCGCTGGGCGAGACCGTGCAGGTCGGTGTCCCCGCCGGCGCCGACATCGTCTACGTCGAGCGAGTCGAGGGGCCGCGTGCGCTGCGCTACTCGTCCGACAACTCACGGCGCGGTCCGGTGCACCGGTCGAGTGCCGGCAAGGTGCTCGCCGCGTTCGTGCCCGGTGTCCTCGAGGCTCGGTTGCGCGCCGGACTCCAGCCCAGCACCGGCTACACGATCGTCGTGCCCGATCTCTTCCGCCAGGAGATCGACAAGGTTCGCCAGCGCGGGTACGCGCGCAGCGTCGACGAGACCGAGATCGGCATGAGCTCCGTCGCCGTACCCGTTCGCAACGGCCCCGACGGGCCGGTCGTCGCAGCGATCTCGATGGTCGGACCGACGCTGCGCGTCGCAGGCGACACCGAGGCGAGCAACGTTGCCACGCTCCACAACGCAGCCCGCCGGCTCAGCGACGCGCTCGAACTCGGCGAGTACCGGCTCCCTCGCCGCCGCCGCTGACGTTCACGTATGTCAGCCGACGCTGACCGGGACGGCCGGTCGCTCGGCGGTGATCAGCTCGTTCAGGATCTGGCGGGCGCGCAGCGGCGCACGGTCGATCGAGAGCATGACGGGCTTGATCGCGTCGGCGCCGCCGGCGCGGTCGTAGGCGCGCTGCTGGGCTTCGACCATCGGGCGGTCCTGCTCCTCGAACGCGAAGCGGCGCAGGTGGCTCAGCGTCTCGGCCACCTCGTCGTCGGCGACGGGTGCGACGGCGCCGAGCTGCACGGCGGCGATGTGGTACATCATCTGCCGCTCGTTGATCGGGGTCAGGAGGTGTGACCCGATCACGATCATGCCGTCCTCGCGGGCCGCGCCCGGCTGCGTGACGCCGGCGTGGTTGCGGAGGTAGCCGGGGGCGTTCCAGCGCATCTCGGCCCACATGTCGACCGGCGCCGCGTCGTTGCGGTACATCAGGTCGAACAGGTACGGCGGCGTCACGTCGCGGCACGTCCGGGTGATCGCCAGGGTCGTGATCCCCGACGGCTCGATGCGCTCGTCGATCTCGACCTCGGCGTCGATCAGGCCGTCGTGGCCGAGCAGGCCGTCGTGGAGGAAGTTGACGTGGCTCAGGTCGAGCAGGTTGTCGGCCATCAGTCGGTAGTCGACGTCGATGACCATCCAGTCACGCTTGGACACGATGCCGGGCGCGTCCTCGTCGAGGTGCGCGAAGTCGGGGATCGTGGCGGGCGCCGGCTCGGCGTCGCCCATCCAGATCCAGAGCAGCGTATGCCGCTCGACGAGTGGGTACGCGCGGAGATGGAGCTGCGGGGTGATGCGGCCGTTGCCGTGCGGGTTGACCTCGCACGAGCCGTCCGGGCCGTACTGCAGGCCGTGGTACGGGCACTGGAGGCGGTCGCCGCAGACCGTGCCCTGGGAGAGCGGCGCGAAGCGGTGGGCGCACTGGTCGGTGATCGCGGCGACCGTTCCGTCCGACTTGCGGTAGATCGCGATCGGCTCGCCGAGGATCGTTCGCTGGACGACCTGCCCGATCTCCAGGTCGGTCGCCCACATCGCCACGTACCAGGTGTTCCGCAGGAAGCTCATCATGCGAGCATGACGCACAGGCCGTTCGCGAGCCAGGGACGCGTCCCTGACAGGCGAACAACCGGATGACCGAGTCACCAGTGCGTGATGATGAGCGTCTCGATCAGCACAGCAGGAGCGATGCCCGCTGCCAGGGCGACGATCGGGTGTGCGCGGAGCTCGCGGGCGATACCGCAGACGAGCGCGCCGATCACCGGGAGGACGAAGATGCCGAACAGGAAGAGCATCCCGAAGGCGAAGCGGTTCGGTGGCTCGTACTCCTTCGGGGGGATGCCGTCGCTCGCCGCCAGGTAGAAGACCGTCCCGGCACCGATCGCTGCACTCACGCCGGCACTGCCCCCGACGACCGCCCAGGTGATGCCTCGTTCGCGGTGCCGCTTCCGGTGTGCGAGCTCGACCTCGACCGGGTGCAAGGGTGGCGGTGGCGGCACGGTTGACATGCCGGGGCAGTCTCGCGACCGGGCGCCGGCGGTGCCAGGCGGGTCACCAGGGGTGGGTGGTGCCGTCCCAGCGCTTGAAGGTGCCGGTGTCGGCGATCGTCAGGGCGTCGACGACGTCCGCGATCGAGGCGGCTGCTTCGCTGGGCTGCATCGGCGCGTTGGCGCCACCCATCGCAGTGTTCATGTAACCGGGGTGGAGGGCGATCGCCGTGACGCCCTGGTCTCGCAGGCGCATCGCGAGCTTGACCGTCACCATGTTCAGTGCCGCCTTCGACACCGAGTAGCCGAGGTCGCGGCCCATCGTCGCACCGATCTCCATCGAGCCGACCTGCGACGACACGTTGACGATGCGTCCGTTGCCCGACGCGGTGAGGTGCGGCAGCAGGCCGCGCACGAGCGCGAGCGGGCCCCAGGTGTTCACGTTGATCTCACCCATGAAGTGGTCGTACGGCTGCACCAGCACGTCACGCTCGCCGTCCGCGGCGCCGAGGTTGCGGGCGTCGATGGCGGCGTTGTTGATCACCGCGTCGACCGGCCGATCGCCCACCGCAGTGACGAACGCCCCGATCGACGCCTCATCGCCCAGGTCGATCGCGTGCACGTGCGGCGTGATCGCGTGGAGATCCGCAGCGTCGGCGGGGTTTCTGCACCCGGCGATCACCGTGTCGCCGCGGCCGGCGAAGACGCGGGCGAGCTCGAGGCCGAGGCCGCGGTTGGCGCCGGTCAGGACGATGGTCTGGCTCATGCGGGTCGCGTTCCTTCGATCAGTTCGTGCATCACGTCGGCAGCAGCCTGGCGCGCGTGCACCGCGTCGACGCTGGTCCCGGCGTAGAGCGGCAGCGCGTCGAGGTTGCCCGACGTGGCGTGGGTGGGTGGCGTGGTGGTGAAGCGGGGGAGGTCGGTCACGGTCCCGTCGCGTGCGGTGATCGTCGCGACCGTTCCGGCCGGCGCCATCTCCGCTGCGGCGAGCGACGACGCGAGCACGCGTACCGGTGCGTCGGGCCAGCCGACGTCGAACCGCTCGGTGAGCACGGTGTCGGCCGCGCTCGCCGCGATCAACCGCGCCACGTAGTGGTCGTGGGCGTCGCTCTCGACCGTGGCGACGAAGCGGGTCCCGATGCGCACCGCGTCGGCACCGAGCAGCAAGGCCCGCCGCACGTCGGCCGCCGTGCCGATCCCGCCTGCCGCCACCACGGGCACGTCGACAGCGGCACGCACCGCGGGGAGGATCTCGGCGAGGGGCGCCGTGGCGCGCACGTGGCCGCCCGCCTCGACGCCCTGGGCGATCACGTACGCGCAGCCGGCGTCAACCGCGGCCTTGGCCTCGTCGACCGTCCCGACCTGCCAGCCCACCAGCGCGCCGGGAAGCACGAGGTCAGGGTCCGGCGCACCCCAGAACACCTCGACGATCGGCAGCCGCTCGGCCGCGGCCTCCCACGCGCCGTGGTCGAGGAACAGGTGGATGAACCCGGCACCGACCGGCCGATCGGTGAGCGCGAGCACCTCGTCGATCTGGAGGTTCGCGGCCTCGACGCTCGAACGGCCCATCGCCAACATCCCGAGCCCGCCGAGGTTCGACACGGCCGCAGCCAGCGCCGGGGTCACGGCACGCGACATCGGCGCCAGTTGGATCGGGTGCTCGACCCCGACCAGATCGGTGAAGCGGGTCATCGGCTCACTCCGTCTCGACGAGCCGACGGAGCGGCGTGCGGTTCACGCGCAACTGGAGCACGTCGGGCCGCGAGTAGTGGCCGGCGGTGTCGCACAGCGCCTTGGCCTCGCGCACCTTGGCCATCGACACCTCGCCGATCAGGAGCGTCTCGCCCACGGCCGGCCCGGCGATCACGTCGCCCATCGGGTCGATGATGTAGCTGTCGCCGGTCATCGGCGCCAGCATCTCGATCGCCTCCCTCAGTTCGGCATCGTCGACGTCGGCCGGGTCGATCATCCCGCCGGCGAGCACCACGTAGGCGGCCGACTGCGACGCGAACGCACGTGACAGCACGAGTTGGCGAGTGCTCTCGTAGCCGGGGAAGGCGGCGACGTGAACCTGGGTGCCGTCGGCGATCAGCGCGTAGCCGGGCAGCACCATGTTGTGCTCCCAGCAGTTCAGTGCGCTGAGTCGCGCGTACGGGCGCTGGTGGGCGCGCAGTCCGCTGCCGTCGCCCTCGCCCCAGGCGAACCGTTCGCCGTACGTCGGTTTGAGCTTGCGGTGCTTGCCGAGGATCTCGCCGTCGGCCGAGATGAACAGCATCGTGCAGTAGACGGAGCCATGCGTGAGTGCGTCGCGCTCGGCGATGCCGATCACCACGTCGATCCCGGCGTCGCGCGCTGCAGCGCAGAGTCGGTCGGTCTCTGGGCCTCCGACCTCGATTGCCTGTGCGAGGTAGCGGCCGCCGAGTCGCCGCTTCGTGTCGACGGAGATCGGCGCGTTGACCCAGCGCGGGTAGCCGGGCAGCCATGTCTCGCCGAACGCCGCCATCGCCACGCCCGCTCGTCCGGCTTCGGCGATCAACGCACACGCCTTCTCCGTCGATGCACTGGTATCGAGGAGCACCGGGGCGGATTGGACGGCCGCGACGGAGAAGGTGTCCTGCGTCATGATGCCTCCGGGAGCTCGAGCAATGTGCGGGTCTGGTCGAACGAAACGCGCTTGCCGAGCGGGTCGACGAGCACACCGGTCATGCCGACCGCGTGGGCGCCGTCGATGCAGTACTGGGCGTCATCGAGGAACACGACCCGGTCGGGTGTGGTGCCGAGCGCCGCCGCGGCCCGCAAGTACGGCTCGGGCTCGGGCTTCTTGGATCCGAACTCGCGGGCGTCGACGAACGCGTCGAGCGCCGTGAACTCCTCGAACTGGTCGAAGAACTCGCGCCCCGAGATGCCGACGCCGTCGTTCGTGAGCACACCGACCTTGTAGCCGGCCGCCCTCGCTTCGGCCATCAGTGCGTACGCGTCCTGATCGCCGAAGCGGTGCGGGAGGTGGACTGCGAGGTCGCGGAACAGCAGTCGCCAGTCGTCGTAGCCGTTGCGTTCGGCGTACTGCTCCCAGTACTCGTAGTAGCTGATCTCACCGCGCTCGAAGCGCTGCCAGATGGGGTCGCCGCTCGGGTCGAGCGGTCCGCGCCCTTCCAGCCTCCTGCCGATGTGACCTTCGAGTTCGTCGAACTGGTCGAAGACCGGCGCGGTGATGACGTCGCCGATGTCGAGGAGGAGCGCGTCGAAGCGTCGTCGTGCCGCGGGTGGGTCGGTCATCGCCCGATCATGCCGGAACGAGGTCGAGGAACTGCCACCGGGTGCCGTCGGACAGGCCGGCGAGCTTCGAGCCGCACCTCTGCACCACGGGGGGCGACACGGTGACGTGCTGGGTCCCAGCGTGGACGTCACGCATGAGCCGCTGCAGCGTGCCGCGCCGGAGTGCGTGGGTCCCGCCCGACAGGTACACGAAGTTGGCGACCTCGTTGAGCGAGCGAGTCACGTGGGTGAGCGCGAGGCGGATGAGGGTGTGCTGCTTGTCGGACAGGTGCTCGCCGCGTGCGAGTGCCTCGGTGGCAGCGGTCCACTGTTCGTACACGAAGGCACGGGCGGCGCGGTAGGTGCCTTCGGCGGCACCGAACGATTCGGTGAACGAATCGCTCGTGGCGTTCCCGCCCGCTCGGCCCACGCGCTCCTGACTGAGCTGGGCCAGCTCGTCGAGCAGACGGCGACCGACCCCCATCGCCCAACCGGAGTGACACATCTCGGCGAAGCCGATGATCCCCACGTGGTACAGGTTGCCGCCGCGCTTGGGCTCCTCGGTGACCGCGAAGTGTGTGAACTCCTCGGGCACGAAGACATCGCTCATCGTGTAGTCGATGCTCCCCGTGCCGCGGAGGCCCATCACGTCCCAGTTGTCGATGAGGGTGGCCTGCTCGATCGGCGTGACGAAGATGCGCGGCTCGCCGGTCTCCTGGATGATGCCGAGCGAGTGGATGTGCGTTCCGTGCTTGAGCCCCGACGCGAAGCTCCACGCGCCGCTCAGGAGGTAGCCGCCGTCGACGGTGACCGCATTGCCCGGCCGGGTGCCCTGCCCCGCGATCACGGGGAACCGGTCGCCGCTGAACAGCTCTGCTGCAGCACCGTCGCCGAGATAGCAGCCGGCCGTCCCGGTGGACAGCGACGCGGCCATGACCACCCAACCGGCCGAGGGGTCGCCGTACGCGAGCTGCTCGATGACATCCAGCGACTCGACCGGGGTGCACTCCGATCCACCGAGCGCCTGCGGGACCCACATCCCGAAGATCCCGTGCTCGTGGAGCGCGTCGACGAGCTCCGGATGGAGATGGCCCTGCTCGTCGGCGTAGGCGCCGTGCCGGTCGGCGAGCGGTGCGAGCGCTTTCGCTCGTTCTCCGAGTGGCGAACGCGGCGGGTACTCGCTGGTCGGCATGGGCATGGTCGTCTCCTCGTGTGCGGGAGCAGGTGGAACGCAAGGCACGGCCGGCCCCCCGGCGGCCGTGCCCGCGATCGGTGTCAGCCGGCCAGGAAGGCGCGGATGTGGTCGGCGACGGTGTCGGGGACGTCCCACTCGAGGAGGTGGCCGGCGCCGTCGATCACGGTGCCGCCGCCCCACGCGTCGGCGAGTCCGGGCGGGAGCAGCTCGTCCTGCCCACCCCACAGCACGAGCTTCGGGCAGCGGATGCGGTGAAGGCGGTGCTTCGTCCCGCGATCGCCGATCGGCCACGTGAGGCTGGCCGCGGCGATCTCGGTGAGGTACACCGCGACGGGTGCCTCCTCCGGGCCGCGGTCGGCGAACCGATCGGTGAACTGCTGCGGCACGCCCTTGGCGAAGAGGTGCGGCAGCCGTTCGGGAGCGCGCACGCCGTACAGGTCGAAGCCGAGCTGGTCGACGTCGGCGATGCCGAACGGTGCGAGCAGCACGAGCCGCTCGACCACCTCGGGGCGCAGCGCCGCGAGCTCGGCGGCCATCATGCCGCCGACCGATGCGCCGACCACGGTGACCGGTCCGTCGGCGGCCGCGCCGGTGGCGTCGAATGCGTCCCAGAAGGCGACGATCCAGTCGATGTAGTCGTTCGGCGCGACGAAGCCGCTCTGCCCGTCGAAGCCGGGAATGGCGGGGATGACCACACGGGTGCCTTCGTCGGCGAGCTGCTGCAGGGCGGGGGAGAGGCCGGCGTTGCCGGCGATCCCGGGGAAGTAGACGATCGTGTTCGACATGGCGTCGCTCAGCTCGCCGTCCCGGCGTGGGTGGGCCACCAGTTGTGGTCCCACTCGCCGAACATCGGCCGGAGGTCGGGAGCGACCTTCTCGCCGAACAGCTTGGTGTTCATGCGTACGAGCTCGTCGCTCATGTTGCCGAAGTGGAGGATCGTGCAGAGGTTGCCGATGTTGAGATCCTTGGCGGCCACCTCGAGCTGCTCGCGCACCGAGTCGGGGCTGCCGATCACCACGTAGCCGTTCTCGACCATCTCGTCCCAGGTGAGGTCGTGGCTCGCCTGCTTGGCACGGGCGACGCTGCGGACCTGGCTCTTGTAGCGGGCCCGAACCGACGCCTCGGTGACATACCCGGGCGGATCGGTGAAGCCGGGATACACGTGCAGCGACCGGTTGAAGAAGTACTCGGCCGGCTCCTTGTAGAGCTTGTACGCCTCGGCGTCGGTGTCGGCCACGCCGACGAACTGGGTGACGGCGAGACGGTTCGGGTTGTAGTCCTTGCCGTGCGCCTCGACCCGGTTCCAGTAGCCGCCGACGGTCTCGCGGACCATCTTGGCGCCGTAGTAGGTGAGCGCGCCGTAGACGTAGTCGTTCTCGGCGCAGAAGTCCCAGGTCTCGATCGAGCCGCCGCCCGGGATCCACACCGGCGGATGCGGCTGCTGGTACGGCTTCGGGATCGTGTTGACGTAGCGGTGCTTGTTGAACTCGCCGTTGTAGGCGAACGGCTCGGTGGCCGTCCACGCCTTCATGATGAGGTCGATGCCCTCGTAGTACTTCGGGCGTAGCTGGCTGGGGTTGACGCCGTACGAGTAGCAGGTGTCCATCGAGGTGCCCACCGGGAACCCGGCGATCAGGCGGCCCTTGCTGAACATGTCGATCATCGCCATCTCCTCGGCCACGCGGACCGGGGGGTTGTACAGCGCCACCGAGTTGCCGAGCACGACGATCGCGGCGCGGCTGGTCCGATTGGCGAGCACCGACGCGATGAGGTTGGGTGACGGCATCAGGCCGTACCCGTTGTTGTGGTGCTCGTTCACGCAGATCGCGTCGAAGCCGCACTCCTCGGCGTACACCAGCTGGTCGAGGTACGTGCTGTACGAGTCGGCCATGATGTCGCGGTCGAACAGGCCGGGGTCGATGTCGACCCAGACGCTCCGGTGCTTCTGGTTGAAGTCGTCGGGGAATGCCGGGTACGGCATGAAGTGGAACCACATCAGCTTCATAGGGGCCCAGCATGGTGTGCCCCGGGTCACCTGTCCACGTCCCGCTGGCTCACGGATCGTGTCTCGTTCGATAACGATGCTGGTGGCGGCGGGTGTGGTGCGCGCTAGCGTTCCGGCATGGCGAACGTCGATCTGCGAAGGCTGCGCTACTTCGTGGCCGTCGCCGAAGAGCAGCACTTCGGGCGGGCCGCCACCCGGCTCCACATGTCGACGCCGCCGCTGTCGCAGCGCATCCGCGAGCTCGAGGCCGAGCTGGGGCTCACCCTGTTCGAGCGCACCAGCCGCAGCGTCGAGCTCACCGACGCCGGGGCGCGCCTGCTCAACGAGGCCCGCGCCGTGCTGCAGGCTGCCGACCGGTTCGAACAGGCCGCCGAGCAGCTCACGGCCGTGGGCAACGACCTGTCGTTCGGCTACTGCCACGGCAGCGAGGGCGGTGCGATGCGCGCGCTGCGCCGCTTCCGCGAGGAGCGACCCGACGTGCTCGTCCACCCGGCATCGATGACGTCGCTCACCATGGCCGACCAGATCGCGACCGGTCGGCTCGGCGTCGGGATCGTCCGCGGCACCGTCGACGGCGACGACCGCGTCGCCACCGTGCCGCTCAGCCGGGTGCCGGTCGACCATGTGTCGGTGCCGCTCGGTCACCCGCTGGCCGCCGCTGACGTCGTGCACGCCCACGATCTCGAGAGTGAGCCCGTGCTCGTGGTCGATCGCGCTGACGCGCCGTACGCGCACGACACGATCGCCCGCTACCTCGGCGGCCTCGGCGTGCGCCCGCAGTGGGTCACGCACGGCGCCACCCAGATCGAGCGCGTCTTCGACATGGTCGCGATCGGGAGCGGCATCGGTTGGCTCAACACCTGGCAGGCCGAGCGCGAGTCGGGCCGCACCGACGTCGCGATCCGCCGGCTCGAACCGGTCGGCATGTGGGACGAGTTCCGCGTGGCGTGGCGCCAGGGCGACACCCGTCTCTCGACCGCCGCATGCGTGCGGGTCGTCCTCGAGACCTGTGGCGCCTGAGCGGGTCGAAGCCCGTCTCGCCCGGCGGCGTACGATCCGGCGATGGACGAACCGGTGCCGGACCTGTTGCGAGCAGTCGCGATCGACGCCGTCGCCCCGGTCGAGGTCGGCCCGGGCTGTCGCCTGCGGATGTTGCCGGTCGATGGGCCGGTCGAGGCGTGGGTGGCCGAGATCGACGCCGGCTGCGAGTGGCCGGAGGTCGACCAACACGATGCGTTCGGCGAGTCGTACTGGGTCGTGAGCGGCGAGATGATCGAGGGTGATCGCCGCTTCGGACCGGGCACCTACGTGGCGTTCGGCCCCCACACCAGCCACCGACCTCGTAGTGACATCGGCGCCCGCGCGGTCGGCTTCAACCTGCTCTGAATCGCCGGCTACGCCAGCGACGTCAGCGCAGCATCGGCTCGAGGGCCGTGAGGTGCTTGGTCACGCGACGCCTGGCGAGCGCCGGGTCGCGTTGCTCGATGGCCGCGACGATCGCGCCGTGCGCGTGCTCGGTCTCGCTGTTGATCTGCGCGCGCCGGGTCGAGCGGCGCCCTGGGATCGACGTGTGCATGCGCGACAGTTGGAGGAGCACCCGGACGAACAGTGCGATCGCCGGATTGCCGGTGACCTCGGCGATCCGCACCGGGAGCTCGTTGCCGATCGGGCCCTCGTACGCAGCCTTCGCGTTGGCCTCGACGGTGCGCTTGAGCATCTCGATGTCGGCTGCGCTGGCGCGTTCGGCCGCGAGCGCCACAGAATCCGACTCCAGCTCGCTGCGGAGCGCGATCAAGTCGCCCGGCGTGATCCCTCGCTGTTCGAGGAAGACCGTCGCTGCTCGCACGATCGGGCCGACGGTCGGTGCGGTCACGACGAGCCCGCCGCCGGGGCCGCGCTTCATGGTGGCGACCTCGTGGTACTCGAGGATCCTGACCGCCTCGCGAAGTGCCGACCTGCTCACGTCGTGCCGCTCGATGAGCTCGGACTCCGAGCCGAGCACCTCGCCGAGTGGCCAACCGCGGTCGACGATCTCGATCATGAGCGACCGCGCCACCTGGCTGCCGAGCTTCTCGCCGCGCGGGTCGCTGTCGAGCACCCAATCGATCGACGACGGCGATACCCGATGATTGCCGAGCCAGTCACCCAGCGCGCCGAGGTGCCGGCTCATCCGGCGTTCGGCGAGCGCGAGGTCGCCGGCGGTGATCGCATCGACGATCGCGAGATGCGCTCGGGCGGATGCGTCCAGTGCTGCGGCGCGCTCGCTCTCGTCGGTGTCCGGGTAGGACCACATCGCGGTCATGCGTCCGAGTACGTCGACGAAGAGCTCGGCCGCCGGATTTCGTGCTGCGCTGGCGATCATCGTGTGCAACACGTGGTGTGCGGGGGCGCTCAGCGAAGTGCGCTCGGTGTCGACGACGACGCGTTCGCGCAGCAGCGCGATCTGCTCGTCGTCGGCCCGATCGGCGGCGAGTCGTGCCACCGCGCGCTCGATGCTCACGCGTGCCTCGAGGAGCTCGCCGAGGGTCACGTTCGTGAAGGACAGATAGACCATGCATGCCTGCACCACTGCGACCGATGACGGCTCGGTCACCACGAGCCCACCGCCCGGACCCCGTCGGGTGGTGGCGGCGCCCAGGTGCTCGAGGAGCCGTACCGACTCGCGGAACACGGCCCGACTGACGTCGTAGCGCTCGAGTAGTTCGGCCTCGGACCCGACGATCGTGCCGACCTTCCATCCGTCACGCAGGATGCCGACGATGATGCGATCGGCGACCTGGGACGCCAGCTTTCGTTCGGTCGGAGCGCTGTCTATGGGGGCACGGTCGAGGGTTGTCATCGGATCGCTGCGCTGCTGTGGGTCCGGGTGGCCTCGCAGCAGCACGAGACGTTAGTGGCTCTCGGCGGTTTCGCCCCTGACCTCGGCGGAGAATGCCGCGTCCTGCAGGAGCGGTGTGACTCAGTCGGACTCGCCCGCGACGAACCAGTTGGGCTCGCGCCGCTCGGCGAACGCGATCGGCCCCTCCTTGAAGTCAGGGTGCATCCAGTGCATGCGCAGCAGCGAGTATCCGAAGTCGACCGCCTGCGAGTACGGCATCTCGCGCGAGCTCCACACCGATCGCATCGACAACGCGACCGCGTTCGGTGAGTTGTTGCAGACGTCGTTGGCGATCGACGTCGCCACAGCGTCGAGTTCGGCCCGCGAGCAGAGTTCGTCGACCAGGCCCAGTTCGAAGGCCCGCTGGGCTGGTAGCCGGAAGTTGCGGCCCTGGATCGTCATGCGCAGCGCGGTGCCCAGCGGCAGGCGCTGCGCGAGCCCGATGTTCTCGATCGCGCCCACCATGCCGACGTTGACGTGGGTGTCGAGGAACGTCGCGTGATCGGCAGCGACCACGATGTCGGAGTCGACCACGAAGTGGAGCCCGCCGCCCGCAACCATTCCGTTCACGGCGCAGATGGTCGGCTTCCACACCTCGTTCTGTCGCGACGTGTACCGCACCTCGTTGCGGATCGTGTCGTACCCTCCGCTCACCTTTCCGGCGGCTGCGACGTTGTCGACGTCGGCTCCGGTGCAGAAGTGTTTGTCGCCGGCCCCGGTGATGATCGTGCACCGGATCGTCGGGTTCGTCCTGATCTCTTCCCAGAACCCGGCGATGAGATCGCCCATCGACGACGTCAGGGCATTGCCGCGCGCCGGCCGGTTGAGCGTGATCCGGGCAATGTGACCATCCTGTTCGAAGATGGCATGCGGTTGCTCCTCGTCGGACATCGCGGTTCCCTCCTCGGCGGCCACTGCTTCCTCGGCGGCCGCCTGTGCGGGAAACAGTATCCTGATCGACGAGTCACCTCGGCATCGATCCGCCGTCGAAGCTCGTCATCGAGGAACGAACGCAGCGCCTCGCGGTACTCGAACTCAGCGACTGTCCAACCGAACTTCTGAACCCGAACCCCGCCGATGACTCAGTACGTCGACCAGTGGCCCTCGGCCGTGCGGGCGCTCGCGACGCTCACCGGTGGGCGGTGTCGAAGTCGTGGCCCATCGCACGCAGGCGGCCGTTCGTGCGTTCGAGCCATGCGTCGTAGTCGGTGGCCTTCTTGCGGAACGACCCGCCGACCGCCGGGTTCGGGAGGATCAGGAAGCGCTCGTCGGCCAGGCCTGCGACGGTGATGTCGGCGACCTCGTCAGCGGTCTGTACGAGACCGATGTCGGGCATCTCGTCGAACTGCCCGGGGCGGGTCTCGACTGCGGTCGGGCACAGGCAGGACACGCCGATTCCGCGGTCCGCGTAGTTGAGCATGATCCACTCTGCGGTGCCCAGGCCGGCGTGTTTGGTGACGGTGTACGCCATCCACGAGTTGGACGTGATCAGCGCCGCGGCCGACAGCGTCTGGAGGAAGTAGCCGCCCCCGCGCTCGACCATCCGTGGGATCAACTGGCGTGCGACTCGGACGTGTGACATCACGTTGACCTGCCACGACCGCTCCCAGGTCTCCTCCGACGTGTCGAGCCCACCGCCCTCGGCCCCACCGAAGATCGCCGGGTTGCTGCACATGAGGGCGATCGGCCCGATGTCGGCTTCGACCCACTCGATCAGATCGTGCAGATCCTGCGCGTTGCCGACATCGCACCGACGCCGTGCGGCGGCGATGCCGTCGGCGACCGTGTTCATGGTCTGTTCGTCGAAGTCGGAAACCACGACGGTGGCACCGTCGCGAGCGAACCGCTCTGCGAGCGCGCGCCCGATCCCGTTGCCGGCGCCGGTGACGACGACGACCTTGCCCTCCACAATCATCTGCTGCTCCTCGTGTTCGGTTCTGGTCGCGGCTTCGTTGTTCGGGATGCGTCGGTGTGCTCGAGCCCGTCGATGAGCAGGTCGAGCGAGGCACCGATCACGTCGGACGGCGACCCGACCCCGCCGTCTGCCACCCACCGGCGGAACATCGCCGCCGCCACCGACGACATCGCGAGCGTGATGACCTCCGGACGGACGTCGGACGATCGGTCGACCCGCATCCGTTCGGCGACCAGCTCGATCAGCTCGATGCTGAAGAGGGTCTGCGACCCGATCAGGCGAGCGTTGAGCGCGGCGGTCTGGAGTTGGACACGGCCGTACGTGAGCGCCTTGGGGCGGCTCTCGTCGGTCACCGACGACGACTCGACGTAGGCGTTGCGCAACGCGACGACCGCACCCTCGTGCGGCGGCCGTTGCAGGAACGCGCGGATGAGACGGCGGTGCACCCGCTCGAACTCGTGCAGGAGGACGTCGTCCTTGCTGGGGAAGTAGCGGAAGAAGGTGCGAGCCGAGATCCCGACGGCTTCGGCGATCTCCTCCACGGTGACCTCGTCGAAACCGCGCCGGCCGAACAGGTCGATGGCGAGGCCGGCGATCTCGTCGAGCGTGTCGTCGCGCCGGCGCTCGCGCAGCGAGCGACGCGCCGCAACGGGTACGTCGTCGGTGGGCGCAGACATGGTCATGGGGGCGGTCTCAGCTCATCTGCCGATGAGCGCCGCCGTCGACGCGCACGAGCACGCCGGTCACGAACGCCGACGCGTCGGACGCGAGCCAGAGTGCGGGCCCGATGTAGTCGTCGGGGAGCGCCATGCGGCCGAGCGGTGTCATCTGCACCGCACCACGCTTCATCTCGTCGGACCAGGCGTCGACGATGTCGGTCGCCACTGCGCCGGGGAGGATTGCGTTCGCCCGCACGGTCGGCGCGTACGCCTCGGCGAGGCCGATCGTGAGCGCATTGAGCCCCGCTTTGGCGCAGGCGTAGACGAGTTCGTGGGCGCCGGGTCGGAGCGAGCCGATCGTGCTGACGTTGATGATCGAGCCGCCGCCGTGGTCGACCATCCTGGCGCCGACGCGGGCGCTCAGCCGGAACGGTCCCTTGAGGTTCACGCCCTGGACCTTGTCGTAGTACTCCTCGCTGATCGAGTCGAGGTCGGGGTAGTGCGGCGACATCCCTGCGTTGTTCACGAGCACGTCGCAGCGGCCGAAGTGCTCGTACACCTCGTCGGCGAGGCGATCGCAGTCGGCCCATCGGCCGACGTGCGTGGCGACGGCGAGCGCTCGCTGTCCGGTGGTGGCGCGGACCTCTTCGGCCACCGATTCGCACGCCTCGATTTTCCGGCTCGCGATCACGACGTCGGCGCCGGCGCGGGCGAAACCCAGCACGATCGAGCGCCCGATGCCGCGGCTGCCGCCGGTGACGACGGCGATCTTGCCGTCGAGGCGCAGCGTCGGGTCGGCACCGGGAAACTGACTGGGCGTCGCGATCGTGTCCATCTGCTCGACATCATATGACATTCATGTCAGCGACTGTCAACATGGCACCGACCGGTGCGCTGCCGTCGCGCTACCGTCGCCCGATGGGGTCTGCGACACGTCGACCGAGGTGGCAGTTGGCCGCGATGCTCCTCGGGCTCGTGGCCTGGGCGGTCGGTGCCGCGGTGATGAACGCCGCCGGCCTACGGCCGATGTGGTCGATGACCGTCGGGTTGGTCGTCGCGATCGCCGTGATCGCAACGGGGACGCTCTGGCTCGTGCCGCGCCGCGCTGCTCGGGATCGCTGAGGCTCGCCCCGAGTCACCAGGGCGTCGGGGCGTAGTCCTTCAGGAACTGCCCCCACACGTGCTCGCCGGTGTTGGCGCCGGTGATGATCGGATCGACGATGCGGGCAGCTCCGTCGACGATGTCGAGCGGCGGGTGGAAGTGCTGCTCGGCACGCTTGCGCTCGGCGATGTCGGCCGGGTCCTCGTCGCTGACCCAGCCGGTGTCGACGGCGTTCATGTGGATCCCGTCGGCGTGGTAGTCGGCTGCGGAGGTGCGCGTCATCATGTTGAGCGCAGCCTTCGCCATGTTGGTGTGCGGGTGGCGGGTGGTCTTG
Source organism: Ilumatobacteraceae bacterium (assembly GCA_022843125.1). Taxonomy (GTDB): domain Bacteria; phylum Actinomycetota; class Acidimicrobiia; order Acidimicrobiales; family Ilumatobacteraceae; genus Ilumatobacter. The sequence goes on from JALHOG010000014.1 coordinate 34,805, forward strand.
AGGCGTCGGTAGAACTGGCCCTCGACGGCCGACACGTTCACGATGTGCTGGTCGCGCCCTGGCGCCGCCAGCAGCAACGGCTTGAGCCGGGCGTTGAGCACGAACGGGGCGACCGCGTTGACGAGTTGTGTCTCCAGCAGCTCGACCGACGACACCTCGTGCAGTCGCAGCCGCCACGAGTTCACGTCGCGCAGATCGACCTGTTGCAGATCCTGGTCGAGGCGGCCGGTCGGGAACAGGCGATCGGAGCGGTCGGCATCCTCGGGGAGCAGCGCCGCCTGCGAGAGCGCAGCCGCGTGTGCGATGCCGAGCGGGGCGACGGGCGCGTCCCCGTCGCCGAGCATGTGGTACGCCCGCAGACCTTCGTACGCACCGAGGAGCCGCTGCGCCTCGGCGGGCAGCGCACCGAGTGACGCCTGCTCGGCGTCGAGCATGTGCTCGTAGAAGCCGGGTGGTCGGCGCACGGTCTGGCACGCGTTGTTGACGATGTAGTCGAGCCGCTCCCGGGTGGAGAGCAGGTGGTGGCAGAACGCCTCGACGCTCGGCGTGTGGCGCAGGTCGAGCCCGAAGATCTCGAGCCGATCACCCCACTCGTCGAAGTCGGGTTCCTGCGCATATCGGAGCGCCGAATCGCGCGGGAAGCGGGTCGTGACGATCAATGCCGCCCCGGCGCGGAGCAGCTTGATGCCCGCCTGGTATCCGATCTTCACCCGCCCCCCGGTCAACAGCGCCACCCGCCCACTCAGGTCGGCGGTCTCGGTGCGCTTGGCGTGGTTGAGGTCGCCGCAGGCCGGGCAGAGCTGGTCGTAGAAGTGGTGGATCACCGTGTACTTCTGCTTGCACACGTAGCAGTGCTGCGGTTCGATCGCCTCGCGGAGCGGCACGTCGGCGGCGAGTTCGTCGTCGATCTCGTCGGGCTCGGTGCCGGTCGGTGCGAAGGCATCGGGCGTCGTGAACACCGGCTTCGCGCGCAGTACCCGGATGCCGGTCGAGGTCAGCGTCTCCTGATCGTCGCGTACCTTCGCTGCCTTGCGGCGCCGTCGCTCGGCCTTGATCTGTCGGCGGCGGGCCTCCACGTCGGGCTCGAACACGTCACCCGCAGCGGCGAGCAGCCGGGTGCGCTCGTCGAGTGGGAGCGCCTCGAGGCGGGACCGGTCGGCGACGACTTCCTCGAGCGCCTCGGTTGCCGCCCGCAGGCGCGCCGCCAGATCGTCGTTCGGGTCGGACACGGCCGACGACTGTACCGACGCATCTGGGAGGATGAGCCGATGCCACGCGTCGTCGCCCTGCTCCGCGGCGTCAACATCGGCAAGCGGCAGCTCCCGATGGCGGCGCTGCGCGAGGGGCTGACCGCCGCCGGGTGCGGCGACGTCGCCACCTACGTGCAGAGCGGCAACGTGGTGCTCACGCCACCGCCCGGTCGCGCTTCGCTGGAGCCGTGGCTCGCGGAGGTGATCGGCGGGATCGTCGGCTTCGACGTGCCGGTGGTGGTGCGCACCGCCGACGAGCTCGCCGCGGTCGTGGAGCGCAACCCGTACCCGGACGCAGGTGGTACTCGACTGCACGTCGTGTTCTGCTCACCGCTCGCGCCGTCGGACCTCCTCGACGCTGTCGACGTGGCAGCCGCAGCGCCCGAGCACGCGACGGTCGTCGGTGGAGACCTCTACCTGCACCTGCCCGACGGAATGGGTCGCGCCCGGCTGCCTGTGCTGATCGAGCGCGGCACGAAGACGGCCGGGATCGTCGGCACCAGCCGGAACTGGAACACGGTTCAACGCCTCGTCGCGCTCGCCTCCGTACGCACGGTCGGCCAGGTGACTCAGGAGTAGCGGGCCTCGATCGCCGCGAGGTACGCGTCGGCGAGGTGCTCGAAGGTCACGTCGTCGACGACGATCAACGTGCCGGGACGGGCACCGGTGGTCGACCGCTCGTGGTCGTAGGGGACGGTCGGATCGAGGGTCAGCACGCCGCCGTGCTCCGCGATCGACGAGGCGAGCGTGCGGATCTCGTCGAGCACGTCGGCGTCGTGCTGTGCCGCGTCGCGCCGCCGGTGGACGAAGGCGTGATCGAGTCCGACGACGAGGCTCCCGAAGTACACGGGCGCCCAGGCCGTGATCGCAGCCGCGGCATCGGGCGTGGTGGCGACCGAGGCGAACCGTCGGAACGTGGCGAGCTGCTCCGCGACCCTGGCCCGCGTGGCGACGATGTACTGGTGCGAATAGGTCGTGGCAGCCTGCATCCGGAACCCCCTCCCGACCAGCATCGCGCACGCCGCGCCGACCGTGCGACGATGGATCGGTGTTGCGCGTCGATCGGTCGAACGTCATCCTCTACTGCGAGCGGTGGGCCGAGACGGTCGCGTTCTACCGGGAGATCCTTGGCGGGTCGGTCACGGCCGACCGGGGCTGGTTCGTCGAGTTCGAGGTCGGCAACGGCAGCTACCTGAGCGTCGCCGATGCCGCGCACGCGTCGATCACACCGGCGGGTGGGGCAGGGCTCACGCTCAGCTGGCAGGTGCCCGACCTCATGACGGCCCGGGACGCACTCGTCGCCGCTGGGGTCGACGTGTCGGCGGTGCACCGCCGGTTCGGCTCACCGGTGGTCGATCTCCACGATCCGGAGGGTCACCGGATCGAGCTCTGGTCGGTCATCTGATCGCGAACCCGCCGATGTTCCCGTGCGGGGAACCGTCGAACCATGCGACCGCGGCGGAGCGTCCTTAGTCTGTTCCGGTGACAGCGACGACCGACCAGAGCCCTGCCCGCGCTCGGCTCGCGCCCGGCTCGCGCGGTTTCATCCTCACGCTGGCGATGTGCATGGCGGTCACCGCCCTCGCGATCGACACGGCGCTGCCCGCCTTCCCGGACATCCGCGACGACTTCGCGCTCGCCGAGGGTGCCACCGAGGTGACCCGGCTCATCACCTTCTTCCTGCTCGGCAACTCCCTCGGCCTGTTGCCCGCCGGGTTGCTCGCCGATCGCTTCGGGCGGCGCGCCGTGATGTGGGGCGGCCTGGCCCTCTATGTCGTCGGTGCCGTCGGCACGATCCTCGCCCCGTCGCTCGGCGTCATGTTCCTCGCCCGCTTCGTGTGGGGTCTCGGCTCGGCGGGCCCGCGGGTCGCTGCGATGGCGATGGTGCGCGACGCCTACGCCGGCGAGCAGATGGCCAAGCAGATGTCGTTCATCATGGCCGTGTTCATCCTCGTGCCCGCCTTCGCGCCCTTGCTGGCGTCGGGCATCTTGCTGATCGGCCCGTGGGAGCTGGTGTTCGGGTTCTGCGCGGTGATGGGGCTCGTGGTCGCGATGTTCGTCGGCCGCCTGCCCGAGACGCTCGACCCCGACGATCGGCGGCCGCTCGCAGTGGGCGACGCCTGGGCCGGATGTCGGAGCGTGCTCGCCACGCCGGGCACCATCGCCTACCTCGTCTCGCTGACGGCGATGTTCGGTGTGTTCATCTCGTACCTCGCCAGCTCCGAGGTGGTGCTCGATCAGGTCTTCGATCTGGGGGAGTGGTTCCCCGCCTACTTCGGCGGGCTGGCGTTGGTGATGGGCGCGGCGATGTGGCTGAACGGGAGGATCGTCGTGCGCGTCGGCCTCGACCGCCTGATGCGGATCGTCTTCACTGTCAATCTCGGCGTGGCCGGTGCGATGACGGCGCTCGCGCTCGCCACCGACGGCACGCCGCCGTTCTGGCTGTTCGTGGTGGTGCAGGCTGCGATGCTGTTCGGCCACCAGATGCTGATCCCCAACCTCAACGCCGCCGCGATGCGACCGCTGTCGCACATGGCGGGGATCGGGGCTGCGATCCTCGGGATGGTGCCCGGTGTGTTCGGCGCGATCCTGGGTGGGCTCATCGACGACCGCTTCGACGGAACGGTGACACCGCTGTCGGTGGCGTTCGCCGTCAGCACCGTGGTGGCGTTCGGCGCCTGGGCACTTACAGGACGCGGGTCCCGTACATCTGACCCAGCGGTTCTCCCAGCAGCTCCAGACGCTCACCGTCCGGCCCGGTGAAGTAGATCGACGTCTTGTGCTCCCAGTAGGGCACACCGGCTGCGTCGAGCTTGCCCTTCAACCGTGCCCAGTTCTCCGGGGAGATCGAGATCGCGAGGTGGTGGTGCCCGCCGAGCACCTCCTGGTACGGGCCGAGCCCGAGGCCCGGGAAGTCGAAGAACGCCAGGCAGTTGCCGTTCCCGATGTCGAAGAAGAAGTGCGTCGACCCCTCGTAGTCGCGGTTCTGGAACAGGTCGGTCAGCGGGAACTCGAGCAGGCCCTGATAGAAGTCGATCGTCCGCTCGACGTCCGACGAGATCAGCGCCTGATGGTGGACGCCGCCCGCCGATGACGCCGGCCGCTCACTCGCCGGGCGGAGGTGCTTGGCGCGGAGCGCGGCCCACTCGTCGGCCCGGTCGGGATGGTCGCCGTCGTGTTCGGACCCGAAGTGCGGCGTGTCGTGCTGGGCGTCTGCGGTCATGCGACCAGACTGCCAGCCGCGGTGCCCGAAAGGAACTCGTGCACGAATGACGGCTGTGAGGGTGGGGTCAGCGCGAGCGCCGCCAGAACCGCTTGGCGTCGCGCGACGCCTGTGCTGCACCGGCGCGATTGGTGTGCGGCCGGTCGGCCGGATGCTGGGGCTGGAGGGTCTTGCCGAAAGCGACGTGTCCGAGGTGTGCCATGCCCGCACAGAGCAGCGACGAGCCCGCCTGATACACGTCACTGCGTGACGCCGGTGACGTCGACGATGAGGTCGACGGGGCTGAGGGTGTAGAGGCAGATCGTTCCCGCAGCCGACAGCTTGGCGATGATCTCGTTCGGCGTGGCGCGCCCGGGGGCGACGTTGAGGCTCGAGGCGAGCGGCCGTGGCTCGTCGCACGGGTACACCGTCACGAAGCCGGGCGCCCCGCCGCCGATCGCGGTCACGTTCACCGTCGCTGCGGTCGCCGGTGGCAGACCGTTGCGTCCGGTGATCTGCAGCGTGAGCGTGGTGCCGCCGGTGAGCTGCCCCTGCCCGGCCTGCTGGCCGTCGACGGTGGTCTCCCCGGGTCGTGTGTCGAGGAAGCGTGCGGGCGGCAGCGCGACGTAGCCGGACCCAGCCGGGAGGGCGCCTGTGACGTCGACGATGAGGTCGACGGCGCCGAGGGTGTAGAGGCAGATCGTGCCGGTCGCCGACACCTTGGCGATGATCTCGTTCGGCGTCACGACTCCCGGCACGACGTTGAGGCTGGACGCGAGCGGACGAGTGGTGTCGCACGGGTACACGGTGACGAAGCCCGGATCGGTGCCGCCGATCGCTGCCACGTTGACCACGACCGCAGCAGCGCCGGCGGGAACGCGGCCGCGACCGTTGACGGTCAGCTCGAGCGTGCTGCCTGCCGTTCGCCCTCCGATCCCCGCGAACTGGCCGTCCAGTGTCGTCTCGCCGGGCCGTGTGTCGAGCAACCGGGCCGGGACGAGCGGACCGTACGGCGAACCTGCCGGCGAGTACCCGGTGACGTCGACGACGAGATCGACTCCTGCGAGCGTGTAGAGGCAGATCGTGCCGGTCGCCGACAGCCGGCCGAGCACCTCGTTCGGCGTCGCGGTGCCGGGCAGGTAGTTGAGGCTCGATGCGAGCGGTCGCGGGGCGTCGCACGGAGAGGCCGTGACGAACCCCGGGCCCGTCGCACCGACCGCCGTGATGTTGAGCACGGCAGCGGCGGCATCGCTCGCGACCCCGCCGCGCCCGCCGACCTGTAGCTCGAGCGTCGCTCCGGGGGCGAGTGCACCAACACCCGCGAACTGCCCGTCGACGGTCGTCTCGCCGGGCCGCGTGTCGAGCAGGCGAGCCGGCGTCAACGGTGCGAGGGGCGCGAGCGGTTGCGCCGGCGCGGGTGCCGGCGCGAGCACCCCTGCCACCCGCGCCGGCCGGTCGGCGAACGGTGGTTGGCCGAGCTGGCCGAAGTCGTTGGAACCCCAGCACCAGACGCTCGTATCGGCCGCGACGACGCACACGTGGGCGCCTCCCACGCTCACATCGGTAGCACCCGCGACACCGGGGACGGTGGCCGGGACGGGTGAGTCGAGACGGCCGGGCGTGCCGAGCTGGCCGTCGACGTTGTCGCCCCAGCACTGCAGGGTGCCTGCGGCGAGCAGGCACGTGGTGGCGCCGCCCGCGTCGATCACGCCGCCGCTGGCGCCCACGACCGCGACCGGTGACAACCGTTCGAAGTTCGTCCCGTCCCCGAGCTGGCCGCTCGAGTTGCGGCCCCAGCACATCACGCCGGTCGGTCGGCTCGCGCAGGCATGATCGCTGCCGACATCGATCCGGGCGAAGTTGTTCGGTGTGGTGTCGATCGCCACGGGCGACTCACGTTGGTCGTCGGTGCCGTCGCCCACCTGCCCGTCGTCGTTCGCGCCCCAGCACTCGACCCCGCCGGTGGTTCGCCGGGCGCAGGTCGTGTCGCCACCGGCGGCGATCGCACCGGCGTCGGTGATCGCCGTGACGGTCGTCGGGAAGTCCTGATCGTCGTCCGATCCGATGCCGAGCTGGCCGTAGAAGTTCGAGCCCCAGCACTGCAGGGCGCCACCGTCGAGGCGGGCGCAGGTGTGGTAGGTGCCGGCCGCCATCCGCTCGACGGGCCCGCCTGTGGTCACCTGGTCGGGGAGCAGCGATTCGTTCGAACCCGTGCCGAGCTGGCCCCGGATCCCCCAACCCCAGCACCACGCCGTCCCGTCCGACTCCCAGGCGCAGTGGTGGTACGTCCCGGCTGTCGAACCCGACACGCCGGAGAGTCCGGTAACCGGTCCGGGCGGTTCCGCCTTCGTGTCGACGCCTCGTCCCAGCTGACCGACGCTGTTGGCACCCCAGCACCACATCGAGCCGTCGGCGAGGACGGCGCAGGTCGACTGGGAACCCGCCGAGACCCGCACGGCCCCGGTCACCCCCGGGACTCGGAACGGGGTCGGGAGCTCGTCGGGCAGGCCCGAACCCAGTTGGCCGGTCGAACTGTCACCCCAGCACCACACCTCGCCGCTGCGGCGGACGGCGCACGCATGGGCGTCACCCGTCGACAGGGTGGTGGCGTCGTCGAGGCCGCTCACGGCGACTGGGACGGTGACGATGCCCGTGTCATCCCCGTTGCCGACCCGGCCTGAGTCCTTGTCGCCCCAGCAGTAGGTCGTCCCCGACGCGCCGACCGCGCAGGTGGAGGTGACGCCGGGGTCGATCACGACCACGTCGGTGAGGCCGAACACCCGCCTCGGTGAGAGCGCGGCGTCCAGCGTGCCGTCCCCGATCTGCCCCTCCAGGTTGCGTCCCCAGCAGTACGCCGCGCCGGTCTCGGTGGTGGCACAGGTGTTCTCCTCGGCGGCCCGGATGGCGCGCGCGCCGGTGAGGCCGGCGGCGACGACGGGGGTGAGTGAATCGGCGTCCGTGCCGTCGCCGAGCTGGCCATCGTCGTTCGCGCCCCAGCACAACGCCTGGCCCGAGGCCGTCACCGCGCACGAGTGCCGGTCACCCGCGGCGATGGCGATCGCGTCGCTCACGCCGACCACCTGGACGGGGAGCGCACGGTCGTCGTCGGTCCCGTCGCCGAGCTGCCCGTACCCGTTGTACCCCCAGCACCACACCGTGCCGCCGATGCGGACGGCACAGGTGTGCTCGTACCCCGCAGCGACCGCGATCGCGTCGATGATCCCGACGACGTCCACCGGCGACGTCGGGTCGTCGGTGGTCCCGTCGCCGAGCTGGCCGCTGCCGTTCCAACCCCAGCACCGCACGGTGCCCGAAGCGAGCCGTGCGCACGAGTGCGCACTTCCGGCGGCGACCTCGACCACGCCCGTCAGCCCGGGAACACCGACCGGTGCCACCGAGTCGGTCGTGGTGCCGTCGCCGAGCTGGCCTGATGTGTTGTCGCCCCAGCAGGCGACGGTGGCGTCGGTGCGGACGGCGCACGTGTGGAAGCTGCCGGCGGAGACGAGGCCCGTGGTGGGCTCGGGTGCCGGCTGCGCCGCCTCGGCCGCCATGGGAGTCGAGGCGCCGACGGCGGACATCAGGAGGGTCGAGACCAGCGTGGCGACGCGGCGCAGCCGGCGGGTGCGGGTGGGGTGCGTCGGTGCGACGCGGCGATCCGTGAACGACATGGTGTGACGGCTCCTTGGTCGGCGAGCGTGTCGTGCTCACAGCCAGGACCCGGTGGTGCCGTCCCGGATACGCGCCGTCACAGGAATTTCTCAGGGGCGTGTTCGCCGCCGAAAACGCAGACCGTGCGGCCGCGTGAGCGGCCGCACGGAACGCA
>JALHOG010000014.1:43089-86699 GCA_022843125.1 Ilumatobacteraceae bacterium
TTTTCCGGGGGGCTTGGCCCCCCCCAAACCGGCGGCCGGGGGGCGCGGGGGGCCCCCCCCACGGAACGCAAGCCGGTCGGGGCCGGCCGGCGTCTGGCGATGGCGTTGGCGATGGTGACGTGTCCGAGGTGCATGCCCCTCAGACCCGCGATCGCGGCTCTGGATACGCGATCAGCAGTGGTTGGGCACCGTGGTGGCCGGGTCGTCGATGTCGGCAGCGAACGACTGCAGGACGATCGCGACGCCGTCCACCTGGGCCGAGGTCCCGCACTGCGGCAACGGCTCGGTGCCCGTCGACAGCAACTCGTCCCGAGCTGCCCGGGCGGTGAGGCCGGTGCTCGACATGATCTCGGCGATGTGGCCGGCGGTCAGCGGTGCTGAGAACGACGTGCCGTCCACCGTGGCACGACCGTTGACCAGTGGACCGTTGAACTGGAAGCGCAATCCGCCGATCACGTGGTTCGTCGGGAGCTCCTGGCCGACCGCATACGCATCGACCCATCCGCCGGTGTTGGAGAACTCGGCCACCGGGCCGGTCTTCGACGGGCTGCTCCACGGGCTGCCGTCGGCGTCCCGAGTGCCGTCGAGCGCACCGATGCTGAACACGGGCTCGAACGCCGCCGGGTAGTGCGGGCGTTCGCTCGCCATGTTCCCCGCCGACGCGACGACGAGCATGCCGCGCGGCTTCACGGGATCGAACCGGTCGACCATCTCGACCACGCCCTGCGTGCCGAGTGGTTCGAGGAAGGCCGACGCGTCGTTCAGCGCGATGTCGCACACCGTGGTGCCGAACGACATCACGAGCAGGTCGGGGAGGTTCTGCAGCGAGCTGATCGCGAAGAACGACTGGGTGATGCGACGTGCGGCGTCGACGTCGGTGAGCAGGCCGGTGCGGTTGTTCACGCGGACCATCTCGATCGTCGTGCCCGGAGCGACGGCGGTGATCACGCCGGCGATCGCCTTGCCGTGGCCGGCGGCCGGGTAGTCGACCATCTTCGGGTCGCCCGCCTTGTCGGCGTTGGGCCGCTCGTCGTCGACGCTCTCGAACAGCGTGGTGTTCGGCAGCTCGTTCGCCCCCTTCGGGGCCAGTCCGGTGTCGTACACGAACATCGTCACCCCCGTTCCGAGCGGCGCGTTCGGAACCGGGGCGGTCACCGGCGTCCGGTTCGCTCGGGTGACCAGCGAGCCCGCGTACGGCTCGGGCGCACCGTTCGGGAAGTAGTGGCTGTACGGGCGCGACGGCGTGAGCGCGTAGTCGGGGGCGCTCGGCTCGCCGTGAGCGGCCCGCATCGCGCGCGCCAGGGTGACCACGTCGTGCCCGCCGGGGCGCGGTGTGAGGTTGACCGACAGCAGCGGCGCAGCGTCGGGTTGGCCGGGCGGTGCCTTGAAGTTGATCGTCTCGATCCCGGCGATGTGGGCGGCGGGGCCGTACATCGCGTCGAGGATCGCGTCGACCTGCGGGCCGATCACGAGCGGATCGGTCGCTGTACGCACCACGAGACGGTCGTTGCGGTAGGCGACCGACGTCGGGGTGCCGCTCGCGCATTCCGAGGTGGTGTCGATCTTCATGGCGCCGCTGACGTCGTCGAGCCATGTCATCACGTCGGTCTGGGTCGAGGTGCCCGCCTCCGAGCCGGTGGCGGTCGCCAGTGCGGCGACGAGGGCAATCACGGAGGCAGCGGTCGTGCGGGTCGATCGGCTGCGACCCTGCGGTGAATGGGTTCGGTGCATGGTGGTGTCTCCCTGCGGTGCGTGGCCGACGGCGACGCGGTTCGGACTTCGGTAACGCCGTCCTAGATGACGAACCAGTCGGTGTGGATACGTCGTTCTTCGCCCAGATCGAGCTCGACGCGCGCGCTCCCGGAGACGGGCACGGTGATCGTGAACGCGCCGACTGCGTCGAACTCGGCGTCGTGCAGCTCGCCGGTCACGCTCCGGACGGCCACGTGCTCCGGTGTCACCCCGAGGACGACCCCTCGGACCGTGCCGTCGCGGACGGTGACCTCGATCACGCACGTGCCGTCGTCGACGGTGAACTCGAGGTCGGCGGCGGCTGCGTCACCGCGTGTCCCGGCGAGTTCGGCCGGCGGACGTTCGAGCAGCGCTGCGAGCTCGGCGTCGACGTCGATCCAGGTGAGGAGACCGGCGCAGCGGGCGATCAGATCCGTGTCGTCGACGGTGCCGAGCGCTCGCCCGAGCGCAGCCAGGAGCGCACGGTCGCGTTCGTCGGGTGCATCGTCGGACGGCACGTCGTCCGGAGGTGAGACGTCGTCGGTCAACGTGGACCTCCCGGGTCGGAGTGGGGGTCGGAGTGGGGGTCGGAACTGGAATCGGGAACGAATGGGTGCATCTCGGTGATGACCCACCCGACCCGGGTCGACCGCGACGGATACGTACGATCGGGCCGCGTCATCGGCCGACCTCCGTGCCGGGTGGCAGGAGCTTGCGCAGCTGGTCGAGACAGCGCTGGCGTGTGGGGCCGAGTGATCCGCGGGGCCGGTCGAGCGCGGCGGCGATCTCGTCGTACGACAGCGGCGGGTCGAGGGTCATCAACGTGAGCAGCTGGCGGCACGCTTCACCGAGGCGCGCGAACGCGCTGCGGAGTGCGACGGCGTCCTCGTCTGCGGTCAGCGCCGCCGTGTGCTCGGGGAGTTCGGCAGGTGTCCGGTCCCATCCGTCGGCGACCGGCACCACACGACGGCGCGTGACGAGCCGACGCGCCTCGTTGCGCACGACCATGCACAGCCACGGTCCGACGCTTCCGGGGTCGCGGATCTGATCGTGCCGCTCGAGGAACCGGAGCCAGGCCGTTTGCACCAGGTCGTCGGCGGTCGCCCGGTCGACGTCGAAGGAGCGTGCGACGCCCGCCATCTTGGGGGTGTGCCGTGCGAGGAGCACCTGCCACGCCCGCTCCCGTGCCGCGCCAGGGGTCCGGAGCGCAGCGAGCAGGTCGGCGTCGGTGGTGTCGACGTTCACGCGTCGACACCGATCGTGATCAGCGCCGCCGACGTGGGGTCGAGGGGTGCCGCACCGGCGTGGCCGCGCCGCTGTGCCAACGACGTGGCGGGGCCGACTCCGGCCCGCAGATCGCTGTGCAGCGCGATCATCGCCTCGCGAGTGACCACGTCGTCGGGCAGGGGCCCCACCGAGGCGACCACCGACCGGGCTCCGAGATCGAGCAGCGTCGCCGCCAGGCCCTGGAGCTCCACCCCGACTCGGCCACCCGCGGCTCCGGACTCGCACGTCGCGAGGACGACCGTGTGCGGCACGCGGTCGAGCTGCTGCAGCTCGTAGACCGACATCGGTCCGTCGACCAGCTCGATCGTGGACCACAGCGGGTTGTCCCGTCGGAAGTGGCCGTGCGCCACGACGTGTACGACGTCGTGCCTGCCGATCGCATCGAGCGCTGCGCCGACCGTGGCGCGATCACCGTCGAGCACCGTGGCGCCCGGGTGACACGCGGCCACGCCGGCAGCCTCGCCGCTCGCGTGTTCGAGGCGCGGCCCGGCGACCACCAGTGCGGCGGTTCCCGACGGCTCGTCACCTTCGACGGTGTCGCGCCACCAGGCGGCCGAGGGGGCGAACGTGAACCGGCGGGGGCGCAGTGTGGCGGTGGCAGCCCACGGCGCTGCGAGCAGCGGTGGCGGCACGACCAGCACCACGTCGTCGGTCCGGATGCGCAGCGGCGCGAGGACGTGCGCGTCCAGCTCGGCGATCGCGGTCTCGTAGGCGCGTCGGCGGGCATCGGCGACGGCCGGGGTCGACGCGATGCTCAGGCCGCGCAGCGACTCGGCGGCGCGATCGGCCAGTCGGGTCAGCACGGCCGGTGGCTCCAGGTCGACGCTGCGCATGCCGCGGCGCTCGACGACCACGGCGATCGTCACCTCGGGCGCGAATCCGATCGAGACGACCGTGCGGTCGCCCACGGAGCGGTGGAGCCCGTCGAGCCGTGGCGTGGCGCCATGTCGGTGGTCGTCGTGCGGTTCCCGCAGCCACTGCGCCCTGATCTCGGATTCGAGCTCTGCCTGTCGGCGACGCAGCGCGTCGGTCGGTTCGCCGGCCTGCTCGGCCTGTCTGAGCTCGGCGGCGTTCGCCCGGAGCGCTGCGAAGTTGACCCGTCGGACGACGGCGCGCCCTGGCTGCCGGGCGAGCGAGCGCACGTCCTCCATCCAGGTCAGGCGACGTGCCGCAGTGGTCTCGTGTGCCGCCACGCGCATCGCCGCGGCCGCAGCGGCACGCCCTTCGGCCCCCAGGGCGGGATTCGACTCACCTCCGCCGTACATCTCCTTCGCGGCGGCGACCGCTTCGAGGCTCCGCCGCAGTGCGCGTCGAGCGCCGCGGAGGTCGCCCTGTGCGATCGCGAGGTGCGTCGCCGACACCCCCACCAGCGCATCGAGCTGGGCCAGGCCGCTGCGGCGCGCGGCGCGGGTGGCGCAGGTGAGCTGCGGTTCGCCGCGCCCGACGCTCCCCAGCTCGGCCGCGACGACCACGTGGAGCGCTCGTGCCTCGACCTCCGCCCGCAGGTCACTCGCTCCGGCGGCCGCCGAAGCGATCCGTTCCAGCTCGTCGAGTGACGCCTCGGTCGACTCGCCGAGCTCGTGGCGGGCACGGGCGCCTTCGAGCCGTGCTGCGACCGCCCACGCGTTCGGCGCGTCGGCGACGAGCCCGTCGAGGGCGCTGGTCACGAACCGGAGCGATCCGGCCGCATCACCGTCGAGCCGCGCGGCTTCGGCGGCGGTGAGCTGGGCGAACACCGCGTCCCCGTGTCCCTCGGCCTCGAGCCGCCGCGCCGCTGCGGCTGCGGCGGCCACGGCGTCCGAGGTCAAGCCGGCGCGCAGCAGCGCCTCGGCGCGCGACAGCAGCGGGAACGAGGCATCGTGCCCGAGCGTCGCCATGCCATGCGCGGCCTCGTCGAGGAGTCGCAGCGCGGCATGGAGGTTGCCGCGGTAGGCCTCGGCACAACCCAGATCGTGGATCACCTGGAGCGCCACGAACTCGTGCCCGGCGTCCCGCAGCAGGGTGACCGCCTCGGTGAGATCGCCGACCGCTTCGTCGATGCGACCCTGGTGGGTCAGGATCCCGCCGCAATTGGCGAGCACGCGTGCGAGGTCGAGCGCGTTCGCCGCCGCGTCGAGGTCACCACGGAGCTGGTTCTCCGCCTCGCGCAAGAGCGCGAGTGCCTCGTCGTGGCGCCCGGCGTCGCGGCACACGACGGCGCGCTGCATCGTGGCGCGCCGTGCCACGAGTGGTGAGCCGATCCGGACCACGTCGTCGAGCACGTCGCCGGCGGCGTCGTGACGGCCGGCCGCGGAGTGCACGGCACCGAGCGCGAGCAGCGCCTCCGCCTCGAGCTCGGGATCGCAGGCGGCCGTGGCGGCCTCGATCGCTGCGCCGAGTGCCTGCTCAGCGAGCGCGATCTCGCCGAGCAGCAGCATCGCCCGCCCGCGGATCACATCGGCTCGGCTCTCGGTGGCGCGGTCGCCCGCAGCACGGGCCGTCGCGGCGAGGTCGCGTGCTCCGCCGGCGGCGGATGCGGGATCGCGAACGAGCGTCGTGGCCAAATCGGCCAAAGCGTTCACGCCGCGGACAATAACGCCCGATCGGGCGCCCGCAGGCGGGGTTTACGCGAACGGGGCTCAGTCTTCGACGATGATGCCGAGGCCGTCGGCGCCGACCTTGACGCGCGGGCCGGCCGCCTCCTTCTCGGTGGTGGCCTCCTCCTGGTCGCGTGTGGGGATCGTGTTGCCGTCGAGGTCGAGTACGCCGACCGAACCCTGGTACCAGGTGGGCACGATCGGGTTGGCCCAGAAGTCGCGACGGCGTTCGTCGTGGACGTCCCACCGGATCGGCTCGTGGTCGGGATCACCGGTGAAGTAGTCGGTGGTGTAGATCTCGACGCGGTGCCCGTCGTCGTCGCGGAGGTACAGGTAGAACGCGTTCGACACGCCGTGGCGGCCGGGGCCGCGCTCGATGTACTTGGCGAGGTTGCGTGAGCCGATCACGTCGCACAGGCCGAGGATGTTGTGCGACTCGGGTACGGCGAACGCGATGTGGTGCAGCATCGGCCCGGTGCCGAGCGTGAACGCCATGTCGTGGACGGTCTGCTTGCGGAACATCCACGCCGCGTAGAGCGTGCCGGTCTTGGTGTCCTCGATGGTCTCCGACAGGCCGAACCCGAGGTCATCGTAGAGGTGGTACGCGACCGGCACGTTCGGGGTGGCGATGTTGACGTGGTCGAGGCGGTTGATGCTCGCTCCGGAGCGCAGCTCGTAGCGCTGCACGAGCGGCTCGACCCGCTCCATCTGGTGCACGAGCTCGATCGGGAATCCGAGCGGGTCGACCGTGCGGACCGTCTCGCCCAGCCCGAGCGTGGTGCCCGCCGGCATCCGCTTCACGGGGCAGCCGCGCTCGGCGTAGAAGCGTTCGGCACGATCGAGATCGTCCGCGGTTCGCACCCGGAACCCGATCCTGGCGCATGCCGGTGCGGGGCCGGTGCGCAGCACCACCGAGTGGTGCACGAACTCCTCGAAGCCGCGGAGGTAGAGCGCGTCCGGCTCCTCGGCCTGCACATGGAAGCCGAGGAGGCCGACCCACCAGTCGCGGGCGCGCTCGAGGTCGGTGACGACGAGGTCGACGTACGCGGAGCGCACGATGTCGGGTGGCGGGGTCATGTGGTTGCTCCTGTTCCGTGGCGGCGACTCACCCACGGCCGGTTGGACGCGTCGGCGAGTCTGGCGAGCAGATGGGTGAGCGTGGCGCGCTCGTCGGCATCGAGGGCGGCGGCCCATTCGGCCTCGCGACGATTGTGGTCGCGGAAAGCACTCGTGAGCCGCAGCTCGCCGGCGCGACTGATCGACAGCACCACCGAGCGCGCATCGCGGTCGGCGTCGCGGCGCTCGATCAACCCGTCGGCCTCGAGCGTCTTCGCGAGCGCGGAGACGGCCTGCCGGCTCATGCCGCTCAGCTCCGCCAGGCGGCTCGGCTCCAGCGGGCCGCTGATCCACAGCGTGAACAACGCTCGCCAGGCCGACCAGCTCCAGCCGGCGGGGCGGTGCACGGTCGACTCGAGGTCGTAGACGACGGCGTTGGTCACCCGGTGCAGGAGCATGACGAGCGCCATCGCGTCGGTGTCGGTGCCGTCCACACGCGCAGCCACCTCGGTGACGGCTCGGTCGACGAAGCTGATCGCCTCGTCCCCCCGGGCCGCCTGCGTGCGCTCGACGGTGCGCTCGACCGGTGCTCCCGACGTGACCATTGACACGAAAGTACAACCTTTGACTAACCTGGCGCAATGCCCGCCCGCAACGCGCACGACGTGCTCGCCCGCCTGCAGAAGAACCCACCCAACCTGTGGGTCAACGGCGAGCAGGTGACCGACCCCACCACGCATCCCACCACCGCCAACGGCGCGCGCTCGCTCGCCGCGCTGTACGACCTCCAGCATCGTCCCGACCTGGTCGACACGATGACCTTCGCCAGCCCGACCACCGGCGACCGCGTCGGGATGAGCTTCATCGTCCCCGAGACCCGCGAAGATCTGGAGCGGCGGTCGGCGATGCACCAGGTGTGGGCCAACGCCCACCTGGGTTTCATGGGGCGCGCCCCCGACTACCTCAACGTCAACGTGATGGCGGCCGGCATGGCGGCCGGCTACTTCGCGCAGTGCGACCCGAGGTTCGGCGGAAACATGGCGAACTACTTCGAGCTCGTCCGCGAGAACGATCTCGCGCTCACCCACGCGCTCACCAACCCGCAGGTCGACCGGTCCAAGCGCGACAGCGAGCACGCCGACCAGTTCATCGCGCTCGGCGTGGTGCGCGAGACCAGCGACGGGATCATCGTGCGCGGGGCGCGCATGCTGGCCACGTTGCCGATCTCCGACGAGATCCTGATCTTCCCGTCGACCGTGCTCCAGCGCAGCGACGACATGAAGCCGTACGCGATGGCGTTCGCGGTCCCCAACGACACCCCGGGGCTGATCTTCCAGTGCCGCGAGCCACTCGACGCCGGCCGCTCGCACCGCGATCACCCGCTCGGTTCGCGTTTCGACGAGATGGACGCGATGGTGTTCTTCGACGACGTGCTCGTCCCGTGGGAGCGGGTGTTCCTGATGGGCGACACCGAGCTCGCCAATGGCGCCTACGGCCGCACCGGCGCGGTGCTCCACATGGCGCACCAGGTGGTCAACCTCAAGATCGCGAAGACCGAGGCGATCCTCGGCACGATGCAGGCGTGTGTCGACATGGTCGGCACCGGCCAGTACCAGCACGTCCAGGAGATGATCGCCGAGACGATCGTCGTGCTCGAGATCATGAAGGCGTTGCGGGTGGCGTCGGAGGCCGGCGCCACGGTGAACGAGTACGGGGTGATGACACCGCTGCGGGGCCCGCTCGACGCCGCCCGCAACTACTACCCGAAGGTGTACCAGCGGCTCGTCGAGATCCTGCGGCTCGTCACGTCGAGCGGTCTGATCATGATCCCGACCGCGGCCGACCACGAGGGACCGATGGGCGAGCGCATCCAGAAGTACCTCGCATCGGCCGGCGGGTCGGCCGAGGAGCGGGTGCGGATGATGCGCCTCGCGTGGGACATGACGATCTCGGGCTTCGGTGGCCGCCAGGCCCACTACGAGAACTTCTTCTTCGGTGACCCGGTGAGGATGAAGCAGGCCCTCTACAACGTCTACGACCGCACGGCGATGGTCGCCCGCGTGAAGGCCTTCGTCGCCGACGACCAGTGGCCCGCCTGACCGCGGCCTCGATCCGGCGATTCGTGACGATGCGGAGGAAGCCGGTTGCCGTCAGGTCGCTCAACCCGAGCGGGTCCGGCAGGACGTGATCGAGGTGGGAACGGATCAGGCGGGGTCGAGCACGAAGTCGAAGGTGGCAGCGAGTTCGCCCGATTCGTCCGGCGTGAAGTCGACGATCAGGCTCTCGCGCACCCCGAACACCGCGTCGTCGTAGAGGTGGTCGCTCTTGCGGTCGAAGATGTGGGTGATCAACTCCTTGTAGCCGGGGTGCTTGACCCAGGTGTGGAGGTGACCCGGGCGCATCCAGCCGCGGTTGTTCGCCTTGAGCAGCGAACCGACGGGGCCGTCGTGCGGGATCGGGTACTTGCCCGGACGGACGGTCCGGATCTCGTACCGTCCGTCGTCGTCGGTGCGGTAGATGCCGCGCAGGTTGAAGTCGCTCTGACCGTCGACCTGCTGCACCTGGTACCAGCCGTCGGTGTTGCTCTGCCAGCAGTCGAGCACCACGCCGGCGAGCGGGTTGCCGTCGGGGTCGGTGATCCGGCCGCGCACGACCACTTCGTCGCCGGGGTCCTCGTCGTCGAGCATCGACTCGCCGTTGGCGCGCTCGGGCGAGCCCGCCGCGTAGAACGGGCCGAGCACCGTGTTCTCGGTGGTGCCTTCGGTCGGGGAGTAGTTGAGCATCTCGACCAGCGTCGACACGCCGAGCGTGTCGGACATGAGGATGTACTCCTGGCGGGTGTCGGAGCAGATCTGGCCGGTCGCAGTGAGGAACTGGATCCCGGCCATCCACTCGTCGCGCGTCAGATCGACCTCGCGGACGAACTCGTGCAGGTGCCGGATCGCGGCCTGCATCACGATCTTGAGCCGCTCGTTCGGTGCGTCGTCGTAGCGCGCCAGCACCTCGGTGAGCAGTTCGTCGGGCCCCGTCAAGTCGGACATGTGCGACCTCCCCTGGTCGATCCGTGGATTCGTCGTGAACGTACACGCCACGCGATCCGCCGATGAAGGCCTACCGTTCGCCGGTCAGGGACAGCGCGCGGTGTGCTCACCAGACGAATTCGGGGAACCCGTTGGTGACGCAGAACCCGACGACGTTCGCGACGAGCAGCGAGCACACGAGGCCGGCGAACACGATGCGCCGGCCTCGGCCCGGTCGGCCGGTGGGCGCGGGCATGTACCACGACGGCAGGAGCGCCGTGCCGTCGGGATCGATCGCACGGAACGGCACCGCGTCGTCGGGGAGCGGCGCGTCCGGATCGGCGGCGAGCGCGAGCTCGGCGAGCTCGTCGTCCGTGAACGGTTCGAGGTCGCCGAACGTCTCGAGGTCGGGCTCCACGGTCACCTCCACCACCGTACGCCTCTACGGTGGGGTCGGTGTCAGCGCGTGAGTTGGTGGTGTTGGGGTCGGCGAGCCAGGCGCCGACGCGGCATCGCAACCACAACGGCTACTTCCTGCGGTGGGACACCGAGGGGATCCTGTTCGATCCGGGTGAGGGCACCCAGCGCCAGTTCACGTTGGCCGACGTGTCACCGGCGCACGTGACCCGGATCTGCATCACCCACCTCCACGGCGACCACTGCCTCGGCCTGCCCGGCATGATCCTCCGCGTCGCGAACAGCATGGGCCCGCTCCCGGTGCGCGTCGCCTACCCGGCGTCGGGCCAGGAGTGGTTCGACCGGCTGCGGTCGGCCACGATCGGCCAGGACGAGGTGCCGGTCGAGCCGACGCCGCTCACCGGCGACGGCACGGTGACCGTCGTCGCGGCCGAGTCGTTCACGCTCACCGCCATGCGTCTCCGACATCGCGTCGACGCGTTCGGGTATCGGCTGGAGGAGCCCGCCGGGCGCCGCATGCTGCCCGACCGGTTGGCCGCCGCGGGCGTTGCCGGGCCCGACGTCGGGCGTCTGCAGCGCGAGGGGACGATCGTGGTCGACGGGCGCACGGTGCACCTCGACGACATGAGCGAGCACCGGAGCGGGCAGGTGTTCGCGTTCGTGATGGACACGGCCTGGTGCGAGCAGGCGCTCGACCTCGCCCACGGCGCCGACCTGCTGGTGTGCGAATCGACGTTCCTCGCGCCGGAGCTGGCGCTCGCCGAACGCTACGGCCACCTCACCGCCGGCCAGGCCGGCCGCCTCGCCGCGGAGGCCGGCGCGCGGACGCTCGTCCTCACCCACTTCTCCGCTCGCTACAGCGATCCCCAGGCGTTCGCCGACGAAGCCGCGACCGAGTTCGCCGGCGACATCGTCGTCGCCGAAGACCTCCTGCGCATCGAGGTACCCACGCGCCTGTGACGGATTGGGTCAGACCAACTCCGTCACGGCGCAAGCTCGTGACGGAGTTGGTGACGGAGTTGGTCTGACCCATTCCGTCACAGGGCGGCGATGGCGTCGGCGACGGCGAGGATGCGTTGGGCGTTCTGGACGTGGAGGTGTTCGATCATGCGACCGTCGACCGTCACCACGCCGCGGCCGTCGGCCTTGGCCTCGTCGAAGGCGGCGATCACGCGACGTGAGAAGTCGATCTCGTCGTCGCTCGGCGCCCACACCGTGTTGGCCGGCTCGACCTGGCTCGGGTGGACGAGCGTCTTGCCGTCGAAGCCCATCGCCTTGCCCTGCCGCGCCTCCCACAGGAAGCCTTCGACGTCCTGCACGTCGTTGTAGACGCCGTCGAGGATCACCTTGCCCGCCTCCCGCGCGCCGAGCAGCGCCATCGCGAGGTGGGGGATCAGTGGGGTGCGCTCGGGCAGTACGCCCGTGCGCAGCTCCTTCGCGAGGTCGTTGTTGCCCATCACGAGCACGTTGACCCGCGGGTGGTGGGCGATCTCGCGGACGTCGAGGATCGCCTTCGGTGTCTCGACCATCGCCCAGATCGTCATCGTCGCCGGTGCTCCCGCGGCGTCGAGCGCAGCGGAGATCTCGTCGAGGTAAGCGGCCGAGTCGACCTTCGGGATCACGACGCTCGCCGCGCCCGAGCCGGCAGCGGCAGCCACGTCGGCCGCACCCCACTGCGTCATCAGCCCGTTGCAGCGGATCGTGATCTCCCTGCGGCCGTACTCACCCGACTGCGCAGCGGCGACCGCGTTGACGCGGGCCGTCTCCTTCGAGTCAGGCGCGACCGCGTCCTCGAGGTCGAGGATCAGGGCATCGGCGGGGATCGTCTTCGCCTTCTCGAGCGCGCGCTCGTTGGCGGCGGGCATGTAGAGCACCGAGCGGCGGGGCCGGAGCTGGTCGGCGTGCTGGTCGTTCATCGCGCTCACCAGCCGTAGCTCGCGGCGAGCTCGGGGTCGCGGGCGGCGAGCTCCTCGGCGAGCGCGACCACCACCTGGCACTGCTTGCAGGAGGCGTCGTCCTCCATCTTCCCGTCGAGCATGATCGCCCCGGTGCCGTCACCCATCGCCTCGATCACCCGCAGCGCGTGGGCCACGTCGGCCGGGCGGGGCGAGAAGACCCGCTTGGCGATGTCGATCTGGCTGGGGTGCAGCGACCACGCACCCACGCAGCCGAGCAGGTAGGCGTTGCGGAACTGGTCTTCGCAGGCGACACCGTCGGCGATGTCGCCGAACGGGCCGTAGTAGGGGAGGATCCCGGCGGTCACGCAGGCATCGACCATACGGGCGATCGTGTAGTGCCACAGGTCCTGCTGAGAGGTGACTCGAAGTCCGTCAGGGTCATCAGGGACGGCATCCGCCCGCACGACGTAGTCGGGGTGGCCACCACCGACCCGGGTGGTCTTCATCCGCCGGTTGGCGGCGAGGTCGGCCGGCCCGAGCGAGAGGCCCTGCATGCGCGGGGATGCGAGGCAGATCTCCTCGACGTTGGCGACGCCGCGAGCGGTCTCGAGGATCGCGTGTACCAGGACGGGCTTCGAGCGGCCGGCCTTGGCCTCGAGCTGGGCGAGCAGTCGGTCGACGTAGTGGATGTCCTCCGGGCCCTCGACCTTGGGGACCATCACGACGTCGAGCGCCTCACCGCAGTCGAGCACCGCGGCGGTGAGGTCGTCGAGCCCCCATGGCGAGTCGAGGCTGTTCACCCGCGTCCAGAACTGGGTGTCACCGAAGTCGACGGTGTTCGCGACCTCGACGAGCCCGGCGCGGGCGGCGTCCTTGTCGGTCGCGGGCACCCCGTCCTCGAGGTTGGCGAGCAGCACGTCGACCTTGGGCGCGAGGTCGGGGAGCTTCGACCGCATCTTCTCGTTCGACGCCGGGAAGAAGTGGATCATCCGGCTCGGCCGGACCGGGATCTCGCGCAGCGGCGCCGGCGCACCGACGGCGAGCGGCTTGAAGAAGTCCTTGGGGGATCGCATCCCTCTCGACGCTAACCGTGACCCGGACCGGCGGCCGAACGCGCGGCTGCCTCGACGCGGTCGCGGTAGGTGGCCCACCAGGCGTCGTCGGCATCGTCGGGGAGGTTGTCGCTGTCGGAGCGGTAGCCGACCGCCCCGTCGATCAGCTCGCGCACGATGTCGGCCTGACCGGCGTGGCGGTGGGTCTCGGCGATCATGTGGACGAGGATCGTGTGGAGGGTGACGTCGCCGTGCTCGCCCCACCACGGCACCCGGCCGGTGGCGTCGAGGTCGAGCTCTCGGATGGTGGCGTCGGTGTGGGCGCGAGCCTGCGCGTAGAGGTCGAGGATCTGGTCGCGGGTCTCGTCGGGGGTCGCCCACATGTCGGCGTTCGGCTCGGCGTCCTCGTCGAACCAGGGGAGCGGGATACCCGACGGCCGTCCGAAGCAGTCCCCGAAGTAGCCGAGCTCGACGCTGGCCACGTGCTTCACGAGCCCGAGCAGGTTGGTGCCGGTGGGCGTGAGCGGGCGCCGCAGGTCGTACTCCGACAACCCGTCGAGCTTCCACAGGAGGGCGTCACGGGCGACGTCGAGGTAGCGCTGGAGGATGTGCTTCACGCCCGCCAGTGTCGCGTCAGTCGTCGAGCATCGCCATCGCCCGATCGCGCGCCGCGGCGGCGCGCACACGCAGCCGTGATGCGCCGTCGGTGTCACCCATCAGCTCGGCCACGTCGGCGAGCTCGTCGAAGCGCTCGGCCGCCGCGGTCGCGACCGTGAGACGGTGCTGACGCTCCGGGTCCATGCACCCTGTTGTACCCGATCCCGGTCATCCCAGGTCTGACATCGGATGAACGGTGGGATACTCGTCCCGTGGAGGCGAAGGAGACCCGGTACGGCGTGTCGTTCAGCAGCCTCGATACCGAGCTCGCAGCCGGGACCGGCGTGACGAAGCGGGCGCTCGTCGACTACCTCGACGGTGTGGTCGGTCGGCTCGTGCCGGCGTTGCGCGACCGGCCGCTGTCGGTGATCCGCTCGACCCGGGGCCAACGGCCGTTCATGCAGAAGCACCTGCCCGACCACGCACCCGAGTGGATCGAGCGGGCGCCGATGTGGGCCGAGTCGTCGCAACGCACGGTCGACTACGCGGTCTGCAACGACGTGCGCACCCTGATGTGGTTCGCCAACCAGCGGGCGGTCGAGTACCACGTCACGCTCGTGCGTCTCGACGACCTCGACGCTCCCACGCACCTCGTGATCGACCTCGACCCACCCGAGGGTGCCGGGTTCGCGGCCGCAGCGGCTGCCGCGCTGCGGGTGCGCGAGGCGCTCGACGAGCTGCGACTCGACGCCGCCGTGAAGTCGAGCGGAGCCAAGGGTGTTCATGTGGTGGTGCCGATCACCGGCGCCACCAGCGAGGACGCGAGCTGCGCGACCCGCGCGATCGCTGCCCGCACCGAGCGGCTCGACCCGGGCGCGCTCACCACCGCGTTCCTGAAAGACGACCGGGACGGCAAGGTGTTCCTCGACGCAACACGTGGCGGGCTCAGCACGGTGGTCTCGGTGTACAGCCCGCGGCTCCGGCCCGGTGTGCCCGTGTCGTGGCCGCTCGCGTGGGATGAGCTCGACGGATACGACCCGCGCGACGTCACGATCGAGAACGCGCTCGCCCTGCTGGGTGATGGCGACGATGACCCGTGGCGCAACCGCCTCCCGGCGCCGCAACCCCTCCCCGCCGAGCTGGTGGAGGAAGGCCGCGGGATCCCGATCCCACGCGTGGCGGCGATGCACGAAGGCAAGCGCCGCCGCCGCGCCGCCGCCGACTGACGCCTCGCCCGGCTCGCACGTCGACCCGCTGACAATTCTGCGGCAGTCAATTCGATCGCTGCACTCGGCGGTCTCACGTTGACTGCCGCAACGTCGCGTCCCGGATTCTGCGGCAGTCAATTCGATCGATCTCGTCGAATTGACTGCCCGAAAATCCGAAGGCCGCTGTCGACGTCCGCAATGTCGGCACGGCGGCACGCAACCGAGATGCACACCACCGCGGAGTGATCCTGGGCGCCGTGGTCCGCGCCCCGCTGGGCTGATGCGAACTGGGTCGGTTGGCGGGAGCGTGCGTCACGCTGCGGGTTGTCGTCGTCGCTCATGGTCGTGCTCGTCGCGTTCCGCGGTTATGTCGGATCGTGTGGTGGCGTGGATGTGGCCGTCGGGTCGGGTGATGGTGAGGGTGCGGTCGGGGGCGAGGTGGAGGGTCCAACCGCCTTCGTGGACGAGGTGGTGATGCCGGCTGCACAGCGGCAGGAGATTCGCGAGGTCGGTCGCTCCGCCGTGTTCGAACCAGTCGATGTGGTGGATTTCGCACCGGTCGAAGGGTGTGTCGCAGCCGTGGTGGGCGCAGTGCCGGTAGATGGTGCGCAGTGCGCGGCGTTGGGCGCGGGTGGCGGTGCGGTGGGTGCGTCCGACGTTGATCGGCACGCCGTCCTCTCCGAGGATGACGGGGGTGATGAACCCGTTGCACAACGCGCGACGAACGCTGTCGGGTGGGACGGGGAGCCCGTCGCCGG
This sequence comes from Ilumatobacteraceae bacterium, assembly GCA_022843125.1. Taxonomy (GTDB): domain Bacteria; phylum Actinomycetota; class Acidimicrobiia; order Acidimicrobiales; family Ilumatobacteraceae; genus Ilumatobacter. The sequence continues at coordinate 58,690 of JALHOG010000014.1, forward strand.
TTTCGCAGATCGAGTGAGCATGGAGCCGACGAGTTTGGGCGGTTTCGTGGTCGACGATGTAGGTGATGTCGGCTTCGAGTGGTCGTTCGCGGTCGTGGCCGCCGGCGACGAGGCGGCCGAGGGCTTCAGCCGCGAGCCGGTCGCGTTGGTAGCGCCGTTCGAGGAATTCGGGGTCGCCGGCGCGTTCCCCCGCTGCGATCATGGCGGCGATTTCGCGGTCGATGGCGTTGAAGATTTGGTTGGCGAGTTCGGGGTGGAACGCCAAGCGGCCTTCGGTCATGCCGGTGGCGCGGTTGATTTTCCGGCGGAGGTAGGTGTCGTTGCGTTGTTGGCGGTTGCGTGAGATCCCGTGATCACGTTCGAGTTTCCGGATCCGGTCGCGGCACACCCGGGTGAACTCTTCGGGTGTCTTCGACGATGCGGCCGCCAACAGGGACTCCTCCTGCTCGAGCAGCTCGGTCTTGATCGTGTCGTCGAGGCCGGTGGTGGCGTTCGCCAACGCGTCGACGTGTTCGGCGCCGATCTTCCCGCTCTCGAGCGCATCCGCGAACGACGGTGCGTCTTCGAGGGTCTTGGAGCGTCGCTCACGACGCCGCCCCTCGGCAGCTGACACCCCGCCGACCGAACCGTGGAGATCGCTGACCGCCGTCGCCGCCGGCCCTGCAGCATCAGGTGTGACCGTGGACAGCTCACGCATCCGCGTCGAGATCCGCGCCTCGACCGTATCCAACCAACCCCGTGTCCGCCGCACATCACGCAACAACGAGATGCACGCCGCGGTGTCAGCGCTCGCGAGGTCGGCTGCGTCGAGGGCCTCGACCGCTGCGATCACCGACACGTTGCTCATGTCGACCATCATGACAGGGGGGTGTAACAGCCATCTCGATCACCAGTTCCCCCTGGTCAAGCCGGGTGTCTGGAACCGGACTGTCTCGACGGTCTCGGTACGGTGTCGTGGGTGGGGACCTTGGATGTCGAGGGACGGCGTGTTGCGTGGAGCGCGGTCGGGTCCGGGCCAGCGCTGCTCGCTCCCGAGTGCAACTTCCGTTGGACGCCCTCGATGGTCGACACGATGAGCCGAGCGTTCTCCGTGGTCATGGTCACCCCGAGCGACTTCGGCGCGAGCGACCGTCTCGGCCCTCCCTACTCCGTGGACCGCTGGGTGGTCGACGTGAGCGCTGCGCTCGATCATCTCGGCATCGATCGCTGCGCCGTCTTCGGGTACTCCTTCACCGGGGCGTTCGGTCCGTGGCTGGCACAACGCCTTCCCGAGCGCATCGCGGCAGTTGTCGCCGGTGGGTTCCCGCTCCTCGGCAGCTACGCCGTCACAGCGGACGACGTGCGCCGCCAGCTCGCCGCGCTCGAGGCCGACCCGGCGACGTACGCAGCGGTCGATTGTGAGCGGTTCGACCCGCGAGCCGGCAGCGAGTTCTACGACGAGCTCGCGTCATTGCCCGACGACGCGCTGGTCGACCGCTGCCCCTGCCCGCTCTACTGCTTCTGGGGTGAGCACGACACCGATGCCGTCGAGGCCGTGATGCCGAGTGACGCCTTGTCGGCCGGGCTCACCGGTCGCCGGGTGCCGCATCAGGTGATCCCGGGCGTCGACCACGAGGGGCTCAACGCCTCCCTCGAACTGGCGTGGCCGGGTGTCGAGCGCTTCCTTCGGGACAGAACGACGCAGCGGTTCCACCATCGCTGACCAGAGCTCTGCCGCCGAGCGCAACCTCCCCGACCGTGCGTGTGGGCGGCGAGCGTCTACTCCGAGTCGATGATGCGCTCAGCATCGGCGGGACCGTCCGCGTCGAGCCCGACGACGTCGCAGGAGGGCTACGGGCACCGGACGACGTCGATGGTCGGATTGCTCGCGTTGCTGTAGAGCCGGTACTTGCCAGGCTCGATGTCCACGACGCGATACTCGCCGGTGTCTTGGAACTCGATCTCAGGGTCACGGGAGATCCTGTTCTCCGGAAAGTTCGGGTCGGGTTCAAGCGAGGGTTCGGCGCCGTCGGCTAGGAGGTAGAGGGACTTCACGCTGCGAACAATGGCGGCGAGGTTGTAGGTGGGATCGTCGGTGACGGCAACGAATACCTGGCCATCGCCAGCGATATCGAACGCATCTGACGGCGTGCGCATCGACAGCCTGGCGTTCAGGATGATCTCGCGCTCGTTGACATCGCACACCGTCGGCCCGTCATATCTCGACGCGCAGCCAGCAGCGCCTATGGCGGAGAGGATCGAGACAGCGACGACGCACAGCGTCTTCGACGTTGCCGATCGTCCGCTTGACGGCAGAAGGGGCGCCCGCTTCACGTGCGTCAGCATGCTCGAAAACCTGCGCACCCGTCGTAGGGCGTTGAGGCAGGACCGCAGATCCTCGATTGATCGGCACGCTGTTGCCTCATGTCGGGCTCGCGGACCGGCGACATCGACCACGAAGGGCTCGATGCGCGCCTCGAGCTGGCGTGGCAGGGTGTCGAGGCCTGGCTCCGCGATCAGCCCGTCGCGATGCGGCCGTGAGCCCACAGGGCGCGCAGCGCGCCCAGGGTGCGGATCGCTCGCCATTCGCTGGTGCTGGCGGGGCCCGGGGGTTCCCAGGCGATCGGCCAGCCGCCGTCGGGGGCCTGGCGGCGCTCGAGTGCGTCGAGATGCGCGGCGATGGATTCGGCGTCGAACCAGGCATTCGCCATGCTCGTCGGACGGGGTGCGAAGTCGAGTGGGTCGAGGCCGTAGCCGTCGGCATCGGCGCGCGCCCGGAAGAAGTCGCTGTGCGGGACGGTGGCGGCGACCCGCTCGGCGATCGACGCCGTACGAGCGGGGTCGGGCGCGTGTTCGAGGAAGCGGGTGATGCACAGCAGCGAGTGGGCGTCGCTCGGCAGCGCGCCGTGCTCGAGTTCGGCGAACATCGACTCGGTGACGAGGTCGATCCACGGGTGCCGCACGCCGAGCGCGTGCGCATGGCCCGCGATCGCGGCGGTCGGGTTCACGTCCGGCGGGTACTCGTCGCTCGCTGCCCAGTGCGCGGCGCGCGGGAATCCGGCGATCGTCGGGAGCAGGACCGGGACCCACCCTCGCTCGTCGGCGAGGCCGGCGAGGAAGTCGAACGCCCGGAGGAACTCGTCCGGCGGGGTGGCACCGACGGTGGCGAGGTACTCGAACGCCACCTCGACGTCGAGTGGTTGGCTGGACGGGCAGCGCTTGTCGGGTTCGAGCCCGTGCCCGAACCCGCCGTCGGCGTTCTGGTACGCCGCGAGCGCCCGGATCACCGCTGCGTGATCTCCGCCGTCGAAGACGGCGCAGAACACGTGCCGGTCGAGCAGCCGACCGTGCGTGTGGATGAAGGTGCGGGCAGCGACGAGATCGATCGGCATGACACGAGCCTGTCGGTCGAACCCTGACAGCTGATGTCAAGGTTCGGCGTATCCTCGGAGCATGCGCGCAAGTCGGCTCCTCGAGCTGTTGGTGCTGCTGCAGCTGCGCGGTGCGGCGACGGCGCCGGAGTTGGCGGAGCGCTTGGAGGTGTCGGTCCGCACCGTCTACCGCGACGTCGAGGCGCTGATGCAAGCTGGCGTACCGATCACCACCGAGCCCGGTCGCAACGGCGGCATCCGGCTGCGTGCGGGTGAGCCGATCGCTGCGTTGCCGCTCGACGAGGTCGAGGCCAGGGCGGCGCTGCTCGCGGCGGTCCCTGCCGTCGCCGACCAGCTCGGCATCCGCTCCGCGTCGGCGACACCGATGCTGCTCGCCGCCCTCGCACCTCGCGCCGGGACAGCGGCCCGTGCGGTTCGCGATCGACTCCTCATCGAGCCAGCTGACTGGTTCCGGCCATCCGACGACGTTCCGCACCTCGCGGCGATCGCCGAAGCGGTGTGGGATTCGAAGGAGTTGCGCGTGACGTACGAACGCAGCGGTTCCACCTCGACGCACCTCGTCCGCCCACTCGGTCTGATCCTGAAAGCCGACACGTGGTACCTGCTCGCGAGCACCCGTGCTGGGTCCGACCGGCTGTTCCGCGTGTCGCGTGTGGTCGAGGCGTCGGTGCTCGACCACCGCTTCGAGCGCCCCCTCGGGTTCGACCTCGCAACGGCGTGGGAGGAGCGCAAGCGGCGCTTCCTCGCGTCGATCCCCGAGTACCCGGTGCGGGTCCGCGTCGCGCCAGACGCCGAGCCGCTCCTCGGCCTGCTCCAGGAGGGATCACCCGACCTGCCGTTACCGCAGACGACGGAACGCGACGGCGACGGATGGGCCCTCGTCGACCTGCGCTTCGAGCGCCCCGACTCCGCCGCCCGACTCCTGCTGCAACTCGGCCCGCGGATCGAGGTGCTCGCCCCGCCCGAGCTCCGGACGGTGATCACCGAGCAGGTCCACGAACTCGCGTCGCTCTACCGCGCCCGCCGCCGTGGCGGGTCGGGACGCGCCGCCCGCCGGCGCTGACTACGCTCGGCCGATGGCGAAGCTGGGCGTCGGCCTGGATGTCGTGACGCGGTGTGCGGTGATCGTCGTCTGCTGGTTGTTGATCCGCGAGTTCTGGGGAGCACAGGGTTCGCCGGTCCCGCTGCTCATCGGTCCGCTGATCGTCTACGCCGGCTGGAACGTCTGGATCATCAACCGCTGCCTCCGCCGCTGGCGGGCCGGCACGGTCGGCGAGGTGTCGTTCCTCGTCAACCTCGGGGCGTTGAGCCTCGCCCGGCTCTATCCGGTGCTCCTGCTCGCCGACGATCTCTGGTGGCACCACCGTGACCGGTTGATGGTGCTCGTGGCGACGTCGGTCATCACCGCCGTCCTCACCCTCGGTGTGGTGATCGCATCGTCGGCGGCGGAGCGGTGGCGACCACGGCGTGCATCGTGAGGTGCATCCGGAACCGGCCGGCGCGCGCCGCGTCCTCGACGGTCGCGACGAAGCGATCGATGTCGCCCGGGGCGAGCTGATCGGCGTCGACGAGGTCGTCGGCGAGGCTCCGCATCGAGAAGCACCCCGCGGGCGCGGCTGATCGATCCGGGTCCCAACTCGTCCACGTGTGGGTGGCCCCGGTCTCGGCGATCATCACGAGCCCGGCACCGCGGACGAGCCCGGCGAGCCGTCGCCCGACGTGGGACGGTCGGCGCCGCTCCACCTGCATCGCGCCACGCACCCGTGCAGCGAGGTCGGCGTCACCGACGTCGATCGCGAAGCTCGACCAGTCGGTGTCGATCAGCGACACGCGGCCACCGGGCCGCACCACCCTCGCCATCTCAGCGACCGCAGCAGCGGGAGCGGCGAGCCACTGCAGCGTCCGTTCGGACCGGACCGCGTCGAACGAACCGTCCGGCTCGTCGAGCGCCGCGGCGTCACCCACGACGAAGCGCGTGCGGCACTGTGCCGCGGCGGCCCTCGCACGCGCGCCGCGCACCATCTCGGCCGACGCGTCGATGCCGACGATCTCCCCGTCGGCGCCGAGATCGGCCGCCAGCGCGAGCGCGGCATCGCCGAGGCCACAGCCCACGTCGAGCAGCCGCTCGCCAGGAGCGAGCGCGAGCTGTACCCGCTCCCACGCCCGCAGCTGTTGCGTCGCCTCCCAGGCGGCGGTCGCGTCCATCGTGTTGAGCAGCACCGCCGCGTTCGGGTCGTCGTCGACCGACTCGTAGCCGAGACCGTGTGTGTCGTGCTGGTCGCCGGCACCCATCAGCGAACCCTACGCGCTCGGGCCTCAGCCGCGGCGGGCCACCACGATCAGCTCGCGACTCGCCTCGTGATGCGGCGACCTGTCCCAGTCGCCCCAGGTCGCCTCGATGGCGAAGCCCGCTCCGATGAGGCTGGACGCGATCTCAGCCGCGCTCCGGAACCGGAGGGTCTCCGGGGCCACGAGGTGCCGCCCGTCGGGCAGGCGGCTGTGTGCGTGGTGGGTCAGCGTGTACGAATCCGGATCACCGGTGACGTCGACGACCTCGACCCACGACGTGAACTCCCCGCCGGTCGGGTGCGGGTACACCTCCTCCGTCCGCTCCCGGGTCCACTCGCCGGCCCAGTCGATCGCCGGGTTCCGCGTCTCGAAGGCCACGCGCCCGCCCAGCTCGAGGATCCGGTGGATTTGCCCGAGAGCGTGCGTCCACCGGTCGTCGTCGACGAAGTACTGGGCGACGTGTCCCATCATCACGGCGAGGTCGGCGCACGAATCGGGCACGTCGTCGACGACGCCGTGGATCCAGCGCACGGACAGGCCGTCGGCCCGCCCCCGGGCGATGTCCAGCATCGCAGCGGCGGGATCGACGCCGATCACGTCGAACCCGCGGCGTGCCAGCTCGACGGCGAACACGCCGGTGCCGCACCCGATGTCGACCACCATGGCCGCCCCCAACTCTTGCGCCAGCCCGAGGTACACGTCGTGGTCCTCGCGTCCGGCGCACTCGGTGTCGTACAGCTCCACCAGATCGGGCCGCTCGGTCCACAACTCCGACATCGTGGGATCCTCGTGTGCGTGATCAGCGGCGGCGGTCGAGGAGGCCGCGGACGTAGGCGGCCTGGCCGGCGTGCTGGGTGCTGTCGTTGATCACGCTCACCAGGCGCACGCCGGCGGTCACCGGTGGGTCCCAGTCGCGGTCGACGACGCGGTCGAGCTCGGCGGCGTCGACCGTGGCGAGGTACTCGCGCGTCCGATCGGTCACCGCTCGCAGGTACTCCATCAGCAGGGCGGGCCCCTCGACGCGCACCGCCGCCACCTCCTCGCTCGTGTGGCCGTAGCCGATGTCGCCCGGATCGAGGTCGAGGCCGAACCGCTGGTCGAACCCGAGCTCGGTCCACGCCTGTTGGCGCCCGGCGAGCGCCGCGACGTGATCGCCCTGGACCCGCGCCGCATGCCAGGTGAGCCACGCGATCGAGTTGGCGTCCGGGTCGGGGCGGAACGCCAGGTCGTCGGCGCTCAGCCCGTCGACCGCGCCCTCGACATCCTCCACGATCCTGCCGAACGCGTCGGCGAGCACCTCGTGTGTCTCCATCGTGATCACCGTACGTGACCACGGCGACGGTCACGCGTCGGCGGGCACCGTCGGCAGGTCGGCACCGTACAGCCATCGGTGGGGGCGGAGCTCGAGCAGCACCACGGTGCCGATGTCGTCGTCGACGTCGATCGTGATGTCCCACGCGTACTTCGCCCGGAACGCGTCGACGACCCGGTCCGGCCGCAGGCGTTCGTGGACGACGACCGTTCCCTCGGCGACGATCGGTGCGTCGCCGTCCTCCAGGCACGCCGAGGCCGCGGGGTTGGTCCGCAGGTTCCGGACCCGCACCGAGTCGATCCCGGTCCCGATCCAGATGCGTTCGTCGACGTACACGAACCACACCGGGGCGAGGTGGGTCCGTCCGTCGGGGCGCACCGTCGCGACCCAGATGTTGCGTTCGTCTCGGAGCCGTTGCGTCACACCGGCGACGGTACGACTTCAAGCGAACCTGAAGTCAAGAGGGGAGCGGTCGGTGCGCGCCCTCTTGCCCGCCGGGCGCGTCCAGACTGTGCTGATGGCCTCTCGCCCGAACGGGATCGCCACATTGCTCGTGGCGGTCGCCGCCCTCGCCGGATGTGCCGCTGCCGACGACGGTGATGCAACAGGTGGCGAGCCGGTTCCCGTAGCAACTGCAGCCAGCACCGTCGCAACCAGCACCGTCGCCGACGAGCAGCGGTACCCGGACGTGATCGCCGCCGAGGCCGAGCTCGCCGGCGACGGCACCTGGACCATCTCGGCCACGATCAGCTCGCCGTACGACACACCCGAGCGCTACGCCGACGCGTGGCGCGTGCTCGGACCCGACGGCGCCGAATATGGCATCCGCGTCCTCACGCACGACCACGCGAACGAGCAGCCGTTCACGCGCAACCAACGCGGCATCGAGATCCCCGCCGACGTCGACGTGGTCACCGTCGAAGGTCGCGACCTCGCGAACGGCTGGGGCGGCGGCACCTTCGAGCTGCGCCTGCCCGATCGCTGAGGCCCGCTACTCGGTCGGCTTCTTCGCTCGGCTCGGCTGGACCCGTGGCGCCTCGTTCGGCATCTTCGGGTACACGGGCGGCCATGGCGCGTCGGGAACGCCGTTGGCGAGATCCTCCGCGAACCGCTCGATCAGGACGGCGATCTCCTGCGGCTCGTCGTCCATGTCGGCCCACGGGTCGCCGCGCTCGGCCAACCGCTCGGGCACGGTCAGCATCGTGAGCTCGTCGGGGTCGACCGTCAGCACGTCGTCCCACTCGATCGGGGTCGACACCTGCGCGCCCACCCGCGGCCGCACGCCCCACGCGCCGAACACGTTCTTGTGCGGCGCGTTCTGGTTGAAGTCGACGAACACCCTGCCCTCGCGCAGCTCCTTCCACCACTGGTCGGTGATCAGCTCGGGGTGCCGGCGCGCCAGCTCGCGCGCCACCGACACCGACGCCGCCCGCACCTGGAACGAGTCGTACCCGTCGACGACGCGCACGTAGATGTGCATGCCCTTGCTGCCGGTGGTCTTCACGTACGAGCGGATGCCGAGCTCGGCGAAGTACAGGCGCACGTGCATCGCCGCCTCACGGATGTCGTCGAACGTCTGCCCCGGAGACGGGTCGAGGTCGATCCGCAGCTCGTCGCTCCACTGCGGCCGGTCGGCCCGGTACTGCCACACGTGCAACCCGAGCACACCCTGGTTCGCCGCCCACAGCACGTGCGCGAGGTCGGCGATCACCAGCGCCCGCGACGGGGTGCCGTTGATCGTCTGGACGGTCGTCGTGACCAGCCAATCGGGGGCCGAGTCTGGGATCCGCTTCTGGAAGAAGCTCTTCTCGCGCACCCCGTTCGGGTAGCGCTCGAGCAGCACCGGCCGGTCGTGGATCCACCGCATCAGCGGCTCGCCGACCGCGACGTAGTAGTTGGCGAGGTCGAGCTTCGTCAGCTCGAGCCGTTCCGGGCCGACCGTCGGGAACAGCACCTTGCCGGGGTTCGTGATCTCGACGCTGCGCCCGTCGACGACGATCTCGACCGGTTCGCCGAACTCGTCGCGCTTCCCCATGCGGCGAACGTACCCCGTCACGCCGCCGGCTACGGGCTCACCGCCCGAGGGCGTCGTCGGTAGCGCTCATCCCGAGCAGCCGAAGCACTCGTTGAGGTAGTACGTGCGCTGCCCGTCTCTGACAGTCACCGAAGCCACATAGCTGCTGGAGCCCGGTACGTGAGCAACTGCTGCGGTGACGGTGTGCTGATTGAAACTGTTCTGAACCCGCTGGCGACTCCGACGAACGGGCCCTTCCCATCGGGACGCTTCCACCACGACCCAGCCGGCCGGTCGGTTTGCGCCCCAGAGGGCGTTGCATGTTCCGCCGAAGTTGACCAGCGACTGGAACTGGACGAAGAAGTCCGACCCGTAGGAACCGGTGAACATCCGTGGACACCACACGTTCGCGGTGCCGGGGTACGCGAACGGTGGACCGGCGGGCATCGAGGGCACGGCGCTGGTCGGGTTGCGCCAGACCGGTGTGATCGGCCACCCGCTCGCGTGAGCGGTCGCCGGCGTCGCCGCAGCGCACACGAGTGCGATCACGACGAGCAGGCGGCTCCTACTACGGCTACCCACGGCATCTCCAGATCGCTTCGTCGCCGACTCCGGTGACGCTGCCGTCAGGACCGCCTTGGCCGCAGCCGATCACTCGGGTGCCGGTTTCGTCGTAGATGAACTGGGTCGCCGTGGGGTCGAGGTAGGCGGCTTTCGGGAGGTAGCCGATGACACCGTGGTCGTCGCCGATGGCGATCCAGTCGGGGACCAGTTCGAGGATGATCTGGCCCGACTTCGAGTACCAGTACAGCCGGTAGAGAGGGTCGTCGGGACGGTACGACTCGCCGATGCGGTAGCCGGTCACGGTGACGGGATCGCCGGTCCGCGGTGGTAGCGGCGCGTTCGTGACCGGTGTGGTGTCGGGCGCCGGCGATGTTGCGGGCGTCGAGGACGATGGCACGGCGGACGATGCCTCGCTGGACGATGCCTCGCTGGACGTTGGCGGTTCTCCAGGTGGCGGAGGCGTGGTCGCGGTCGCCGACGGTGCGCCGCAGGCTGCGATCACAAGCAAGACAGGCATGAGGCGCTTCACGGCGACTCCGCCCGTTCGACCGGCGGCCGAATTGGAACACTCATGACACGATCGTGCGCTTGTGCCGTCGTGTGAACAACCGAACTCTGGGTGAACACGACACGGAAGGGCCGGGTCGGGCCGATGCCGCCGTCACGCTCCGGCCCAGCGGCTACGGGCTGACGGCCACTCCGAGCGTGTCGGCGGACAGGAACTTCGGCGAACCCGACTCGTAGAAGACGTCGACGTCGCTGATCACGAAGCCGGCGTCGGTGACGAGGTCGGCGATCCGGCGGGTCAGGTGGCAGCCGCCGAACAGCCGCTGCTGCAACGGATCGAGGCGGTGTTGGAGTCGCTGCACCTTCGGGTCACCCTCGGGCGCGAGGCCGTGTTCGACGAAGTGGAACGTACCGCCGGGCTTCAACACGCGCCGCAGCTCGGTGAGCGCGTGCTCCACGTCGGGGATCGTGCACAGCGTCCAGGTCGACAGCGCGGTGTCGCAGGTGTGGTCGCCGAGCGGGAGGTGCGCGCCGTCGAGCCCGACCCGCTCGATCCGCACGGGCGACGCCGCGACCCGGTCGGCGGCCAGCGCCCACGCCGTGTCGGACGGCTCGACCGCCGCCACCGACTCGACCTCGGCCGGGTAGCACGGCACGTTGATCCCCGAGCCGAACCCGACCTCGACCACGCGCCCGTGCAGCCCGGCGCACACCTGCGCCCGGCGGGGCCCGGTCGACTTCGGCCCGCACGCCACGTCGATCAGCCGCGGCAGCACCCGCTCGGTGTAGAGCCCCATCGGGCCGACCATACCCGTCACCGGTCAGGGCGACAGGGGCACCATCGGACCCGAGAAGGTGATCGCCACCGGGATCCCGTCGAGCACGTCGCGGGCGGCGCGTTCGACGGCGCGGTCGGCGGTGCCGTCCGGGGTCACGAGCGTGACGCTCGCCGCGTCGAGGCCCCATCGCGTTCCGACCCTGGCCGCGATGCCCGCGGCGTCCAGTCGCTCCTGCGCCTCCGCGGCCAACCGTTCGAGATCGTCCGCGGCGTGACGGGTCTCGACCACGGTGACTCGGTCGCGGAGCTCGAGCGCGACCCGATCCACCACCTCGGTGATGCGAGCCCCATCGGTGCCGTAGATCGTGATCGCCACGTCGAGGGTGTCGGCGTCGTCGAGTGACGCGCCGGCCCAGACGCCGCTCCCCAGCTCGCCGAGAACCGTGAGGGAGACGTCGCTGAGGTACTGGGTGATCGCCATCGGCACGCTGACGGGTGGCACGTCGGCGATCCGGAGCGGGCTGGACGACGTCTCACCGGCGGCGCTCGGCGGCGCAACGTCGGTCGAGCCGCACGCAGCGACGGTCGCCACCACCGCGACGACGCCGAGGACGGCGTGACCCGACTGTCTCCAGCGCACGAGCGGCGAGCGTAACGGCCGAGCCGACCCCTGGGCCCGCGGCGCCGGCGCTCTACTCTGCCGTGGCGCACCCGATGGTCGGGCGGCGAGCTGGGGAGGGACGATGACGATCGATCTGACGGGGAAGCGCTGCTTCGTGACGGCGGCGGGGCAGGGGATCGGGCGTGCGATCGCCGTCGCCTACCAGGCCGCCGGGGCGAGCGTGCTCGCGTCCGACCGCGACCAGGCATTGCTCGACGCGCTCCACCACGACACCGGCATCGAGACCGTGCAGCTCGACGTCACCGACCCGATCGCGATCGCCGAGCTCGCCGATCGGCTGGCCGACGTCGACGTGCTCGCCCACGTGGCCGGTTACGTGCACGACGGGACGGTGCTCGACGTCACCGACGACGTCTACGACTTCAGTTTCGACCTCAACGTCCGCTCCGCGTTCCGGCTCACCCAGGCCGTCCTGCCCGGCATGCGCGAGCGCAAGCGCGGTTCGATCGTCTACATGGCGTCGGTCGCCGGGTCGATGAAGGGCGCGCCCCGTCGCTGCGTGTACGGCGCCACCAAGGCGGCGGTGATCGGGTTCGCCAAGTCGGTGGCCGCCGACTTCGTCACCGAGGGCATCCGCGCCAACTGCATCTGCCCGGGCACCGTCGAGACGCCGTCGTGGCACCAGCGGGTCGATGCGCAGGGTGGTGACCGCGACCAGGTGGTCGCCAACTTCGTCGCCCGTCAACCGATGGGACGCCTCGGCCGTCCGGAGGAGATCGCCGACCTCGCGGTGTACCTCGGGAGCGACGCGTCGGCGTTCGTCACCGGTCAGGCGATCGCGATCGACGGCGGCTGGTCGAACTGAACCGGCAGGGCTGAACGGAGGACGCGGAGCGACATGGACCCAGCCGAGCTGCGACCGCTCGCCCACACCGGCCTCGAGCTGACCGCGCTCGGCCTCGGCACCGCCCCGCTCGGCGAGCTGTTCGAGCGGGTCACCGACGTCGAGTCGACCGCCGTGGTCGACGCCGCGTGGGATGCCGGCGTGCGCTACGTCGACACGTCGCCGTTCTACGGGCACGGCAAGTCGGAGATCCGGGTCGGGCGCGCCCTCGACAACCGGCCACGATCCGACGTGGTCGTGTCGACCAAGGTCGGCCGCCTGTTCCGTCGCCCGGCCGACCCCACCACCTACACCACACAGTCCGGATGGCTCGGTGCGCTCCCGCTCGACATCCGGTTCGACTACTCCTACGACGGCATCATGCGCTCGGTGGAGGACAGCTACCTCCGGCTCGGGATGAACCGGATCGACGTCCTGTTCATCCACGACCTCGACGAGGCGTTCCACCCCGACCCTGAAGTGCTCGCCGAGCACCGCCGCGACCTGCTCCACACCGGGTGGCGGGCGCTCGAGATGCTCAAGGCGCAGGGCGTGATCGGCGGGTACGGCGCAGGCCTCAACGATCGTGCGTCGTTCCGCTGGTTCCTCGACCACATGGAGGTCGACGTCTTCCTGCTCGCGTTGCGCTACACCCTGCTCGACCAGGGCGTGCTCGACGACGAGCTGCCGCGGTGCCAGGAGATCGGGACCGGGCTCGTGGTCGGCGGCGTGTTCAACTCCGGCATCCTCGCCACCGGGCCGCGCCCGGGCGCGATGTACGACTACAAGCCGGCGCCGCCCGATGTGCTCGACCGCGCCGGCCGGATCGAGCGGGTGTGCGCCGAGTTCGGCGTCCCGCTCGCAGCAGCCGCGCTGCAGTTCCCGCTCGGGCATCCGCTCGTGGCGAGCGTGATCCCCGGCGCCGTGTCGGCGAGCCAGGTGGAACGCAACGTCGCCGCGTTCCGCCACCGCGTCCCGCCCGACCTCTGGTCCGCCCTTCGCGACGCGGGACTGCTCCACCCCGACGCCCCCGTCCCCGACGAGGAACTCCTCCCGTAGGCGGGCTCAGGCGGTCAGCGTCTGCTCCGAGGTCGGTTTCGTGGCGGCCATGCTGCGGCGCCACGGGCCGATCCACATCGCGAGGAACGCGAGCGTCATGGCCGCGACCACGAGGTTCGTCGGGCGGGCACCGATCAGGTCGACGAGCGGGCCGCCCACCGCGTAGCCGATCGCCATGCCGAGCTGCACGAACACGAGTTGCATCGCCGACACCCGGCCGCGCTGATCGTCGGCGATCGCCGACACGATCGACGTCTCGCCGAGCACCAGTTCCGGGCCGAGCGCGACACCCCACCCGAACCACGAGATCAGCATCAGCCACGGCGAGTCCCACGCCACGGCGATCACGACGAACACCGCGTAGATCGGGATCGCCCGCACGAGGATCGCGGGCAGCGGCAGCCGGAACTGCCGACCACCTGCCCACACGAGCCCGATCAGCGACCCGATGCCGTACGCGCCGACGGCGAAGCCGTACCACGGGTTGTTCGGCCCGCGCCCGAGGTCTTCCGCGTACCAGACGATGCCCGCCACCATCACCATTGCGACCGACGCCATCGTCACCGTCCAGTAGACGATCAGGCGTCGTGCGTTCGGGATCGGGGTGATCGATCGCCACCCGTCGATCACGTGGCGCACGGTGAACACCCGCTCCGACGGGCCCGCCCCGTCACCGGTACTGCGGGTGGGCACGGCGCCCGGGATGTGGCGGTAGGTGAGGAGGCTGACGAACGCCACCGCGAACCCGAGGCTCGCCCACCCGAGGGTGGCGCGGGCGCCGATCAGGCTGACGGCGACACCGCCGATCGCGGGTCCGATCAGGATCGAGGCCGACTGTGTGAAGCGGCGCGCGCCGATCACCTGCTGGAGGTCGCCGTCGGCGAGGTTCGGGATGATCGCGTCGAAGCTCGGGTTGTCGATCAGGCCGAGCGACCGGGCGAACACGCCGAACGCCATGACGGCGAGCAGCGGCGAGACGGCCGCGGTCACCAGGATGATCACCACGCGGGCGGCGTAGCTGAGCAGCAGGACCGTGCGGCGGTTGCGCCGGTCGGCGAGACCGCCGCCGATGATCGCGAGCACCAGGCCCACGAGCATCTCGGCGACGAACACCAGCGACGTGACCGTGGCCGACCCGGTTCGCTCGTACACGTAGAGCGGCAGCGCCACCGTGACGACACCGTCCCCGACGTCGGCGACCAGCTGGGTCAGCAACAGCCGACGCAACCCCCGCCGTCGCAGCGGCGCCAGCGCAGTCCGAAGGCTCACCCGCCCGACGGTATCCGCACCTCGTGTGTTCGTCGCGCGCGCGTATCGTCAGCCAGATGTTGGGCGCGGTCGGGGACGTGGTGGACGACGTCGTCGTGCGCGTGCTCGACCCGATCCGGCACGGCACCGACACGCCGGCGTCGATCACACGCCGGCGCGGTGGCAGCGCCGCGAACGTGGCCACCGTCGCCGCCCGCCTCACCGGGCGTGCCCGCTTCCTCGGTCAGGTCGGCGACGACGCCACCGCCGATCTGTTGCTCGGTGAGCTCGACGCAGCGGGGGTCGACACCGCGTTCGTGCGGCGCGCCGGGAGGAGCGGATCGATCGTGGTGCTCGTCGACGCAGCGGGGGAACGCAGCTTCCTCACCGACCCGGGCGACGCCCGCAGGCTCGACCGGCCCGACCCCGCGTGGCTCGACAGCCTCGACGTGCTGCACGTGCCGTTCTACTCACTTGTCGACGAGCCGCTCGCGACGACGGCCACGACGTTGATCGGCTGGGCACGCGAGCGCGGCATCGCGGTGTCGATCGACGCCTCGTCGGTGTCGGTGCTCGACGCGTTCGGCGTCGACCGGGCACGCAGCCTGATCGACGGCCTCGCACCCGGCGCCGTGTTCGCCAACGCCGACGAGGCGCGCCTGCTCGGCATCGACAGCGCAGTTGCCGGCGCAACGACGTTCGTGAAGCACGGCGCCGCCCCCGCCGTGGTGCACGCCGGCGGCACGTCGCTGTCGGTGCCGGCGATCGAGCTGCCGACCGTGTCCGACACCACCGGCGCAGGCGACGCGTTCGCCGCCGGCGTCCTCACCGCGGCGTGGCGAACCGACCCGGAGTCGGCCTGCGCCGCCGGCCACGCCGCCGCTGCGGATCTGCTGCGTGAACGGTCGGTCAGTCGTTCTGGTGGAGGGCGTCGTTGAGGGTGCCCCAGCTGCCGGTGCGCTGCTTCACGAGCACCTTGCCGCTCTGGCTGTCGCGGATGAACATCAGGCCGTCACGGCCCGACAGCTCCTTCGCCTTCACGACCTCACCGTCGGGCGTGAGCACCGGGGTGCCCGCAGTGACGTAGAGACCGGCCTCGACCACGCAGTCGTCACCGAGGCTGATCCCGATGCCGGCGTTCGCGCCGATCAGGGTGCGCTCGCCGACCCGGATGGTCTCCTTGCCGCCGCCCGACAGCGTGCCCATGATCGACGAGCCACCGCCGACGTCGCTGCCGTCACCGACGATGACACCGGCCGAGATGCGGCCCTCGACCATCGACGTGCCGAGCGTGCCGGCATTGAAGTTGCAGAACCCCTCATGCATCACGACCGTGCCCTCGGCGAGGTGGGCGCCGAGCCGCACCCGCGACCCGTCGGCGATGCGGACACCCGACGGGATCACGTAGTCGACCATGCGCGGGAACTTGTCGACCCCGTGCACGTGCAGGATCTGACCCGACTGCCGAACCCGCAGGCGGACGTCGTCGATCTCGCTCGCGGCCACCGGTCCGAGGTTCGTCCACACCACATTCGTGAGCGCCCCGAAGATGCCGTCCATGTTGATCGAGTGGGGGATCGCCATCCGGTTCGACAGCAGGTGCAGCCGCAGGTACGCGTCGGCGGCCGACTCGGGCTTGGCGTCGACGTCGATCGTGAGCCGGATCGGCCGGATCGTGACGTTGCGCACCTCGTCGCGCTGGTCGCGCATACCGAGCTGGGCATCGAGATCGGGATACGCCTGCACCATGTCGTCGTCGCCGTACTCGCCCCACCCGAGCCAGCGGAACCAGGCGTCGAGCGTCGAGCCGTCGGCAGCGATGGTGGTGAGGCCTGCGCCCCAAGCGGTACGTGTCACTGGATCTCCTGTTCGGGGCGGAGGGTCGGGAAGAGCACGACCTCGCGGATGTTGTCGACGCCGGCGAGCAGCATGGCGACGCGGTCGATGCCGACGCCGAGGCCGCCGGTGGGCGGCATGCCGTACTCGAGCGCGCGGAGGTAGTCCTCGTCGACCGTGCCACGTTCGGCGTCGCCGGCGTCCTTGGCGGCCTGCTCCTCCTCGAAGCGCATCCGCTGCTCGCGCGGGTCGTTCAGCTCGGAGTAGCCGTTGGCGAGCTCGCGCCCGTCGACGAACAACTCGAACCGTTCGGTGACGTACGGGTCGGTGCGATCGACGCGGGCGAGCGGTGAGATCTCGACCGGATGGCCGGTCACGAACGTGGGCCGCACGATCTCGGCCTCGCACAGCTCCTCGAACAGCGACTCGATCACGCGTCCCGAACCCCACGACGGCTCGTACGTCGCGTGATGGCGGTCGGCGAGCGCACGCGCCTCGTCGAGTGGCATCGACGGGTGCACGTCGGTGCCCGCTTTCGCCGACACCGCGCCGCACATCGACAGGCGCGGCCACGGCTCGGCGAGGTCGACGTCCTGGCCGCGGATCGTCACCGTCGTGGTGCCGAGGGCATCGCGGGCGGCGTTGGTGATCAGGCGCTCGGTGATCGCCATCACATCGGTCCAGTCGGCGAACGCCTGGTAGAGCTCCATCATCGTGAACTCGGGGTTGTGGCGCGTGGAGATGCCCTCGTTGCGGAAGATCCGCCCGATCTCGAACACCTTCTCCATCCCGCCCACGATCAGCCGCTTCAGGTGCAGCTCGAGCGCGATCCGGAGGTACAGCTCCATCTCGAGCGCGTTGTGGTGGGTGACGAACGGCCGTGCGTGCGCGCCGCCCGCCTCGACGTGGAGCACCGGTGTCTCGACCTCGATGTACCCCTCGCCGGCAAGGGTGCGCCGGAAGCTCGACACCATGGCGTGGCGCACCTCGAAGTGGCGGCGCGCCTCGGCGTTGACGATCAGGTCGGCGTAGCGCTGGCGGAACCGTGTCTCGGGATCGGTGAGGCCGTGCCACTTGTCGGGCAGCGGGCGCACCGCCTTCGCGAGCAGGGTGACCGACGTGGGCTTCACCGACAGCTCGCCGGTGCGGGTGGCCATCACGGTGCCGGTGGCGCCCACCCAGTCGCCGAGGTCGAGCTCCTTCACGTCCGCGAACGCATCGTCGCCGACGACGCCCTTGGAGATGAACAGCTGGATCTCGCCGTCGCGGTCGCGGATGGTGGCGAACACGAGCTTGCCGGTGTCGCGCTGGAGCATGATCCGCCCGGCGACGGTGACGACGGCCTCGGTCTCGCTGCCCGCCTCGATCGTGCCCCACTCGGCACGCACCTCGGCGAGGGTGTGGGAACGGTCGAACCGGTACGGGTACGGCTCGTCGCCGCGCTCGCGGATCTCGTCGACGCGAGCGGTTCGCCGGACCTTCTCGGCGGCCAGGCCGCTTCCGCTGGCGCCGGATCCGGCGGGGTCGGCTGCGGGATCCTGGGCGTCGCTCACGGTGGGGAGACCGTAGCCGCCCCGTCATCGATGCGTTCATCCGGTTCCGGATGAACGGACGGGCGAGGACGGACTCTGTAACGTGTTCGTCATGATGTCCCGTGGACGGGTTGCGCTCGCGCTGATCGTGGCCGTTTCGGCCGCAGCAGGCATCGTCAGCGCGATCGAGCGGGTCGACGGGCCGGCTGCGGTCGGCGTGCCCGCTGCCCGGATCACCGAGTCACTCGGCGACGTCGTCGTGCTGTTCGACGTCGGCGACGTCGATCGTGCGGTCGTCGAGGCCGCGTTCACCATCGCCGAACGGTCGGGCGGCGCCGCAGCGCCGGGCAGGAGCGGCTCGGCCGGGATGCTCCGGATCAGCCGCAACGGCGCCACGATCCACAGCGCGCCCGACGGCTACCTGATCCCCCTCGTGTACCTCGCCCTGCCGCAGAGCGCCGCCGCCGGCCTGACGGGCACCGACGTGTCGAGCCTGCTCGCCACCGACACCGTCGTGATGAACGAGATCACCGCCCGCCAGACCGGCGCGCAGGTCGGCGACGTCGTCGACGTCCGCGTGCTCGACGGCCCCGTCCGCTCGTACCGAGTCGCCGCCATCAAGCCCCACACCCAGCTCGGCGGCTCCGAGATCGTGCTGAACACCGCAGCGGTCGAGCGGCTCGGCGTCGTCGAAGACACCCGCATCGCCGTGTGGAGCATCGACTCGCGGTCCGAGGCCGACGCCGCGATCGCAGCGCTCGGCATCGAGAACCGCACCGACACTCAGGTGTCGCGCAGCTGGTCGCCGCCCAGCCCCGACGACACGCTCAGCACCGCCCGCCTCAAGGACGCGCTCGGTGAACCGTGGTATCAGGTCACCGGCGAGTCGACGATCGCGATGCACCCCACGTGGATGGCGCAGAACCTGACCGAGGGGCGCGTGCTGCTGAACGCCGCCATCCCGGTTCGGGCACGCTGCCACCGCCGGATCGTCGCCGACCTCCAGGCGGCACTCGCCGAGGTCGCGGCCGCCGGGCTCGCCGCCGCCATCGACGTCGGCAACACCAACACGTTCGGCGGCTGCTTCAACCCGCGCTACAGCCGCCTCGGCGGATTCCTGTCGCGCCACGCCTACGCGGCAGCGCTCGACATGAACACGCTGAGCAACTGCCAGGGGTGCGTCCCCCGGATGGACTGCGGCGTGGTGCGCATCTTCCGCAAGCACGGTTTCGCCTGGGGTGGGAACTTCCGGCGACCCGACGGGATGCACTTCGAGTGGGTCGGTGCCCGCCGCGACCAGATCGCCTACCCGTCGACGTACTGCCCCAACGTCGTCAACCCGCTCACCCAATCGCAGTCGCTCGAGGTCACCGGTGAGCGCGGGCGCGAGGTGCTCGTCGACGGCGCCGACGACCAGCACCAACACGTGCACGACCACTGAGCCCCGCAACGAACGAACCGCATTAGCCTGGCGCCGTGAGCATGCGCTTCGTCATCGTCGGCGGTGGTCCAGCGGGCCATCAGGCCGCCACCTACGCCGCCCGCCTCGGTGCCAAGGTCACCGTCATCGAGCGCGACGTCCTCGGTGGTGCCGCGCACCTGTGGGACTGCATCCCCAGCAAGACGATGATCGCCACCGGCGGCGCCCTGAGCTTCAGCCGGCGAATGGCGGGCATGGGCCTCGATGCCACCGAGTCGAGCGTCGACATCGAAGCGCTCGCCAGCCGCATCGGCGAGATCACGCACCACCTGCAGCGCAACGTGAGCGAGCTGCTCACCAGCCAGGGCGTGCGCATCATCATGGGCAGCGCCCGGTTCACCGGCCCGCACAGCGTGCACGTCGACGGCCCGGATGGCCCCGAGCAGATCGAGTTCGACACGGCGCTCGTGTCGACCGGCTCCCGCCCGCGCATCCCGGAGTGGTGCCAGCCCGACGGCGATCGCATCCTGACCACACGCGATTGCTACCCGCCCAAGGTGATCCCCGAGAGCATCACCGTGATCGGGTCCGGCGTCACCGGTGTGGAGTTCGTCCACATGTTCTCCTCCCTCGGCAGCAAGGTCACCCTCGTCGTGAGCCGCCAGCTGGTTCTCCCCGGCAAGGACGCCGAGGTCGCCGCCGTGCTCGAGGACGACTTCCTCCGCCGCGGCGTGAAGCTGCTGAAGGGTGCCCGCGCCGAGGCGATCGAACGTGATGACGACGGCAACGTCGTCGTGCGCTCCGACGACGGTCGCGTCGTTCGGTCGACGCATGCGGTGCTGGCGATCGGCTCGGTGCCCAACACCGATGCGCTCGACCTGGCCGCGGCGGGGGTCATCGCCGACGCCGGCGGCTACATCCCGATCAACCACCACTGCGTCACCAACCAGCCGCACATCTACGCAGCCGGCGACGTCAGCGGGAAGCTACCCCTGTCGTCGGTGGCATCGATGCAGGGGCGCAAGGTCGCCGAACACGTGATGGGGTTGCACACGATCGAGCACCGCCACCTCGACTACGACAAGGCGGCGTCGGCGATCTTCACCGAGCCCGAGATCGCCGACGTGGGCCTCGCCGAGGCCGACGCGTTCGCCACCGGCCGCAAGATCCGCGTGACCAAGGTCCCGTTCGCGACCACCGCGAAGGCGCTCATCAACGACGACCCGCGCGGGTTCGTGAAGATCATCTCCGACCCGGCGACGGGCCAAGTGCTCGGCGGATCGATCGTCGGCCGCCATGCAGCCGAACTGATCTCCGTGATCGCGCTCGCCGTCACCGCCAACCTGAGGGTGAGCGACATCGTCGAGAGCCTGCTCGTGCATCCAGCGCTGAGCGAAGCCCTCGCCGAAGCCGCCGAGTAGGCCCGACCGCTCGGCCGTCGGCGACTGAGCGGCGTTGATCCGACGACCTGTCGACTTTCGTCAATCTTGACGGGTTGACCCGGCCTCCGGCGCCGTAGTCTTGATCGACGTCGACGTGGTCAGTGAGGAGGTCGCAGGCGTGAACGGATCTGAGTTCGCCGACGAATGGGCCGACGAATGGGTCAACGACGACCCCCAGGAGCACGACGCTGACGATCAGTCGTTCAGTGGTCTGGTCGCCTGGTTGGCCGAGTTGCGCAAGGAGAGTGGGGCGGTGCCCAAAGCCGTCGTCACCACCCGCGGACGGTTGATCGACGAACGCCCGACCGAACGCCCGACCGACCTGGCCAAGGCGCTCAACGCCGTCATGATCTACGAGGGGTTGGCGGAGCGGAATCCGGCCGTTTACCTCCCCGACCTGGCCCGCTCGCTCAGCAACCTGGCCGACTGGCTGGTCGCAGTCGGGCGCCGCGAGGAGGGCTTGATCGCGGTCGAGCGAGCGATCATCATCCGCGAGCGTCTCGCTGAGCGCGATCCCGTGGCCCACCTCCTCGACCTGGCGCGATCGTTGAACAGCCTGTCGATCGCACTGGCTCGGCTCGGGCGCGACGAGGAGGGGCTGTTGGCGGTCGAGCGGGCCGTCACGATCTACGAGGGGTTGGCAGTCCGGAACCCGGCGGCCTACCTCCCCGATCTCGCCCGCGCCTTGAACAACCGGTCGATCGCACTGGCTCATCTGGCCCGCCACGACGACAGCCTCGTGGCGGTCGAGCGGGCCGTCAGCATCTACCAAGGCTTGGCGGAACGGAACCCGGATGCGTATCTACCCGACCTCGCCCGGTCACTGAACAACCTGTCGATCGGGCTGACGTGGGTCGGGCGTCATGGGGAGAGCGTGGCGGCGGCAGAGGAAGCCGTCTCGATCTACGAGGGGTTGGCGGAGCGCAAGCCGGCGGCCTACCTGCGTGACCTCGCCACGTCGGTGAACAACCTCGCCGATGCTCGCGACCGTTTCGACGAGGCAGCGACGGTCCGGAACCACCACACGGTCGCCACCCCTCGGGCACTCGGTGCCGCCCCCGACGACCGCCCGACTCCAGCCAGTCATCAACTCACCGACGTCGAGTAGGCGAGCGCGGTAGCGCACACCGTGCGGTTCGGTTGAAATCGGTCACGCACGGTGGCAGGATGCTGGCCCGGGCCGAAGAGCGGCGGGCCGGGTTGGCGGAAACGAAGGGCGGCGCGATGCGCGAGCGGCGGATGACACGGCGGACGTCGGCGACGGTGGTCGCAGCGATGGTGATGGTCGCTATCGGGGCGACGGCTCCCGGAGCACCGGTCGCTGCCGCTGGGTCGCAGCCGCAGGCGACCGGGCTCAACGCCGACGGCCAGCTCGGCAACGGGTCGACCACCAACCGCACCACGCCCGGGCTCGTGTCGCTCCCCGCCACGATCGTCCAGATCGCTGGTGGGCGTGAACACGCCTATGCCCTCGACGACGCCGGGCGCATCTGGGCGTGGGGCGACAACAGCCGTGGCGCCGTCGGCGACGGCACCGCCGCCGACCGGCCGACCCCGGTGCGACTGGCGTTGACGAACGTCGCCGAGGTCGAGGCCGGGCACTATCACGGCATCGCGCGTCGCACCGACGGCACGGTCTGGACGTGGGGCTACGGCGCCCTCGGCCAGCTCGGTCTCGGCACCACCAACAATCGCAGTGCGCCGGTGCAGGTGCCCGGCATCACCGACGCCGTCGCGGTCGTCGGCGGCCGCGACATGAGCTATGTCGTGCGTGCCGACGGCACGATGGTGTCGTTCGGTCTCAACTCGTTCGGCGAACTCGGCGACGGCACCACCACGCGCCGGTTGTCGCCCGTCCCCGTGCAGAATCTCACGGGCATCGTCGAGGTCTCGGGTGGCCGCAACCACGTGCTCGTCCGGCGGTCGGACGGCTCGGTCTGGGCGATCGGCGCCAACGACTACGGCCAGCTCGGCATCGGCTCGACCACGAGCCGGTCGTTGCCGGTGCAGGTGCTCGCCGGCCCGGCGCTCCACGTCGACGCCGGTGCAGAACACTCGCTCGCCGTGCTGACCGATGGCACCGTGCGCTCGTGGGGCCGTGGGTCCCGTGGTCAGTTGGGCGTCGGCACGACCGTGACGCGCACCTCGCCCGTGGTCGTGCCGGGGCTGTCGGGGATCGTCGAGATCGGGGACGGACGCGATCAGTCGTTCGCGATGAACGCTGCGGGCGACGTCTGGGCGTGGGGTCACAACGATCTGGGGCAGCTCGGCGACGGGTCGACCACCAACCGCACGTCACCGGTCCGGATCACCGGCCTGAGTGGCATCGTCGCCGCACAGGGCGGCCGCGCGATGACCATCTTCCTCCCGCGACCGTCGACCGTCGATCCCGATGTCACTCCGCCGGCCGTGCCGGGCACACCGACGGCCACCAGCTCGGTCTCGGGTCGGGTCGACCTGAGCTGGACGGCGTCCACCGACGACCGGGCGACCCAGATCACCTACACGGTCTTCCGCGACGGCGGCACCACCCCGATCGGTTCGGTCGTCGGCGGTACCGCGGGAGCGATCGGGTTCGCCGACGTCGGACGCACGCCGGGGGCCGTACACACCTATGTGGTGCGGGCGTCCGACGGCACGAACACGAGTGGCCCGAGCGCAGCGTCGGCGCCGGTCACCGTCGCCGGCGGTGGCGGCGAACCGGTCGTGCTGCTCGCCGACGACTTCACCGCCGGTCTCCTCGGCTGGACCGTGAACGGCGCGCTCACGCTCGACGGTGCGGCGGGATCGCCGACCGCCCCGAGCGCTCGCGTCGCGGTCACGTCGGCCGCCGGGGACGCCCGCCGCGGGTGGGGCGGCGCGCCCCCGTCGGTGTGCGCAGCGTTCGACGTCCGCGTCACATCGGTCGCAGGGACCGCGCGCTACTCGCTGGTCAAGCTCCGAAACGGGGCCGGGGCCTCCGTCGCCCGCGTGGAAGTCAACTCGCAGCGGCAGCTGTCCGTTCGCGCCGACGTCCCCGGGACCCGGTTCACCGTCGGCGCGCAGCTGCCCTTCGGGTCGTGGCAGCGGCTCACCCTGTGCGCCACGAACGGGGCGTCCGGCACGATCACGCTTGCGCTCGGTGGCACCCCGCTCGGGGCCTGGACCGCGAACGTCGGAACCCAGCCGATCACCCAGATCCAGCTCGGGGACAACGACCCGCGCACCGCGACGGTCAACTGGGACTCGCTCAGCGTCACAGCGGGCGCCTGAGCCCGTCCGCAACGGGCTGCCAGGATGGGGCTCGTGGACCGGCGGCGTTTCCTCATCGTCTCCGGTGGCGTGCTGGCGGCGGGCGCCACCGGCGGCGGGCTGTTGGCGGCCACCGGTGACCTGCCGATGCCGCGTCAGATCAGAGCGCGGTTGAACGACCCGGGCGGCACGATCCCTGCCGTTCCGGCCGGTCAGGTCGAACTCGAACCGGTTCGCTCGGAGGCGCGCGGACGTGACGTCGGCGTCTTCACGGCGGTCCCGGCGGGCCACGGCGACGGTGCCGGGCTCCCCGTGTGCCTGGTCCTCCACGGCGCCTCCGCGACCACCGCCGACTTCGCTCGCTTCGGCCTACCCGAGTTCCTCACGGCGACCGTCGAGTCCGGTGTGCCGCCGTTCGTCCTCGTCGGCGTCGACGGCGGGCGCACGCGTTGGGAGGGCGACGGGCAGTCGGACGATCCGCAGCGGATGCTGCGCGAGGAGGTCCCGATGTGGTGCGCGGAGCGCGGCTTCGACCCGTCGCGTATCGCGGTCCACGGATGGTCGATGGGTGGCTACGGCTCACTGCTGCTCGCAGCGTCGAATCCCGGCTGGCTGAGAGCGGTTGCCGTGCTGAGCCCCGCCGTCGGCGGCGGACGGCTGGCCGAGCTCGACACCGAGCTCGACGGCGAACGCATCGCTGTGTGGTGCGGCACCGACGACGCGCTCTACGGGGCCGTGCAGAACCTTGCGGCCGACATCCCCGGCGGTCCGGCGATCGCCGAGTTCGCGCCCGGCGGACACACTCGGAGCTACTGGAACACGGTGACGGTCGACGCTCTGTCGTTCGTCGGTCGATCGCTCATGTGAGCGCTGCGCGACGCCGGCGCTCCAGGTGTCGGCGCAGCGCGATGTCGGCGGTCGCGTCCGTCGCCTGCGAATACGCGGCGGCCGCCTCCGTCGTACGACCGGCGCGCACGAGCAGCTCGGCGTGTGCCGCGTGATAGGGCGCGTACCGGTCGAGTGCGTCGGCGTCGAGCTCGGCCAGCGCTGCAAGACCGGCCTGACAGCCGTCGCGCTCGCCGACCGCTACGGCGCGGTTGAGTCGCACGACCGGTGTAGTGGCGACGGTCAGGAGCTGATCGTAGAGCGCCACGATCTGCCCCCAGTCGGTCGCGTCCGCCGACGGTGCGTCCGCGTGGACGGCGGCGATCGCCGCCTGGATCTGGTACGGCCCGGGCCGGTTGCGTCGCAGGCACCGGCGGACCAGCGCGTGCCCGTCGACGATCTGTCCCCGGTCCCACCGGCTGCGGTCCTGATCGGCGAGCAGCACCAGGTCGCCGTTGGCGTCGGTGCGCGCCGGTCTCCGGGCCGCGGTCAGCAGCATCAACGCGAGCAATCCGATCACCTCCGGCTCATCGGGCATCAGGTCGGCCAGGACGTGTGCGAGGCGGATCGCTTCGTCGCAGAGTTCGTCGCGCACGAGCGTGTCACCGCTCGACGCCATGTACCCCTCGTTGAACACGAGGTACAGCACCGAGAGCACGCCGCCGAGCCGCTCCGGCAGCTCCGCGCCGTCCGGTACGCGATATGGGATGTTGGCCGCAGCGATCTTGCGCTTCGCCCGGACGATGCGCTGGGCCATCGTGGTGTCGGGTACGAGGAACGCGTTCGCGATCTCGTGGGTCTGCAGCCCGCCGACGAGGCGGAGTGTGAGCGCCACCCGTGCCTCGGGTGCGAGGGCGGGGTGGCAGCACGTGAACAGGAGCCGGAGGCGGTCGTCCGGGATGGCGGCACCCGGATCGTCGTCGAGATGGTGCTCGTCCATGTCGGACATGGTGCGGATGCTGTCGTGGGCGGCAACGGAGCGGGCGTGGCGGGTCGACTCACGGCGGACGATGTCGAGCGCGCGATTGCGGGCCGTGGTGGTGATCCAGCCGCCCGGATTCGGGGGCACACCATCGACCGGCCAGCGCTCGACGGCCTTCGTGAAGGCGTCCTGCACCGCTTCCTCGGCCAACGAGACGTCCCCGAAACGACGGACGAGGTGGGCGACGACGCGCCCGGACTCGGCCCGGAAGATGTCGCGGGTGACCCGGTCGACGTCGTCGCTCCCCCGCATCACGCCCGGACGCTCCATGCCACGTCCCGCGTCAGAGCACCTGGAACGGGCGCACCTCGACCGGACCCTCGCAGGCCAGCGCACCCCTGCGCGCCCAATCGAGCGCGGCGTCGAGGTCGGCCGCCTCGATGATCCAGAAGCCGCCCATCACCTCCTTGCTCTCCGCGTAGGGCCCGTCGGTGAGCGTGGTGTCGCCCCCGGTGGCCGGGCGCACGACGGTGGCCGTCGAAGCCGGCTCGAGGCCGTCGGCGAACACCCACGCACCGGCGGCCTGCAGATCCTCGTTGAACCGGCCGACCTGGGCGAACATCCGCTGGGCGTCGTCGCTCGCGAAATCGACCTCGTAGTCGGCATCGTGCCAGACGGAGAGCAGGTACTTCATGGTTGATCCTCCACGTGGTGCTGTTGCGTGCGGCGGCCGGCCATTCAGGCCGCTCGGTGATACCACGAACGCCAATGCCCGGAATCGACACCCGCTCTCGAATTCTCTGGCAGACAATTCGAGTGCAGCACGCAAATTGTCTGCCTCAGAACTTGGGCGCCCACGCTGTGGCAGTCAATTCGACCTTGACCTCAGGTGGTGGTCGCGACAGTTCCTGATTTTGGAGGTGTCGGATGGGACGTGGTCGCGAGAGGTTGCCTGTCGATCGGGATCGGGTGGGTTTGGCGGCATTGGCGCGTGGGTTGACCCGGATTGAGGCGGCGTTGGAGGCGCAGATGTCGCCGCGGACGCTGTATCGCCGACTGACTGAGCGGCAGTATCGGCCGGTGATCGAGGGATGGGAACCACGGCCGGGATCGTTGACGTTGCAGGACCGTGTGGTGATCTCGGTCGGGATCCAACGCGGCGAGTCCAACGAGGTGATCGCTGATCGGATCGGGTGTGTGCGCAGCAGTGTGTGGCGCGAGGTCGCCAGCAGCGGTGGCCGTGCCGGCTACGACCCCGCCGACGCGCATCGGCGGGCGTTCACGGCGTCACGGCGACCGAAGACGACGTGGCTCGAGTCTCGGCCGTGGTTGTGGGACCACGTCTGCGAGCAGCTCCGCGAGAAGTGGTCGCCTGAGCAGATCGCTCATCGCCTACGCGAGGACCATCCCAACGATCCAGACTGGTGTGTGTCGCACGAATCGATCTACGAGGCGATCTTCGTGCAAGCCAAACCCGAGCTGCGCAAAGAGCTCGCTGCCTGTCTGCGCTCTGGGCGGGCACGGCGGGTCCCGCGTGGACATCGTCGTGTCGGTCGCGGGGCGAAGATCCCTGGCATGGTCAACATTTCCGAACGACCCGCCGACATCGAGGATCGGGCGGTGCCCGGGCATTGGGAAGGCGATCTGATCATCGGCAAAGACGGCGGCTCCCAAGTCGCCACCCTCGTGGAACGCACGACCCGCTACGGGATGCTCATCCGGCTCGACAACAAGACCGCCGACCACGTCGCGGACCAGATCACTGCCCAGATCACCCGGCTCCCCGTCGAGCTCGCCCGCTCACTCACCTGGGACCAAGGCACCGAACTCGCCGCCCACCAACAGTTCACCATCACGACCGACATCCCGGTCTACTTCTGCGACCCACACTCCCCCTGGCAACGCGGCAGCAACGAGAACTGGAACGGCCTCGTGCGCCAATACCTCCCCAAAGGCACCGACCTGTCGGGCCACACCCAACAAGACCTCGACGCGATCGCCCGCAGCCTCAACGCACGACCCCGCAAGACCCTCGACTGGCAGACTCCGGCAGAACGATTCACCGAACTCGTCGCGACCACCACCTGAGACCGCC
>JALHOG010000015.1:0-62721 GCA_022843125.1 Ilumatobacteraceae bacterium
GTCGCCCGTGATCCGTCACCTCGCCGAGCAGCTCCACGTCGACGCCGACGCGGTCAGGGGCTCCGGCCCCGGCGGGCGGGTGTCGCGCGACGACGTCGTGCGCGCCGCCGGGGCACGTCGGTTGACCCCGCGTGCCCGCCGGCTGATCGCCGAGCACGGCATCGACTCGCGGGAGCTGCCCGACGCACGGGTCGTCACCGGCGACGACGTCCTGCGCTCGCTCACCGAACGGCCCACGGCCGCGCCGGAGCCGAGCCGGGCAGACACGATGCGCCGGCACATCGCCCAGCTGATCACGCGCTCCTGGCAGGAGATCCCGCACTACCACGTCACGGCACGGCTCGATCTCGGCACGGCGACCGCTGCGCTCGCCCGGCACAACGCCGAGCGCCCGTTGGCCGAGCGGCTGGTGATTGGGGCGGTGCTGCTGTCCGCGACCGCCCGGGCCGCGGCCGCGGTGCCGGGCTGCAACGGCTGGTGGCGCGACGGCGGGTTCGAGCAGGCGGGCGCCGTCGACCTCGGCGTCGTGCTGTCACTGCGGACCGGTGGGATCGTCGTCCCGACGATCCCACTCGCAGACGAGCTGACGGTGACCCAGATGATGAGCCGGCTGAGCGAGCTCGTCCAGCGCGCCCGACAGGGTCGCCTGCGGGCGTCCGACATGTCCGAAGCCGGTATCACGGTGACGAACCTGGGCGATCTCGGCGCGGAGTCGGTCGCCGGCGTCATCCACCCACCGCAGGTCGTGCTCGTCGGCTTCGGCTCGGTGCGCGACGACGTGTGGGCCGATGCCGGTTCGGTGGCGATCCGGCCGACGGTCGTCGCGACACTCGCCGGCGACCACCGTGCGATCGACGGTGTCACGGGATCGCGCTTCCTGGCGCAGCTGCAGCGCGCCATCGACCAGCTCGATCCGGACGAGGTGAAAGGATGACCATGGACACGCTGGCCACGATCCGAGCAGCGATCGAGCGCGTCGCGCCCGACGTCGACGCGTCGGCCCTCGATCCCGACGTCGACTTCCGCGAGGAGGCCGATCTCGACTCGATCGACTTCCTGGGTGTGCTCAACGCGGTGCGTGACAGCACGGGCATCGAGGTCGCCGAGGCCGACTACGGCACGGTCGCGACGCTGCGGCGCTTCGCCGAGTACGTCGACGCCTTCGCGGGCATCAGCCGCCCAGATGCTTGAGCGCCTCCCGCACAGTCAGCCCCGACATGCGCGACTCGTGCTCACGCACGAACGCGCCCACCCAGTCGGGCTGCGGACGCGCAGCGTCACGCAGCGCCCAGCCGATCGCCTTGCGGATGAAGAAGTCCTGGCGGCCGCCGGGACCTGCGGTCGCCGCGCCCTCCAGGTTCGGTTCGATCACGTCGCGGAGCAGATCCAGATCGAGCGCCCGCTTCGCGCCGAGCTGGCTGAGGATCGCCGTACGCCGCACCCACATGTCGGGATCGACCGACCACGCCCGCATCACCGGGGCGACGCGGCCCGGATCGGCGAGCAGCTCGTCGCGGACGAGATGGCTGGCGACCTCGTCGACGAGGTCCCACCACGCCCCGGTGACCACCAGGTGACGCCACAGGTCGAGCGCGCCGCCGGCGCGGTGCAGGCGCGACGTGCGGTGCCGGGCGATGGCGGTCGCGGCGTACCGCTCCTCTCGGTACGCGGCCTCGTCCCAGAGCCCGAGGATGGCTGCTTCCCAGTCGCGCCGATCGTGCAGCCGGTGCTCCGGACGGTCGAGCTCGACGGCGACGATGCGCCTCACCTCAGCGGTGGCGACACCCCGGTAGGGCATCGTCGACTTCATGTACGCCTGCTGCTGCACGGCCCGATCCGGGTCGCCCGCCTCCGCCAACGCGGCGCGGATCGCGTGAGCGAGACACTCGTGAGCTGCTTCGCCCGACGACGTCATGCGAGGCCACAGTAGTGGGACGTCCGTCCCACGACCGACGGACCGCAACTAGTGTCGGCGGGCGTGTACGACCCGCCTCCCCTGCCGCCGCCCGGCTGGTACCCCGACCCGGAGCGCCCGGGAGCGATCCGCTGGTGGGACGGGCGGACCTGGGCCCAGGCGACCCCGCTCCCCACCGGCCCCACCGATGCCCTGCCCGACGTCGGCGATCTGTTGACCGTCGCGTTCCGTCGGGCGATCCGACACTGGCGGGCGACGGCGGTGCTCGGCGTGGTCACGTCCGGGGTCGGCACGGCCCTGACGCAGCTCGCGGTGCGCATCGGGTTCGCCGATGTCGTGATCACCGAGGACGAGGTGACGGGGTGGTCGAACGACCGCATCCCGACGCTCGTTGCGCTCGGCGCAGCAGCGGCCGTCCTGACTGCGCTCGGTTCACTCGCGGTGATCTGGCTCGTGCTCCGTGTGCACGACGACGAGGACGCCGCGATCGGTGCCGGCATCGAGCTGGCCGCCCCGACCACGGCGTCGGAGATGCATCTCGCCGTCCGATCGCTGGTCGGCGCACTCCGAGCCGTGCCGCGTGCGTTCGGCTGGTACCTCCTCGGTGTGCTCGTCGCGCTCGTCGTGCTCGCAGTGGTCGTGGTGCTGATCGTCGTGATCCCGCCAGCCGGGATCCTGGCGGCGCTGGCCCTCGTACCGCTCTCCGTCTTCGTCATCGCCAAGTTCGCGTTCGCGATGCACGCGGCGATCGACCGGCGCGGCAACCCGTACGGGAGGTCGGCAACGGTGAGCGAGGGCCGATTCTGGGGCGTGCTCGGACGGCTGCTGCTCGTCGCCGTGATCGCCAGTGCGATCAGCTACGGCATCAACGCCACCACCTCGTTCGCGAGCGGATCGGGCTTCGGCGGAGCCGGCGACGTCGGGGTCGAGACCGACGCCGACGGCACCTTCGAGCGCATCGAGTTGGGCGACCTCGCTCCGTCGCTCTGGCAGGTGGTCATCAGCAGCATCGGCGGCGTGATCACGACGGTGCTGGCCACCAGTGCCGCCCTCGCTGCGATGGCCCAGCTGTACCGAACCCGTCACCAGCGGGCGTGATGCGTTCCACCAATTCGCCCTGAGTACGGGCGTGCGCACGAGTGCCCGGTGCTCTAGATTCGGGGCCTTCGGGAGGTGGAGCGTGGCGATTGAGGGCGCAGGTCGTGTCGCTGTGCCGCGCCCCGCACGCGCCGCGCCCGGCTCCGATGTGGACGCACTCCGGGAGGACCTGACCCCGTTCGTCCCGAGGCTTGCGGTCGAGCTCGCTCGGCGCAGGGTGCCGAGCTGGGAGCGCGTCGACGGCTCGATGCTGTCGGCCGACATCTCCGGCTTCACCGCCCTCAGCGAACGGCTCGCCGGAAAGGGCCGCGCTGGAGCCGAGGAGCTCAACCAGCTGATGAGCGCGTGCTTCACCGCCCTCATCGACGCCGCCTACCGGTTCGGTGGCGAGGTGATCAAGTTCGGTGGCGACGCGCTGCTCGTGCTCTACCGCGGCGCGGACCACGAGCGCCGCGCGACCGACGCCGGGCTGGAGATGCAGGAGGCGCTGAACACATCGGCTGCGGCGAAACGGGCGCAGCTCACCATGACGGTGGGCATCGCCGACGGACCCTTCGATGCGTTTCTCGTCGGCACCCATGCGCACCACCTGCTGATGACCGGACCACGCAGCACGGAGGTGATCCGCCTCGAGAGCGCGGCGAGCTACGGCGAGACCCTCGTGTCGCGTGCGATCGCGTCGCAGCTCCCGGCCCACATGTGCATCGGCCAACCCGGCGATGCGGCCCCCGACGCGGTGCTCGTCACGGGTTCGACGGGCGATCCGCCGGTGGCACCGACCGTGCGCACGCTGGGCGATGTCGACCTCGTCCCGCATGTGGCTCGTGCGGTCACCGAACAGCTGGCCGCGTTCTCGCGGCTCGGTGGCGAGCACCGCAGCGTGGTCATCGGGTTCGTCTTCGTCGCCGGGCTCGACGAGTACCTCGCACGATCGGGGCACGAGGCGGCGGCACGTGCGCTCACCACCGTGGTCGACGGCGTCGTCGCAGCGTGTGAACGTTTCGGCGTCACCGTGCTCGACTCCGACATCGCTGCGGACGGCGTCAAGTTCATCCTCGCTGCGGGCGCCCCTGTCAACCTGGGTGACACCGCTGACGCGATGCTGCAGGCAGCCCTCGACATCGCGGCGATCGACGCACCGTTCGTGATCCGCCAGGGGGTGCAGCGCGGTCGCGTCTTCGCAGGTTTCCTCGGCCACCCGCACCGGAAGGCGTACACCGTCATGGGCGATCCGGTGAACACCGCGGCGCGCATGCTGGGCAAGGCGGGCGACCGCGAAGTGGTCGCCGTGTCCGAGGTCCTGGAGCACACCCGTGCGGTCTACACGACCGATCGGCTCGCTCCGTTCCTGGTCAAGGGCAAGTCGGAGCCGATTGACGCCCAGGTCGTCCGCTCGGTGACCGACCGCGTTCGTCGCGACGCCAGTGCCGTCCGACTGCTCGGGCGTGATCGCGAGCTCGCCGTCATCACCGACGCGATCGAGCGTCGCTCCGGCGTGGTGCACATCGTCGGAGCGGCCGGGGTCGGTAAGTCCCGCCTCGTCGAGGCCGCGATCGCCGCGGCCGCCGATCTGCAGATCCATCACGCGGCGTGTACGCCGTACGGGGCCGCCTCGCCGTACAGCGTGTTCCGCCCGTTGCTCCGCGACGGGACCGGTGCCGCGATCGACACGTCGCCCCACGACATGGGTCTCCACCTCGAATCGCTGGTCGCCGACCTCGCACCGCACCTGCTCCCGCTGCTCCCGCTCCTCGCCGTGCCGTTTGGGGCGTCCGTCCCACCCACCGAAGAGGCCGACGCAATCGACCCCGACTTCCGACGGATCCAGATCAGGGAGCTCGTCGTGGAGTTCCTGGACGCCGCTCTCCCCGGAGCCGCCCTGCTGGTCATCGAGGACGCGCACTGGATCGACGCCGCGTCGGCCGAGCTACTCGAACACCTGGTCCACGCTGCGGCAGATCGGCCATGGATCGCGATCGTGACCCGGCGTCCGGAGGGCACCTGGGATCTGTCGACCGACACGGCGGTGACCACGATCGCGTTGGGCGAGCTCGACGATGCGTCGATCCGAAGGCTCGCAGTTGCGGCGAGCGAACGTCCGCTGCTCGACCGGGACCTCGATGCCATCGCCGAGCGAGCGCACGGCAACCCGCTCTTCGCGATGGAGCTCGCTCGGGCGATCGCCGACGGCACCGGGGAACTCCCAGACTCGATCGAGCAGATTCTGAGCGGTCGCGTCGACCGGCTACCCCCAAAGGCTCGGCGGCTGGTCAGGATCGCCGCCGTACTCGGGAACGAGTTCGACCGATCGACCGTTGCCGCGATGGTGGCCGATGCGGCGGAGACGTTCGAGCTCGACGCCGCCCTCGATGCCGCCGCCCGAGCTGCCGTCGTCACCGAGCGGGCTCCTGGGACGTGGGTCTTCCAGCACTCGCTCTACCGCGACACCGCGTATGGCGGTCTGCCGTTCTCCCGCCGTCGCGCCCTTCACCAGCGGGCGGCGGTCGCGATCGAGCAGCGCGCCTCGAACACCGACGAGATGGCGCCGTTGCTGTCGATCCACTACTCAGAGGCACGTTCGTACCTGCAGGCGTGGCGGTACTCGGTGACCGCAGCCAGACAGGCGGAGGCCCAGCAGGCCACGATCGAGGCCGCTGCCGCGTACGAACGCGCCCTCATCGCCGGTCGGCGGAGCCAGCGCATCCACGACGATGAGCGGGCGCGCATCGCTGAACGCCTCGGTGACCTTCTGTACGAGCTCGGGCGGTTCGAACACTCCGAGCGGGCGTATCGCGAGGCGCGACGGCACAACGCAGACGGTCTCGGCGGCGTCCACCTCGTCCGCAAGCTCGGTGCCGTGTTCGAGCGGATGGGCAGCCCCGATCGCGCCATCGCGTGGTACCGGCGAGCCGGGCGCGCGATCCCCGCCGGCGCAGGGTCCGAATGGGCACTCGCCCGAGCCGAGGTGGTGCTCGCCGAGGCCGGGATCCGATCACGCCAGGGTGACCAGCAGCGGTGCCTCATGCTCGCCCGCCAGGCGCACGGCGACGCCGTACACGCCGGTGACGAGCGTGTCGCAGCACTTGCGCTCGAACGCATGCATCTCGCCACCGTCTATCTGAGGCAGGGTGATCCGGAAGGGCTGGGACGTGCTGCGCTCGAGGCCCACCAGTCGCTCGACGACCGCAGCGGCATGGCCCGCGTCCTCATCAACCTGGGGATCGAGGCCTACTTCTCGTCCCGTTGGGACGAGGCGGGCGCCCGATACCTCGAAGCCCTCGACCTGGCACAGCGCGCCGGCAGCGTCGTGCTCGCGGCGACGGCCGCGATCAACAGCGCCGAGGTCCTCTCCGACCAGGGCGACTGGGCGCGTGCCATCGAGCTGTTGGAGAGCGCTCACCGGAACTACGCAGCAGTCGGCTACCGGGCAGGCGTCGCGGCAACCGAATTGTTCAGCGGCGTCGCCGCGATGCGCGATGGGCGCCTCGACGAAGCACGTCGTCAACTCGGCAGCGCTCGCGTGCTGCTCGTCACCCTCGGGATGGCCGACATGGTCGACGAGGTCGACTCGCGCCTCCTGGAACTCGATCTGCTCGCCGGTCGACCGGTGGCGGCGACGGCGAGCGAGCTCCTGACTCGCCTCGGCGCAACGCACCACTGTGCCGCCCGCGTGGTACGCGCCGGAGCGCTCGACGCTCACCTCGCCGGCGACACGGTCGGAGCCGAACGTGCGCTGCGCGACGCGCTCGAGGCAGGGCCCGATCACGGGCTCGAACGATCGCTCACGTTGCGGGCCCTTGCCACCGTGGCACCCGCCGGTGCCGAGGCTCGTTCGTGGATCGACGAGGCAGAGGCGATCGACCGGGCGCTCGGCGTCCGGCGATCACCTCCCCTGCTACCGGTGTCGGCGACCCGGCACTAGCACCGAGGGCTCGACGCCGACGCCGACGCCGTCGAACCATTCAGACGCCAGGTCTGTGTCCCGCTCCGGAACGGCGTCGTGAACACATCGCGCTGGTTGCCGGGCAGGAAGATCTGCGGCTGGCCCCGGAGGAACGGCATCGACGTGAAGGTGTTCTCGATCAGCAGCAACGACGGCACGGCGATCGCAAACGGGGCGGGATTGTTGTAGCCCCACCGGGCTTCGTACCGCGGTGTGAACCCGGCGCCCCGATCGGTGACGCACTGCCTGACCGGCGTCACGCGCTGCGTGACCCGCGTGCGCACGACGAGATCGTCTGTGCCACAGTTCCCGGCGGCGTCGCAGACCCGAACGGTCACGGTGTACGTGCCGGCCGAGCGGTAGATGAATGCCGCTGCGAACCGCTCGTCGTTGTTGATGACCAGCGGTGTGAACGGCCCGTTCGCGGTCCACCGAACCGAGGCGCGGTACGGGCCCGGGCCGGTCGGGTCGGTGAACGAGCCCGTGATCACCACGACGTTCGACTGGAACCCGATCTGCTCCAGGCCGTCCACGCCCATGTCGGCGAGCACGACCGGCGCCGTGTCGACGATGACGAGGGTCACGACTCGCGTGACCGTCGTGACATTGCCAGCAACGTCGGTCGCGGAGAAGGTCAACGTGTTGGCGCCCGGCTCGAGATCGCTCGCCGGGAACGTCGAGTCGGCGCACGTCGACGACGCGATACCCGACAGCAGGTCGAACGCCGAGCACGTGATCGCCACCGTGTCGAGCGGCCCGACGGTGTCAGGAGCGGTCACCGTGACCGACGGCGCCGTGGTGTCGATGTTGATCCCTGACACGTTGAGCGGCGTGCTGTTCCCGGCGGTGTCGGTCGCCGTGACCTGGAACGTCTGATTGGCACCAGGGTTGGCGACCGTGCGATCCAGCGGGCACGACGCGACACCCGTCGCATCGCTGCAGACGAACGAGAAGGTCACGGGGCCGTTCCACCAGCCCGCCGCGTTGGCCGGCGGCGTTGCGGTGACCTCGATCACCGGGCCGGTGAGATCGGTGCGCACACGGTATGTGGACGTCAGCGTTGCTGCGTTGCCGGCCCGGTCGGTGATGTTGACCGTCGCGGTGTAGCCAGCGAAGCCGGGGGTCATCACCGGCTCCGACACCTCGACCGAGCACGCGCCGTTGACGCCTGACCGATCATCGTTGGCGACACATGTGGGTCGGACGTAGTTCGTCTCGTCGACGGTCGACCCGTTGGCCGGTGCGTTCCAGGTGATCTGCGGGGCGACCCGGTCGATGTTGATCTCGCGGGACTCGAGCGACGTGACGTTGCCGGCGGTGTCGACGACCGCGACGGAGACGCGCTGCCCCGTGACGTCCTGGTCGACCACGATCGGATCGGGGCAGACGACACCCGACAGGTCGGGGCCACACGTGACGAGCACGGTGACCGCCTCGTTGTTCCAGCCGAACTCGTTGCCGGCTTCCGGCGTCGTGCTGAGCTGTACGTCCGGTGCTGTCAGGTCGATGTTCAACACCACCGAGCCGGTGGCGCAGTTGCCGGCGGCATCGCACGACGGAGCCGACACGATCCCCTGCGCAGCTCCTTCGGTTGTCACGATGATCGGCGGCGGCACCGTCGCGTCGGGGTCGTCGACGAGCCAGGTGACCTCGACAGCCGTGTTGTGCCATCCGGCCCCGTTCGGCGGGCTCGACAGCTCCGCAGTCACAACCGGCGGCACGCCGCCGACGTCATACACGAACGTGAGCGGATCAGATGCGTTGCCGGCGCCATCGACGACGACGAGCGAGAGGGTCGTGGTTCCCGCCACATCGAGGACCACGTCGGCAACAACGCCATTGACGGTCGTCGACGGGATGTTCTGCGCACCCGACGCGCTGTACACGATGCGCGCGATACCGGTCCCGGCATCGGCACCGCTGAGCCGAACGGTGGTCGGCAACGGGAGGTTGCCGGCCTGGCGGTCGACTTGCGGGGTCGGGTCGGTGGTGTCGATCACGACGGAACCCGATCGCTCGTGCCCGGTGGTGGTGACGACACGCCATGTGCGCGCGCCGTCGCCGGTGATCTCGAAGGATCCGCCGCCTGCTGGCAACGACTCGCGCTCGATGCCGTCGACGAAGACGGTCGACGGGCTCGACGACGCTGTCACCACGACCGTGACCGGCCCGTTGTACGCACCGCTCGCAGGAGGGGTGGGCACATCGACCGACAGGACGTCCGCGGGCGGCACGGGTGGCGCCGCATCGGGCGCCAGGTCGTCGACGAAGCCGGACGCCTTGTTGGTCGCGAAGCCGACGTTGCCGGCAGCGTCCTTCGCCTGGACGATGAACTCGACCTCGGTCGTCCCAGGGGCGAGCGGCAACGAGCCGCTCCACCGATCGGTGCCGGCGACGCGGGCGAGATCGATGCCAGTCCAGGTGCTCCCGGGCGAGCCCGGGTTCTGGGCCACGAGGACGTAGATGCGATCGACGCCCGTACCGGTGTCGGTGGCGGTCACGCTGATGGCGAGGCGTCCACCGATGACTGTCGACTCGACCACACCGATCGTCGGGGTGGTGTCGTCGGACTCGTCGGGCGACGAGTAGTACACGACGATGTCGAAGTCGGTGTCGAGCCGCTGTGTCGCCGTCGCGGAGGTGTACTGGCCCGTCGCGACGACGAGTTGCTGACGGGTGCCGGCCGCCGTGGTGACGGTGTTGATCTCGAGCGGCTTGGTCGGGAACACGACATCGCCGGCTGCGGGCTCGGGCTGACTCGTTGACTCGTCGAAGACCGGCGTCGCGATCACCGGGTCGGTGAGCGGCTGGTAGGTCGAGGACTGACCGAGCACGATCGCACCGCGTGCGACCAGGTCGAGCTCGGTCGTGTCGGTGGCAGACACCACCGACACGTCGGTGATCGTCTTCGGCTGGATCGGGCGACCCGGGCTGACGATGACCTGCTCGACACCGTCGACGGTGTTGGCGAAGTACGTCCCCTGGTCGGTGACGACCTCGTCGTTCGTCGCCGTGACCTCGGTCCGGATCGACTCGGTACCGGTCGCATCGGGCGCCGTCGGGATGACCGGCGTCGCCGGCAGCGCCTCGGCCTGAAGACCGATGCGGTAGAAGGGGATGCCGTAGAAGGTCGACTCCATCAGTGCCTTCTCGTCGTACACACTGAAGGTCTGGGTGCCGGCGAAGAACTCGTTCTTCGCCCACGTCAACGCCTGCCCGACGGTGCTGACCGACGATCCGGCCGACGACCGATCGAGCGGAGCAACGACCTGACGGGCGAACAACCGCATGAGCTGCTCGGTGTAGGCGACCGTGACGGTGTCGCCGTACCCGAAGCCGGTGTTCCCGACATACAGCGCACCTTCGCGGCCCATCATCTGCGGCCAGTCGGCGTTGGTGTTGCCGATCAGCACGTCGCTGATCGACAAGCCGGAGTGGCACCCCATCGAGAACAGCACCGACTGCATGAGCTCGGAGGCGGGGCCGAGGTCGGCGGCGAGATCGGCGGCGACGATGTTCTCGTCGAAGCCGGCCACCTTGTCGCCGATCGCCGGGAGCGCCCGGTAGTGGTCGAAGTGGGCGTTGAGCGAGATCAGCGAGTTCGCACCCGCTGCCGCGACGGCGGCCGTGGCATCCTCACGATCCCACGCCTCGCCGTCGTCGCCGAAGCCGTCGACGAGCGAATCCTCGACCGGCAGCCCACTCGCGGCGAGTTCCTCGGCGACGCGCTCGGAGCCGTCGATGAGGAAGTCGTAGCCGAGAACGGCTGCGGTCTCGACCGCCAGGTTGCCGTCGAACGTCATGTACGTGGTCAGAGCGTCGACGATCTCGTCGGGCGTCTCGACGACGCGACCCAGCGCGACGTCGCTCACGTACAGGAAGCGGTCGCCGAGCGATCGCGCAGCCGCCTCACCGTACGGTTCGTCGGAGAGGATCGTGCTCGACCAGAACGACGACGTCACGGCGTTGCGGCCGGCTCCGCCGATGAGGTCGCCGTCGAACTCGTGGCGGTAGTCGTACTCGTTCGCGACCTTGGTGCGATCCGACAGTCGCGCCATCGGGATGATCTCGTCGCCGCCGAGGATCATGATGTGCTCGAACTGGCCGCGATTCGGGTCGATGATCTCGGCGTTGATCGCTGCGACGACGGCGTTGGCGGCCTCGACGTCGCACGACCCGGCGAGCGAGTCCCACGCGTCGTAGGCGGCACGGACTACTGCGTTGGCGTCGACGGGCACCACGACCGGACTGATGTCGAGATCAGAACCCTCGGGCCCGCCGAGATACGCGGTGAGGGCGTCGACGGCGCCGGTCACGGCGTTGCGACCGGCGGTGCCGTACATCTGCTCGAGACGGGTCTCGTTGACGAGGATCAGGGTGTTGGCGTCGGCCGGGATCGCCGGCTGCGTCGGGAACGGCGTCGTGACCGTGGGCAGGTCGATCGCGCGGCATACCGGCAGTGCGTCGGCCTCGACCACCTTGAGCTGCAGCGCCGCCGGGTCGACGGTGACCGTCCCGTTGGCGCCGAACACCTGCACGAAGTAGGTACCCGCCGCCAGGCGGTCGGTGCTCAGGTACTCGTCGACGAGGCCGGCACCGTTCGACACGGAGACGAGTTGCAGGGTCGGGTCGAGGGTGTCGAGCCGCGGGAAGTCGGCGAGCGGCTCCGCGTCGACAGCGGGCGCATCGGGATCGAGAATCGGGAAGAGCGGGCTCTCGGTGCTCGTGCGGCTCAACGCGCCACCGGAAGCGACACCGGTCGGCCGGCGCCACAGAACGACATCGAGGTCGGCGTCGAGGTTGGACAGCGAGACGATCAGGCGGTCGTTGTCTTCGAGATCGAGCTCGAACACGTCGATGTCGGTCGGTGTCGAGATGTACGTGAGGTACACCACGTCCTCGATGGCTGGCGTGGTCTCACGCAGCGTCGACGCCGGTGCGACGAGCTCGAAGTCGTTCGGCTCAATGCCTTCGCGGACGGTGATGGCCGCCGTGGCGGGGACGACGAGGTCGGTTCCGACCAGTCGTGCGGTGCCACCGAGCGAGGTCACACCGAGCCGGAGCGACGGAGCGACGTCGAATCGGATCTCGTAGTCGACGCCGGGTTCGGCGATCACGTTCCACTGCAGGGTGGAGCCGGTGACCACCGGTTCGGTGTCGCCCACGGGCAACGGCGTGATCACCGCCGAGCCGGGGAGGTAGGCAGCGGTGCTCGGCAGCGCGATGTCGATGCTGATCGGACTGGCCTGCTGGGAGTTCAGCGTGAAGGCGGCGGTGAAGCCCGCCGGGGGCACGGTGCCCGCCGGCAGCGCGCTCACGTCGACCGTGTCGAACTGGACCCCACCGAGCGCAAGGGACGACGGGTCGACCAGCGCCCGCAGCAGGTCGCCGAGGGTGAAGCCGCGAAGCCGCTCGGCACCGAGCTCGCCGAGGAGTTCTTCCAGCGTGACGGCTCCGGCTTCGTCGAGCCGTGCGAGATCGCCGAGCGTGAGCTGACCGAGTTCGTCGGCGGTGAGGTCGGCCAGCGTTTCGTTGCCGATCGTGATCGTGACGCCGAGCGCCCGCTCGACGGTGTCGACGGTGAGGAAGCCGAGCAGCGGCTCGATGTCGGCCAGCGTGAGCAGCGGTCCGTTCTCCACCAGCTCGCCGAGCGTGACGTCGCCGAGGCTGTCGAGCGAGCCGAGGTTGCGCTCGAGCGCGTCGATCGCGAGACGGAAGTCGAGCTCGACGCCGACGATCGGCCGTCCGGTGAACGGATCGATCAGGTTGCCGACCAGGTCGTCGAAGGTGACGCCGTTGAGACCAGCACCGAGATCGCCGAGCTGGGTGAGCTGCAGTTCGAACAGCGAGCGCGGCAGGTCGCCGAGCTGCATGTCGTCGAGGGTCGGGAGGTCGCCGAGCGTGCTGCCATTGGCGGCGATGGCGGCTGCGAGCTCGGCTGCCGTGATGCCCTGCAGGTACGGGGCGAGCTCACCGAGGCGGATGCCGCTCGTGGCCTGCTGGATCTGGAGCAGCGTGGTGGTGCCGGGGATCGCACCGGCGCGCACTGCGTCGCTGAGGGTGCCGCGGTCGCAGCTGACCCGCTGGCAGTCGACGCCGATCGCGCTGAGCGGGATCGCCGACAGCGGGATCGCCGACAGCGGTGAGCTGATCACGTCGATCGCGGAGAGCGGGATCGCGGACAGTGGCGCACCCTGCACGCTGATCGCGGAGAGCGGGATCGCGGAGAGCGGGATCGCGCTCAGTGGGATGGCGGAGAGCGGAATCGCGCTGAGCGGGATGGCGGAGAGCGGAATCGCGCTGAGCGGGATGGCGGACAGTGGCGATCCGGCGATGTCGATCGCGGAGAGCGGGATCGCCGACAGCGGCGCACCCTGCACGTCGATCGCCGACAGCGGGATCGCCGAGAGCGGGATCGCCGAGAGCGGGATCGCCGAGAGCGGGATCGCCGAGAGCGGGATCGCCGACAACGGCGCACCCTGCACGTCGATCGCCGACAGTGGGATGGCCGAGAGCGGGATCGCGGAGAGCGGGACGCCGCGCACCGAGAGCTCGCGCAAGGTGGTGGTGGCCGGGTCGACGCCGGTGTCGCAGTTGAACGCGACGCCGCCGGCGCTCAGGACGCCGCACCAATCGGTCGGGCCGATGGCCGACAGCGGGATCGCCGACAGCGGGATGTCGGCGAGCATGATGGCGCTGAGCGGGATCGCCGACAGCGGCGCGCCCTGGACCTGGATCGCGGACAGCGGCGTGCCCTGGACATCGATCGCCGACAGCGGGATCGCCGAGAGCGGAATCGAGGTCGGGATCGCCGACAGCGGGATCGCCGAGAGCGGGATCGCCGACAGCGGGCTGGCCTGCAGATCGATCGCCGACAGTGGGATCGCTGAGAGCGGGATGGCCGAGAGCGGGATCGCCGACAGCGGTGCACCCTGCACGTCGATCGCCGACAGTGGGATCGCCGAGAGCGGGATCGCCGACAGCGGGCTCGCCTGGAGGTCGATCGCCGAGAGCGGGATCGCGGACAGCGGGCTCGCCTGGAGGTCGATCGCCGAGAGCGGGATCGCGCTGAGCGGGATCGCCGACAGCGGCACACCGCGCAGGGTGACCTCCATCAAGGTGAGCTCCTGCAGCAACGCCTCGTCGCAGTTCGGCTCGATGTTGGCGATGATCGGGCACCACGAGGTCGAGCCGCCGCCGATCGCGCTGAGCGGGATCGCCGACAGCGGGGTCGAGCCGAGCGCAATGGCGCTGAGTGGGATCGCCGACAACGGCGTGCCCTCGACGTCGATCGCCGACAGCGGGGTGTTGGCCACCCGGCCTGCCGGGCTCGTGATGTCGAGCGGGCTGCCGGTGGTGAGCACACGACCGAAGGTCAGGTTGACGAGCGGCACCTGCTCGAGATCGGTGCCCGCGATCACACGGGCCCATCCACCTTCGATGTCGATGTTGACGAGCGGGATCGACGACAGCACGTCGGAGTCGATCACGATCGCCGAGAGCGGGGTGGAGCCGAGCCGGATACTCGACAGCGCCGTGTCCTCGACGCCGATCGACGTGATCGACGAGGCCGCTACCGTCGCCGACGCAGTGCCACGGCCCTCCGCGACGTTGCGGTCGATCAGGTTGACGGCAATCCCGGAGGGTGCGATGGCGAGCGTGGGCGGCTCCCCGGCGGCGAGACCGAGGTCGAACTCGAGCGACGGCGGCGGGGAGAAGTCGAACGCGTAGACGGCACCGGCGTCGACACCGTTCGCGTTGTCGTCTCGCGGCGCGCCGACGAGCGCGTTGAAGCCCTCGAGCGCGACGGAGAAGCCGAGCTGGTCCTCGCTGCCCCCGTCGGTCGCCCGCAGGACGTCGCGCTCCGACCAGGTGCCGGCGTCGAACTCGAACACGTACGCCGCACCCGCACGGAACCCCACGCCGGACTGACCGGCCCATGGCGATCCGACGAGGATCGTGTCGCCATCGGTGGCGACCGATCGGCCGAACTGGTTGCCGACGTCGAGGTCGGACGCGAGGAGGCGGACCGGCGCCGAATAGGACGCTGCAGTCCCTTCGTACACCCAGGCTGCACCGGCGTCGGGTTCGCCGGTCACGAAACCATTGAACGGCTCGCCGACGACGAGTCGGTCCGGGCCGATGGCGAGCGATGCGCCGAACTCCAGTCCCGGGAAGTCGGGCGAGG
Organism: Ilumatobacteraceae bacterium; assembly: GCA_022843125.1. Lineage (GTDB taxonomy): Bacteria > Actinomycetota > Acidimicrobiia > Acidimicrobiales > Ilumatobacteraceae > Ilumatobacter. The sequence goes on from JALHOG010000015.1 coordinate 15,145, forward strand.
CCAACACGGCGATCGGGTTGGGGTTCCAGACCTGGCCGGGCGTCGTCTTCACGAACGTGTAGACCGCGTTGCGATTCGGGGCCGCGATCGCGATGCTGCCCGTGTCGGTGGTGCGGTCGTAGTGGATCGCGACGCGCTGGCCGTACGACGGGACGAGCGGGTCGGGCGCGCCCTCGCCCCACGGCCAGAGCACCTGCTGGACCCGGTTCTCGAGGTTGTCGAGCGGGCCGAGCAGGTCGTAGACCTTCGCGTTCATCAGGCCGCCGTCGTTGGTGCCGAGCGGGTCACCGATGAGGAGCATGCCGTCGGAGATGTCGATGTCGCCGGTGTCGGGCAGCGATGCCACGAGCGACCACTCGTCGAGCGGGGTGGACCGCCGGTAGATCTGCGTCTGCGGGCTGACGATGTCGGGGCGCGAAACGGCGGCGAGGTTGCCGTCGATCGCGACGTACCGGCCGAGCCGGTCGGAGTCGCTGGCGAGCACCTGGTTCCGGAACCAGAGACCGCTGATCGGGTCGCGGGTGTAGATCGTGGCGCGTCCCGACCCTGGGAAGCCGGTGGACTCTCCCACGATCGCGGTGTCGCCGGAGATGTCGACGTCGTAGCCGAATCCGGGCCGGAGATCTGGGACCGTCGGCCCGAGGAACTTGCCTGGGGTCGAGGGCGCATCCGTAGCGGTCACGGTGAACGAGAACTCGGACGTGTTGCCGGCGGCGTCGGTGGCGGTCGCGGTGAGTGGCGTCCCCGGCGGCACGTCGACGGGACCGAGGTCGGCGGTGTACGTGCCGGGCGCAGGGGCCGACGTCCGCCCGACCCGATTCGCGCCGTCGCCATCGATTGAGTCGGCGGAGTAGACGTCGATCTGGATCGGGTACGCGCTGAACGTGGCCGCCGAGTCGATCTCGTACTCGATGACGAGTTCGTTGCCGGCGGTGGCAGACAGGAGGGTCGGCCAGTTCTGGTAGTTGTTCGGCCCCGCGTCTTCGTCCTCGTCGTCGTTGAGGGTGTTGCCGGACAGGACGATGCCGCGGTCCGGATGGTTCGACATGAAGTTGCCGACGATCGAGGTCCCGGTGCCTGCGGCCACCACGACGCCCGACGTCAGGTTATTGGCGATGATGTTGCCGTCATCCTGGTTGGGGCCGCCGATCTGGACGTCGGTGGCTCCGGGCGTGATCACGCGCACACCCAGCGAGTTGCCGATCGGGGTCGTTCCATCGACGCCGACGCCGATGTAGTTGCCGCGCACGCTCGTGCTGAGCTCGGTGGCGCCGCCGAGTGAGATGCCACCCTCGTCGAGGTTGCCGCTGATGATGTTGCGACCCGCTGGGGTGCCGTCACCGATGAGCGTGTTCCTGGAGTCGAAGCCCGACACGACGCCGCCACGGAGGTTCGCAACACCCTCGAGACCGGTGGCGTCGGTCCCGATGAAGTTGCGCAGGATCACGGTGCCGACACTGGCGACGTAGATGCCGGCGGCGGCGTTGCCGGAGAGGACGTTGCCGCCGATCCCGGTGTTACCCCCGAGCTGGGCGCAGGCGCAGACGCCCGACAGGTTCGGCACGGCGGTGATGCCGGAGCGGTCGAGGCCGATCACGTTGTTGCGGACGCTCGTGGTCGTCGACGTTCCCTGGATGTACACGCCGTCGTTGGCGTTCCCCGAGATCACGTTGCGGGCCGCGAGCCCGGTGAGGCCCAAGTCGAACGTGCCGATGGTGACGTTGTCGGCGTCGGTGACGAGGACGCCGTAGTTGTTGCCGTTGGCCGTCGAACCGCCGGCTGCGATCCCGATGAAGTTGCCCTCGATGGTGGCCGCGGCGTTCACCGCGATGCCGGCCGAGCCGGCGTCGCCGTCGAAGCCGGTGATGGCCATGCCGCGGATGACGGTGCCGGCGGCATCGACTACGAGGCCGCTGCCGTCAGTGGTGCTGCCCCCGTCGATGCCGACCATGGGCTCCGCGTTGGAGCCGATCAGCGCAGTGTTTGGGGTCGCATCGGGCTGCGAGTAGCCGTCGATGACGACAGGAGCGGTGATCGACGGGAGCGGTGTCGTGACCGAGATGATGTGCGGGCCGGCGCCCGAGATCGCGAACACGATCGTGTCGGTACCCGAGCCTGCCGCGCATTCGCCCAGCCCGCCGATCGAGATCGAGTCGGTGTTGGCGTTGATGATCGCCTCACGCAACGAGCACAGGCCGTCGTCGGCCTCCATGTCGATCGCGGTGGTGACCGTGAGCGTCGCCGCTGCCACCGGCGCCGCCGGTGAGATCACGATCGCCACGGTCGCGATGACGGCCAACGCCGTCATCGATGCGATCGAACGCCGCCTGATGGAGGGGCGATCGGATCGCCCGGTCTGGATGCTTGTCACTGCTCCGCCTCGCCACTACTGACTGCGTCCGACCTCAAACCGTCCGCGGTACCGCCCTACCCAGTGACCACACCCCGTGACGAGCCCGATTCATCGATCGACGTGGAGTGGTCGGATAGGAATATCACACCGAGTGGTGAATTGCGAGCGTCAGCATCATGATTCACGCACCGGACAACGGTCATCCGTCATACCGACATGTCCGGAGAGCCGATGCGGCCTCGACCTCGACATCAGGTCGAGGGTTACCCTTCCCAGATCGGGCTAGGCAACGGCGTCGACGATGTCACGGCCGACGACGTAGGCGTGCAGCCGGCCCCCGCTCGCGAGCGCCGTGCGGAGGCCGTCGTCTCGCGTGGTGCGCACCGCATCTGCGACGGTGATCACGACACCGGCACTCATCACGATCCACGCAGTTGCCGCTGCCGTACCGACGAACACCGCGACGGGCACGGTGAGCAGCAAGGTCATGTTGACGGCGGCGATCGCGACCTGCGCGCCGGCCCACAGGACGGTGAGGCGGCGGAACAGGCGCATGATCGCAGGCCGCTCACCCACCTCACTGTTGAACGCGCAGAAATCGGCGGCGAACCGGGCGACGAGCGGTTTGCCCACCAGCACCGACACGGCGAACAGCATGGCGGTGGCGCTCGTCTTGATGATCGGCTGGACGAAGTAGACGAACGAGCTCTCGCTCGCGAGGTAGGTCAGGACGCGCACGGTGATCCCGACCGACGCAACGATGAGGAGTCCGGGCACCGGTTGGCCCAGCACGAGACGCCGGACGACCGAGAGATACGTGCACGCAGCGGCGAGCAAGATCCCCCACGTGTGACCGAGCGTCAGGAGCCCGACGTAGTAGGCGGCGGTGGGGATGACCGTCGCCTCGACCAGGTACGGCAGCAGCCGGCGCACCACCGCCCACACCACCCTGATGCGACCAGGGTCGGTGCGCCACGACGCATCGTGTTCGAGCTCACCCGTGGTCGACATCATGTGCACTCCCGACCACTGCGCTTCGCCGGGCGCCGCCGGATCAGTCGATCAGCGCCCAGGTCGCACCGATCGGCACGAACCACCCGGCTCGCACTACGTGGTGCAACCGGATGTCGCACCGTACCCCGTGGGGTGGCGATCCGCAGATCAGGCGGGCCAGCGCATCGGGGTGATGCGGAAGACCGGTCGAGTGCTCACGGTTCGACGACGATCCAGCCCCGTCGTTGGAGTTCGGAGGCGAGGAGGTGGTCGGGGTAGTCGCGCAGCGCGAGCTCCGCGGCCGAGAGCTTCACCACCGGCTCCGGTCGCGGCGCATCCTCGCCGGCGTCGCGCTTGTACTCCGCTTCCTGGAGCTGCTCGATGAGCTCGGTCGCCTCGGCGGCGGTGAACTTGCCCGCCGCCTGACGCTGGCTGAACCCCATCGGCCCCCGCGCCTCACGGAAGTCGGAGTGCCCCGCGCGCTGCAGCAACTCGAGCAGCTCCTTCACCTGCCGTCCCGATGCAGGTGAACCCGACGACTGCCCGAATGCCATCCTCCAGTGTCGCCCACCACCGATCGGCGCACGCGATCCGACCCTGGGAGGGCAACCGTCGCACGGCGGCGACGTCGACGATGCGATGAACACTCGGCGTCGCGCCCGCGAACGGGGTTGACCGAGACCGGCTCCGCAACCATGTTGGAGGGATGAACCGGACGCCGTGGTCGGCCTGGGCCCTCATGTCCATGTGCTGCGTGGCGTCCTGCGGCGATCCGGCGGGCACGTCTGCCGGCCAGGGTGCCACCGCACCGTCGCCGGTGCCCGTCGCGACCCAGCCCCTCCCGACGACGACGCTCGGTGCGGAACGGCTGATCCCCGCCTCAGCACCCGTCGTTCCCGCAACGACGCTGTTCACCGAGCCGCAACGCAACGACGCATTGGTCGCAGCCGCACGGCCCGTGACGGTCACCGAACCGTGCCCCGGGTCGTCCGGTGGCCCCGACGGTTCGGACGCGATGTTCGCCGAGATGTCCCGGGTCGAGCCGATGCTCGGCGTGGTGCTGCAGTACGGCGGTCAACACCGCGAGCAGTTCGGGAGCTACGGCCTGGTGTGGCAGGACACGAACGACGCGTCGGTGTTCATCTCGTTCACGGCCGACCTCGATGTTCACCGCGAGGCACTCCGCACTCTGGTCTCGTTCCCCGACGAGCTCATCGTCTGCCAGGTCGCCGTCTCGGGTGATGTCGCGCAGGCGCTAGCCGCCCAACTCGTCGACGAGCTCGAGGGCCGCTACCAGTCGGTGGGTGTCGGGGTGAACGGTGTCGAGGTCGTCCTGATGCCGGGCGAGGAAGCGCTGGCAGCCGACCTCGCCGAGGAGTACGGCGGCGCGCTCACGGTCACCGCGGGCTCCCCCGCCGACGTCGCGATGCCGCTGCTCCCCGCCGAGGGCTGATGCCGATCGGACTCCTCCCCACGTCGATCGGCCGATCTCGCAATGCCCGTTCGATGCTGCCGTGAGCGCGTCACGGCAGCGGCAGAACGAACGGACCGGCTCATCCCGTCGCTTCGCGATGCTCGGTCGATCGGCTGATGGCCGATCATCCCCCGGACGGATGACCCCGGAGTGGCGTTCCGCGACGCTCGACCACATGCTCCCCCAGCCCCGCACAGGTTCGCCCCGCCATCGGTTCGTCGCCGTCACCGCGCTCGTCGCCATCACCCTCTCGGCGTGCAGTGACGACGACCCGGCAGCGACAGCCACGACGGCCACCACCGCCGTGCCGGTCACGACCGCGGGAGCGGCGACGACGACACCGGTGACGACGACGCCTGCCACGACCGCGCCGGCGACGGCGCCCGCCACCAGCACTCCGTCGACCAGCGCGCCCGATCAGGTCGCGGGCGACGATCCGGCGGCGGAGACCCGGGCTGCGTTCGCCTCGGTCGGGCCGGACGACCCGGGGTGCACGGTCGCGGTCGGGGTCGGCGGCGAGGTGGTGTTCGCCGAGGCGTACGGCGCGGCGCGCCTCGACCCCACGGAACCGATGACCACCGACACGATCGTCGACATCGGCTCGACCTCGAAGCAGTTCACCGCGACCGCGATCCTGCTGCTCGAGGACGAGGGCCTCGTCGACCTCGACGAGCCGCTCGCGACGTACCTGCCGGACCTCCCAGCATGGGCGACGCAGCCGACCGTGCGTCAGCTGGTGCACCACGTCAGCGGCATCCCCGACTACATCGCGCTGCTCGCCAACGCCGGGTTCGAGCTGACCGGTTCGAGCACCGATGCCGATGCGCTCGCCGCGCTCGGAGAGGTGACCGAACTCGACTTCGAACCCGGCGTCACGTGGGCGTACTCGAACTCGAACTACTTCCTGCTCGGACAGATCGTGCTCGCGGTCACCGGCACCACGCTCGACGAGTTCCTGGCGGCCGAGGTGTTCGAACCACTCGGGCTCGACATGGTGATGGACCCGACCGCAGCGCTCCCGGGCAAGGCCGTGTCGTACGAGGGCACCGGAGACGCAATCACCGTCGCCGACAGCAAGTGGGAGCAACTGGGCGATGGCGGCATCCAGACCACCCCGACACAGCTGGTGAGCTGGGCGACCGAGTACTGGGCCCCGACGTTGGGCGGCGACCGGATCCTCGATCGGCGGCTGGTCGACGCTGTCGGGTTCGACGATCCGAGCGGCGTCGAGGCCGGTCAGTACGGCGCCGGGATCCAGGTGTTCGAGGACGGTGGTCAGACGTTCCTGTCGCACTCTGGCGGCTGGGGCGGGTTTGTGACCCTGTTCGTCGTGCAACCCGACGAGCAGGTCGTCGCCGCCGCCACGTGCACGAGCCCGGACACGGCGATCGGCCTCGGGATCGAGTCCGAACTCGACCTGATCCGCCCCTGGCTCACCTGACCGCCGCCGCCGGCGGCGTTCGTTCCCTAGGGCTTGTGGGGCGGGTGGGGATCGAACCCACGACCCGGGGATTGTGGAACTGTTCGACGCTCGGGCCACAGGGTGATGCGCTAGAACGTGGCCGTGAGTTGGCTTCGGAGAAGGCTGAGTCGGCGCGATCAGTCGGCGCTTTCCGCTCGAGCCGAACGGGAAGCACGAGTCGCAGCTGCCCGCGCCGAGGCGTTCGCCGGCGTTCCGCGCGCGGTGATGGCGCGCATCCGGGCCGTCGACTCGACCGGTCAGATCGTTCACGTTGGGGTCAGCTTCAACGATGACCTGATCGTCGCGTCGTCGCAGGCCGAGCCGAACAGCACGTACGCCAGCGCCAACACATCGCCGGGCTTTGCCACGTTCCCGCGAGGCACCGCCGAGAACACCTACTCGCTCCACGTTGCGATCTACACGCCGACCGGAGACGTTCGGAACATCGTCATCGACGACGTCACCATCGCCTTCCCCCACGTCCAGGCGTTACCAGACGGAGGTCTGCTCCTCGTCGGAGCGCGGTCCTACCTGCACGACGGCGTCGGCGAACGCAACGCGCTCCTCATCGACCACGACGGCAAGCTCGGCACATCGTTCTGCATCGGCGACGGCATCCAGTCGGTTCAGGTCACGCCATCCGCGAACGTGTGGGTCGGCTACTTCGACGAGGGCGTGTTCGGCAACATGGGGTGGGGCGGGCACGAAGCGCACCCGCCACTCGGCGCTCCAGGCCTGGTGTGCTGGTCGTTGTCCGGTGAACAGCTGTATCGCTTCGAGCCACCGACGGGCCTGGGGTCGATCGACGACTGCTATGCGATGTGCGCAGTCGAGGAGACCGCGTGGGCCTGCTACTACAGCGGCTTCCCCATCTGTCGAGCGACGGTCGACGGCAGCACCGCCGGATGGCGCAACGATGTCGCCGGCGCTCATCAGATCGCAGTACAGGGTGATCGGGTCGGATTGATCGGCGGCTACAGCGGCCTGTTCGACCGGCTCGTGGTTGGCCGTCTCGGTGACGAGGTTGTCGAGACGCCGACCACGTGGCAGCTCGCACTGCCTGGTGGTGACGCCCTGCCGTCGGACGCCACGGTCGTAGCCCGAGGACGCTTCGTACACGCCCTGGCCAACGACACGTGGTTCCGGCTCGACATCGGGTCGTCTGAGCATCATCGCCCCTAGGCGACCGGTGTGCGTGTGAGAGCCTTGGCCCCATGGACCCTGTCAGCATTGGCACCGCGGTGGCCTCACCGGCCTGGGCAGCGATCAGAAGCACGTCGGGCGCAACAACATCATTGCGGCGTACTGCGACCCGAATGGAGACAGGGTCGGCTACCGACCAAAGGTGCTGGTCAAGGAACTGGCTGGCGACCAGTAAGCCCGCGGATCGTCCGCGGCAAGACGGCGACGCGACCCGCTGAGCCTGCTCAGCTCGCCTTCGACAGCCTCACGGCGACCTTCAGGTTCAGAGCCGCTGCGACCTTCTGGAGAGTCGTCAGCGTCGGGGCCACGGAGCCTGCTTCGAGTCGGGCGATGGCGGCTTGGCTGGTGCCCATGCGGGCGGCGAGTTCTCGCTGGCTCAGACCGGCTTCCTCTCGGGCGTCTCGGATCTGCTCACCGACCTCGATGGCGAGGCGCGTCGCTTCGTAGGTGGAGTCGAACGCGGCGCGCTCGTCCGCAGTCATGGCGGCGAGGCGACGGTTCTTCAGTTCGTTGATCGTGGTTCGGCTCATGAGTCCTCCTCAGCCGTGTGCCCTTCGCGGAGACACCGTTCCATCGCCACTCGTGCTCGCTGCACCTCGTGGCGCTCGTTCTGTCGTTGCTTGCGGAACACGGTCAGCAGCACGATGCGGCGTCGGTCCCCGAAGAAGTACGTGATCCTCCACGCGACCCGGACGATGTCGAACCGCAGCTCGAACAACCGGTCGCCGAGAGAACGTGACGCCGGCATCCGCAGCGCATTGCCGCGCTCGGCCAAACGCTCGACGTGGGCGAGCACGACGGCGAACTCCGACGCCGACAACGAGTCGATCCACTGCTCCACCTCCGACTCCAACTCGACGGACCACGTGACATCAGAAACGATATCACGCTCGGGCGCCCGCAGGGGATCCGGGCACCGTTGGTAGGCGAATCCTTCAACGTGTCACTCCCCGCCCGGCGACGCAAAGTGCGCCGTCCTTTCCATACGCGGGCCGTGAGTATTCACTCACTGAGCCAGCCGTCGGCGCGCAACCAGTACGACCACTTCCTCGCGATGGCGGCATCGCCGGCGTCGGGTGAGCGTCGCATGCGCTCGTACTCCTCTTGCACGAAGGCGATGCCCTTGTTTCGGGCGAGGACTGCCAGCGGCACGCGGCAGAACGACGCGTCGAATGCCCGTGCCGCCGCGAGCACGACAGGGACGAGCTGCTCTGGGCAACCGAGGCGATCCGCGGCGGAGAGCGACAGGGCCTGCAGCGCGCGTGGGCCGGTCGTGAGGTCGGACAACTGCTCCTGCAACCAGGCGATCGTGTCAGCCTCCCCCGCTTCGTCGACGAGTCGTTCCACGACGATCGTGTCGAACGCATCGTCGAAGTCCATGCGCTCGAGGCTCACGTACCCGGGCAGCACCTCAGGCTCTTGGACATCCCGAATGGTGGCGCCTGCGGCCACCGTTGCGCGCTCCCAGACGCGCCTGAACCGATCCGAGGCGTCGCTGCCGAGCACACCCATCACCGTCTCGAACGCGGCGTCGAGCGAGATAGCCGTGGCGACCCGGAGCGAGCGGGCGACCATCGACGGCCCATAGCCATCCGCGAGAAGTTGCCGCGCGACCACCTCGATCTCATGCCCGGCAGCGAGCTGCTCGGCCACTGCTCGCGCCTCGTGTTCGTACCGCGGAAGCGGCGCGTCCGGCTCGCGCATCGTCAGTTCAGCACCCATTCGGCCGGAACGCTGGAAGTGAGCTGCACGAGGGCTTGGGAGGTCAAGCACGCTGCAAACATCCAGGATCCAGCGACATCAGCGACGAGCGTGTCAGGCCCCCCGTAGAACGAGCACTGGAGGGTGGGGTCCGACCAGAGATCGAACGCCTCGATGTCGATGCGCCTGAAGCCGACCCGCAGCAAGCTCTCGTGCTCGCCGTCCATCGCAGAGTTCGCGCAGTGCTGGGGAGCCCAGATGGCTTCCTGCAATGCAGCGGCGACGAGGAACGACGACACTGACCCGGCATCTCGCTGCCACGACCCGCCGAGCGGTCGGCTCCACACGATCGGATCAGGCTCGACAGCATCGATGCGGGCGGCCCACTCGACGCAGCCCTGGTTCTCGATTCGGATGCGCATGAAGTGGGAGTCCACGACCAGATCGTCGAGGGCGAGGAACCGATCCTGCGCGTTCATCCCGTGCGCGGTGAGCAACGAGCGGTAACCCTCACGCAGCACCATGGGCAAGCCGGCTCCGATCCGCTGCTCTACGGCCACGAGTGCCGCCTCCGGGATTTCCGCCGGCAGCCCGTTCCAGAAGCGGGCGACAATGCGGCGCGCAAGGTCCAGCCGTGCGCTGGCCGGCAGGCCACGCGTGGTGATGGCGCCAACGTCCACGATGTTCCCGTCGTCGAACACTGATCCAGTCTGCCCGCATGCCCGTCGCCGGTCACGCGCCGCTCAACGTCGCTGCTGTCGTGTGGGGCGGGTGGGGATCGAACCCACGACCCAGGGATTATGAGTCCCCTGCTCTGACCAACTGAGCTACCACCCCTCGGGAAGCTCACGTTACTCAAGGTCCCCACTCGACGAGCCGACACACTTGGCATGCGGGTACCAATTGGCGCGCGGCGCGCAGCTGCGGGTGCGGCCTTGTTCAGCCTCGCCATCACGATCACGGGCGGCCCAATCGCTCGGGCGACCGATACCGGGTCACCGGACGATGCGATCGTCGCCGAAGCGCTCACCCGGGCAACCACCGTCGAGGACCTCGTCGTGTGGGCATCGCCGTCGGGGAACGGGCAGACGATCTTCCTGCGGACCAAGGCGCGCCTCCTCGACGACCTCACGTTCACCGATCGATTCCGGATCTACGGCGTCGACGTGGTCACCCGCCAGATCCGCGTCGTCAGCGAGGACGGTTCCTTCGATCCGCAGGCGGTGTCGTACGACGGCCGCATCATCATCGGCGCCCTCGAGCTGGAGTACTCGAAGCACGCGCTCGTCGCGCTCGACACCGTCACCGGATCGATGCACCCGTTCGACCTGCCGGAGCCGCTCACCTTCCTCCGGCAGGCGACCATCTCCACCGATGGGACGACCGTCGCACTCACCGGCACCACCGGGAGCGGCGAGACGCTGTCCCCGAACCGGCTCTTCATCGCCGACGTCGCCTCCGGCGCGGTCACCGAGCCGTTCGCCGGCGCCGACGGCGAACTCTTCGACGCCTACGTCAACCACGACGGGACGATCGTCGCGGTGTCGTCGTACGCCGAGAATCTCGACATGCCGCTCGGGTCCGTCGGCAGCGACGCGATCGTCTACGACCGGGTGGCCGGCACCCTGGAGTACGCACACGTCACCACCGACGGCGGCGTCCCGGACGACCAGTCGACCGTCGCGGGCATGTCGTCCGACGGGCGCTTCGTGTTCGTCCGATCGTGGGCCAGCAACTTTCCCGGGTCGACGGTGGAACCCGGCACGTACGGCTCGATGCAGCTCTACCGTTTCGACCGGGAGACCGCCGGCATGGACCGGCTCCCGACTCAGGGGGACGAGAGCGGCGACACACCAACGGTCGTGTTCTCCCCGAACGGGAGCCGGATGGTGAGCCTCGGGCAGATCGACGGGCAGATCGACGTCGTCGACGTGGACTCGTGGCAGAGCCACCCGCTCGCAGGCGAGGAGGGGCCGTTCGTTGCGACCAGCCCGTACGCGTCCCCCGCCGGGTTCGACGAGTCCGGCGAACTGCTCGTCTTCGTCGCCGCGGACAGCACCGACGCCACCGGCTTCGGCGGGATCTTCCGTCCCTTCGCGATCGGCCTGCCGCCGGCCGATCCGTCGGCGGACCCCTACGTGCCCGGGGAGGTCGTGCTGCCTCCGGCGATCGCGGGCGGCAACACGGGACCGGTCGTTCCGCTCCCGACGCCGTCGGTCGACCCCCAGCCGCCGACCACTGTCGACACTCCGGCGCCCGGGCCCGACGATCCGACGCCTCGCACGACCTGCCTCGCCGCCTGGCTCGGTGCCACCCGACCCGGCTGTGGCGCCGAGTACGTCGTCGGCTACCTCGTGCGCACCGCGTTGATCGTCGCCCTGGCGGGCGGCGAGGCGCTCGGTGGCGGCAACATCGACGCCTGACCACGTTCGAACGCACCCGAGAACGCCCGAAAACGGCGACAGGGTCCCACTGTAGGGACCCTGTCGTCTGGGCTCCGGGAGCAGGGCTCGAACCTGCGACATTTCGATTAACAGTCGAACGCTCTGCCAGCTGAGCTATCCCGGATCGGCGACCACAGAGGTTACCGCCTCGATCCTCGCCAACACACGCCTGATCGTGACGGCGCTCGCGTACCGCACGGTGGCGCAGCCGTACCGGTGCTTCGCCGATCGGATCGTGGAGTCGGCGATCGCCCGGTAGGGCTTGGTGAACTGGGATCGGGGGATGCTGAGCACACGGCTCCAGAAGGCTTCTGCTGCGTCGAGATCGAGACCTTCGTGCAGGTACACCACCACGCGAAGCCGCGACTCGTCGATCATGAAGTCCCGGCGGATCCACTCGACGAACTCCCACAGAAGGCGCGGGTTCGTGTTCGCCATGCCCAGCGTGTTGCCCGTCTTGCTCCCCTCACCGGCATACAGACCGAGCGCGAACATCGAGCGTTCGCGCTGTGTGACCGAGTGCGCCCACACCATCGCGTCGTCTCGGCACTGCTCGATCTCCACCTCCTTGCGCACGCGCATCGGGTGCTTGGAACCCGCCGGGTGGCCGCGGTTGCGTGGTTTCGGGGTGAACTCGACGTCGCGGACCCACACGGAGACGGTGCCCTTCGCGACGCCCAGTTCGTCGGCGATCTCCTGCAAGGTCCAGGCCTGCGCCCGAAGCTCCCTCGCCTGCTCACGCTCACGCCACTTCCCGCCGTAGCCCACGTACCCATCCTGACGACGGGGTGTGGCAGCGGACCGTAGGCCGCGTGCGGCGGCTACTCGACTTCGAGGAACTCGCGGAGGCGTTGGCTGCGCTGGGGGTGACGGAGCTTCGCGAGCGTCTTGGCCTCGATCTGGCGGATCCGCTCGCGGGTGACCCCGAACGCCTTGCCGACCTCTTCGAGCGTCTTGGCCTGACCACCGTCGAGGCCGAAGCGCATGCGAACGATCTCCTGCTCGCGCTCGGTGAGCTCGCCGAGCACCTGCTCGACCGCCTCGTGCAGCATCGCTCGCGCCGCGGCATCAGCCGGGCCGTCGACGTTGGCGTCCTCGATGAAGTCGGCGAGGTTCGACTCGTCCTCCTCGCCCACCGGCGAGTCGAGCGACAGAGGATCCTGCGAGATGCGCAGCAGATCCCTGACCCGCTCGGGCTCCATCTGCAGCTTGGCGGCGAGCTCCTCCACCGTGGGCTCGCGCTCGAGCTCCTGGTGCATCTGGCGGCGCATCCGCGTGAGGCGGTTCATGTGTTCGACCATGTGCACCGGGATGCGGATCGTGCGGGCCTGGTCGGCGATCGACCGGGTGATCGCCTGACGGATCCACCACGTGGCATACGTCGAGAACTTGAAGCCCTTGGTGTGGTCGAACTTGTCGACCGCCCGCATCAACCCGAGGTTGCCCTCCTGGATGAGGTCGAGCAGCTGCATGCCGCGCCCCGAGTAGCGCTTCGCGATGCTGACCACGAGCCGCAGGTTGGCCTGGGTGAGCTCGCTCTTCGCACGCTCGCCACGCAGCACCGCCCGCTCCAGCGTGCGCTGCTCGGCCGGGTCGGCGAGCCCTTCGTCGAGCCGTTGAGCGGCCACGTGACCCTGCTCGATCAGCTGCGCAAGGCGACGCTCGTCCTCGGTGGACAGCAGGTCGACCAAGCCGATCTCGCGGAGGTACAACCGCACCGTGTCGCTCGTGCCGCCTTCGACGCGCACCGCACGCTTCTGGCCGCGGCGGCGCCGGCGACGAGTCAGCAGGCGCTCGACATCTTCGTCGTCGAGCACGACCGAACGAGGCGCACCTGCAGACGGCGTGTCGTCTTCGTCGACGGTATCGACCGCGTCGTCGACGGTGATGCCGTGACCGGTCAGCGAGGCGTGCACCGCGTGCAGGTTGTCGCCGGTGAGCTCGATGTCGCGGAGCACGTGGGCGACTTCTTCGGCGTGGAGCTGACCATCGCCACGCCCGCGCTCGATGAGATCGTTCCATTCCGATCGGTCGACCCCCTGGACGGGAGGTTCCTCCGTCGGCAACTCCACCGGCTCATGCCCCACCTGTGCGTGCCTCCATGCGTCCTTGCAGCCAACCTAGCAACCATCCGGCTGCGTCGAGGCCTCGTTCCGAGGTTCTCAACGCTTCCATCTGCACGAGCGCCTCGCGATCCGACATGATCTGCTCGGCGTCGGCGTTGACCGTCCGGACCGCCAGCTCGCGGCGCACGGCGGCACTGATCAGGTTGCGGGCCTCCGCACCCACGTCGTCGGGGGTCTCCACCACCGCAGCGCGCTCGATCACCTCGCGCGCCTCGGGATCGGCCAGCTCGAGCGCAGCGACGAGGTCGCCACCGGAGTCGGCGACCGCCTTGAACGCGCGGCGGTACACCTCATCGACGAACAGCGCCTCGACGAGGAACGGGGCGATCGCATCCCAGTTCTGGACGAGCAGGGAGATCGCCACGAACTCGGCGTTCTCGCGCCGCTCCTGGCGGGCCTTCGGCCGGGCCACGCGCAGCTGCGGTGTACGCGTCCCGCGCTCGGCGAGCGTGATGAAGTCCTGCGCGGGCAGGCCGACGTGGTACGCCACCTCACCGGCGTAGAGCTTGCGCACGTTGACGTTCGGGTGTTCGTTGACGACAGCCATCGCCTGCTCGCCCAGACGGGCGGCTGCCTCCGGCGTGTTCGTCGGCTTCCCGTCGACCGCACGATCGAGCCGGAAGCGCAGGAACGGCTTGGCACCTTCGACCGACGTCGCGAGCGCCCCTGGGTCGACCTGGGCGAGCTCGCCGGGATCCTTCCCCTTGGGGAACGACGCAACGCTCACCTCGACCTGGTACTTCTCCTCCCACTCGTAGAAGCGCTCGGCCGCACCCTGCCCGGCAGTGTCCGCGTCGAACGCGAGCACCACCTTCGTCGCGTACTTCTTCAGCAGGCGGACGTGCTCCTCGGTGAACGCCGTGCCGCACGTGGCGACCGCCCGCGGCAGGCCGGCGCGATGGAACCCGATCACGTCGGTGTAGCCCTCGCACACGATCACCTGGTTCTGGTTGACGATGTCGGCCTTCGCCCAGTTCAACCCGTAGAGCGTGCGCGACTTCGTATAGATCGGCGTCTCGGGTGAGTTCTTGTACTTGGCCGGGTCGGTCGATCCGGGCAGGACGCGCCCACCGATCGCCACCGCCTCGCCGTTCTCGTTGAAGATCGGGAACAGCACCCGCGCCCGGAATGCATCCTGCATCCGGTCGCGGCGGTTGTTGAACGCGAGGCCGTTGTCGCGCAGGAGATCGGCGGCGATGCCCGACTCGCGCGCCAGCAGATCCCAATCATCAGGCGCCCAGCCGATCTTGAACTGGCGGGCCACGTCGCCGGCGAGGCCGCGGCTGCGCAGGTAGTCACGAGCGGCGCGCCCGTCGGGAGACTTCAGCAACCGTTCGTGGTACCAGTCGACCGCCCGTGCCATCGCCTCGACGAGTTGCTTGCGTCGGGCACGCTCCTTCGAACGCCCCGGGCTCGACTCGGTGAGCTGGATGCCTGCCTTGTTCGCGAGGTACTCGACCGACCCGAGGAAATCGGTGTGCTCGATCTCCTGGACGAACGTGAAGATGTCGCCGCCCTTGTCGCAGCCGAAGCACTTGTAACGCCCCGTGGTCTCGTTGACGTTGAACGACGGCGTGCGCTCGGCATGGAACGGGCACAGGCCCACCCAGTTCCGGCCGGTGCGCTTGAGTTGGACGTGCTGGCCGATGAGATCGACGATCGACACCGTGGAGCGGATCCGCTCGATGTCGTCGTCAGCGATCGCCATGGGGCGAATCTACTGGTGGGCCCGCAGGCCGGTCGCAGCGCCCCTGTCGCCACGCTCACAGCCAGGGCCGATCCGTCGACGCCCCCGCCAGCGTGCGACACTCCCGCGATGAGCGACCTCTTCGAGCTCGGCGTCGTCGCCGCCGCAGCAGCGATCCGGCAGCGCGACATCACGGCGACCGAGCTCGTCACGGCGTGCCTCGACCGGATCGCCGCCGTGGACGGGCCGCACAGCCACGACGGCGACGAGCACTCGATCAACGCGTTCGTGCGGGTCTACGCGGACGAGGCGCTGGCCGCGGCCGCCGATGCCGACCGCCGTCGCGACGCCGCCGACGACTCGGCCGACCTCCCGCCGCTGCTCGGCGTGCCGCTCGCGCTGAAAGACCTGTACGAGGTGGCCGGCGCGCCGATCACCGCATCGAGCCGATTGCTCGCCGACGTGCCCGCCCGCGACTGCGACGTCTGGCATCGGCTCGGTGCGGCCGGCATGATCCTCGTCGGCCACACCCACACCCACGAGTTCGCCGCCGGCGGCACCACCGACCAGGTCGGCAACCCGTGGAACCTGCAGCGGTGCGCCGGCGGGTCGAGCGGTGGCTCGGCAGCGGCGCTCGCAGCCCGGCTCGTGCCTGCAGCCACGGGCACCGACACCGCGGGGTCGCTGCGCATCCCGTCCGCATGTTGCGGAACCTCGACGATCAAGCCGACGCGAGGTCTCGTGTCGACACGCGGCATCGTGCCGCTGTCGTGGACGCTCGACCACGCCGGGCCGATGGCGCGCAACCTCGCCGACTGCAGAGCGTTGCTCGCTGCGATGCTCGGACCCGATTCCGGCAGGCCGGCGAGCGTGTGGCACCCCACCGCACCCCCGACCCGCAGCGCTGCAACCATGCGCGGGCGTCGCATCGCACTGTCACCACGAGTCGATCGGGCCGCACTCGACGTCGACGTCACCGCCGGATTCGACCGCTCGATCGCGGCCTGCCGCGAGCTCGGCGCCGAGGTGGTCGAACTCGACCCACCCGTGGGCGCGTTCGACATCGGCGACGAGTTCCTCGACGTGATGACCACCGACATGCTCGCCTACCACCGGCGCTTCGACGGCCGGCGCGAGCTGTACCGCCCGTCGCTACGGGAGTGGATCGAGATGGGCGAGGCGCGCGCCGTCACCGGCGAACGCTACGCGGCGATCCAGGCACGCCGCCGAGACACGACGGCCGCGTGGGCGGCGTGGCTCATCGAGCACGATGTCGCGGCCGTGCTCGAACCGACGATCCCCGTCGTCGCACCGCCGCGCTGGCAGGGCTACGACCATGCAGGCAGCGACGTCGACCTGATCTCGCTCACCCACTTCTGGGACTGGACGGGCTTTCCGGTGGTGTCGCTGCCCGCAGGCGTCGGCCACGTGAGCCAACTGCCGGTCGGCGTGTCGCTGGTCGCAGCCGGCGGCCACGATTGGCCGTTGCTCGACCTCGGCGTCGAGCTCCAGTCGGTGCTCGGTATACCGGTCTGGCCGAACTCGGGGCGTTAGCTGCGCCCCATGAGGCCGCCGACGAGGCCGCCACCGCCGGGCGAGCTGCTCCCACCGCCGAGCGCGGCGCTGATCCAGCCGAGCAGCTCGTTGGGGTTGCGGGTCTGGGTCCACACCTTGCCCGGGCCGGTGAAGTCGAACACCAGACCCTCGCCGCTCTTGAACGTCTGCACCAGACCGCCGGCAGCCTTGCGGATGTTCATCTGCACCGACGCCTCGTACGCGACCATGTGCCCCGTATCGACCGTGAACGACTGACCCGGCGCCAGGTTCCAGACCTCGAGCGCGCCGTAGCACGCGAAGACGACGTGACCGGTCCCCTCGGCACGGAGGATGAAGCCACCCTCGGAGCCGAACATGTTCTTGAAGCCGCCCCACTGGGTGTTCAGCTCGACCGTCTGCTCGTTGGCGAGCCATGACCCCTTCGACACGAACAGGGGCAGCTGCGGATCGACGTCGTAGTGCGTCAGGTCACCGGGGAGCCGGGCAGCGACATCGACGAAGCCACCCTGCGCGGGCGCTGTGTACGTCGAGATGAAGAAGCTCTCACCACCGAGCGCCGCCCGCTTGAGC
Source organism: Ilumatobacteraceae bacterium (assembly GCA_022843125.1). Taxonomy (GTDB): domain Bacteria; phylum Actinomycetota; class Acidimicrobiia; order Acidimicrobiales; family Ilumatobacteraceae; genus Ilumatobacter. The sequence continues at coordinate 32,715 of JALHOG010000015.1, forward strand.
GACTTCATCACCCCGCCCTCGGCCTTCGACTGCATCGTCACGCCGGCCGACATGGCCATCATGGCGCCCGTCTCGACCCGGACGCTCTCGTTCGCGCCCAGCGTGAGCCGAGCGACGCCGTACGCCGGTGTGTGTCGCGTTGCGATCTCCATGCAGCGGATCGTACCCCGCCCCCCGTGCTCGAACCCGGTCGCTGCGCGCCTGCGCCGGGGAGCGACGGCAGCGCGTGTCGGGAGCGTGAACGATCCGTGACTTGGGTGACAGATGCGTGAACCGATGGACCGTCCTGTGCTACATCACAGATGAACAGCGACACCGTTCACGGGGAGGTGACCTCATGGCACGCCGTCGAATCGATCTCGGAGAGAGTGACATCGCTCTTCTCGCCGACGCGCTCGGTACCACCAGCGACGCGCTCCACCTGGAATTGGAGCGTCGCCCCAGACATCTCGACGACGTGCTCGCCAAACCGGAGGTGGCCGAAGCGATCCTCGGCGGCAGCATCGCGAGCGTCACCGTGTCACCGGCGTTGTTCTTCGCCGTCCTCGTGCACCGCGCCGCCGACGAACTGGCCGGCAGCGAGTGGGTCAACGAGTGGGTCAGCCCGGGCATGCGCCTCCCGGTGTTCGACGTCGAGCCGCTCGTCGAGTTCACCGACGCCCCCGGCCGGTTGCTGTTCACCGCGGACCTGCTCGTGGGGTTCACCGCCCCATCGAACGGCCCGCTCCCCGTCGAGCAACTCGATCTCGACGACCTCGTCGACTGGCTCGACGCCGTCGACCCCGCCGACCGTGTGCGTCTGCTGCGGCGCCTCGGCGACATCGCGCTGTTCCAGGCCGGTGTGTTCCCCGACAGCAACGGCACCACGCTGCTCAGCACATCGCAGGCCGAGCACCTCGGTCGCTCCGTCGGGATGACCGACGACGAACTCGGACAGCTCATCGACCCTGCGTCGCCGACCCCCGGCCTCGATGCGCTCGAGACGCTCAGCTCCGCCTGGTACACGGCTGCGGCCGGCTCGCCCCACGAGCCCGTCGTGCTCCGCGACGTCGCCCACCGCATCCGCGCCGCACGTCGATTCCTCAACTACGTGACCGACCGGTACCTGCACCCGGCACCCACCGCCTGGCCGCTCAGCGCCTGATCAGCGACCCGACCGCGTCCCCGCTCCGATCACCGGCACCGTAGCGTGCCACCATGCCCGCATGATCGAGATCGGACGAGTCGGCCTGTGGACGGGGCAGCTGGACGCGCTGCCGACCAGTCAGGTGCGCGACCTCGCCCAAGAACTGGAGGCGATGGGGTGGCCGTGTCTGTGGCGACCCGAGAGCAGCGGCCGCGACGCACTCGTCTCGGCCGCCCACATCCTCGACGCCACCTCGATCCTGCGGGTCGCCACCGGCATCGCCCAGATCCACGCCCGCCACCCGCACACCACACGCGCCGCTCAGAAGACGCTGCACGAGGCGTCGGGCGGTCGCTTCCTGCTCGGGCTCGGCGTCAGCCATGCGGTGTTCATCGAGGGCTCCCGCAAGCTCGAGTACCGCACGCCCTACACCGACATGGTCACGTACCTCGCGGCGATGGCAGAGGCGCCGTTCACCGCGGTCGCTGCGCCCGACGACCCACCCACCGTGATCGCTGCGCTCGGCCCCAAGATGCTCCAGCTCGCGGCCACCGCTGCCGACGGGGCCCACCCGTACTTCTCCCCCGTCGAGCACACCGCGTTCGCTCGGGAGACGATGGGGGCTGGGCCCTTGCTCGCACCCGAGCTGATGGCGATCGTCGACACCGACCGAGCGCGAGCGCACGAGCTCGCAGCCCGTCACATGCGCCGGTACCTCCAGCTCCCCAACTACGCCAACAACCTGCTGCGTCACGGGTTCAACGACGACGACGTGACCGGGCCGAGCGAGCGCCTGATCGACGCGATCGTGGTGTGCGGCGACGTCGACGCCATCGTCGACCGGGTGCGCCAGCACCACGACGCCGGCGCCGATCACGTCTGCGTCCAGGTGCTCACCAGCTCGCCGACCGAACTGCCGACGGACGAGTGGCGTCGACTGGCAGAGGCGTTCGCGCTGTAACGCGACCGCCAGGTTCGAATGTCACGACAACCGGGACCTCGGTCCCACGGCGGGACCACTTCGTGCACTGTCGCAGGCGGACCGGGCGGCGCACCGTGAGAGTCGATATGGACACTCTCACCACTTCCCTCCCCACCAACCTGCGCAACGACGGGCTGCGAGCCTGGGTCGACGAGATGGTCGACCTCTGCACCCCGGATGCCGTGGTGTGGTGCGACGGCTCGCAGGACGAGTACGACCGACTCTGTCAGGAACTCGTCGACGCCGGCACCTTCATCCGGCTGAACCAGCAGCACCGCCCCGACTCCTTCCTCGCTCGCTCCGATCCGAGCGACGTCGCCCGGGTCGAAGACCGCACGTACATCTGCAGCCGCTCGAAGGGCGATGCCGGCCCCACCAACAACTGGGCCGACCCACACGAGATGCGCCGAACACTGCGCGGCCTCTTCGACGGCTGCATGCGCGGCCGGACCATGTACGTGATCCCGTTCAGCATGGGTCCGATCGGTTCACCGATCGCACAGATCGGCGTCGAGATCACCGACTCGGCCTACGTCGTGGTCAACATGCGGATCATGACCCGCATGGGTAGCGCCGTCCTCGACGCGCTCGGCGACCACGGCCAGTTCATCCCCTGCCTGCACACCGTCGGGGCGCCGCTCGACGACGGGGCCCAGGACGTGGCGTGGCCGTGCAACCCAGACGTCAAGTACATCGTCCACTTCCCCGAGACCCGCGAGATCTGGTCGTACGGATCCGGCTATGGCGGCAACGCGCTCCTCGGCAAGAAGTGCCTCGCGCTGCGCATCGCATCGACGATGGGCAGAGACGAGGGCTGGCTCGCCGAACACATGTTGATCATGGGCGTGGAAGACCCGACCGGGCAGAAGACCTATGTCGCAGCTGCGTTCCCGAGCGCGTGTGGCAAGACCAACTTCGCCATGCTCGAACCGCCCGCAGCGCTCAGCGAGAGTGGCTGGAAGGTGACGACCATCGGCGACGACATCGCCTGGATCAAGCCAGGGCCCGACGGCAAGGTCTACGCGATCAACCCGGAGGCCGGGTACTTCGGGGTCGCACCCGGTACGTCGATGGCGACCAACCCGAGTGCGATGCGGTCGGTGCACGCCAACACGATCTTCACCAACGTGGCGCTCACCGACGAGGGCGACGTGTGGTGGGAGGGTATGGACGGCGCAGCGCCCGCTCACGCCATCGACTGGCAGGGCAACGACTGGACACCCGACGCAGGGCGCAAGGCCGCCCATCCCAACTCGCGATTCACGGCGCCCGCAGGCCAGAACCCGGTGATCGACCCACGTTGGGACGACCCGGCCGGCGTGCCGCTCAGCGCGTTCATCTTCGGAGGTCGGCGCTCGGGCACCATGCCGCTCGTCCACCAGTCGTTCAACTGGGCGCACGGCGTCTACCTCGCCGCCACGATGGGTTCGGAGACCACCGCCGCCGCGTTCGGTGAGCAGGGCGTGGTGCGACGCGACCCGTTCGCGATGTTGCCCTTCGCCGGCTACCACATGGCCGACTACTTCAATCACTGGCTGTCGTTCGGCCGCAACCTCTCGAACCCGCCACGCATCTTCGGTGTCAACTGGTTCCGAGTCGACGCCGACGGCCGGTTCGTGTGGCCTGGGTTCGGCGAGAACATGCGGGTCCTGCAGTGGATCATCGAGCGGTCACGGGGCAAGGCATACGCGCTCGAGAGCCCGATCGGCTGGATGCCGCGCCATCAGGACCTCAACTGGGAGGGCCTCGAGGGGTTCAGTGAGGCCGACTTCCTCACCGCGATGGCGGTCGACCGCAAGGAGTGGGACCGCGAGATCCTGTCCCAGGACGAGCTGTTCATCCGCCTCTTCGACCGCCTCCCGAAAGAGCTGCTCGCCATCCGAGACCTGATGCTCTCGGCGATCTGGCGGAGCCCCGACCACTGGGAGATGACCCCCGACCCCACCTGAACGGTGCAGGCCTACTTGGTGGTGCTGGTGCTGCCGATGACGGCTTGCGCCGCTGCGAGACGGGCGATCGGGACGCGGAAGGGGCTGCAGCTCACGTAGTCGAGGCCGGCCTTGTAGAACAGGTCGATCGACTCGGGGTCGCCGCCGTGCTCGCCGCAGACGCCGAGCTTGAGGCCCGGCTTCGTCGCGCGGCCGCGCTCGGCGCCCATGCGCACCAGATCGCCGACGCCCGTCTGGTCGATCGTGTCGAACGGGTTCCGCTTCAGCAGACCCTGCTCGAGGTAGGCCGGCATCATCCGGCTCTCGACGTCGTCACGGCTGAACCCGAAGGTGAGCTGAGTGAGGTCGTTCGTGCCGAAGCTGAAGAAGTCGGACACTTCGGCGATCTCGTCGGCACGGATCGCGGCGCGTGGCGTCTCGATCATCGTGCCGATCGTGATGATCGGCTTCTTCTTCATGCCCGCCAACGCAGTGTCGATCTCGGCCTGCACCCAGCTGCGGGCGAGTGCCATCTCTTCGCGGGTCACCGTGAGCGGGATCATGACCTCGACGATCGGCTTCTTGCCGGCGTCGCGCAGCTTGGCGGCGGCGGCGAGCAACGCCCGCACCTGCATCGCGTAGAGCCCCGGCTTGATCACGCCGAGACGCACGCCGCGGGTGCCGATCATCGGGTTGTGCTCGGCCCACGACTCGGCCGCGTGCAGCATCTGCAGCTCGGTGGCCGACAGCTTGCCCTGCTTGGCCTGCTTGACACGCAACTCCTCGACGGAGGGCAGGAACTCGTGCAGCGGCGGGTCGAGCAGGCGAACGGTGACGGGCAGCCCGTCCATCGCGAGGAGGATCTCCTCGAAGTCGGCCTGCTGCGCCTCGCGCAGCTTCTCAAGCGCCGCAGCCTCCTTCTTGGGCGTGTTGGCGAGGATCATCTCGCGCACGATCGGGAGGCGGTCGGGGGCGAGGAACATGTGCTCGGTGCGGCACAGGCCGATGCCTTCGGCGCCGAGCGCACGGGCGTTGGCTGCGTCTTCACCGGTGTCGGCGTTGGCGCGCACGGCGAGCTTGCCCTTGCGGATCTGATCGGCCCACGTGAGGATCGTCTCGAACTCGGCGGGCGGCCTCGACGCGGTGAGCTCGCCCTTGCCGAGGATCACGTCGCCGGTGGTGCCGTCGAGCGACAACCAGTCGCCCTGCTTGACCACGATGTCGCCGGCGGGGCTGTGGACCGTGAACTGCTTGCCCACGATCTTCACCTTCTCGGCGCCGACGACGGCCGGGGTCCCCCAGCCGCGGGCCACGACGGCCGCGTGGCTGACGAGGCCGCCGCGAGCCGTCAGGATGCCCTTCGACGCCATCATGCCGTGCACGTCTTCGGGGCTCGTCTCGCTGCGGACGAGGATCACGTCCTCACCCTTCTTGAACGCGACTTCGGCCTCATCGGCAGTGAAGTAGACCTTGCCGACCGCCGCTCCCGGCGACGCGCCGAGTCCCTTCGCGATCGCCTTGCCCTTGTGCTTGAACTGCGGGTGCAGCACCGAGTCCAGATGCTCGGCCGTGACGCGGCTCACCGCTTCCGACTTGCTGATCTTCCACTTGCCGCCGGCACCGTTGACGGTGCCCTTGGTCATCTCGACGGCCATGCGCAGCGCGGCGGCACCCGTGCGCTTGCCGACCCGCGTCTGGAGCATCCAGAGCTTGCCCTGCTCGATCGTGAACTCGGTGTCGCACATGTCTTCGTAGTGCGCCTCGAGGCGGACGAAGATCGCGAACAACTCCTGGTGGATGCCGGGGAAGTGCTTCGCCATGTGGTCGAGGTCCTCGGTGTTGCGGATGCCCGCCACCACGTCCTCGCCCTGGGCGTTCACGAGGAAGTCGCCGTACGGCGTGTTCTCGCCGGTCGCTGCGTTGCGGGTGAAACCCACGCCGGTTCCCGAGTTGTCATCACGGTTCCCGAACACCATCGTCTGGACATTGACCGCGGTGCCGAGATCGTGGCTGATCTTCTCGCGCACGCGGTAGGCGATGGCGCGGGCGCCGTTCCACGACTTGAAGACGGCCTCGACCGCACCGCGCAGCTGCAGGCTCGGACGCTGGGGGAACGGCTCACCGGTGGCCTTCTTCACCGCAGCCAGGTAGGCCTTGCACAGCTTCTTCAGCTCGTTCGCAGGGAGCGCTGCGTCGTTGGCGGTGCCGAGCCGCTCCTTGGCTGCCTCGAGCGGGTGCTCGAAGAGCGCGCCGTCGACGCCCAGGACGATGCGGCCGTACATCGAGATGAAGCGGCGGTACGAGTCGTACGCGAACCGTTCGTCGCCCGTGACGTTTGCGAGACCCTTCACGCTCTCGTCGTTGAGACCGAGGTTGAGGACCGTGTCCATCATGCCCGGCATCGAGAACTTGGCGCCCGAGCGGACCGACACCAGCAACGGGTCGTGGGGGTCGCCGAGTTTGCGCCCCATCGCCTTCTCCAGCTTGAACACATGATTCGCGATCTCGTCGTCGAGTTCGACCGGCCACCCGCCCGCCATGTACGCCCGACACGCATCGGTCGACACCGTGAAACCCGGCGGCACCGGCAGGTTGAGGACCGTGGTCATCTCGGCGAGGTTCGCACCTTTTCCACCGAGCAGATCCTTGTAGGTCATCGGTGACTTGCGGTGCTTGTGATCGAAGGCGTAGACGTACTGCACGGCGGGCGAGTCTACGGGGCCACGGAGGCGCACAGCCCCGGGAGTGGCACGGAACCCACGTACAATCCATGTCGTGTTCCGGCTGTTCGGCTTCGATGTGAAGGTTCGCGCCGGATTTCTCATCTTCCTCGCGCTGATCATGTTCATCTACCCCACCCGGTTCGGCCTCTGGCTCGCGGCCGGTATCGCGGTGTTCACGCTCCTCCACGAGCTGGGCCACGCCGTCGCAGCCCGCTCGGCCGGAGCCCAGGCGGCGATCTCGCTCGACTTCATGGCCGGCTACACCTCATTCAGCGCCGAGCGCCCGCTGCGGCACGCACAGCACGCGTTGATCTCGGTCTCCGGTCCATTCGCCCAGATCGCCTCGAGTGTCGCCGTCCTGCTCGCCATGGGCGTCAATCCGCTGTCGATCGACAGCGTCCGCGACAGCGGCGACGCGGCGGCCGCGATCTGGTGGGCCGGGCCGGTGATCGGCGTCCTCAACCTCATCCCCGTGCTCCCCCTCGACGGTGGCCATCTGGCACAAACCGCGATCGAGACCGTCCTCCGCCGGCCGGCGATGCGCGAGATGGCGATCGCCAGCATCGCGATCACCATCGGTGCAGCCGTATTCATGGCGATCACCGGGCGCGTCGGGTTCGTGATCTTCATCGCCTTCCTCCTGCTCGGCCAGCTCCAGATCCTCCAGGCGACATCGCGACCGAAGGTGATAGCTCCGACCCCCGGTGTGTGGCGCAACGACGGATTCATGCAGGGCGGTGCGCCGTCACCGTGGCAGCAGGCGCACCGGCTCCTGGTGAGCGGGAGCGCCGATCGCGCCGGCGACGTCATCGTCGTCGATCTGATGAGCGACCCGACCGACAGCAGCGACACAGCGCGCTGGGCGCCCCCTTCCGACGCCCCGCCGGACGTGCTGCGCTCGATCATCGAGACGCTGCCTCGCCCACTCCCCGACGGCAATGCGTTCAGCCAGCGGGTGCTGGCCGAGGTGCTCCTGGTCACCGGATTCGTACGCGATGGCGGGGAGTACGCAGCCGCCGGGTTCGAGCGCCACCGGACCCCGCTGCTCGCCCTCGTGGTGGCGCGGGCGGCCGCCCACATGGGCGATCAGGCGAATGCGCTGCAGTGGACCCAGGCTGCGATCGACGCCACCGCGCATCGCCCGCCTCAGGAACGGGCGGTCGTGGCCCGCGTCCTCGATCTCGCGCCCGAACTCCACGGGCTGCGGGAGCAAGCCCAGTTCCGGACCGGGCGCGCCTCGCTCGGCTGAGCTCAGCCGCTCCGACCGAACGCCACGGCCTCGCCGACCGCACTGGTGCGCTTGACGTACCCGAGCGCTGCGGTTCCGGCGACGCTCGTGATCTCGCCGACCGGTTCGCCGTCATCGAGCACCGGCATCCCGACCTGCGTGCCCTCGGGCACGGCGAGACGCCGCAGCGATCGGGGTGCCTCGGCCGCCCGGCTGTCCATCCGCTCGACCAACTCCTGGCCCGGGTAGCACCCCTTCGTGAAGCTCACGGCGATCGCGGTCAGCCCGGTGGCGGCGGGAATCGTCTCGCCGGGCACCAACTCCGGGCCGAGCGCCGGCCAGCCCGCTGCGACGCGCGCCGCCTCGTCACGCGGGTCGGCATCGACGGGTGCCGGCACCAACGTCGATTCGGCGGCGACGCGGATCTTGAACCGGTTGACCCGTGCCAACAGCGACTCCCCGTACCCGGCGTCGGTGTCGAGCTCGAACCGCTCGTCGCCGACCCTGGCGATCCGGGCGAATGCCGCAACCTTGCCGGTCGGCTCGAGCAGGAAGGTCCATGCCCGGTCGCCGACGGCCATCGGGCGCAGGTCCTGGGAGACCTGTGAATGCAGGTAGGTCATCGCATCCGGCCCCTCGACCACGACCACGTCGCGGGGACCGAGCACGGATCGGGGCAGGTCGTCGGGGGTCGGTTCCATCATCCCAGTCTGGCGTGCCACACTCGCTCCCACATGGACGGCCTCAACGACATCGAGGTGATCGTCGGACGTGTGATCCGCACGATCGTGACGATCGCCCAGAAGGTGACGCGCTTCGCGACGATCCTGCTGCTCGCGGCGTGCGGGATCAGCGTGGTCTCGTTCCTGCTCGGTCTGGCTGCCCTCGACGGGGGGATCCGCACGGTGTGGATCGTGCTCGGCATCGTGTTCGGTGCCTGGGCGGTCGGCGCTGCCCTGATCGGGCGCTGGGGGGTCGGCCGCATCAGCCGTGACGTGCCGGCGATCACCGGCGAGCTGCGGGCGATGGTCAGCGAGGGGCAGGAGCAGGGGGCGCTCATCCTTCGACAGTTCGGCGCGCCAGGGGCCGACGGCGACGACCGAACCGACGCAGCGCTCGGCGGATCGGCGATCTTCGTGTCGCGTACGGCGTTCGGGCTGCGCGACATCGCCGGACACGGTCTCGAGAGCGCCGGTCGCCTGGCCGCTGCGGTGCACGCCATCACCCGTTTCCCGGTGCTGGCGTTGACGAGCATCGCGATCACCCTGGTGTTCGCGTTCCTCGCTGTCATCTTCCTGCTCGCACTGGCCCTGTCGTGATGCGGTCGACTCCGTCGATCGCAGCGGGGGTCGTGCAGATCGGGCTGGCCACCGCGCTGATCACGGCGAGCGCGGTCGCTGTCGGCCAGCTGACCGGCGATGGGGATGGCCCGCCGGCTCCGGTGACCGCGTTCGAGACCCGCGAGGTCCGGCGCGAGCCGTGTCCGGAGAGCCGGTTCGAGTGCGTCACCATCACGGTCCCACGCGACCACGGCGCAGCCGGGCCGACCGAAGACGTGGCGACCGGGGACGCGGACGCCGGCGACGTGTGGGAGGTGACCTATGCGGTCCAGCGTGCCGAGGGCGAACGCCTGGGCACCTTCGTCACCATCACCGGCGGTCCGGGTTCCGCGGGCATCGCATCAGCCGACTCGTACACCGACGCGATGCCCCCGTCGATCCCCGAGCACTACGACATGGTGTTCCTGAACCAGCGCGGCGCAGGTCCGTTCCGGCCGTTGCGCTGCGATGAAGCGGCGGCGGCGTACTACCGGGCGCCGCTCGACACGTCTGACCCGTCGGCTCGCGACGAGGTCGAGCAGACCGTCCAGACGTTCGTCGACGATTGCCTCGCCGAAGGCGACATCTCCATCGGCGACCTCCCGTACTACGGGACCCGCCACGCAGCGCAGGACCTCGAGCTGGTGCGACAGCATCTCGGCGCCGAGCAGCTCACCCTCTACGGCGAGAGTTACGGCACCCAGTTCGTGCAGACCTACGCAGCGGCCCATCCCGAGCGCGTGGCTGCGCTCCTGCTCGACGGCGTGGTCGATCTCACGGTCGAATCGTCGCAGTGGTACGACGAGGCTGCCCAGGCCTACGACGATGCGTTGCGCCGCACCCTCGAGGCCTGTGCAGATGACGAGTGGTGCGCCGACGACGCCGGCACCGACGATCTGCTTGCCGCGTACGACGAACTCGCCGATCGGTTGGCCGCGTCACCGCTCGCCGTCGAGTTCCCCATGCCCGACGGCTCCACCGCGCCCCGCGAACTCACGGCAGCCGACCTGTCGATCGCTGCGGGCGGCAACGTCGGATCGTTCAGCGGCCGCATGCAGCTGCTGCGTGCGCTCACAGCCGCCGTCAACGACAACGCCGTGCCGCTGCTGCGCATGGCGCTCCAGTACGTGTACCTCGACCCCGAGACGCTCGACGTGGTGCCCGATCCGTCCTGGTCCGATGCACTGTTCTACGCGGTCGAGTGCCAGGACTATTCGTTCTACCCCGACGGCGGCACCCCGCGTCAGCGACTCGACCGCTGGCTCGACGACCACGTCGACGGTGGCAACGCCGACCTCCGTCTCGGCGACGTGGCACTCGGCGACCTGCCGTGCCTGTACTGGCCCGCCCAACCCGGCGTCGTCGACCGTCCGGCGCCGATCACCGAGCCGCCCTATCCGACGTTCGTCCTCACCGCCGACACCGACCCGGCCACACCGATCGTGAGTGCGCTGCGCGTGTTCTCCCGGCTCGACGACGCGTACCTCGTCACGCTGCAGGACGGCCCCCACGTCGTCTTCGCGTGGGGGTACGAATGCGTCGACGATCTCGTGGCCGGCTTCCTGGTGGACGGCGACCTGCCGACGCGCGTCACCGTCTGCGACGGTGACCTGATCGACCCCTACGCGCCGATCGCTCCCGACTCCGAGGTCGAGCTCGACGAGTTCACGCAGGAACCTGCCGCGTTCGCTGCGTCCGTCGGCAGCCAACTCGGCAATCACGTCGAGTACTGGTTGTGGTCGGGGGTCGACACCCTCGAGTTCGGCTGCGACTTCGGCGGTGTCGCCGTGTACGAACCCACCGACGACGGATTCGACGTCGCGCTCGACGGCTGCGAGTTCAGCGACGGCTACCCGGTGTCGGGAACCGCAACCCTGACCGACGTGATCGAGATGACGATCGAGACGGCCGACGGCTCGCTGACCGCTGTCATCGACGACAGCGCGATTCGGGCGAGCGGCACATGGAACGGCGACGAGTTCACCGACGAGTTCGAGCTCTAGGCGATCGCAACGGGGCTGCGGTCAGCGCAGCGAGCGTGCCCGGAACCGGCGTGCCACCTGCCAGATGAGCAGCCCTCCGCCGACGATCGCCGCACCGACCGTGGCAACGATGCCCTCCTGCGGAGCGTCCCCGTCCGCGATGACCGCGACGAGTGCGATCGCTGCGAGCACCCACGCGACCCCCGCTGCCCACTCGGCGATCCGTTCGACCTTGGTGAGCTCGGGATCGTTGGCCGCCGACGAGCGACGCGCACCTTCCGAGCGCAGCAGCTGGTCCAGCCAGCGCACGGGCGCTGCCACGACTGCGACGATCGACGGCGCCCAGAGCACCGTGATGGCGACGAGCCACAGCTCCTGGGGCGGTCCGACGGAGTCGACATCCGACAGCACCGCAGAGGCGGTGAACACGGCGAGCGCCGTGGTGATGAACGCAAGCAGCGCCTTCACGTAGCGCAGGACGATCACCTGCAATCGCAGGATGTGCCGCGCCATCCCGTGCTCGATCTTGGCGACCTCTTCGATGAGCGCCCGATCTCGGGACGCCGCCAGTTCGAACAGCCCCTGTGCGCGCCCGAGATCACCATCGAAATCGTGACGACCGAGACCTCCGTACGCGTCGAGCTGGCGGTCGATGCGGGCTCGGGCCGCCTCGTTCGACGGCACCAGCAACTCAACGGACGACGGCGCGGTGCGAACCTCCTGCAACGAATGTCGGGTGTCGGCGTCGATCTCGTCGGCCGGCAACCGGATCGCGGTGAGGGTGAAGCGAGGGGTGAACACCTCGCTCCCGTCGTGCACGACGTGCTGGGCGTGGAAGTAGAACAGCGTGAGGTCACGCAGCACGAGCCACAGCGCAGCACACGGCAGCGTGAGCAGGGCAACCATCGCCCCGATCAAGCACAGATGGGCGAGGTCGAGGTCATCGGAGAGCAGCGCGCTGATGACCGACACGATGGAGTCGCGTGCGATCGCCGGCAGCAGCACCATCAGCCCGGCGCCCGACAGCAGCGCCGTGGCGACCCGGTGCACGGTCGACAGCCGGACCTCGGAGCGCTGAAGGAACGCGCGGATCGCCGCACGCTCGTCCGGCTCCAGCAGGTTCACGACAACCGAGCGTAACGGTGCCCGCCCCGCGTGACGGAATGTGACGGAATGGGTCAGACCAACTCCGTCACGACTCGAGCCGTGACGGAGTTGGTCTGACCCATTCCGTCACGCCGAGGTGCCGGCGGCTCGTCTGGCTGCGGTCATGCGGCGCGCCGCCGGGATCGCAGCCATGAGCGCGGCCGCTTTGTTGCGGCACTCGAGGTCTTCGTCGTCGGGGTCGGAGTCGGCGACGATGCCGGCACCCGCCTGCAGGCTCGCGATCCGGGTGCCGTCCGGGCGCTCGGGGCGAACGAACATCGTGCGGATCGCGATCGCGGTGTCGAGGTTGCCCGACCAGTCGACGTAGCCGACGACACCCGCGTACGGGCCACGCTTGACCGGCTCGAGTACGTCGATGATCTCCATCGCCCGCACCTTCGGCGCGCCGCTCACGGTGCCTGCGGGCAGGGTGGCGCGCAAGACGTCGATCGGGCCCAGCCCATCGCGCAACCGGCCCGACACCTGGGACGTGAGATGCATCACGTGGCTGTAGCGCTCGAGCGTCATCAGCTCGTCGGGATGGACCGTGCCGTACTCGGCCACCCGACCGACGTCGTTGCGGGCCAGATCGACGAGCATCACGTGCTCGGCGCGCTCCTTCGGGTGCTCGAGCAACTCGGCTGCGAGCTTACGATCGTGTTCGTCGTTGACCCCACGCTTGCGCGTGCCCGCGATCGGGCGCGAGATGATCGTCCGACCGAGCAACTGCACCATCGGTTCGGGCGACGAACCGACGATCGTGACCTCGGGGTGCCGGAGGAAGTACATGTACGGGCTCGGGTTCACCTGGCGGAGCACCCGGTACACGTCGAACGGGTCGGCGCCGAGCTCGATGTCGTACCGCTGGGCGAGGACGAGCTGGAAGATGTCACCGTCGAGGATGTGCTCCTTCGCTACTTCGACCGCACGCTGGTACTGGCCATCGGGCATCGACGACGCCACGGGTGGGAGCGTCTCACCAGTGATCGGCGGCTCGACCGGCACGTACGGCAGCGGCTGCGCCAGTCGATCGATCGCGGCGTGCACGCGCATCGACGCAGCGTCGTACGCGTCGTCGAGTTCACCGGCCGTCAGGTCGTGCGTGCGAACGCTCTCGATGAGGTAGACGCGTTGACGCCAGTGGTCGAACGCTGCGAGCGAACCGATCACGCTCATCACCGCGTCGGGCAGGCCGTGGTCGTCGTCCGGGACGTCCGGGAGGCGCTCGACCTCGCGGATCACGTCGTAGCCGAGATACCCCATGACGCCACCGTGGAGCGGTGGGAGATCGGCCACCGGTGGGCTGGTGTAGATGCCGAGCAGGGCCTCGATCGCGGCGAGGATGCCCTGGTCGCGCGGCACCGCGTGCGGTAGGTCGCCGTCGATGTGCAGCACGCCGTTGCGCAGGACCATCGTCGCCGACGGGTTGCGGCCGACGAACGAGAACCGGCTCCAGCGCTCGCCGTGCTCGACCGACTCGAGCAGGAAGCCCGGCTCGTCGCCGACCAGTTTGGCGAATGCGGCGACGGGGGTCTCGAGGTCGCCGAGGACCTCGCTCCACACGGGCACCACCGTGTGCTCGGCGGCAAGTCGGTGGAACTCTTCGCGGGACGGCTGGACCTTCACGACTGGACGCTCACGGCAGCACTGCGCTCAACCGGCATCGGGGCCGAAGGCGCGGAAGAAGCAGCTGCGGGCACCGGTGTGGCAGGCGCCGTTGCCCTCCTGCTCGACGAGGAACAGCAGGGCGTCGCCGTCGCAGTCGTAGTACGCCTCACGCACGAACTGCCGGTCGCCCGACGTGTCGCCCTTGCGCCACAGCTCTTTCCGGCTGCGCGACCAGTAGACCATCCGGCCCTCGTGGAACGTCATCCGCAACGACTCGGCGTTCATCCACGCCAGCATCAGGACCTCCCGGGAGTGGAAGTCCTGGGCGATCGCAGTGACGAGCCCGTCGGCGTTGAACTGCACGGCGGCGAGCTGCTCCTCGGATGCATCGATGCGAACTCCGGTCGGCATGTCCCACAGCCTACGAGTTCGACCCCACTCGACCCCCACCCCCATTCGTCGCGTGGACCGGCGGCGGGCGACGGACGTCAGAGGTAGAGGCCGGTGCTGGCTTCGATGCGCTTGGCGGCGACGGCGTGGAGGTCGCGCTCGCGGAGCATGATGTAGTCCTCGCCCTGCACCTCGACCTCGTAGCGGTCGTCTGGGCTGAACAGCACCTTGTCGCCGACCTCGGCGCTGCGGACGTTCTGGCCGAGCGCCACGACCTCGGCCCACGCGAGCCGTTTCGCCATCTGCGCCGTGGCGGGGATGAGGATGCCACCCGATGATGTGCGCTCGCCGTCTTCCTTGCTCATCTTCACGAGCAGGCGATCGTTGAGCATCTTGATCGGGATCTTCTGGTCGCCGTCGGGCACGCCGCGAAGGGTACCGTCGCGTGGTGAGCTCCACCCAGACGATCGACCTGACCACAGGCGACGGGGAGCGGCTCACGGCAGACCTGAGCGAACCGACCGGCGCCGTGCACGGCTCGGTGGTCGTGTGCCACCCGCACCCGCTGTACGGCGGCAACCGGCACAACGCGGTGGTCGACGCCGTGTTCCGAGCCCTACCCGACGCCGGGTTCCGTGCATTGCGCTTCGACTTCCGTGCCGCCCGCGGCGACGGCATCGACCCCGAGGTGAGCGCGATCACCGACGTCGCCGCCGCGCTCGACGAGCTCGCAGGCCGAGAAGGCGGTGGGCCGCTGTACCTCATCGGCTACTCCTTCGGCGCGGTGGCCGCGCTGCGCACCGCCGATGCGCGGATCACCGCCACCGTCGCGATCGCACCACCGCTTCCGGTGATGCCGATCGACCCCCCGCCCGCCGTGCCCGTCTTCGTGCTCGCTGCTCGCCACGACCAGTTCGCCTCGCCCGACGAGATCGCGTCGATCGTCGCTGCCTGGCCCGACGCCGAAGTGGTCGCGATCGAATCGGCCGACCACTTCCTCGCCGGGCACACCGCGCACGTCGCAGCGCGCACGATCGACTGGCTCACCGCCCGCTCATCGGGTTCGGGCTGACACGTCGCTGTCGACCAGGCGGCCGGCATCGAGGTGCAGGACCCGGTCGGCGCGTTCGAAAGCGACGGCGCGGTGCGACACGGCGAGCACGGTCATGCCTGCGTGGGCGAGGTGCTCCCAGACCCGGAGCTCGGTCTCGACGTCGAGCGCGCTCGAGAGGTCGTCCAGCACCACGAGTTCGGGTGCGTGCACGACCGCCCGGGCGCCGGCCAACCGCTGGCGCTGCCCACCCGACAGCCTGAGGCCGCGTGGGCCGATCATGGTGCCGAGCCCATCAGGCATCTCGGCCAGATCGCGATCCATCTCGGTGAGCCGTAACGCTTCGCGGATGCGCGACTCGTCGACGTCGCCGAACGCCACGTTGGTCGCCAGCGAGTCGGAGATCAGCTGCGGCACCTGGGGAAGGAACGCCGCGTTCGGCGGCACGAGGAACGACTGGCGATCGTCGAGCACGCAGCCGTTCCATCGGACCTCGCCGGCCATCGTGCCGTCGAGCTCGGGCTGCCATGCGAGCCCGAGCACGGCTCGCAGCAGCGTGCTCTTGCCCGCCCCGACGGGGCCCGTGACGACGACGAACTCGCCCCTGCTGATCGTGAACGAGACGTCCGCCACGCCGGCTCCCGACGCGTAGCGAGCAGTCAGCCCCACCACGTCGAGCCGTTCGAGTGGAACCCGCTCGGGTCGGAGCACCCGGGCGTTCCCCCGCCGTGCTGCCGATCTGCCGATCGGCAGATCGCGCGAGCGAACGGTGTTGTCGGCATCACGCCCGGCAACGAGGGTGCGCATCCGATCGAACGCGACGCCGGCCTGCTTACGCCGCGCCAACACCCGGCCGATCATCCGCGGCAGGAAGCTGAGCCACCCGAGGTAGGCGGTGAACAGGGCGAGGTCGCCCACCCCGAACTGGCCCGACGCCAACCCGCCGGCGGCGACCAGCAGCACCGCGCCCAGCCCGACGTCGGCCGCGCCTCGGCTGAACGCCTGCACACCCTCGTCGAGCACCCGGTCGCGCACGGCGGTGACACGGCGCTCGTCGACGAGGCGCCGCAACCGGGCCAACAGCGCCTCGGTCGCGTCGTTCACCTTGACCGTGGTGGCGGCCGCCATCACGTCGCCGACCAGACCGGTGACCGACGCGGTGGCCTCGCGATCCGCGAGCCGGTACTCCTTGATCCGGCTGTCGAGCAGCTTGGTCGCGATGCCGACCATCACGAGTGGCAACACCAGCACCGCAGCGGCTGCAGCGTTCGTCACGCCGAGCACGACACCGGCGAGCATCGTGAACGCCAGCCCGGCAGAGACGTCGACCAGGCCGTCGACGAACTGGGCGACGTCCTCGACGTCGTCACGGAAATGTGTGAGCGCCTCGCCGGCCGAGCCGACGGGCTGGCCCGCCTCGGGACCACCGCTCGCCACCTGGGCCGCGAGCAGGTTGGCCCGCAGCAGCGTCTGCATCTGCGCCCACACCCTGGTCCACGTGAGCGCGCCGAAGTGGATCGACGTCATCCGGGCCACCTCGAGCACGACCAGCAGACCCACCCACCGCATCACCGCGCCGGTGTCCTGATCCGACAGGGCCGTGAAGGCGCGGCCGAGCACCCAGCCGATGGCGACCGGGATGATGAAGAACAGCATGAACAGCGACCACCCCACCCAGAAGGTGCGGCGTTCGTGTTGGCTGACGCGCCACGCGAGCTGCCAGACGTTCATGTCGTCACCTCCCCACCGCCGGCGGTCGCCACATCGCCGCCGAGGGACTCGTCGACCAACTCGTCGATGTCACCGGGCTCGCCGGCACCGTGCTCGAGGGCGAGCGTCAGCAGTCGGTGGAACCGGCTGAGCGGGTCGGCAGCGAGTTCGGCGCGCGGCCCGTGCTCGACCACACGACCCGCATCGAACACGACGATCTCGTCGACCTCGCGCAGCGTCGACAACCGGTGCGCGATGACGATCGTGGTTCGCCCCCCGATCAACGTCCTGATCGCCGATTCGACCTTGGCCTCCGTGGCCGGATCGATGCGCGCCGTCGCCTCGTCGAGCACGAGCAGGTCGGGGTCGCGCAGCCACACGCGAGCCATCGCGAGCAGCTGTGCTTCTCCGGCCGACAGACCAGCGCCGCCGGCGCCGAGCGTCCGGTCGAGGTCGCCCGCAGCGAGCTGATCGAGCCCGACGGCGAGCAGCGCGCGGCGCACGGCTGAGTCGTCCGCGGCGTCCACACCACCCGCACCGAACAGGGTGACGTTCTCGCGGATCGTGCCCCCGAACAGCTCGACCTCCTGCGGCACGAGCGCCACCCGGCGCCGCAGCTCCGCCATCGGGATGTCGGACACTGCGACCCCGCTGAACCGGATCGTCCCGGCCGTGGGCTCGACCAGCCGCAGCACGAGACGCGAGAACGTGGTCTTGCCGCTCCCCGTGCGACCCACCACGCCGACCGATCTGCCACGGCCGATCGTCAGGGTCACGTCGTCGAGCACGGGCGTGGCATCGCCGACGCCATCGCGCACTGCATCGGTGGCGGCAACGGTGTCGGCATAGTCGAAGCACACGTGGTCGAGCTCGATCGTGAGCGGACCGGCGGGCGGCGACACCGTGCCGGTGTCGCGGATCGAGGGTTCGATCGCCAGCAGCGCGCCCACGCGGACCATCGCACCGTTGGCCTTCTGGACGGTCTCGAGTTCGTGCACGACCTCTTCGAGCGGCCGTTCGATCAGCAGGACGTACTGGAACAGCAGGAATGCGGTCCCGATCGAGATCACGTCGTTCGACAACAGCAGCGCGCTGGCGACGATCGTCAGGACCGTGCCGCCGATGACCGTGCCCTGCACCGCCCACCACATCCCCAGGAACGCCCACTCGCGACGGATCGAGCTGCCCAAGGCGTCGTGGCTCTCCTCGACGAACCGCCACATCGCATGGCCACCGGCACCGTTGGAGCGGAGGTCCTCGGCGGCGGTGAGCCGCTCCTCGATGCCGCCGTACAGGCGGGCGTAGGCACCCATCTCGTCGGACGACTCGGCGATCGCCCTGTGTCGTGTGAGCAGCACCAGCACAGCGGCGAGCCCGACATAGACCGCCATCCCGACGCCGAGACGCCAGTCGAGCACGGCCAACACCGCGATCATGCCGGCCACCACGAACACCGCTCCGGCGGCCTTCGGGAGCACGCGGCCGAGGAGATCGCTGACCGACGTGACGTCGCCGTCGACGCGCTGGATCAGCTCACCGGGCGTGTGCCGCCGATGGAACTCGTGGTCGAGACCGAGGACGTGGCGGGTGATCCGGACGCGCAGGTCGTTCGTGGTCCGCCACGCGGCACCGGTGGCGACGCGTGCGACCAGCACCTCGACCGCCTGCCCGACGACGACGATCCCGAGGAAGACGACCGCAAGCCGGCGCAGCTCTCCCGCCGTCGCTCCCTCGTCCGCCCGGTCGACCACCTCGCGCACGACGAGCGGCGCCGCGAGCAACAGCGACGACCCCACGGCCACGAGCGCCCCGAGCGCGAGCCACCGCCCGAGCCGCTCCCGGACGAGCATCCAGAGCGTCCGGGCGCGCACCCGCGTCGGATCGGTGGCCGTGGACATGGGAGCCATCCTCCCAGCCCGCCCCAACGGAGCCCGCCGGGGTTTCGGAACAACGGGTCAGGCGAGGGCGGCTTCGATCTCGGCCTTCACCTCGGGCGTGATGAGCGGGATCACGGCGAGCGCACCGAAGTTCTGGTGCACCTGGCTGACCTTGCTGGCCCCGGTGATCACCGTCGACACCATCGGGTGCAGGGTGCACCACGCCAGCGCGAGCTGGGCCATCGAGCAGCCGAGCCGATCGGCGATCGGCCGCAGCCGCTCGACCCGCTGCACGGCGCCTTCGGCCGTGATCTGCTTCGCGAGCCAGCCGTAGCCGCCCAGCGCCGCGCGCGAATCCTCGGGGATGCCGTCGCGGTACTTGCCGGTGAGCAACCCGGATGCGAGCGGGCTCCAGATGGTGTTGCCGTAGCCGTAGTCGTCGAAGATCCGGGCGTACTCGATCTCGACCTTCGACCGCTCGACCAGGTTGTACTGCGACTGCTCGGTGATCGGCTTGTGCAGGTGGTGCCGCTCGGCGATCTCGATCGCGGCGCGGATCTCGTCGGCCGACCACTCGCTGGTACCCCAGTACAGGGCCTTGCCCGACGACACGATGTCGCTCATCGCCCACACCGTCTCCTCGATCGGGGTGTCGGGGTCGGCGCGATGGCAGTACACGACGTCGACGAAGTCGAGACCGAACCGCTCCAGCGAGCCGTCGATGCCCTGCATGAGGTACTTGCGGTTCAGCGTGTTCCGCATGTTGGGGTCGTTGCCGTGAATGCCCCAGAACAGCTTCGTGGTCAGCACGTACGACCAACGCGGCCACGCCAGCTCGCGCAGCGCCGCTCCCATGATCGTCTCGCTCTTGCCGCCGGCGTACACCTCGGCGTTGTCGAAGAAGTTGCAGCCGGCATCGTGCGCGGCCTGCATGCACTCGAGCGCGAGGTCGGTGTCGAGCTGGGTGTCGAACGTGACCCAGCTGCCGAAGCTGAGCACGCTGACCTTGATACCCGAGCGGCCCAGCCGTCGGTATTCCATCTTCTCGTCGGGGATCGCCATGTGGGCGACGCTACCCAGCGCGGTCGTCCCGCACTCGACCCGCCGCACGATCGGCGGCGATCTGCTCGTCCATCCGGGACAGCACCGCCCCGCGCAGCTTGATGATCGTGCCGAGATACGCCCTCGGATCGAGCGTGTCGGCGAGGTCGGCGGCGACCGCAATCGCGCGTTCGAGCACCTCGCTCTCGGGGACCACCTCGTCGAGGAACCCGACGTCGACCGCTTCGGACGGTGGCGAGAGCCGGGCGTTCGCGACGGCGCGCTGGCGGTGCCGCGTGCTGAGCCGGTCGTCGCAGATCGTGAACGCCCAATCGGGCAGCACCATCTTGATCGCCACCTCGTTCAGGCCGATCTTGGCGGGGATATCGGCGCCGATGCGCACGTCGCACCCGAGCAGCAGCAATGCGCCGCCGGCGACGGCGTGGCCCGTGCAGGCCGCGGCCACGGGGACCGACGCGCCGTAGAGCCTCCGGACGAGCGCGCCGCCCGTGGCGACGAGGTCGATGATCCGGTACAGGTCGTCGCCGTACATCACGCTCAGGTCGAAGCCGCCGGAGAAGCGGCCGGGCCGGCCGTGGACCACGACGGCTCCGATGTCGTCGTCGGCTTCGGCCTCGGTGACCGCTGCGTCGATCGCGGCGATCAGCTCGAACGACAGCGCGTTCGCCTTCCCGTCGTCGAGGTGCAGCACCATCACGCGCCCGACACGCTCCACGGTGAGTGCTGCAGCGGCTTCGTCGCTCATGGCGGCGACGCTAGAGCATCGGCGCCGGTCAACCCACGACGAGGCGGGCCCGACCCTGGCGCTTGGCTGCGAGCATCGCCCGATCGGCCATCTCGACGACGTCGATCCCCGGCGCGGGGAAGGCAAGTCCGAGACTCACGCTCACGTGCGGCGGACCACCGATGATCGCCAGCGGGGCCGAGACCGCATCCAGGATCCGCTCACCGATGCGCCGCGCCGTCCGCTCGTCGTCGGTGTCGAGCAGCACCACGAACTCGTCACCGCCGAGGCGGGCGACCATGTCGGTCGGTCGGCTCGCACCCTCGAGCCGCCGGGCGACCTCGGCGAGGACCCGGTCGCCGACCGCGTGCCCGAACACGTCGTTGACGTCCTTGAACCGGTCGACGTCGGCATAGACGACGGCGCACCGTCCCGCGCGGGCGGCGAGCTCGTCGTGGAAGGCGTCGCGGTTCGCGACACCCGTGAGGGGATCGGTCGTCGCGGCGGCGACCAACCGGTCACGCTCGCGCCAGCGGCCGTACAGCAGCGTCGTCACCTCGACCAGACCGCGGATGCGCGACAGCACGTTCATGCGCGCGACGACCTCCTTGTCACCGTCGATGACCCGACCCATCCGCACGAGTGCAGCGACCACGTTCCCGTCGCACACGATGGGCGAAGCCCCGACCACCTGCCAGCCACCCGCGACCGCCGCCGAACACAGCGGCTCCGGGACCGACTCCACCTCGAGCAGCGTCTCGAGCGTCGAGCCGTCGGCCCACGGTGTCCAACCGGACGCGAACGTCGCACGGACGGGCTCCGACAACCCGAAGTCGCCTGCACGCGAGCTCACCACGGTGAACGCAGTCGGCGGGACGAGGTCGACGAGGAACCAGCGCGTGACCCACTCGCCGTTCGACAGCTCGAGCTCCTCGGTCAGCAGCTGCTTGACCTCCTGACGCGACGCGCCTGCGAGCTCCGCATCCAGCGATCGGGAGGCGCCCGCCTCCATCGCTAGCGGCACGACCACCACCGCCCACCCGTTGACGCCCAACTCGGCCGGGATCGCGGTGGGGATCACGTCGATCAGGTGCTCGCGGCCGTCGGCCGCGAGCATCACGGAACGAAACGGGATCGGCAGGCGTGCGGTCGTGACGGGTGCGAGCGCGAGCTCGACGAAGTACCCGGCGACCTCGTGCTGTTCGTGCCCTGGTACCAGTTCGAGCACGTTCCGACCGACGAGATCGCTCGGGACGTATCCCATGAACCCTCCGGCGCCACCGCGCGCAGCGAGCACGGTGCCATCCCCGTCCACGACCATCACGAGCGGCCGCACGAGGTCGAGCAGCGCATCCGCGTCGATCACGGGGGCGACGTGGACCGGTCCGGGCAGCATCACGACGCAAGCACCAGACGGGCGCGCCCCTGCCGTTTCGCGGCGAGCATCGCCCGGTCGGCCTGCTCGACCATGTCATCGCCGTCCGACCGCATCGCGAGTCCGATGCTCACGCTGATGTCGCGCGGCCCGTCGATCAAGGTGAACGGCACCCGCACCTCGTCCAGGATACGCCGGCAGATGCGTCCGGCGATGACCTCGTCGACGCAACGCAGCAGGACGACGAACTCGTCGCCGCCCACCCTGGCGACGACGTCATCGCGACGACACGCGGAGGAGACGCGACGACCGACCTCGACGAGCACCCGGTCGCCGACCGCGTGCCCGTACTCGTCGTTGACCGCCTTGAAATGGTCGATGTCGATGTAGATGACCGCGACCGAGTCCTCGTTGAGCGCGAGCGCTCCGTTCAGCGTCTCCCGATTCGCCAGACCCGTCAGGGGGTCGAACGATGCGGCGGCGCGGAGCGCATCCTGGTCACGCCAGCGGGTGAGGAGCAGCTGGGTGACCTCGATCAGCTCCCGCAGGCGCGACTCGACGTTCGTCCGCACGTGATCGAACGACGACCGGTTCGGCGAATGGCTCAACCGGACGTAGGCCGCCACCAGCTCGCCGTGCGCGTACACCGGAGCCGACTCGATGAAATTCCATCCGGCGAGCGAGGCGTCGCTCCTGATCACTGGCGGAGCGTCGTCGACCGACACGTCGAAACTCCCCTCTCCCCGTCCGATCTGCAGCCATGGGTCCCATCCGTCCGCGATCGCCTCGGCGATCGCAGCGTGCATCCGCACGTCGCTGTTGCGGCCGGCAGTGACCCGGCCCGACGGCAGATCGACGAGGAACACACGCGTGGTCCAGTCGGCGTTGTCGAGCTCGAGCTCCTCGGCCAGCAGCTGCTTGACCTCGGACCTGGGGGCCCCGCCCAGCTCGGCGGCGAGCGAGCGTGACGGACCTGCCTGCATCGCGAGCGGCACGAGCACCACCACCCAGCCACCGATCTCGGGATCGTCCGGTTGACCCGTCGGGATCACGTCGACTGCGTGCTCCCGGCCGTCGGCGTCCACCAGGTGCACGCGGAACGGTAGCGGCAACAGCGCGGTCTTGACCTCCTCGCCGGCCTGCGAGAGGAAGTACGACGCGACGTCGTTGCGCTCCGCAGCGGCCACGAGATGCAGCACGTTGGTCCCCGGTAGCGCCGCGAGATCGTGACCGAGGAAGCCGCCGCATCCACCGTGCACGGCCAGCACTGTGCCCCAGCCGTCGACGACCATCACGAGCGGTCGCACCAGTTCGAGCACCTTGCCCGGGTCCATGCCCGTACCATCGGCACTGCCGAACAGCCCCTTGAGGATGGTCGGTCGTGTGAGGTGTCAGGCGCCCGGCGGGCGCACGGTGACGCCGGCGTCGAGGAGCGCAAGCTTCGCAGCGGCGATCGTGTGCTCCCCGAAGTGGAAGATCGAGGCGGCGAGCACGGCGTCGGCGCCGCCGTCGACGATGCCGTCCACGAGGTGCTGCAGTGTTCCGACACCGCCGCTCGCGATCACAGGCACGTTGACCGCTGTACTGACCGCCCGGGTGAGCTCGAGATCGAACCCGACCTTGGTGCCGTCGCGATCCATCGAGGTGAGCAGGATCTCCCCGGCGCCGAGCGCAACCGCCCGCTCCGCCCACGCCACGGCGTCGATGCCCGTCGGGGTACGACCGCCGTGCAGGTAGATCTCGAACCCGTCCCGTGCGTGCTGACCGCGCCGTTTGGCATCCACTGCGCACACCACGCACTGGGCGCCGAACTCGGCGGCGATCTCGGCGATCAGCTCGGGACGCTGGACGGCTGCGGTGTTGACGCTGACCTTGTCGGCGCCGGCGCGCAACATGCGACGTGCGTCTTCGAGGGAGCGAATGCCGCCGCCCACGGTGAACGGGATGTAGACCTGCTCGGCGACCCGGTACACCATGTCGACCGTGGTGTCGCGGGCGTCGGATGATGCCGTGATGTCGAGGAAGACGAGCTCGTCGGCACCCTCCGCGTCGTACCGGGCGGCCAGTTCGACCGGATCGCCGGCGTCGCGCAACTCGACGAAGTTGGTGCCCTTCACGACCCGACCGTTCGTGACGTCGAGGCACGGGATCACGCGTGCGACCTGCATCAGCGCCGCTCCAGCGCATCGAGCGCCTCGGCCACGGTGAAGCGACCCTCGTAGAGCGCCTTGCCGGTGATGATGCCGCCCAACCCGGCGATGTCGGCGAGCGCCCGCACGTCGTCGAGCGAGGCGACGCCGCCGCTCGCCACGACCGGCACATCGGTACTGGCGACCGCCGCTGCGAGGCCGGCGAGGTCGGGCCCGACGAGCATGCCATCGCGGCTGATGTCGGTGATCACGAACGCGGCGGCGGCCGGGAACATCGCGAGGGCGTCGGCCAGTTGCACGCCGCTGCCCTCGGTCCAGCCGTGGATCGCGAGCTCGCCGTCTCGGTGATCGAGACCGACGGCGACGGGCACGATCTCGGCGACCGAGACGACGAGCGCCGGGTCGCGCACCGCAGCTGAACCCATCACGACGCGACTCACGCCCGCGTCGGCGAGCGCCCGGGCGTCGGCGAGCGAGCGCACGCCGCCGCCGGTCTGGAGCAGTGCCCGCCCCGCCAACGCCGCCGCGACCTCGGCGACGACCGGACGGTTGACGGGGTCGCCCGATCGGGCGGCGTCGAGATCGACCACGTGGACCCATGGAGCACCGGCATCGGCGAACGACACGGCGACCGCGACGGGATCGTCGCCGTACACGGTCTCGGCGTCGTAGTCGCCCTTGGTGAGCCGCACGACCCGGCCGCCCCGCAGATCGATCGCCGGGTAGAGGTCGGTCACGAACGTTCGGGCGCTCATGCCACACGCTCGGACGCGCAGATCGACACGAAGTTGGCGAGCAACCGCAGCCCGGTGGGTCCGGACTTCTCCGGGTGGAACTGGGTGGCGAACACGTTGCCGTTGCGGAACGCAGCGTTGACGGTGCCGCCGTACTCGCACGTGGCGGCCACCATCGCCGCATCGGTGGGCACCCCGTGCAGCGAGTGCACGAAGTACACCCACGGCTCCGGACCGAGGTCGGCGAGCATCGGGTCGTCCGGCGTGACCAGTTCGAGCCGGTTCCACTGCATCTGGGGCCGCTTGACGCCGGGTGGGATCCACCGCACGGTGCCCGGGATGACACCCAGCCCGCGGGCGCCGGGGTCTTCCTCGCTGCCGTCGAACAGCATCTGCATCCCGACGCAGATGCCGAGGAACGGGCGCCCCGACGCAACGGCGTCGAGGGCCGGCTGCTCGAGCGCGCAGGCACGCAGCGCCGACATGCACGCACCGAACGCCCCGACACCGGGGAGCACCACACCATCGGCGTCGGCGATCAGACCGGCGTCGGCGGTGAGTCGGGCGTCGGCCCCCATCGTCTCGAGCGCCTTCTGCGCGGAGTGGAGGTTGCCGATCCCGTAGTCGAGCACCGCGACGAGCGGACGCTCCGGAACGGTCACAGGACGCGCCTCACAGCACACCCTTCGTCGAGGGCACGCCGCCAGGGCCGTCGATGCGCACCGCGTCGCGCAGCGACCGCGCCAGCCCCTTGAAGGTCGCCTCGATGATGTGGTGGACGTTGCGGCCACGGACGAGCTCGACGTGCAGCGTCATCGCCGCCGCCTGAGCGAACGAGGTGACCGCGTGCTCGGCGAGTTGCGGATCGAACGCCGGGTCACCGAGCGGCAGGCACTCGGGCATCGGGACGTGCCACTCGACGTGCGCCCGCCCCGACAGGTCGAGCGCGACGTCGACGAGCGCCTCGTCGAGCGGATACTTACCGCTCGCGAACCGCCGGATGCCGGCCTTGTCGCCGAGCGCCTCACGGAACACCTCGCCGAGCGCGATCGCGACGTCTTCGACCGTGTGGTGGGTGTCGATGTGGAGATCGCCCGTGGCCCGCACGCGCAGGTCGAACCCGCCGTGCCGGCCGAGCTGGTCGAGCATGTGGTCGTAGAACGGGATGCCCGTCGACACGTCGGTGCTACCCGTGCCGTCGAGGTCGATCGAGATCTCGATCGAGGTCTCCTTCGTGGCCCGCGAGCGGGTGGCGATGCGAGCGGGGCGGGCGGGCGTCATCGGAGGATCTCCTGCAGTGCGGCGACGAACTCGTCGTTCTCGGCGGGAGTGCCGACGGTGACTCGGAGACAATCGGCGAGCCGCGGCCAGCCGGAGCAGTCGCGAACGAGGATGCTGCGCTCGAGGAGCTCCGCCCACAGGGCGCGCCCACCGATCGTCTGCGGCCTGAACAGCACGAAGTTGGCGCCACTCGGGGTGACGTCGATCGGGAGCGACCGCATGGCGTCGGAGATGCGTTCGCGCTCGGAGACGATCAACCGGACCCGATCGTCCATCTCATCGGTGAATCGCAGCGCCAGGCGACCGGCGATCTGCTTCGCCACGTCGAGGTGGTACGGCAGCGCGACCTTGTCGAGCTCGCTGATGAACCACGTCGGCCCGACGACGTAGCCGAGGCGCACCGCCGCCATGCTCCACGTCTTCGAGAACGTCCGGGTGACGACGAGTGGGCGTTGCTCGTCGAGCAGCGACAGTGCCGACCAGTCGGCGAACTGGGCGTACGCCTCGTCGGCGACGACCAGACCCGGGGCGATGTCGAGCAGTTCGACGACACGCTCAGCCGGCTCGACCAGCCCGGTCGGGTTGTTCGGCGAGGTGAGGAACACCACGTGCGGCCGGGCCGCATCGACCACGCGCCGCATCTCGGCCGGGTCGAGCGTGAAGTCCGCGTTGCGCTCCCCCTCGACGACCGTCGAGCCGACGACGCGGGCGATCTGGGCGTGCATCTGGTACGTGGGCTCGAAGGTGGCGACCGTGCGCCCGAACCCGGCGTACGCGAGCAGGATCGTCTGCAGCACCTCGTTCGACCCGTTGGCGGCGAACACCATGTCGGCCGGGACGCCGTGCATGGCTCCGATCGCCTCGCGCAGCTCGGTCGCCTGCCGATCGGGATACCGATGCCACTCGATGCGGGACAGCTCGGCGGCGAACGCGTCGCGCCACGCAGCGGGCGGCGGCAACGGCGACTCGTTGGTGTTGAGCCGGACGCGGACGTCGACCTGGGGCGAGTGGTAGCCCTCGAGGGCACGCAGGTCATCTCGGACCGGGATCACGTGGGCCGAGGTTACCCACCGTTGCTGCCCGCCCCCCGCTGGGATCGAGGCGGCCGGCAGGCGGCACCCGCCGGTTCCGGCCGCGGCGTGTCTAGGTTGGGCCGATGGCCAGCTCGCCCGATCATCGCTCGTCCGGGTCACCGCGCATCGATCCCGCCCATGCGCTCGCAGAGCTGAGCGTGATGGCCGACACCGTCGATCGGGTCCGCGACCGGGTGGGGGCGATCGCCGAGCCCTTCCTCGGCACCGAGCGGGAGGACGTGGTCGCCGTGGTGCACGAAGCGGAGCGTCAGTTGCGCATCGCCGTGCGCACCCTGCACCGGGCCATCAAGACGCTCGATCGCTGACGGCGTGCCCTGACAGGCCGTGACATGCCGTGACATGCGGTGCGGCAGGCACCTGCGACGTGTGACGGGACCGAAAACGGGGACGACCCCCCGGAGAACCGGGGGGTCATCAAACCCGTGTGCGGCCAAGCGGCGGATCTCGACCACACCAATCCAGGTGGCGGGAACCTGGTTGTCATCATTCTCACAAATCGACACGTGAGCGGCAAGCACCGGCAGGAGTTTTCACAACCATCTGACGATGACGGCCGATCAGCCGACCCGATCGCGACAAGGCCGCTTCATCGCTGATTCTCTCCTGACACCGCGTGGCGTAGTCACGCAACAACGTTGGGTCACCACCACGCCGGGTGACCAGCGTGCACCGTCAGCGCTTGGCTGACGGACACCAGGCGACGAACGGACACACGTCGCATCGCGGGCCCTTCGCGACACAGACCCGACGGCCGTGCAGGATGAGGCGCAGCCCGAACGGGCCACGGTCGCGGGCCGCGAGGAACGACCCGAGCTCGTGCTCGATCGCGACCGGATCGTCCTGCGTCGTCAGGCCGAGGCGATTGGACACGCGCACGACGTGGGTGTCGACCGGCAGCCCTGGCAGACCGAACGCGACGACCCGGACGACGTTGGCGGTCTTGCGACCGACGCCCGGGAGGGCCACGAGTTCGTCGAGACCGGTCGGGACATCGCCACCGTGGCGCTCGACGAGAGCGTGCGCCATCGCGATCAGGTTGCGGGTCTTGGCGGCGAAGAACCCGGTCGAGTGAACCAACTCCTCCACCACCGACGGGTCGGCAACAGCGAGCTCGGCCGGGCCCGGGTACTGGGCGAACAGCGCCGGCGTCACCAGGTTGACGCGGGCGTCGGTGCACTGCGCCGACAGGATGGTGGCGGCCAGGAGCTCGAACGGTGAACGGTGATCGAGCTCGCACAGAACCGCCGAGCGCGTGTCGGCCGGAAGCGTGTCGGCCGGAAGCGTGTCAGCCGGAGACGCAGCGACTGGATCGGCATCGACCGGATAGACGTCGGCGAGCACGTCGGCGACGAGTCGGGCCGCGCCCTTCGGGGTCCTCGGGCGACGGTCGGGAGCGGTCACGCTGCGACGCTACCGCGGGGCCGCCCGGCCGCGAATGGCGGCGGTAGCGTCGAGTCGATGCGACGGGTCGACATCCTGCGTCACCTCCGGCCCGACGATCGGGACCAGCTCGTTGGGTTCATCGACGAGTTGGCGGCCGTGCAGGGGGCCCGACCGCTCAGCGATCACCTGTGGCTCGACCTCGTCGGCGGTGGCGCAGCCGGTTTCGTCGCGGTCACGGCAACAGAGCTCGCAGGTGACACCCCACGGTTGATCGCGATGGCGCAGGTGTCGGCCGCCAACGACGGCGTGGTGCTCGAGGTCGTCACGCGTCCCGACGGCGACCTCACAGATGCACGCCCTGATGCGGCGGCGGTTGCGCTCGACCTGGCCGACACCGCGATCGACGCGTTCCGCCGCAACGGTGGCGGTCGACTCACGTGGTGGGTCGACGACGCGACCGACGCCGTCGGCGAGCTCGCCGCCGAGCACGGGCTCGTGCTCGAGCGCTCCCTGCACGAGATGCGGCGACCACTCCCCCATCCCGACCGCTCGGCGGTGGCCACGCGGGCGTTCGTGCCAGGGGTCGACGACTCGGCGTGGCTCACCATCAACAACCGCGCCTTCGCCGACCACGGTGAGCAGGGCGGCTGGACGGCGGCAACCCTCGCCCAGCGCCTCGCCGAACCCTGGTTCGATGCCGACGGGTTCCGCCTGTACGAGGCCGACGGCCAGCTGCTCGGGTTCTGCTGGACGAAGGTCCACGCCGAGCTCCGTCCGCCGCTCGGCGAGATCTATGCGATCGCCGTCGACCCCGCCGCCCACGGGCGCGGCCTCGGCCGCGAACTCACGCTCGCCGGGCTCGACTCGCTCGCCGACCGTGGCGTCACACACGCCAATCTGTACGTCGACGCCGCCAACACAGCCGCCGTCCGCCTCTACCACCGCCTCGGGTTCGCTGTGCATCGCACCCGTTCCGCGTATTCGGGCAGACTGGGCGCACCATGAGCATCGACACGGACGCAACCCCCGACGTAGCCGTCGAGCCTCTGCCGCGCTGGAGTACGAGCGATGTCTTCGAGTCGCTCGACAGCACCGGCTTTCGAGCCGCGATGGAGCGTGTCGCGGCCGACGTCG